>NZ_CP007142.1:1942787-2590383 GCF_000940805.1 Gynuella sunshinyii YC6258 | reverse complement strand
TGAATGGCTCATACTGCAAAAAATCAGGGAGCTTCACTGCCAACCTCATCCAGAATTTCGGCAATTTTTGAATCAGCATCAGTTCTGACACGGAATTCAACCCGCCGGGACAATGCCTCATTTTCTTCACCATCAGCACTCAGTACAGGCTTGGAGGACGACAGACCGTTGGCAGTCAAATGGGCCTTTAACCAGTTCGCCTGATCTTTCACAGAGTCCAGTGCCAACAGGTAAGCAAGCGTCGAACGGGTACGCGATTGAGACAATTCCATATTCAGGATATACGCCTCATCGGCACTGCGACCCGCCCACATACTGGAAGTATGTCCCTCTATACGTACTTCAGAAATGTCATTGCGATATTTGTCAGACATGATGATCCGCATATAGCGAGGGAAAAAGTCCGCCAGGATTTCGGAAAACTCTGGCTTCAAATCTGTCTCGCCACGGTCAAACAGCAGCTCAGCTTTATAAAAACGAAAACTCAAGTCAGGGTCTATCTCCGCTCCCCACCGATCCAGGTCATCTTTAAACTCGGTAACCAGGTCATGATACAGTTGCGTTCGAAGACGATCATAGAGCACCACTACGTTTTCGATACGCTTGCGCTCCAACTCAACTTCCACCATGAACACAACAGCGATCAACATGAACACCATCATAAGGCCCGCCATCAGGTCGCTGACTGAAACCCAGTGCTCCTCTTGCTCTACTACCAGATTGTCGTCCGC
This sequence comes from Gynuella sunshinyii YC6258, assembly GCF_000940805.1. Lineage (GTDB taxonomy): Bacteria > Pseudomonadota > Gammaproteobacteria > Pseudomonadales > Natronospirillaceae > Gynuella > Gynuella sunshinyii. The sequence continues at coordinate 2,589,652 of NZ_CP007142.1, read as the reverse complement.
GATCATGACTGCTCCTCAGCCATACTGACGAGTTCTTTCAGACGATCAGTCAGGGGCGTATAGTCGTTCACAAACTTTTCACTCAATGCGGTCATTTGATAGCCGAATGTTTTTAGGGCCTTGGTTAACTCCTGCTCCATGGCGGCATCAAGGTCTTTAAGTTGTCGCTGATTCAGCGCAATCAGTTCCTTGAGTTCTTCATTGACAGAATTTTGCGACTGCAAATAAGCATCGTTGAGAACCTGGCTGGCCTGATTAACCGTGGAACGAATCTGCTGACTGGTCTCAAGCAAGGTATCACTGATCACCCGCTGCTGACTCATCATCGACTCCTGCAGATGCTCAGTCACGGAAAGAATACGTTTTTCCAGATCAGGCAACCCTTGTTGAGCATTATTAATAACACCGGACAGCCGTTCGGCGAACTCTGCCAAAGCACTGCTTTGGGAGTGCAGTCCTGTCAGCATGCTCTCCATGTCCCTGGCGACCTGAGTAAACACATGGCTGTGATTAACCAGCTGCGAAAATGCTTGAGTGGCATCCACCATCGACATGGCACTTTCTTTCTGTCGATCAATAATTTCATGCAGGTTTGACATGTTCTGCTCCTGCCACACCTGCATCTTGCCAACAGATTCATTCAGCTGACGGAAATTCTCACCATATTGCTGATCGATCTGAGCATTAAAGTCGGTCATGACGTGATCAATTGCTTTGATCAATGCCTTGGTATTCGCCTCGGTCATTCGAACTTCAAAATCTTCCAACGTGGACTGCAACGCTTCCAGGTGCCCGTTAACAACCTCCGTTTGGACCCGCCACATGGACACGAGAGACCCTTCTGCCTCACCACTGATACTTTGCCCTAGATTTCTGACCTCATTGACCACGTCTTCCAGTGTCGCACCACTCCGACTGACTTGGTTTCCTTTACGTATCATGTGCAGTGCAAACCGGAATTTAATCGTTAATGCACCGAATATCCCGGCAATAGAGGTCCAGAAAGCAGTCTTAAGGCCATCGATCAACGCAGGTACAGAGGCCTGGATGTTATCGGTATTAAAATCCATCAGACCGATAGCGACCCCTACAAACGTACCGAAAATCCCCAAACTGGTGAGAATAGAAGGTGCATTATGAGCGGTATGGATGGAGAATACCGGGCCATGAAAATAAACGGTCAGAAGGGTAATCAACCCCAGCAAAACCAGACTGAGATTAGGTAACTGTTCGAAGAGGGCCTGCACGTTCAAAGAAAAGCTCCGCCGTAATTGAAGAAGAAATTAGCCTTTAGTTTAGACGGATTTTTACGTTCTGAAACAAAAGAGAGAACATTAGTCTCTCTTTTGTCGCATTAGGGAGGTTAACAGATTCACAACAAATGTGAATCGGGATGAAAAGATTATCCGCCCAAATAGCTGAGCATGACACCTGCTGCAACAGCAGACCCAATAACGCCAGCAACGTTAGGACCCATTGCATGCATTAACAGGAAGTTCTGATTATTGGCTTCCAGCCCGACTTTATTACTCACCCTTGCAGCCATTGGAACCGCTGACACCCCCGCAGAACCAATCAGAGGATTGACTGGTGTCTTACTGACTTTGTTCATGAGTTTCGCCATCAGCACGCCCGCCGCCGTACCAATACAAAACGCGATAAGGCCTAGCAACAATATCCCCAGTGTTTTGGCATTCAAAAAAGCCTCCGCACTAAGCTTGGAACCTACGCCCAACCCCAGGAAAATAGTCACGATATTTATCAGTGAGTTTTGCGCGGTATCACTCAGACGATCAACTACACCGGATTCCCGCATAAGATTGCCAAAACAGAACATTCCCAACAAAGGAGCCGCATCTGGCAAAAATAGCGCCACCAGAACCAGCAACAATAGTGGAAAAATGATTTTTTCCCGTTTTGAAACCGGGCGCAGCTGTGTCATTACAATTTTGCGTTCGCTCTCGGTTGTCAGCAACCTCATTATGGGTGGCTGAATCAAGGGCACCAGAGCCATATACGAATAAGCTGCAACGGCAATCGCACCAAGCAACTCAGGTGCAACCTGGCTGGCCACATAAATCGAAGTGGGTCCATCTGCCCCCCCAATAATCCCAATGGCTGCCGCCTGCGCAAAAGTGTAGTGCACGATGTCCAGATCGCTCATGAGCAAGGCACCGAAAACAGTTGCAAAGATACCGAACTGTGCAGCAGCCCCCAAAAAGAGCGTTTTCGGGTTCGCCAGCATTGGACCAAAGTCCGTCATCGCACCAACACCCATGAAAATCAGTAAAGGAAACACCCCTGTTTCGATACCGGCATGAAATATGTAGTACTGTAACCCACCGGCCGACTGAAGGTGACCGGCAGCATCGTATACCGGAGCGCTGTAGAAACCTGCTTCTGGAATATTAACCAGAATTGCCCCCATGCCAATCGGCAGCAACAGCAGTGGCTCAAACCCTTTCTTAATAGCCAGATAGATCAGTAGAACACCAATCAGTATCATCATGCCCTGACCCCAGGACAGATTGGCCAGACCGGAGTCACTTAACAACAGCATCAGTTTTTCCATGTCAGTAATCCTTATATTGTTAACAAAGTATCACCGACAGAGACCGCATCACCCTCTTTAATAGCAATGCTCCCGACAGTACCTGCTTTAGAAGCACTGACCTCTGTTTCCATTTTCATTGCTTCCAGAATCAACAGCACCTGACCTTCTTCAACAACGTCACCGGGCTGTACCAGAATCTTGAAAATATTCCCAGCCAGTGGTGCCAGGACCGGTTCTCCGCCCGCAGCACCAGCACTGACGGGAGCTGCTGCGGAAACATCTCCACCTTCGCTCACACCCAATTGATATTTCTGACCATTCAATGAAACCGTAACACCACCATCAACAGCCACTTCTGCAACATATGATCGACCATTAAGAGTCACTGTATAGGTATTAGCAGACGACTTGGCTGGCGCTTTCGATTCGGTTACTACTTTGGGCGCAGGTTCAAAAGCCTCTGGATTGCCTCTGTTTTGCAGGAACTTCAAACCAATCTGAGGGAACAATGCATACGTCAACACATCATCGACCACAGCATCAGCAAGTTTGAAATTTTTCTCTTTCGCGAGCGCCTCAAGTTCTCTGGTCAGGGTATCCACTTCTGATGCCAGCAAATCAGCCGGACGACAGGTAATAGCTTCGGCCCCATTCAATACTTTTTCCTGCAGTGCTTTATTAAACGGTGCAGGAGCAGCACCGTATTCACCTTTTAAAATACCCTGAGTTTCTTTCGAAATTGACTTGTATCGCTCACCTGTCAGCACGTTCAGCACCGCCTGAGTTCCTACAATTTGAGACGTGGGCGTTACCAGAGGAATAAAGCCGAGATCCTCGCGAACTCTGGGAATCTCTTCCAGTACCTGATCAAACTTATCTGCTGCTCCTTGGTCCTTAAGCTGGCTTTCCATGTTGGTCAGCATGCCTCCGGGTACCTGAGCTACCAGAATACGCGAGTCGACGCCACGTAGCGCCCCTTCAAACTTGTTATATTTCTTCCGGACTTCACGAAAATAAGCGGCTATTTCTTCGAGCTTATGAATGTCCAGCCCCGGATCACGATCAGTTCCCTGCAATGCTGCAACAATGGATTCAGTCGGTGAATGCCCATATGTCATGGACATAGAGGAAATGGCAGTATCAACATGATCTATGCCCGCATCTATGGCCTTCAGGATAGTCATGGAAGACAACCCGGCAGTCGCGTGACAATGCAGAGCAATCGGAATCTGAACCGTTTTTTTAATGGACTTAACCAGATCATAAGCCTCGTACGGATTCATAATCCCGGACATGTCTTTGATACAGAGGGAATCGGCTCCCATGGATTCGAGTTCAGCCGCTAGTTTCAACCATAACTCAACGGTGTGTACTGGGCTGGTTGTATAGGAAATGGTCGCCTGGGCATGAGCCCCCTGCTTCTTAACTGCCGCTAACGCCTGTTGCATATTGCGGGGATCATTCATGGCATCGAACACACGAAACACATCCATACCATTAGCAACAGCGCGTTCAACGAACTTGTCTACCACATCATCAGCGTAATGACGATATCCCAGCAGATTTTGCCCACGCAACAACATCTGATGCTTGGTTTTTGGCATTACCTTTTTAAGTTCCCGTAAGCGTTCCCAGGGATCTTCTCCCAGATAACGGATACAGCTGTCGAATGTTGCGCCCCCCCAGGTTTCTAATGACCAGTAACCAATAGCATCAAGCTGCTCTCCAATTGGCAACATATCATCAATACGCATCCGGGTTGCAAACAAGGACTGATGGGCATCCCGGAGGACAACATCAGTGATTTTGACGGGATTCTTAGCAGTTGACATGGTGTTTCGCCTTCAGTCGATCAAAGATGGGAATAGAACTCGTCAACTCATTGAGAGTCGTGATACGCACGAGCCGCGGCAGCGACCATTGCAATTTCAGTCTGTGAAGAAGCGGGCTGGGCTCTTGCAACAGGCTTCATTTCTTCTGGTAGAGACATGGACTTAACCAGTCGGGACATGATCGTAGTCCCCACTACGAGAATTCCGAGGAACACAAAAACAGTGCCCATACCCAATAACATGAGATACAGGCCATCAACCATATTATCTGACATTGAGTTATGTCCTTACCGTAAGATTTGGTTTTAGTGTTTATTGCCAAATATGGGACAACTGCTGTTATTTGCTGATATCGTGTTTTTTATTTGCACTTAACTGCCCCAGAAAACGGTTGTGACTGTAACCTAAAAGCCAAAAACGCTGCAATAGCGCCAGATCAGTATATGGGCCTAATTAAACTTTGGTATTATGCCCGTTTTTTGCTAACAGGCCGGCATACATGAGAATTATCCTCGCCCCCATGGAAGGTCTAATGGATTACTACCTGAGAACAGTCATCAAACATTTTGGTGGTTGCGATCTCATCATCAGCGAGTTTGTCAGAGTGGTAGACGCACTATTGCCTGAATCCGTATTTCTCAAAACTGTTCCTGAACTAACCACAACCTCCTCGTTACCAGCATCGCCTCCCGTTAGAGTTCAGCTGTTAGGCTCAGACCCAAATGCGCTGGCGGACAACGCACTAAGAGCTCTGTCGCTTGGCTCAAGCGGTATTGATCTTAACTTTGGTTGTCCCTCTAAAACGGTCAATAATCATAACGGGGGTGCGGTTTTATTGAAGGAACCTGAAAAAATATATCGGATCATAAATACCGTAAAAACAGCACTACCTCAGGGCATCTGCCTATCGGCAAAAATGCGGCTCGGCTATGATGACACCTCTCAGGCTATTGAAAATGCACTGGCTATGGAAGCTGGAGGAGCGGAAGAAATTACTGTGCATGCCCGCACTAAAGTTGAAGGTTATCAACCACCGGCACACTGGGATTGGATTGCCAGAATCAATGAAGCCACGCAAGTAAATATCATTGCGAATGGGGATATTTTTTCCGTCTCAGATTACGACGAATGCATACAAATCAGCGGGTGTCAGGATATCATGATCGGCCGAGGACTCGTATACCAACCCGATCTGGCAATGCTTATCAAGGATCGAAGCAAACCTCATCTAGAGTGGCAACAACTAGCCAACCAAATTCATACTTTCTTTTCATCTATGCAGGGCAATGTACCTGACCGTTATATCTGCGGAAGATTAAAACAATGGCTTAAGTTTTTGGCGACACGGCACGAACAGGCCAACAAGTTATTTGAAACACTGAGACCAGTTAATGATGTTTCTCAAGTAAGAAAAATTCTTCAGGAAAATCTCGTTAACTAATATTTTGAAAGGAAGGCACTAAGTATAGAAGGTTATATGAGATGACCACACTAGAAATGTGGCGCGCCCGGCACGATTCGAACGTGCGACCGCCTGGTTCGTAGCCAGGTACTCTATCCAGCTGAGCTACGGGCGCATAAAAAACATTAACTGTACAATAATTGAAATGGCGCGCCCGGCACGATTCGAACGTGCGACCGCCTGGTTCGTAGCCAGGTACTCTATCCAGCTGAGCTACGGGCGCGAAACCAACCTTTATTCAAGGAAGGTTTGGCGGAGAGAGAGGGATTCGAACCCTCGATGAGATTTCTCCCATACGCCCTTAGCAGGGGCGCGCCTTCAGCCACTCGGCCATCTCTCCAACACGGCGCGCATAATACCATGAAAAATCCAAATTAAAAGAAAAAACATCAATAAAATTAATGCATTAGCTTAATTTGAATCCGGCGCGCCATGATTCATACCAACAACTCTAGGCGTTACCGCCATTGTCGTCAGATTCCATTTCTTTTTGGATGCGTTGATAAATCTCTTCACGATGCACTGCAACATCTTTAGGTGCATTCACACCTATGCGCACCTGATTACCTTTAACACCCAATACAGTAACGGTGACTTCGTCACCTATCATTAATGTCTCGCCCACACGACGGGTAAGAATCAGCATTATTTTTCTCCTATTTCTGGACAGGTCCTGTCATCCAGCAGCTCAATGCGATACTGCTCCATGAAATCGGCCAATAAATCACGACCGCCTCCATTCATCACTATTGCAATATGCCTTAGTTACGGAGCTATAAAATAACTCCCTAACAAATACCAGCCAGATTGTTAATTATACTAATGACTCAAAATTGCTTTCGCAGGGCATACTCTATTCTTCAGTTGGTTCTGAGTCCAGACCAAATGCCGAATGCAGAGAGCGCACCGCCAATTCAAGATATTTCTCAGCAATTACAACTGCTACTTTAATTTCAGAAGTCGATATCATTTGAATATTGATCGACTCTGCTGCCAATGTGTCAAACATTTTACTTGCCACACCTGCGTGGGAACGCATCCCCACACCGACAATCGAGACCTTACAAATGGTATTGTCACCCTTGACCTCACGAGCGCCCAGATCTTCGGCAACCTGCTCAACCACCTTCAATACCTTATCGTAGTCATTACGATGCACAGTAAAAGTGAAGTCGGTCGTTTTATCCGATGCAATGTTCTGAACGATCATATCGACTTCAATGTTCGCCGCACTGACCGGTCCCAGAATTCTGGAGGCTACACCCGGTATATCGGGAACCCCCAATACAGTGATTTTTGCTTCATCACGATTAAAAGCTATTCCAGATATGACTGGCTGTTCCATAGGATCCTCATCCTCCAGGGAAATAAGAGTGCCCCGTCCTTCAGTAAAAGAGGACAAAACACGTAACGGTACATTGTATTTTCCAGCGAATTCAACAGAACGAATTTGTAATACTTTTGAGCCCTGACTGGCCATTTCCAGCATTTCATCAAAAGTAATTTTATCCAGTCGACGGGCCCTGGGTTCAACCCGAGGATCAGTGGTATAAACACCGTCAACATCCGTATATATCTGACATTCATCAGCACTTAATGCAGCTGCCAGCGCCACCCCGGTTGTATCCGACCCACCTCTACCAAGAGTTGTAATATTGCCCTCAGGGTCAACCCCCTGAAATCCGGCCACAACCACCACTTTGCCGGTTTTCAAATCGGAGCGAATTGAATCCACATCAATATGCTGGATACGAGCCTTGGTAAAAGCACTATCAGTCAGTATTTTTATCTGCCCGCCTGTATAAGACTTAGCCGGACAGCCACGCTCATTCAACGCCATAGAAAGCAAAGCAATGGTCACCTGCTCACCGGTTGATACGAGCGCATCCAATTCCCGTGGTGTTGGCTTTTTGGAAATCTCTGAAGCCAGGGCTAGCAGCCGGTTTGTCTCACCAGACATTGCTGATACAACCACAACAACATCATGACCCTGATCCCTAAAGCTCTTTACTTTGTCAGCAACAACACCAATTCGCTCAATACTGCCAACTGAGGTCCCACCAAATTTTTGAACGTATAGCGCCATAGTCAATATTTTCTTTTAGGTTAATAAGAACTGCACAGAATGCAGCACCCAACAAAGGGTGAATTAAACAATAAATAAAATCATTGTTGCATCTTCACCCGCGATTCTATTGTTCCCGGTCAAAGGTTCTCCCCAACCCAGGAAGGCACCACGGCCAAAACTCTCTCAATATTCTGGATATCAGCAAATCCGGCACGAGCAAGATCAGGCTTGCCACCACCTTTGCCATCCAGCTGCCCAGCAACATAATTAACCAGTTCTCCGGCTTTAATACGGCTGGTCAGATCTTTGGAAACTCCGACCGCCAGCTGTCCTTTACCATCGATAACACTGGCCAGCACCACCACACAGGAGCCCAGTTTATTTTTCAACTGATCCATCAGCTCAGCCAAAGCTTTCTGGTCTACCCCATCCACCTTAACCGCGAGTACTTTGGTGCCACCAACCTCCTCCGCTTTTGAAACCAGATCTGACCCTTGGCTACTGGCCAGCTTGGATTTAAGCTGATCCAGCTCTTTCTCCATCTGTCGGTTTTTCTGCAACAAACCCTGAACCTTGTCCTGAACATTACTTGAAGAAGCCTTCAACAATCCTGCGATATTGTGCAGTGACTGCTCCATAGTATTGACGTAAGCCAGAGCATAAGGTCCGGCTACTGCTTCAATTCTTCGAACACCAGCGGCAATGCCCGTCTCCGCAACCAGTTTGACCAGGCCGATATCTCCGGTTCTGCTGACATGGGTTCCACCACATAGTTCGACAGAGTAGTTATTTTCCCCCATGGTCAATACTCTGACCTCGTCACCATACTTTTCACCAAACAGCGCCATCGCACCCTTTTCTTTTGCCTTGTCAATCGGCATCAGTTCAGTCTGAACCGGGGTATTGGCAATGACCTGCTGGTTAACGATCTGCTCTATCTCGGTAAGCTGAGCAACGGTCACCGGTTCGAAATGAGAGAAGTCAAAGCGCAGGCGATCAAATGTCACCAGTGATCCTTTCTGCTGTACATGCTCACCCAACACCTGCCGTAAAGCAGCATGTAACAGATGCGTAGCACTATGATGCTTGGCCGTGGTCGCACGCTTAGTCTGATCCACCAGAGCTTTCACGGGTGAAGACTTGGTCAGTTCTCCTTTCACCACTTTGCCGTAATGAACGTGATTATCACCATTTTTAATGGTATCGCGTACTTCAAAGCGCCCCCCTGGCCACTCAATCACACCAACATCACCTGCCTGTCCGCCGCTCTCGGCATAAAAAGCAGTTTTATCGAGGACAACCGCACCTTCGGTATTTTCCGCCAAAGCGGCCACCATATTCTGCTCACCATCCAACAATGCCGCCACAACAGCATCATCAGATAAAACCTCGTAACCACTGAATTCCGTCTTAGAGCCAAAATCAATGACCTGCTCAATTTTCATTGAGAAATCGCTGGATTCCTGCGACAGCTTACGCTGACGCTCCATTGATTTATTAAAGCCATCTTCATCAATAATGAGATCATGCTCACGGGCAATATCAGCAGTCAAATCCAGCGGGAAGCCGTATGTGTCATACAACTTGAACACCGTTTCTCCCGGAATAACCTGACCTTCCAGCCCTTCAATCACTTCAGTCAACAGACGCATTCCATTATCCAGCGTTTTGGCAAACTGTTCCTCTTCCTGACGCAGCACTTTTTTGACCTGTTCAGCCAATCGCGCCAGCTCCGGATAAGGCTGTCCCATTTCCGCCACCAACGCATCCACCAACTGGTAGAAAAACACACCTTTCTGGCCCACTTTATGACCGTGACGTATGGCCCGGCGAATAATGCGACGCAACACATAACCACGCCCCTCATTGGAAGGCATAACTCCATCGACCACAAGAAACGCCGCTGAACGGATATGGTCAGCAATGACACGCAGGGATTTATCTTCCAGATTGGATGCACCAGTGACTTTGGCTGCAGCCTTTATCAATGCCTGGAATAAATCAATTTCATAATTTGAGTGCACATGCTGCAAAACCGCAGACAAGCGTTCCAGCCCCATGCCAGTATCTACGGAGGGCTTGGGAAGGTTAACCCGAGAACCATCCGGCTGTTGATCAAACTGCATAAATACGAGATTCCAGATCTCGATATAGCGGTCAAGATCATCGCCTTCGCTGCCTGGAGGACCACCAGCCACTTCCGGACCATGGTCATAAAAAATCTCGGAACAAGGACCACAGGGGCCAGTATCTCCCATCATCCAGAAGTTATCTTTATCGCCCATACGGGAGAATCGATTAGGGTCAATGCCCATTTTGTTCAACCAGATATCTTCTGCTTCTTTATCTTCATAATGAACAGTGACCCAGAGCCTGTCTTTGGGCAGCCCCAACTCTTCGGTCAAAAATGTCCACGCATAGCGGATAGCATCTTCTTTGAAATAGTCCCCGAAACTGAAATTCCCCAGCATTTCAAAAAAGGTATGGTGTCTGGCAGTATAACCAACGTTCTCCAGGTCATTATGCTTGCCACCTGCACGAACACAACGCTGGGACGTGGTTGCGCGGTTATAATCTCTGACATCCAGTCCGAGAAATACCTCTTTGAACTGGTTCATACCGGCATTGGTGAACAGTAAGGTGGGATCATTTACCGGTACCAGCGAGCTGCTGTCGATGCGGGTGTGTCCATTTTTCTCAAAAAAAGATAGAAAACGCTCTCTAATTTCAGAACTCTTCATGAATTTCGCTTCCAGAAGCCATTTACGGGGAGTTGAAGGGCCGAGAATACTACAATGACGCTGGCCCAGTCGCAATCTACCTGTTATCCAGATCCTATAGAAGATGACAACAGTTGCCATCAAAACCTGCCATAGACTGAAAAAAACCCAAATTGCCGATCAATATGTGCAAAACAACCACCCCGTTATTGCTCAGCAGAGCTTTAGGAGGCAGACCTCCTGAAAGCTCAAAAAACAACTCAGATCCGCGAAGTGAACGGAGAGTCCCTGTGCTTATGGCTGAATTCGAGACGATACTGATTGGGTGTCATCCCAACTTCCTTGCGAAACAGATAGTAGAGATATTGAATACTGGAAAGGCCGCATTGAAGGGCGATATCTTCAATGGGTGTATCGGTATGGGAAAGCAGCTCTTTAGCGTGCTTCAACCTGACTTCATGTAAAACCTGGTGGATGGTTTTATGAAGATGCTTCTTAAAGCGACTTTCAAGCGTACTTCTGGAAGTATGACATTCAACGATGATCTGCTCAGCTTTAATCGGGCGATGGTAGTGACAATAAATGTACTTCATGGCTTTTGACACCAGTGCATCATCACTGACAGACAGATAGGCAGACAGCCGATTGACGACATCTCCAGAGCTCACCAAATGATGCTGGCACGACTGGATGTCTCTAAGTTCACGCAACGCATTATACGCCGCCACACCTAACTGCCTGGGATCCAACGGTACAGTGCATATTGGTACTTTGGACAATTGGTTCTCGACAGCATCATTGTCAATGCCAATAATCGCAAGATCACCCGGTACATTCAGCTGCAGTTTCCCCGCCAGGGTAATAAGCTGCCGGGCCTGGGTATCACTGGCGCACAAATATCCTCTGTGACCATATGTTCCCTGGGTAAGATGTTGCCGAATGGTAAATGTGTCAAAGCCTCCCAACCATTGATAGCCATTCTCTTCAACGCACTGCCGGAACAGGTTCTCACGCTGTTCAGCCCATAATCCTATTTCTGCAGCCATTCCGGAAAAATAGCCAAACTGCCGCACGCCACAGGCAACCAGGTGTTCCAATGCTTTCACCACAATAGACTGGGTATCGGGGGCAACATAAATGAGCCCCGGCAATTGGATTTCCGGTAATACATGGTGATAGCTCATCAGACCCACGACCGGAACCTGAAGTCGCCGACACAACTCAACATTTCCTGGCCGATCAAAATCCGCAACAATGGCATCCCAATGGTCATCCTGAGCCACCAGCAGAGCCTCATCGTAAGCCATAAAGGACATTTGCAAATTATCATTCGAGTTTTGCAGCGCCTCGACCATACCATCGATGAGCATTCGGTCATACGGATGCTTAACATCCAGCAATACCAGTACATTCTGTTCCTTGCTCAAGGTCATAATCAACACCCGCACAATTCAAACGCAATTTCGCATATTTCATAATCATTTTGTGAGTTTTAGCAATATATCGGAATTACACCATTCATTACACTGCTTAGCACAATAGATTTTCAGGGTATGAGTTAAAGCATCTCTGGAAGCCATCTATCTGATCAAAACAAAAACAATATATCGGGAGTTCGTAATGAAATTTTTGCAATCGCTCACAGCGCTCGCGTTGTGGTCATTTTCGACTATTGCAACCATGTCCCAGGCCGAAACCGTTACCATGTTGCATGAAGAAAACAAACCGGAACAACAAGCCCTTTGGGATCAGTTCGCCCGCGAATTTGAAGCCCAGCATCCTGGAGTCAAAATTGAAATGCAGTATATGGAAAACGAGCAGTTCAAAGCCAAACTGCCAACTCTGCTGCAATCAGATAACCGACCAAACATCTTTTACAGCTGGGGTGGGGGTAACTTTATTGACCGCGCCAAATATGGCGTACTTGATGACATAACAGCCAAAAGCGCAACTCTTAAAGCAACTCTAAGTGAAGGATCATTATCTGCGTTTACGTATAAACAGCATATTTATGGTGTTCCCTACACCCTTGCTCAGGTTGGATTTTGGTACAACAAAGCATTGTTTGCCAAAGCTGGCGTCAAAGGAGATGACATAAAAACCTGGGATGATTTTTTGAACGCTGTCAAAAAACTTAAAAAAGCAGGTGTTACCCCAATTGCTCTCGGTGCAGCTGATAAATGGCCGGCACATTTTTACTGGACGTATCTTGCGATGCGTACCGGCGGAGCAAGTACTTTCAATGCTGCTATGGCCGGTGATATTGATTGGGATAATCCAGACTACGTACAAGCCGGCAAGCTGTTCCAGCAGCTGGTTGCACTGGATCCCTTCCAACCAGGATACGCTGCGGCAACCTATGGAGATGCCTCAGGTAAATTCGGAGATCAGGAAGCAGCCATGCATTTAATGGGCGACTGGGAAATGACTGTTCAAAAAGACAACTCAGCTGACAAACAGGGAATTCCCCGTAATCAGTTGGGCTTCTTTAACTTCCCCAGCGTTAAGGGCGGCAAAGGCAGCGGTAGCGATACCTTAGGGGGCGTTACTGGTTTTGCTTTCAGTAAAGACGGTGGGACAGATACCGCGGTCAAATGGATGGAATATTTTCTGGCCAAGCCGCAGCAAATGAGACTGGCAAAAGCCGGCGTTATTATTCCGGTAGCCAAAGGTGCTGACGATGGTGTTGAAGATCCATTTCGCCAACAAATTGCTGCCAACATTGCCAACGCCCAATGGCATCAGGTCTATTTGGATCAGGCCTTGGGTGCCGACATTGGCGGAACCATCAATGACTTTTCTGCCATGCTGGCAACTGGCGACATAGACGCAAAAGGCGCAGTTGAAATGCTCCAGGAAGCTTGGGAAATGCGCTGACATAAATATGGGCCGGCTCTTACCATTAATCCGGTCCATAACTCTGAAAACGTTCACACTAAACATTTTTCCCTGAGTTAACAAAAAAAGGGCGCTAAGCCATGTCTTCTATAAATTCAAAAGGCACCCCTTGGGCAGCTTTTCAGCAATGGCTGTATACGCGCAACATGGGTAGCCGACTAACAACATTACTCTTTTTCCTGCCTCCGGCACTGGTATTATTTACTTTGTTTGTTGCCATGCCTATTTCAGAAGCCATCTACTACAGTTTCTTTAAATGGAAAGGGCTGACGGCAATTTCTGACTCGGGCGAATGGAACGGCTGGGGTAATTACTTACTGGTATTGAAACATTCAGTCTTTCACACAGCAGTACTGAATACCCTGAAACTCATTGCCGTTTCATTGTGTGTGCAATTGCCGGTTGCCATGGCTATTGCCCTTATGGTTGCGGAGCAAGGGCGCCTTAACAGCCTGTTCCGATTGATTTATTTTTTGCCGTTCATTCTTGCAGATGTTGTCGCCGGCCTTATATGGCGTTATGTCTATGACGGAGATTATGGACTAGTTGGTCAAATATCCAGATTCTTTGGCGCCGAAGGTTACTATCCTCTCGCGGACAAGGATTCTGCTTTCAATGCTATTCTATTGGTAACTATATGGAAATATACCGGCTATCACATGATGATCTATATCGCCGGCCTGCAGGGGATTCCCAGAGATCTGCTTGAAGCAGCCAAACTGGACGGTGCCAGTCGCTGGCAAACCATCATTCGAATCAAACTACCACTAATAAAACACGCTATTCAGTTATCTATATTTTTCAGCATTATCGGTGCTCTACAATTTTTTGAAATGGTCATCCCATTAACCAACGGCGGCCCAGCCAACAGCAGCCATACCATCGTCACCTATTTATACCAATACGGCATTGTCCGCATGCGAGTCGGCTTGGGCAGCAGTGTTGGTGTCATGTTGTTTGTTGCCTGTGTTCTGTTTGCATTCATGTACCAGAAATTCATCATGACCAGGGATGACTGAAATGACCCAATCAAGCATTCACTCAACCACTACGAGAGATCGTATGACTGAAAAACACAAGATTCGTAAATGGCCGCTTCCGTCATTTGCAAAAACATTCAAGCTTACTTTTTTGTTTGCGACATCAACGTTTATTCTGATTCCTTTTTATGCAACGTTTCTCGGAGGTTTTAAGAGTACCGGTGAGTTACGCACCCAACCTTTTTCGCTACCCGAAAAATGGGATCTGAGCCACTACCAACAGATTCTCAGCGATCCATCGTTATGGCAAATGCTGGCCAACTCATTTCTGTATACTTTTCTGACGATCAGCTTCACGCTGTTGATTGCAAGTATGGTGGCCTTCACTTTTTCACACATTCATTTCTTCGGTAAACGCTTTGCCTATTCATATCTGATCAGCGGAATGATGTTTCCTGCCGCCACAGCCATTCTTTCACTATTCATTAAGATCAGGGATTTCGGTTTACTGGATTCTACGATTGGTCTGGTGCTACCTCAGATTGCATTTGGGCTGGCTATGTCAGTTCTGTTTTTCAAATCTTTTTTTGAACAACTTCCCAAAGAATTGTTCGAAGCAGCGATGGTAGATGGTTGTAGTTATCTGCGTTTTTTCTTCCAGATCATCATTCCCCTATCAACGCCTATTCTTGCAACAGTTGGAGTATTTTTACTGGTCAGCAGTTGGAACAGCTACATCCTGCCACTGATTTTGCTCAACTCTCCAGACAAATACCCCTGGACTCTTGGGCTTATGCAGTTTCGCGGCCAGTACAATGTTGAATGGAACCTGGTGCTAGGCTACATCACGGTTACCATTATTCCCGCTATTGTTTTCTTCCTCTTGGCTCAACGCTACATCGTCGCCGGGCTCAGTCAGGGCGCGGTAAAAGGATAATCACCATGACAATACAAGTAACCAATCCAATTTTGCCAGGCTTCAATCCGGATCCATCAATTTGCCGTGTTGGTAACGACTACTATATCGCCACATCGACGTTTGAATGGTATCCCGGAGTTCAAATTTCTCATTCAAGGGATCTTAAGAACTGGCAGATAGTATCCAGACCGCTGAATCGACCAAGTCAATTAAACATGCTCGGCAACCCAGATTCGTGTGGCGTCTGGGCTCCGTGCTTAAGCTATGCCGATGGACAATTTTGGCTGATATATACTGACGTTAAACGACACACTGGAAGTTTCAAAGATGCCCATAATTACCTGGTGACTTGTGATACGATCGATGGTGAATGGAGTGACCCAACCTACCTCAACAGCAGTGGTTTTGATCCGTCACTGTTTCACGAGGATGATGGAACTAAATGGCTGGTCAATATGATTTGGGATTACCGTCCAAACCATAATCGCTTTGGTGGTATTCTGCTGCAACAATATAACCCTCAGATAAAACAACTGACTGGCCCAATCAAAAATATCTATCGGGGTACAAACCTTGGTTTGGTTGAAGGTCCGCATCTATACAAACGTAACGGATATTACTATTTGTTTGTTGCAGAAGGAGGCACGGAATACAATCATGCAGAAACAGTTGCTCGTGCTGATAACTTATTCGGGCCTTATGAAACTATGCCCGGAGACCATCTGTTAACCAGCCGCCTTCATCCGGAAGCGGAGCTGCAGCGTGCTGGCCACGCCTCAATGGCCACCACTCCAGAAGGTTACGATATTCTGGTACATTTATGTGGTCGTCCCATCAGAAACAAAAAAGTCTGCATTCTCGGCAGGGAAACAGCCATACAAAATCTCGTATGGGAAGATGACTGGCCACAACTTTCTCACGGTAGCCAAGTGCCACTAAAGGTTGTTGATTTGCCAATTGAACAAGAACAGCCATTTCCTTCTGCGCCAACGCGTATCAACTTTGACCAGCCAACTCTGGACATTCGCTGGCAGTGGCTACGAACCCCCTATCCTCAGAACTTTATCTCACTAACTGAAAGGCCTGGCCATTTACGCCTGAAAGGTCAGGAATCCGTCGGCTCTGTTTTCAATCAATCACTATTAGCAATACGACAGACAGATTTCCATTTTCAGGCCCAAACGCAACTGGAGTTCAGCCCCGCTGATTTTCAGCAGCAGGCAGGACTTATATGCTACTACAATACGCACAAGTATCATTATCTCTATATCAGTCATGATGAAACACAAGGGCGCCATCTTGGTATTATGAGCTGCATGGCCGCAATGGACTGGCAATCAGAGTTTCCTGAGTCTCAAATGCTCAAGCAGATTCCCATTCCTCAGACAGGTCCCCTCTCACTACGAGCGACAATGGAAAATGATACGTTGCTGTTTTCCTGGTCAGCGGACGAAAAACACTGGCACCAAATAGATGTCGTTCTGGATTCAAGTATCCTTTCAGATGAAGCAGGACTCGGTGCTGGATCCAACTTTACCGGCGCGTTTGTAGGATTAAGCTGTCAGGACCTCTCTGGCCAGAAGCGCCATGCTGACTTTAAGTATTTTGAGTACCTGGGGTTTGATCAATAAAACATAGAGAGGTTCATGGAATGTCGAAAACACATTACTGGTCATGAATGACAACACTTATAAAGACCTGGCCCAAATGTCGGCCAGGTTAATAATGTTGGTATTAAAAATAATGGCTTAAATCGTTTTATTACTGAGAAAGGAGTAATGAATACATTTATTTTCATGCACTTGTCTGAGTGAACTCGTGTTTTAACAACTCAGTGGTCTGACACAATATTTCCCTGGCTTCTTTATTTTCGGCAGGTACATTTTGTCGCAAATGTCATATTCAAACACGCCTGATAGCTCGCTTTAAAAATAAATTTATAGATTAAGACTTAAGAAGTGGCCCTATCTGTATCTTCGACGCTTATTTCAGAGAAGGGGCTAAAGTAAGAAAGTATGAAAATATACTGAGAATATTGTCCACCTCCTTATTGAGGTGGAAACCAAACAAAATGCAGATCGATCTCAGAACAACTTATATCCCAAGCTCTGCCAGAGCACTATCGATGTGATCGAAATTGAAACCCCGACTATTCAGAAAGCGGGTAATTTTTATTTTTCCCTGCTCATCACCAGCAATGGTTAACCATTTTTTCTGTGCCACTGAACTTGCCATTCGCCCCCATTCAAACTCAGGCTGGGCAAGGGCTTCCCGTACAAGTTGTTCACTAACTCCCTTGCCAGCAAGTTCCCTGGCAATCAATAGGGGCCCTTTACCTTTATGATACCTGGAGCGAGTCCAGGCATCTGCCATTCGTTCATCTGACTGAAGCCCAGCACTTTTCAGCCTCTCCAGCACATCTTCTACTTGTATATGACTGCAATCAGGAAAATGCGAACTAAGCTTCTGATAAAGCTCTTTCCGGCTGTACTCTCTCCTAGCCAGTAATGATAAAGCATAGTTCCAGGGAGTTTTATTCATTCTCATTCAACTAAAAAAAGCAGGCGTAATCAGCCTGCATAAAACCAGCTTGCCAAGCTGAGCTAAGAACCAACTTATTCGATTTCTTCCACTTCCGCTTCCGCTTTTTCTGCGCTCACAGAAGCACCTGCAACACCACCAAGCACCTGCTGACGAATCAATGTTTCTATTTCCTGACCAACTTCCGCATTCTCTTCCAGGAAACGAGCAGCATTTGCTTTGCCCTGGCCAATCTTATTACCTTGATAGCTATACCAGGCACCTGATTTCTCAACTAAACCAAGTTTAACACCCCAGTCCAAAACCTCACCCAAGCGATAAATGCCTTTCCCATACATAATCTGAAAATCGGCCTGTTTAAATGGCGGGGCCACTTTATTTTTCACAACTTTAACCCGGGTTTCACTACCAACTACTTCTTCGCCTTCTTTTATGGTACCTGTACGACGAATATCCAGACGAACAGAAGAATAAAACTTCAGTGCATTTCCACCAGTAGTGGTTTCAGGGGAGCCAAACATAACTCCAATTTTCATTCGGATCTGGTTAATAAAAATGACAAGACAGTTGGCATTTTTAACATTTCCGGTAATTTTTCTCAGTGCCTGAGACATCAAACGTGCCTGCAAACCGACATGCGTATCACCCATGTCACCTTCAATTTCAGCCTTTGGCACCAAAGCCGCCACAGAGTCGATAATCAACACATCAACAGCATTTGATCGTACCAGCATATCGGCAATTTCAAGTGCCTGCTCTCCGGTATCTGGCTGAGACACCAACAAATCAGAAACATTCACCCCAAGTTTTTCAGCATATATTGGGTCAAGCGCATGCTCTGCATCCACAAACGCACAGGTACCGCCCTGTTTTTGCGCCTCAGCAATAACCTGTAGGGTCAATGTGGTTTTACCTGAAGACTCTGGTCCGTAAATTTCAACAATCCGCCCTCTGGGAAGACCACCAATACCCAATGCCACATCAAGCCCTAAAGATCCGGTGGAGATGGCTGGAATCTGAACCCTTTCCTTGTCTCCCATCCTCATGACAGAACCCTTGCCAAATTGACGTTCTATTTGTGACAGAGCGGCTGCCAAGGCTTTTTGCTTGTTGTCTTCCATAAAGATCTCCAGTGTTACGGGCACACAAATACTGTAAATTTGACCAGTATTCTACACATGTATTTGTCTTTGGCTAGCCCTGGTTAGAAACTTCTTGTAAAAAAATACTGAGCTGCAACAGACTCTGCTCGATCGTCTGCTCACGAATATCCTCTCTGCTTCCTTCAAACAGATAACGTCGCGTCTCAATCTTATCGTTAATACTCCAGGCCATCCACACGGTTCCCACCGGCTTTAGCAACGAGCCTCCCCCCGGTCCTGCTACACCGGTAACAGCAACCGCACACTTAACACCGGTCCGATAAACCAGACCACTCACCATATGCCTTGCAACTTCTTCACTAACAGCACCGTATTGCATAAGGCTTTCTTCAGGCACGCCCAGTAAATCAGTCTTGATACGATTGGAATAACTGATAATACCGCCTTCAAACCATTCCGATGAGCCGGCCATTTCTGTACAAAGTTTGCCAATGCCACCACCAGTACAGGATTCCGCTGTCATCAATGTCCATTGAAGACGCTTTAGCTGCGCGGCCAAGATATCCAATATGGGCATTTTTCTGTTCTCTGCACTCGCACCCAGATTTGTATTCACTTACCATCTCCGGCGTTTTTTTGAATTGTAACGAAGGATCATTATGTCCCGAGACATTGAACAACACACCCCCATGATGCAGCAATATCTGAAAATCAAGGCAGAGCACCCCAAGCAGATTGTGTTCTACCGGATGGGGGACTTCTATGAACTGTTCTTTGACGATGCCCGTGAAGCCGCTCAACTCCTGGATATCACTCTTACCGCCCGAGGAAAAACGGCTGGCAAACCAATCCCTATGGCTGGTGTACCTTATCATGCCGCAGAGGGCTATTTGGCCAAACTGGTTAAAATGGGACGATCCGTTGTAATCTGCGAACAGGTGGGCGACCCAGCAACCAGCAAAGGCCCAGTAGAGCGCAAGGTCACCCGGGTACTGACTCCTGGCACATTAAGTGATGAGGCATTCCTCAGCGAACGGAATGATAATCGGGTCTGTGCTCTGGTTGCCCATGAGGGGGCCATTGGTCTGGCACACATGGAGGTCAGTTCCGGTCACTTTGCGGTCATCATGATTGAGCACCCTCAGCAGTTGGATACCGAACTGTTTCGATTGAAACCAGCAGAGATTCTGATTCCGGAAGGCTTCGACCGTCACTTGATTACAACGGATAACAGTGCCATTCAGGAAACCCCGGTCTGGCATTTTGACCTCGAAACATGTCAACGCTTGCTATGCACTCAATTTCGAGTGAAGGATTTATCAGGCTTTGGTATTCAACATCTGCCTTTATGTGTGAAAGCTGCTGGAGCGCTGCTGCAATTTGCTCAAGAAACCCAGCGCAATCAACTGCCTCAAATTCGGGGAATATCGCTTGAGAGTACAGATGACTCACTGATTCTTGATCCAACGGCCCGCCGTAATTTGGAAATTGACGAAAATCTTCGCGGTGACGAAGTATATACGCTGGCTTGGGTATTGGATCAAACGAAGACGGCCATGGGAAGCCGCACGCTTAAGCGCTGGCTAAATCGCCCCCTCAGAAATGTTCAACAAATTCAACAGCGGCTCGATTTTATTGATCAGATCAGCCAGAGCTATCTGTATGAAAACATCCAGGAAGCACTGAAAAAGATCAGTGATATAGAAAGGTCACTGACCCGCGTTGGCATGGGTTCCGCCCGCCCGAGAGACCTGACCCGCATCGCAGAAGCGCTGCAACAGGTTCCACATATCCAGGAATTACTGAAGGATCAGAACAGCTCTCTGGCCAACACGCTTAAACTGGAGATTCAGCCACATACCGATATTGAGCAACTCATCAGCCATGCCATTATTGAAAATCCGCCGTTGCTTGTCCGTGATGGCGGAGTGATTGCCACAGGTTATGATGAGGAGCTGGATGAACTGAGGGCCATGTCCGAAAATGCAGGCTCGTTTCTACTGCAACTGGAGCAGACCGAGCGGCAAAAGACCGGACTCTCCAGCTTGAAAGTAGGTTATAACCGAATTCATGGCTACTATATAGAAGTCAGCAAAGGTGCCCAGTTTGAAGTTCCAGCAGAATACACTCGCCGGCAAACACTCAAAAACGCCGAGCGCTACATCACTCCAGAGCTGAAAGCATTTGAAGACAAGGCTCTGTCAGCGAAAAGCCGGGCACTCAGTCGTGAAAAAAGGCTATATGAAGAACTGCTGCAGACAATTGCCACGTCACTGGCCGGCTTGCAGCAGACAGCCAGAGGTCTGGCAGCCCTGGATGTACTGTGTTGTTTTGCAGAACGAAGCGAGACACTGAATCTTTCCCGCCCAGAACTGTCCCAGCAGCCAGGGATATCGATTAAAGGCGGGCGCCACCTGGTCGTTGAGCAGATTACAGATATTCCATTTGTTCCTAACGATATTGATTTGCACGAACAACGCCGCTTATTGGTAATCACCGGTCCGAACATGGGTGGTAAGTCAACTTACATGCGGCAGGTTGCACATATTGTTCTATTGGCACACTGTGGTTGTTGCGTACCCGCAAGCTCGGCTGTGATTGGTCCGGTAGACCGGATTTTCACTCGTATGGGATCAAGCGATGATATCGCTTCTGGTCGATCCACGTTCATGGTTGAGATGACAGAAACAGCCAATATTCTCCACAATGCCACTTCAAACAGTCTGATTCTGATGGATGAAATTGGTCGTGGCACTTCGACATTCGATGGTCTTTCACTGGCCTGGGCTGCTGCCGAATATCTGGCGACAGAAGTTAAATCCATGACTCTGTTTGCCACTCACTACTTTGAAATGACAGAACTACCTGACACCCTCCCTTATTGTACGAATGTACATCTCGATGCCACGGAGCATAAAGACGAAATTATCTTTATGCACAAGGTACAGGAGGGACCTGCATCAAGGAGTTTCGGTTTGCAGGTGGCACAACTGGCCGGAGTGCCTGGCTTGGTCATCAGCAATGCCAAAAGCAAGCTTGAAGTACTGGAAAACAAAGACGTTGTCACAACGACTCGTTCCAATGCTCCAGTACAAAATGATTTGTTTGCCAGTTACTCAGACCACCCGGCCTTATCTTTTGTCGAAACCATCCAACCGGACAATATTTCACCCAGAGAAGCGCTGGACATTCTGTATCGGATCAAAGCTTTGACAAAAGAAAAGTGAAGACACTTATAGATAAAAGTTCTAGTCAATCTTAATACTTAAAAAGGCGGCGGGCTTGGCATTAATGCTTAGGCTACCTACAATAGCCGCCTCATTCCGGCAGGTTAGAGAAAACCTGATATATCGAATACTTGGAGAGGAAAATAAATGGCATTCGTTGTGCTCGACAACTGTATTAAATGTAAATACACCGACTGTGTCGAAGTCTGTCCGGTAGATTGCTTCTATGAAGGACCGAACTTTCTGGTGATTCATCCAGACGAGTGCATTGATTGCGCCCTATGCGAACCAGAATGTCCTGCGGAAGCGATCTTATCTGAAGATGAAGTACCGGCAGATCAACAGGAGTTTATTGCGCTGAATGCCGAACTGGCAGAGATTTGGCCAAATATCACAGAACAAAAGGACCCCATGCCTGATGCCAAAGAATGGGATGGTGTACCAAATAAACGGCAATACCTGGAAAAATAAGCAACAAAACGCTTGTGAGTGTTCACCAGATATAAAAAAACCGCCAGAAAGGCGGTTTTTTTATATCTGAATAAATTAATCTCAGGGATTAAACAGAGACACACCTGACAAGCCTTGTTTTTCAAGAATATCACGCAGCCGCCGTAAAGCTTCCACTTGGATCTGTCTGACTCTCTCCCGGGTAAGCCCTATTTCGTGACCGACTTCTTCCAAGGTGTTTGTTTCATACCCACGCAACCCGAATCGGCGGGCAACCACTTCGCGTTGTTTCTCAGACAACTCATCGAGCCACCCATTAATACTGGCTCGCAAGTCTTCATCCTGTAACAGTTCGCACGGATCACTGACCTGATCATCCGCGACAGTTTCAAGAATGCTTTTTTCAGAGTTTGGACCAATTGGCGTATCAACAGAGGTCACCCGCTCATTCAGACCCAGCATATGCTTAACATCTTTGACGGGTTTATCCAGTAACTCGGCAATTTCTTCAGCTGTAGGTTCGTGATCGAGTTTTTGAGTTAACTCTCTGGACGCACGCAAGTATATATTCAGCTCTTTAACCACATGAATAGGCAGACGAATGGTTCTGGTCTGATTCATGATCGCGCGTTCAATGGTTTGTCGAATCCACCAAGTGGCATAAGTAGAAAAGCGAAAACCTCTTTCAGGGTCAAACTTTTCAACCGCTCGGATCAACCCCAGATTACCTTCTTCAATCAAATCGAGAAGAGACAACCCACGATTGATATAACGACGGGCAATTTTAACAACCAGTCGAAGGTTACTTTCTATCATCCGCTTACGACCGGATTCTTCACCCTTTTGAGCCAGGCGGGCGAAAT
This sequence comes from Gynuella sunshinyii YC6258, assembly GCF_000940805.1. Lineage (GTDB taxonomy): Bacteria > Pseudomonadota > Gammaproteobacteria > Pseudomonadales > Natronospirillaceae > Gynuella > Gynuella sunshinyii. The sequence goes on along the minus strand of NZ_CP007142.1, from coordinate 2,566,035 downwards.
AAACTTCTTCTTCAGGGCTAAGTAGTGGTGAAAAGCCAATTTCATTCAGATACAGCTGCGTCGCATCCAAAGAACGCTGAACAGCACCATTCTGACGACTTTCTGCAACTGCATTTTCAAAAGCATCGTCGTCCGTATCAGAATCTGCCAGTTCATTATCAGATTCATAGTCTTCGACTGACTCATAAGTGCCAGTAGAGAAAAAATCATAAGATTCATTTAAGTCTGATTCGAATTCCCTAATCGCTGCCATGATTATGGGTCCCCTGTGCTAACGCCAAAATCCCATCAGAAGAATATCTGATGCCTCTTAACCCACTCGAACACTCACCTGGCTGGTAAATACTTGAGCGGATCCAACGGCTTCCCTTCCATGCGGATCTCGAAATGCAAAATGGATTGCTTTTCGCCCCCACTAGATCCTATTTCGGCAATTGTCTGCCCAGCTTTAACCGTATCCTGTTCTGCTACCAGAATACGGCCTGTGTGTGCGTATGCTGTTAGAAACTGTTCGTTATGTTCAACAATAACCAAGTTGCCATAACCTCGTATCCCTAACCCTACAACGACCACTTTGCCGTCTGCTGCTGCATTTACAGGTTCTCCAAATTCACCCTTAATATCAATACCTTTAGCGGTAGACGATCCAGCTTTATAAGTTCGCACTATATTCCCATTTACAGGCCAAACCCACCGTATTTTCTGCGTTTTCGGCTCTGGAGCGGCAGAAGATGATGTGCCATTTTTTTGACTTTTAGGCTTATTTACAGGGACGGTACCAGAAACGGTACTGGGCTTTTCCGTAACAACACTGACTTTTGGAGGGTAAACACCAGGTGTTGAGGATGTTATTTTTAGAGAGAGTTTCTGACCTGGATAAATAGCGTAAGACGAATCAATGTTGTTAGCGCCCGCTAACTTGCGGTAATCCAAGTCATGAGCTAGAGCAATAGAGTACAGCGTATCATTGGGTTTAACAGTGTAAGAGTCTTTGTTAGTCTTTTTTGTTGATTCTGTTACGGGTTTGGTTGTGTAAACCCTGGGGCTCGTTTCATAGTACGTATAGGCTGCATTATTGATACAACCCGTAACGATCAACGATAAACTGAGAAATGCACAACGTTTTGACGTTCTTCCAATTTTTTTTTGAGAACCAGTTCTCAGAAAATGCATCTAAATCTCTACAATCTCTATAACATTATTTATCAAAAAAATTACATTCAAGGGAATATAAAGGCTTATTTTAATAACATACTATTCTTAAAAAGATCAAAACCAGGTTTTTCTTCATTTATCAGCACCTTACCGCAGCGCTACCTATGGTCTCCAGACGGCATATCCTGACAAATTGTGATCAAAGCGACCAGCATCAGCTAATCATCAGTCAATTCCTGTGACAGAACAATAACAGATGATAGTAAACAATGGATTTAACTGCTTTTTCCACTACAGGCAATAATCAAATAGTGCCCCATATAATCCCAAAAAAAACATACTTAGAAACGAAAAGCCACCCGTTTCAGTCAAAAGCAGGTAAAACCCGATAACACAAACTGTCTTGATCAGGCATTATGGTCAAGATGTTCTGTAATTGAGCTGACTGACCATTAACCAATGAATACCCGCATCATCACCTGGACCAACTCGATCCTCGAAATCGACGAAGAGGCATATAACGCTTTACAACAAAGCGGCTACCCGTTTTTGAGCTATCCATTTTTGTCCGCACTGGAAGAAAGTGGCGTTTGTACTGCTGAGAATGGCTGGCAGCCCATGTTTTTGTGTGTATATGAAGGTTCAGCTCTGGTAGGTGTCATGCCCGGTTATCTAAAAAGTCATTCCTATGGTGAGTATGTATTCGATTGGAGTTGGGCACATGCTTACGATCAACATCAATTACCATACTACCCCAAATTTATCTGTGCAGTTCCATTTACCCCAGTTATGGGGCCAAGGTTCTTATGGGATAAACAGCATGAGGAACATGATGTTGGTTGCTATATGATCGAGGCCATCAAAACCTTCTGTCAGGAAAATAACCTGTCATCCTGGCATTGCCTGTTCCCTGATCCAGAACAGCATGCTTGCCTGGAAAACCTCGGCGACCTACTTACCAGGGTGGACTGTCAATACCATTGGCATAACCGCAACTACCACTCCTTTGAAGACTTCTTATTACGGATGACCTCGCGAAAACGTAAAAACATTAAGAAAGAACGACGGAGAATCATTGAGCAGGAGTTAAAGATAAAACGTTTTACCAGCGTTGGAATTACTGATGAATTGTTGGAACACTTTTATCTGTTTTATCACTCAACCTATTTGAAGCGGGGACGTCAGGGATATCTGAATAAACGCTTTTTTAAGTCTGTACTGGCACAACTTAAGGACCAAATTCTTCTGGTAATGGCATTTCGAGAAGATCAGCCGGTAGCCGGATCGCTATTCTTTTATGATCAGACCGCACTCTATGGTCGTTACTGGGGCAGTCTGCAGGAATATGACGGATTGCATTTCGAATGTTGTTATTATCAGGGGATAGAGTTCTGTATTGAGCATTCACTGCTCCGGTTTGATCCAGGCACTCAAGGTGAGCACAAGATTTCTCGAGGTTTTGAACCGACATTCACCCGGTCACTCCATTATATAAGCCATTCAGGTTTTCGTGATGCTATCAGTCGATTCGTGCAACAAGAGCGCATTCATATTGAAGCCTATGCAAATGAGGCAAGATCATTACTCCCGTTCAATCAGGAGAATTCATAGAGCCTCTACCTCTTCTCTACATAAACCACTAGAATGCCGCATCCTTAAGCTCCGATAAGAATACAGGAACGAGAAATGCGCGCTAGCAAGTATTTAACCGCCACAGTGAAAGAAACCCCGGCCGATGCCGTTGTCATCAGCCATAAACTCATGTTAAGAGCGGGAATGATCCGCAAAGTTGCATCAGGTCTGTATACATGGTTGCCACTGGGTCTGCGCGTACTGCAAAAAGTTGAAAAAATTATCCGGGAAGAAATGAACAGAGCTGGTGCTCATGAAGTGTTAATGCCATGCGTGCAACCCGCTGAACTGTGGAAGGAAAGCGGTCGCTGGGATGAGATGGGTCCACTGATGTTACATCTGAAAGACCGTCATGAACGAGACTTCGTCTTTGGCCCTACCCATGAAGAGGTCATCACCGATCTGGTTCGTAATGAAATCACCAGCTACAAACAGCTGCCAATTAACTTTTATCAAATTCAAACTAAATTCCGCGATGAGTTCAGACCCCGCTTTGGCGTTATGAGAACACGCGAATTTATTATGAAAGATGCTTACTCATTTCATATTGATGCCCAAAGTCTGCAGCAGGAATATGACAACATGTATGCCACATACTGTCGCATTTTTGATCGGCTGGGCCTCGATTATCGCCCGGTACTGGCAGATACCGGCGCAATTGGCGGTAACGCCTCACACGAATTCCAAGTATTAGCTGAGTCGGGTGAAGACTATATCGCGTTTTCAGATAGCAGCGACTATGCCGCCAATATTGAACTGGCGGAAGCGATTATGCCTGAAAGCGAACGCGAACCCGCAAAGCAAGAATTGACGCTGGTAGATACACCTGATGCTAAAACCATCGCCCAACTGGTCGACCAATTTGACCTACCAATCGAAAAAACCGTTAAAACGCTGGTCGTAGAAGCCGATGAGTCTGTCGAAGGTGGGCTCATAGCACTTATTATCAGAGGCGATCATGAATTGAATGAGCTAAAAGCTGAAAAACTTGCCAAGGTTAAGTCTCCCCTGACGATGGCAGATGAAAACAGCATTCGAGCGGTTGTTGGAGCTGGCCCGGGTTCTTTGGGCCCATTGAATCTACCTATCCCTTTTATTGTTGATCGCACGGTCACCAAGATGAGTGACTTTGGAGCCGGGGCCAATATCGAGGACAAACACTATTTCGGAATAAACTGGGGAAGAGATCTGGAATATACCGATGTGGCTGATATCAGAAACATTGTTGAAGGTGATCCAAGCCCATGCGGTTCAGGGAAAATTCTGATCAAAAAAGGCATCGAAGTGGGTCATGTGTTCCAATTGGGTGATAAGTATTCCAAAAGCATGAATGCCACTGTCCTGGATCAGAATGGCAAAGCTCAAACATTATCAATGGGATGCTACGGTATTGGCGTCACCAGGATTGTAGCTGCGGCCATCGAGCAAAACCATGATGAGAACGGAATTGTCTGGCCCGAGCCTATGACACCATTCCATATTGGTATCGTGCCCCTAAATGCACATAAATCTCCAGAGGTTATGGAAACAGCTGAACAAATTTATCAACAACTAACGGATGCCGGGTTTGACGTATATCTTGATGACCGGGACAAAAAAACCAGTCCTGGTGTCAAGTTTGCCGACATGGAACTGATTGGCATTCCTCATCGACTGGTAATTAGCGACAAAGGTCTGGAAGAGGGGATTGTTGAATACAAACACCGTAGCAATGCAGAAAAAGAGAATATTTCTGTGACTGACGTGGTCGCTAAGTTAAAAGATACCATCGTTCTCTGAAACCCAGTTTCTCCTCTTCCTTTAACCCGACGGCTGCCGTCGGGTTAAACTGTCAGTGACTTATTCTGTCAAATTGTTACTACAACATCTCCCACAATAAAGTTGCACCCTGCCATTTATGAGAACAAATTCTGCAAACTTTAATTTGATTTAACAAAGAGCTATCTATGTCACAATTCGACACAATAAAACGCATAAAAAAACAGAGGACAATGGCACTGTTAGCGGATTGGCAAAGTAGGCCATTTATGTACACTGCAAGCATCGGATCTAATGACGATCCAACCATATAACAGAAAAATACCTTATTTTAATTATAACTAGGGATTTCCGGTGTCCAGAATCAGAAATCAAACACTGTTAGATATCGACAGAGTACTGAAAACCCATCTGAATTATCCATATGAAGTTAAAAATCATCCCCAGGGAAACCCTTTCCTGAGTATTTATATATCAGAGAAGCCCATTTTTCATTTTAGTGTTAGTCACGCCGAAGTATCAGGACAATTCCTGACTTTTGAGTCACCTGGTAAATTTCTGGAAACTAATGAAAAGTGTCTAAGACAGAGCTTTCAGCTTGTTTTACAAGCATTGAATCAGTGGGTTGCAAGAGCAGAAGCCGAACTGACGAAAACGGATCATTTGAAAGTGTCGAAAACAAACAAAATACCCAAAACCAACCCGCTTACCAATGACTATCACTCAGAGTTGTTGAACACGGAGTCCATACTTCAGTCCTACATTGTTGATGTCAGTCAATAATAATCATAGCGGTTCAATAAGAGTGATAACGTAGCCTAGCTCTTATCCATAGTTTCGCCTAAACATAATAAGTTTAAGGTAAACTCCTGGATCAGAATTGCAAAAACAATAAAAGAGGGTAATGTTACGGAGTTTAGTTCAAGTGACTCTACCACTCTCTAACGTCGTGTTTGGGGGAACTATGCCATCTGTGAGAGAAAAAACGCTGAAAGAGTTACAAACACTCTTAAATAGGGTGAATCCTGGCGTATATAACATTGTGAATTCTGCCAATGAAACCCCCTTTCTCACTATCTCCTCCAATTCCCGAGATGACTTCAATTTTACAGTCAGTCTTTCCGAATCAGTAGTCGGTGGGTTCATCACTTACGAATCGCCGGGTATTTATCTAATGGATGGCGAACACTATGAAAGAGCCAATTTCCGCCTTGTCATTCAAGCTGCTCTGAATTGGTCAAGACGCGTAAAAAATGATCTCCAGGAACAACAACTGCGGCCCAATAAAGTCATTTCCATCGACCACACTGAAACCAATACAGCCAACCACCAAAATGAGCTGGTACTGATGAAAAAATCACAGCGGGAAATGGAAAACCTTCTTTTGGCACAAAACAAAAAAATGAGAATACTTGAGTCAGCTCTGGCAAGACTTGAAACCGAACTAGAACAAAGCGACAACGCAGAACCAACAGGAGTACGATTGACGCTTTAAGTGCAACACCAGTGAATTTAATACCGCCCTGCTAACTTTGCTCTCCCTACTCTGCTGTCGAAGGCTATTTTTTCCGCCGGTATTCATCCCTGCGAATCTTAATAGGTATTAATTTACGTTGGTGTTGATTACGAATCAGCACAGCCATGAAGATGGCCAACAATATAATAGAGATAGACATAAAGCCTCCCGCTGGATTGCTTATTACACCGTTGTAGAAGAGCTTATCTCTTCTTCGTCGAAACCACCGGCCCTTCATCATCCTGATTACCGGTATATTCAGCGCTCCCCTCTTAAAGCAGCTCCTTCGTTCTGCCCCAGGAAAACGACTTCCAATCTCTGATCATCCAAAATGGTTCACTCATCTACAGTAACAAAACCAAGCGGATTATCTGAATTTATGTGGCCAGCCGAGATAATTGCAACCTGCCATACATTTATTGTAGCCTGCAACTCGTGTCCTGGCTTGAGAATCGACCAAATCTTTGCACCATGCTTTCCTGGTACTAACAACTCTATCTCCAAGCTCGTCGCTCCTTCCTATCACAATGCCAACAGATGGCTTTCGGATAGGAGTTACCAGATGAGACAAAATCAACAACATAATTGATCTGTAACTCACCAATCTCAGACAAACTACACTCAATCAACACCATACAGACTCTGCCTGAACCCACACGATCAATAATGTGCACATCGGCAGACACGATTTGATCAATGAAACCGGAAGCAATTTTTACGCCGCTGCGGGTAAGTTTTCCGAACACTCCACTCCCAGTGACTCAACAACAAAACATTCTCTGAACTAACCATCAGAGATATGTCCTCAAAGGTCATAATCGGTATTAACCTTAACGTCCCCAGGCAGGAAATCTGTCAAGCATTACGCAAAAAAACATTCCCAAGGCACAATCACCTTCAATGATAAATCTCGCTTTGATATGCGAAATAAACATATACCCCTAAACCTCCACCTCTCTGATCATTCAAGACAGCACAGAAGAGCAAACCTAAACACCCAAGAGGCATTTCCGTTTTTTGTCCCCTCTTCGACATTAGTGATTTCGGCCCAGCCAGAACATGCTGATAATGCTGCTGTCGATCGACCACAGGTCCACCCAGTTCCATCTACCGAAACAAACCCACGGGTCAATCATCCATAGTAGTTTTCAAATCAACCAGCTCATGCTGGGTATCAATGGAACTTTTAGATGGTTGAGATAAAGAATTGGTGGTCACGGTAGTAGGCTTTTGATACCTAAACGCAAAAGAGGCAAGAGAAATAGGATCATGCAGCACCCTGGGTAGAGGAGCATACCTGAATAACACCAGGGCAAAAAACAGCACCAGGAAAAATGCTAAAAAGATATTGGATCGCACTTACTACTACCTGAAATCGGTTTTGTCTGGATAGATTAGTCTATTAATTCACAGACACCCGCCCAGGATACGATTCGACACAACATCGACCCAATTGGCTAAAAAATACTCAGCAACAGCCGTAGACACACAGTACAACTGTTAATCCGATGACCTTCCTGACCCTGGCCCATAAGTGACCGGGAATGCTTTCACTTTACCAGCGCCCGGCTCAAGCATTTTGGAGACACCTTCTTTTTCTACTTCATCAATCCGGACAATCGCATGCATGGGAATATAACTGCGCTTCACACCACTAAATTCAGCCTTGAGCTTTTCCTCTCCCGGATCAACCACAAGCTGACTCCGTTCTCCAAAAATCAGCTCTTCAACCTCGATGAAACCGTACATATCACTTTGAAATACGTGACTGCAGAATACTTCATAGATTTTGTCCTGATTAACAAAAATGACTTTATAGATACTTTTTTCTTTTTTCATGAATCCCAACTTTAAGAGCAACTTATCACCAGTATAGCCGGTTCACACGCAAATTAATCTGGAAAAACTACCGATGAAGACACTCCATCGGTATAATCGCCGGCCCATCTAAATGGGTCTTAATTCTTAGCGTTCAATAGTACAGGTACAGTATTTCATGACCAAAAAGCTTTATATCAAAACCTACGGTTGTCAGATGAATGAATACGACTCTGCGCGTATGGCTGATCTGCTGAATGAGAGTCATGAGCTGGAACTCACCGACGATCCCGAAGAAGCAGACGTCGTCTTAATGAACACTTGCTCCATTCGAGAAAAAGCGCAGGAAAAAGTGTTTCATGAACTTGGACGCTGGAAGAAAATAAAAGCTCGCAAACCTGGCTTGAAGATTGGAGTTGGTGGCTGCGTTGCGAGTCAGGAAGGGGAAAATATCAGCAAGCGGGCCCCTTATGTCGATATGATATTTGGCCCTCAGACCCTGCATCGCCTGCCAGGCATGCTCGATTCCACCACACAACCCAATCAGATTGCCGTAGTCGACGTTACGTTTCCTGAAATCGAAAAGTTTGATCACCTCCCAGCTCCCAAAAGCGATGGCGTCAGCGCATATGTCTCTGTAATGGAAGGGTGTTCCAAATATTGCACATTCTGTGTAGTACCCTATACCCGGGGCGAAGAAGTCAGTCGTCCATTTGATGACGTTATTGCCGAGGTTGTTCATCTGGCTGGGCAAGGTGTCCGTGAAATCAACTTTCTAGGACAGAACGTCAATGCCTATTGTGGCAGCAAGCACGATGGGGAAAATGCCGACTTGGCTGAACTGATCACAGTTGCCTCGCAAATTGAAGGTATAGACCGAATTCGTTTTACCACCTCTCATCCGGTTGAATTCTCTGACACACTGATAGATGTCTACAATGATGTCCCAGAGCTTGTGTCTCATCTTCATCTACCGGTTCAAAGTGGTTCTGACCGGATCCTGGCTGCCATGAAACGTGGTCACAAAGTATCGGAATACGTGGATAAATTGGAGAGAATACGGAAAATCAGGCCAAACATCAGTTTTTCGTCAGACTTCATTATCGGTTTTCCTGGTGAAACAAATGATGATTTTGAAGCAACCATGAATCTGATTGCTCAAATCAACTTTGATCATTCATTCAGCTTTGTTTATAGCGCCCGTCCTGGCACCCCGGCTGCCAGCATGGAAGACGACACTGACATGGAAACCAAAAAACAGAGACTTTCTATTCTACAGACCAGAATTAACCAACAAAGTATGAATATCAGTCGTGGCATGGTGGGCACTACCCAGATTATCCTGGTCACCGGTGCCTCTGAGAAAAACCCAGCGGACTTGTTCGGGCGCACCGAAAACAACCGTTCCACCTACTTTGAATGCCAGGATCGTTCAATGATTGGCAAATTCGTTCAGGTTAAAATTACTGAGGCTTACCCTAACTCCTTACGTGGAGAGTTAATCAATGCAGATCTGGCCTACTAACAGGCGGGTCATGTAATTAATCTGATTGCATAATTCACTGTTCGAGTTATGCTTTAGCTATCTTTGATTCCAGCGGAGTAAATTTGAGTTCCACTTTAACATCGTCAGACAACAGCTTGCTGCTAACCCTTGAGCCAGACAGTCCCCGCAGGTTGGCAAACCTTTGTGGACTTGCCAATGACCATCTCAAGCAGATTGAAAAACGCCTGAATATCCGAATATCCAGCCGAGGCAATCATTTTGAGCTCAATGGTGAAGACAGAACCGTCAGAGCTGCTGGAGAAATACTGAAACGTCTATATCGTGAAACGCAAAATAATCAGGATATCACCCCCGATCTGGTTCACCTTTTTTTACAGGAATCAGCCGTTGATGAAGTACTGGAAACCGAGCAAACGACCAGTGAGTTTGATGAAAGCCTTATCTCTGTCATTCAAACACCAAAATCAACCGTTCGACCACGTGGCCGGCATCAAAAACAATACGTACACAACATTCTCAATAACGACATAAATTTCGGTATTGGACCTGCTGGAACAGGCAAGACGTTTTTGGCTGTTGCCTGTGCAGTCATGGCATTCAAACAAGATATCATACGTCGAATTCTGCTGGTCAGACCGGCCGTTGAAGCCGGTGAAAAGCTTGGCTTTCTGCCTGGCGATTTGAGCCAAAAAGTAGATCCGTACTTAAGGCCATTATATGACGCATTATATGAAATGCTTGGTTTCGAAATGGTCGAAAAGTTGATAGAAAAGAACGTTATTGAAATCGCTCCTCTGGCTTATATGCGTGGAAGGACCTTATCAAACGCCTTCATCATTCTGGACGAAAGCCAGAACACTACCGAGGAACAAATGAAAATGTTCCTGACTCGTATTGGCTTTGGTTCAACTGCGGTTATCACCGGCGATCCTTCACAGGTTGACCTTCCACGTGGCAGCCGCTCAGGACTGGTTCATGCGATCAAGGTTCTGAATAACGTTGCCGGGATAAGCTTCACCCATTTCAACAGCAAAGATGTAGTGAGACACCCTTTGGTACAGCGTATTGTCGACGCTTACGAAATGTATGAAGCTCCTGAAACCAAGAAACAATAAAGAACTATGGTCCTGGTATGAAACCTCCAATGCCAAGTATCGAACTTGATTTTCAGGTTGCCTGCTCTTCATCGGATATTCCCGCTGAATCCTTATTCCACTCTTGGATAGAATCTGCAGTAACTGGATCAGGCATCGAACATCCCATCGTGTCCATCAGAGTAGTTGCAATAGACGAAAGCAGACACCTAAATAGTACCTACAGAGGAAAAGATAGTTCCACCAATGTATTGTCTTTTCCCTTTGAGCCTCCTCATGGCGTACCCGAAGAAGAGTTTGCCGGCTTTCTGGGTGACTTGGTCATTTGCGCCGATGTAGTCAACGCTGAAGCTCAACAACAGAACAAGCCGCTGCATCATCATTGGGCACATATTGTCATTCATGGGGTACTTCACCTGTTAGGCTATGACCATATTGATGAACATGACGCAGAGGAAATGGAAAGCCTGGAACGCCAATTGCTGGCAACTTTAAACATACCTGATCCTTATTTGGTTAATGACTGACTAGAAGGTTTAAAACTGACTATGAGCGAAGATCGACCGAGCCAGAGTAACAACAAGAAAACTTGGCTTGAGAAGGTAGCCGATGCTTTCATCGGCGAACCGAGGGACCGCGAAGATTTAAAAGCAATCATCTTCGAGGCAAGGGAAAATGACATCATCGATCATGAAGCGTTTAAGATCATCGATGGAGCAATGTCGGTTTCGGAATTACACGTGCGCGACATTATGGTTCCCAGATCCCACATGGTGCTGCTGGACTCTGAAAAAGACCTGGCGGATATCCTGCCTATTATCGTTGATTCAGGACACTCTCGTTTTCCGGTTACTGGTGACAAGAATGACGAAATTATTGGCGTTCTGATTGCCAAAGATCTGTTGAAGTTAGCCATGGAAACCAGCTTTTCGTTGGCTGATATGTCGCAAAAATGGAAGTCCCTGTTCAGGCCAGTAAACTTTGTACCCGAAAGCAAGCGATTGAATGTGCTATTAAATGATTTTCGCCTTAACCGAAATCACATGGCCATTGTGGTAGATGAGTATGGTGGAATAGCGGGTCTTGTCACAATTGAGGACGTACTGGAAGAAATTGTTGGCGACATCGATGACGAACACGACAGTCAGGAGACGCCCAATATCCGTGTACTGGATGATGGAAAACAGGCCGTTGACGCCCTAACTCCTATCGAAGAGTTTAATGATTTTTTTGGAACCGAATTCAGTGATGATGAATTCGATACAATTGGCGGGATCGTTACCCATAGCTTTGGTCGCTTACCCAAACGAGACGAAACCATTCAAATCGGTAATCTTAACTTCCGGGTTTTAAATGCCGATGACAGACGTTTAAAACTGATGGAAGTCAGCGACGTTAGTTAGACTAACGACCTCGTGATTAACACACCCAATCAGTTATCGCTCAACACAGCTGTTTTTTGATAATCCAGCTCTTGGGCGGTAACCTTAGTACATGCTTTACGGTAGCTTTTTTTGCTCTCTTCTTTAGCATGGGCAGCTTTTGCACTTTCTTCCAGAAAGCCTATAAAAGACTTCTTACTTTTTTTATCAACCATGATATTTACTCTCTTTTCTCTCACAATAAATCGACTTGCTATATAGACCACTTTATACAATCTGATGTCACACACAATCAGAAAGTTTCTGAAAAAGAATAATAGACAGTTTTTATTCAGATATATTGATCTATCTAAATATAATCGTAGTCCACTAAAACAAATTTAAAAGAAAAGACGAAAGACCTTCACTGTTATTAACAAAATCACCAATGGCGTCATTTTTCTGCCAACATTTGTTTAGCGTGCTGCCAAAGTTGTTCCTGCTCAGACAAGCTCATATTGGCAAGGTCCTTTTGTGATTTCTGTGCAATCTGTTCCATTTTACGAAAGCGGGATTCAAACTTTTGCGCTGACTGTCGCAGACAGGATTCAGGATCAATAGCCAGGTGACGGGATAAATTGACGAGTGTGAAAAAGACGTCACCCAACTCATCTTCTACGGCAACTGAATCACCAGCATCTAGCGCCTCTTCGAGTTCCTCAATTTCCGCTCTAAGCATCCCCAGGACATCTTTTTTTTCGGTCCAGTCAAAACCGACACGAGCCGCTTTTTTTTGTAACTTGAAGGCCCGCTGCAACGCAGGAAAGGTCGATGGCACTCCCGCCAAAGCAGACTCGTCTTTCTTTACCTCCGGCTTCTCCTGCAGTTTGATCAGTTCCCAGTTCTGGTTAATCTGTTCTTCTGAAATTTCACCCGAATCTCTCCAACTCTCAAAAGTCCCATCAGGAAATACATGCGGATGTCGACGAAGAAGTTTCTTAACAAGTTTGTCGATGAGCGATTCCAGTGAAAAACGATCTTCTTCACGAGCAAACTGACAATAAAAAATAATGTGAAACAGCAGATCTCCCAGTTCCTCTTCAACATGGGACCAGTCCCGATTTTCGATCGCTTCAACCACCTCATATACTTCTTCCAATGTATGAGGAACAATGCTTTGCCAATCCTGCTTCACATCCCAGGGACATCCTCGTTCAGGATCACGCAACCGAGTCATCAAATATACGAGATCATCAAGAGTATATGTCTTCATGCTCCTCCTCCATCCACAGCGCGCTGAACAGAAACGATATTAGACAATGACCTGATCTTGTTCATAAGCCTTCCCAACTGATCGATATCACTGATCTCCACAGTCATAATCATGTCTGCCATTCCCTCATCCCGGTTCGAAAGCGTGTTAACTGAAGTAACATTCACACTATCATTAGCCAGAACATTCATAACATCGCGTAACAGCCCAGTCCGGTCATAAGCCAAAATTTCGAGCCGAACCGGGTAAAAGTGAGTCTTTTCACCTCCCCAGTTAACTTCGACGATTTTCTCAGGCTCCTCATTTCTCAGCTGCAAAATATTAATGCAGTCCTGTCGATGCACGGAAATTCCACGCCCCTGAGTAATAAACCCCAGAATAGGATCACCAGGTACCGGCTGACAACACGATGCAATTGTCGTCAAAAGGTTACCGACACCTGCAATTTCAATGTTACTTTCTGCCTCCGAGCGCTTATGGTGCGTCTTTGCCTTCCTTTGTTGCACCTGATGTTTGCCAGCCATCTGCTCTGCAATATGTACGACCTGCATCAACCGCAAATCACCGGCCCCTATGGCGGCAAACATGTCTTCACTATTCTCGTAATTAACCTTCTCAGCCAGATCATTGAAGTTAACGACCGGCAAACCAAAACGAGTCAGCTCGGTTCGCAATGCTTTACTACCGTATTCAACATTTTGATCGCGATCTTGCAGCTTAAACCAGCCTTTGATTTTTGCCCGTGCCCGGGCAGTCGTCACGTACCCAAGATCAATATTGAGCCAATCGCGACTGGGCTTGCCATTTTTAGCTGTCAGGATCTCTACCTGGTCACCTGTATGCAGCTTATAGGCCAATGGCACTATACGACCATTCACTTTTGCCCCACGACAAGAATGACCCACTTCGGTATGCACTTTATAGGCGAAGTCAATTGGCGTGGCATTATTAGGGAGGTCAACAACATGGCCATCGGGCGTTAATACATAAATACGATCATTGATGTCTTCAACATCACCCAGCTCTTCTACCAGTTCATCAATGCCGCCAAGTTCTTCATGCCACTCTAATACCTGACGCAACCACGAAATTTTTTCCTCATAACCGGAATGAGCAGTACTGGTATCTGTGCCTTTATATTTGTAGTGCGCACAAACTCCCTTTTCAGCATCTTCATGCATTTGAAATGTTCTGATCTGTATTTCCAGAACGTTGCCTTCCGGACCAATCACCGCCGTATGCAATGACCGATAACCGTTCTGCTTGGGGTTGGCAATATAATCGTCAAACTCACGGGGAATGTTTCGCCAGAATGAATGAAGAATTCCCAGCACGGTGTAACAGTCTTTCAACTCGTTCACCAGGATACGCACAGCGCGGATATCGTATACCTGAGAAAAACCGATATTCTTGCGCTGCATTTTTCGCCAGATGCTATAGATATGCTTGGCCCGACCAAACACTTGCGCATCGGTCAGGCCGGCATCAACCAAGGCATGTTTTATTTTACTGATAACCGCATCTATATATTGCTGACGATCAAGACGTTTCTCATCAAGTAGTTTGGCAATTTTTTTATACTGAGTAGGTTCAAGATAGCGGAACGCGAGATCTTCCAACTCCCACTTTATTTGTCCAACACCCAATCTATGTGCCAATGGGGCATAGACATCAAACACTTCACGAGCGACTTTATAACGTCGCTGCGCTGGGGCATGTTTAACAGCCCGAATAGCACACGTACGCTCTGCCAGTTTTAATAACACCACACGCACATCATTTATCATAGTAACCAGCATCTTGCGCACACCTTCCAATTGCGCTTCACGCTGCCCTAATACCACTTCACGGGTGGTTTTGTGCTTCTGATGTATAGCTGCCATTTGCAGCGCACCGTTTATCAACTTGCTGACTGACGGCCCAAACTGATCCAGCACGGTTTCTTTTGGTAACTTTCCTTCTCTAACAGCGCGATACAATACCGCGGCAACCAGAGACTCCTGCTCCATATGCAGCTCAGCCAGAATTTCTGCCATCTCAAGGCCAGTACGATAAGAACTCGCTCCCTCGCCCCAGCTGTTTTCAACGCAGTTGGCTTCTTCTTCCGCTAAGCGGGCCAATCGGCACGCATGTACTAATTCGTCTTCATCAATGAGAGTGACCTGGGTCTTGATTCTTGCCAACCATGCATCCAGATCTACACTGCCATCCTGAAATACAGGTTGGTCTTGCCTGACTTTAACCATAACAATGACTTCTTATTTTTTTCTGGCACGCGCAAACACTGCGATGCTTTCCACATGGGCGGTATGGGGAAACATATCCAATACACCCGCCCTCGATAAACTATAGCCCTGACTCACCAATATTCCCGCATCACGGGCTAATGTTGCCGGATTGCAGGAAACATATACGATCCGTTCAGGGTTTAAGCGTGACATTTCTTCACATATTTGCTTTGCCCCCGATCTTGGAGGATCTAAAAGCAATTTATTTGCCTGATTGCCTTCAAGGCTTTTGACGGCCTGCGAATCAAACAGATCCATGACCATAAACTTAATATCAAGATCATTGTGACGGGCATTCAGTTTCCCCTGTTGCACCAGATCTTCACTCCCCTCGTATGCAAAAACAGATGCACCACGTGCCGCCAAGGGTAAAGAAAAATTCCCGGAACCGGAAAACAGATCCATAATCCTGTCATCATTACCAGGTTCAAGCTGATTCACCGCACACTCCACCAACAATTGATTAACACGTCTGTTTACTTGAGTGAAATGAGAAGGCCGAAATGCAAGATTCAGAGTTTTGGCTCCGCCGGGCAGACCATAGCAAAGTTGATGGTCATGACTCTCCACAATTGGCATGCCTTGAACAGAAATCTCGTAATCAGAAGTCAGCGCACTAAGACTAAGCTGCAATCGAGCCAATTGCTCTTGAGATGGCTTTACCGTCAAGATCAGATGGACTCCGAGCCGCTGCTGATCATCCTGGCAGACTTCGATTTCAGCCTGCTTCAAAGGCAATTGTTTCAATACCGGCACAACAACAGACCAGTCAAGATCAGTAATGGGACAATGTTCTATTGCTACCAGCTCATGGCTACGGCCACGCTTATATCCGATTTTACCCTGACGTAAAGCCAGTTTGGTACGCGAACGATAAGTCCTGATCTGCTCACCAATGACCGGCTGCAACCAGTTATCCGGCTGCAGCCCGGAATAACGCTGCAATTGGTCCGCCAAAGCCTGTTGCTTGATTTGGAGCTGTATCTCATGGGGAACATGCTGCAGGGTACAGCCACCACAATCATTATAATAAGGACAAAAAGCCTCACAGCGATCAGCAGAGCGCTCCAACAACTGTTCAACAACTGCAACCAGAACAGTCTGTTTCTGCTCAACCACCCGAACCCTAACACGTTCTTCAGGCATTGCCTGGGGCACAAATACGGTGTTCCCCTCATACCACCCGATTCCCTGGCCATGGTGATCATACTTACCGATTGTCAGCTCGATCACAGACCCTACCAGCGAAGTGCCAACACGCATGGGTTTTCTAGATTGAAATGATTTAAAACGCTTCATTGGGGAGAAAATAATCCAGTGGATAAATAACGATCTCCACGATCACAAATTATGGTCACAATCACAGCATTTTTCAGACCCTCTGCAAGTCTCAAAGCACCGGCAACTGCACCACCAGAACTGACCCCGCAAAAAATGCCTTCCTCGGTGGCCAACTGACGCATGGTCTGCTCTGCTACTTTCTGTTCAATATCAAGAACCCTGTCGACCCTTGAGGCATCATATATTTCGGGCAGATATTCATTCGGCCAGCGGCGGATACCTGGAATACTCGATCCGTCTGCCGGCTGCAAACCGACAACTTCGATCATTGGATTTTGTTCTTTCAAATAACGACTGGTTCCCATAATCGTGCCAGTGGTACCCATGGCGCTGACAAAATGCGTTATTTCCCCGCGAGTCTGTTGCCAAATCTCCGGCCCCGTGCCGACGTAATGGGCTAGAGGGTTATTCTGGTTAGAAAACTGGTTGAGCACTCTGCCCCTGCCTTCAGCCTCCATCTGAATCGCCAGGTCACGTGCTCCTTCCATACCTTCTTCTTTGGACACCAAGATCAGCTCAGCACCGTAAGCAACCATGGCATCTTTTCTTTCCTGACTTAAATTGTCCGGCATGATCAGAGTCATATGATATCCCTTGATTGCCGCAACCATAGCCAATGCAATACCGGTATTACCACTGGTCGCTTCAATTAGGTTGTCACCCGGTTTAATCATTCCCTGCTGTTCAGCCTGTTGAATCATGCTAAGCGCTGGACGATCTTTTACCGAACCTGCTGGATTGCTACCTTCCAGCTTGGCCAATATCGTATTGTTCTCACCTGCGCTTAAGCGCTGAAGACGCACAAGGGGGGTGTTCCCGATACATTGTTCAATGGTTGGATACAAAATACTCTCCTTAGGAGTCGGTTAAATCATGTAATCAGAGATAGCAAACAAATTGCCGGTAAAACGAATGAACCTCAAAATCCGCCTGTTCTGAACACTTTCGTGGGGTTCATATAAAGAGTTTGTGCGCGGCAATGATACTCCATTTTCAGACCAAACTATCATTAGAGCACGAAGTCAGAGAGAATACCGACTGACTAGCCTAAGACTTTTATCTTCTATGTTATGAAGCGCCTGGAATTAAAACGACAAATCTTATTACTGACTATCACTCCCTCCATTTTGATGGCTCTGATCTTCATCATCTGGTTCAGTTGGCAACAAGTGTCAAATCTGGAGCAGGAGCTTAGAAGTCGCGGGGAATCGGCCAGCCGGCGACTGGTGGATGCTGTTGAATATGGCCTCATTGCCAATAATTTCTCGTTGCTTCAGCAAATTGCCCGGGCGACCCTGAACGAGCCCGATGCAAGAGCTATCAATATTTATAACAACAAGCTCAAGATTGTTGCTCAGGCAGGTCCAAAAATGAATCCGGTATCCACACCGATGCCCTTTTCTGACTCAGTCAGTGTTATTGAAAGTACCAGCACCATTCGTTATCGGGTACCAGTGACCAATCAAAGGCAGGAATACTATGTCCAGCCCTCACAGTTACGAAAGGAACCCCAGCTTGGATGGGTGGAACTTGAGTTTTCAAAAGCCAATATTCGTACTGAACAATATAAAAATGTGCTGGTAAATGTATTATTGTTTCTGGCTGCAATATTTCTGACCAGTCTGGCTGGCATTGCTGCCACCAAGGGAGTTATTACACCACTGAAAAAGCTCGCCGCTGCTGTAGACAGCATTCGTGAAGGTGATCTCGACAAACGGATAGATGCCTTTGGTGATGGCGAGATCATGGAGTTGTCGGAAGGTATCAACGCTATGGCGGAATCCCTTCAGATTGCTCATAGGGAAATGCAGACAAATATCGATCAGGCCACTCAGGATCTGAGAGAGACACTGGAAACCATCGAAATCCAAAACATCGAACTCGACATGGCCCGGCGGGAAGCTCTCGAAGCAAGCCGGATTAAGTCCGAGTTTTTGGCCAACATGAGCCATGAAATCAGAACTCCCCTCAACGGCATACTGGGATTTACCAAGTTGTTGTTGAAATCCAATTTGCACGAAAAACAGAAAGAATATGCCCGCACCATACATTCTTCATCTGAAAGCCTCCTGAGCATCATCAATGACGTGCTCGATTTCGCCAAAATCGAAGCTGGTAAACTGCTACTCGATAATCGCAGCATGAATCTTTACGAGACTATCGAAGATGTATTGACCATGCTGGCACCATCAGCCCATGCCCGTGGCCTGGAGTTGGTTTCGCTGGTGTATTCCGATGTTCCCCCACAGGTGGTCAGCGATCAGTTACGAATCAAACAGGTCTTAACCAACCTGGTGAATAATGCGATTAAGTTCACCCAAAAAGGTAGTGTTACAGTCAGAGTTTCTTTGGAAAGCATGCGCAATGATCAGGTCATCATCCGTATCGCTGTTACAGATACCGGTATCGGTCTGACCAAGGAACAACAAAAAGCTCTGTTCACGGCCTTTCAGCAGGCAGATTCCTCCACCGCCCGGGAATATGGCGGTACCGGACTTGGTCTGGTGATATCCAAGCGGCTGGTTGAACAAATGGGCGGTGACATCGGTCTGGAAAGCGAACGCCAAAAAGGGTCCACGTTCTGGTTCACGATCCGTGCAGACCGGGCAAGCAGCAAAGAAACTCCCAACGCTCAAGCCTCTCTTCAAGGCATCAAAACCTTGCTGCTGGAACCTCACGATCTTGCCCGCATATCACTGAAGCACATTTTAAACAGCTGGGACATCGAGGTGTTCGAAGCATCCACCCCCCAGGAAGCAATCAAACACCTGCAATCGCACAATGACATTATGGGGTTGATTGCTGGTCTGTCACCGGAAGGGGGCAGTACTGCTCAATTACAGTACGCACTGGAACAGTTCAAACAGGATTTTGGTCTGGCAATTATCCTGTTAACCACTAGTACTGAAGAAACTCTCGATTCAGAAGTGTTAGCTGGACTGGTATCTGCTTCTATTTCAAAACCAGTAAAACGCAAACAATTATTACAGGCTTTGACCAAGCTGGCCTTGGATAAAAATGTAACACCATTAAACATGAGCAGCAGCTCATCAGCAGTTAGCATAATAAATTCTGATACTGGAAGCCATAAATTGAAAATTCTGGCAGTGGATGATAATGCTGCCAACCTGAAGTTGTTGGCGGCCTTACTGGATGATCTCAATATAGATGTGATAACTGCCAGTAGTGGTAAGGACGCCTTGATGCTGATTGAAAATAACACCTTTGATCTGATTTTTATGGATATACAAATGCCTCAAATGGATGGTATTGAAACCACAGAACGCATTCGTTCAAATGAAGGTAACCGGACCAGAACGCCCATTGTGGCATTGACAGCCCATGCTCTAGCGGGTGAAAAAGAAAACCTTCTGGCCCGCGGACTGGACGATTATCTGACCAAACCAATTGACGAGAGCATCCTGGCCAAAACCATCACCAAGTGGACAGGCATTGATCCATCTGTCACGTCCAGCAGCGTTCAGATCATCGAACGTCGGGTTGCATCCTATGAGGCCTCCAATGAATATCCCAGCATCGATTTAGTAGTCGGTCTGGAACGGGCATCTGGCAAACTTGGATTAGCAAAAGACATGATGAGAATGCTAATAGACAGCCTGGGCAATGACGCTGATGCTATCTCATCTGCTTATCATGACAATGATCATGAAGCATTACTGGAAGCAGTACATAAATTGCACGGCGCTTGTCATTACTGCGGAGTTATCAAGCTGCAAAAACTCGCTCATGACACAGAAAGTGCCATTAAAACCAAAAACTATAACGAGCTTGAGGATAAACTCATGCTGTTATATGAAGAAATAGCAGAAATACAGCGCTGGTCAAAAATCAGCGACATGGACAGAGAGTTTATGAAAGCCACTAAGATATATGCTAAAAACAAGCAACTGTCTTCGCCGCCCTAATTAATCAGCATCAGGCAGCACAACAACAGCCTCTGGTTTGATTTATAACTGGGAAGCGGATTCAAACAACTCGCGGGATTTTAATGTTTTGCCTCCCAGAAGGAGATTGATTTCAGTAGTCAAAATCCGCTTAGCCCAGAACAATGCAGACTCTGCTTGCCACTCATTGTGGGCAATCGCAAGCAGTATTACACCACTGATAACAGCGGTGCTGGATGTCGCAACAGCAAACCCATTGCCCGCATAATACTGATAAGCGTTATCTTTGCTGATGCTTTGGCCCTGGAGATCGACGAGCCAGTCAAGTCCGTATCCCAACTGCTCAAGCAGTGTTTTCTCAAAATAACGAATGGCGGGATGAGTATCTGCACTGTGTTGCAACAAATGCAAGGTGCTGCTGTAAAGGCCATAAATAACACTATTATGGTCATAACGACCCAACAGATGATAAATCAGTTCGTTGATATAAAGCCCATAGAAACCAAGTGATCCACTTAACTGATGCACTGCTCCGCTCACCTGCCACTCAAGCAAACGTTTTTGTTCCGATCTGCCAGAAAACTCGATAGTCAGCTCCTGAAACAAAGGCAGCGGTCTGGACGCACGTTTTCTTATTAAAGGCAGTTTTCCATATTCAGGAGTGAGGCACTCAATTAACTCAGACTCATCCATCCAGGGTTTTCGATGGATGATGTACGCAGGCTGTTGTTTTCGACCAGACATACCCAACACCTGCGGTTATTTTGGATCAAAGTATCCCAAACTTTTCAGCGCCCGATCATCATCGGACCAGCCACCCTTTACCTTAACCCACAAGTGCAGCATGATCCGGACATCGAACAGTTTCTCCATATCCTTACGGGCTTCCTGACCAATACTTTTTAAGCGGGAACCCTTATCACCGATAACAATTTTCTTCTGTCCTGCACGACTAACGAGAATAGCGGCATGAATGTGTAATGTTCCGTTTTCAAAGGACCAGTTTTCAATCTCAACCGCCACGTCATAGGGTAGCTCTGCACCCAACTGACGCATAATCTTTTCCCGAACGATCTCAGCCGCCAGAAAACGCTCCGTACGATCAGTAATTTGATCCTCAGGATAATAGTGGACATTAACCGGCATATGATCCAGCAGATAACGCTCTAATCGATGCAGGTTGTTTCCCCTTAACGCAGAAATGGGGAAAACCTGATCAAACTGGAAAAAAGTACTGACTTTTTCAATAAATGGCAGCAACTGAGCCTTATCTTCCAGCTGATCCATTTTATTTATACCCAAAATCACCGGACATCGGGATGACTTCAGCTGCTCCAACACATGCTCATCTTCCGGCGTCCAACGATCACGCTCAACCAGAAACAAGATCACGTCAACGTCTTTAATCGCTGTTGTGGCAGTACGGTTCATATAGCGATTAATCGCTTTAGGCTGGCCCTGGTGGATACCGGGCGTGTCTACAAAGATGATCTGAACACTATCAACCGTATGAATACCGATGATCTGATTACGAGTCGTTTGGGGTTTTCGAGAGGTAATACTGATTTTCTGACCTAGAATATGGTTCATCAGAGTGGATTTGCCAACATTGGGGCGCCCCACAATAGCCACATAACCACAATGTGTGGCTGATGATGAATCAGGATGATCGTTCATAATTTACTTAACTCCCAGACGTTTCAGCGCCAGCCTGGCCGCCTGTTGTTCTGCGCCTCTACGGCTACTACCCTCACCACTTACAGGAGTATCCAACAATACCGATGAGCAACTTACACAAAAGGTTTGCGAATGAGCCTCACCAGTGATGGATACCACTTCATATTCTGGCAAAGGATACTTTCGGCCCTGCAGGTATTCCTGTAACTGAGTCTTGGGATCCTTTAGCTGGCTGTCCAGCTGTATATGCTGCAGGTATTCCTGGTACCAGTTGAGAATAAGCTGCTTGGTACTTTCAAACCCCTTATCCAGAAACGCCGCCCCAATAATTGCCTCAACCGCATCAGCCAGTATAGACTCCCGGCGATAACCACCACTTTTGAGTTCACCGCTCCCGAGTCGCAAATAATCCCCAAGTCCCCAGGACAACGCCAGCTCAGCAAGCGTAGTACCTTTTACCAGCTTGGCCCTGAGGCGACTTAACTGACCTTCTTTTGCATGAGGAAACTTGTTGAATAAGGCTTCAGCAATCGTGAAATTTAAGATAGAGTCACCCAGAAATTCCAGTCGCTCATTATTCTTTGAGCCAGAATGACTGCGGTGAGTCAAGGCCAGTTCCAACAACTCTTCATTGTGGAACTGGTAGTTCAGAATCGAACTGAGTTGGTTTATATTTTTGGATTGACTCACGGAAGCAGCGAATATTCTTTATGAAATTTGACCAGGGCATCAACGTTAAACATGATGTGTACCTGTTTTGAATAGTCCAGAACCATTTTTTTCGGGTTGGACTTGGTATCAAGTTTTAATCCTTCCTTAGCATCAAACTCAACATTATTGACCAGCATGCGCTTGGACAAACTGTTCCGGAGATCTGAAATTGACATTTCTGCGGTACCTGATTCATCCGCCATTGATTGCAACATTCCGTTCAGATACCACTGGTCCATATATACCGGCCCCAGTTTCACCACCAGCGTAGCGAAAAAAGACACGATCAAAATTAAAAATGCTACGGTATATACAGACATCCCACGTTGCTTTTTCAGAGATTTCATTTCGTTTATTCCAACCACTTGTTATGACTGAAACTGGGGATAGAACCAAGTTTTGGCCAGTGCACCCAGACCACAAAGGCTTTTCCTAGAATGGCCTGTTCATCAACAAAACCGAAAAACCTTGAGTCCTTACTATTATCACGATTGTCCCCCATGGCGAAATATTTTCCCTCCGGAACTGTGATTTCCTCCCCCTGTCTGGGATAACTTCCAAAAGGACGTTTACCGTCTAAGTATTTAAACTTGTAGATAAGATGAGTTACATCGCCAATGTGTTCTTCGAATACTCGCACCGGAGCCCCAACATCAGGCTCAATATCATCACCAATATAGTTAGCGGTGACTTCTTCATCATTGATCCAGAGCCGGCTTTTGTTGTAATCGAAACGAATACGATCTCCGGGAACCGCAATCACTCTTTTAATATAGGTCATATCGGGTTCATGTGGTGGCTTGAACACAAAGATATCCCCACGTTTGGGCTCACCTACTGGAAAAATTTTAGTTCCCAGAACCGGGAGTTTCACACCATAGGCGAACTTGTTGACGGCGATAAAGTCACCAATCTGTAGTGTGGGAATCATGGAGCCGGAAGGGATCTGATAAGGCTCAATGAGAAAGGAACGCAAACCAAAAACAATGAGCAATACAGGGAAAAAGGAGCGGGCATATTCTATGGCCAGAGGCTCATCATTTGCTCTGCCTTGTATTGTATCGTCACTACTATATTTTTCAGCCAGCTGGGATGCCAACTTATTACGAAGTCTTTTTAAGTAAAGCACATCGAATAAATACAAAATACCAGATATCAAACAGGCAATGCTCAGAAAGATGGAAAAATCCATACTTTTACGAATTGCCAGAAAAATTAATGGTACGAGCGATACAATGAAGATACCTCCCAAAAAACGGGCATACTTCGGTTCAGAAAATATCCGCTTCAACTCCCCACTAGAAATCTCTGCATCAACTTTCGCATACGCTTTACGATACCTGAGGCTGCCCATGATCATCACTTCCAGCATCCAAGCCAAACCGGTAATCGCGCTGAACCATGCTGCAATCGGAAACCAAAATTCTACCTGCATGTGCTAACCCTTAATCGTCTACTTTGAGAATCGCCAGGAAGGCGTCTTGAGGAATTTCCACACGACCAAACTGTTTCATCCGCTTTTTACCTTCTTTCTGCTTCTGTAACAGTTTCTTCTTACGGCTCACGTCCCCACCATAACATTTGGCAGTTACATCTTTACGAAGAGCCTTAACGTTTGTGCGTGCAATAATCTGATTACCTACTGCTGCCTGAATAGCAACATCAAACATTTGCCGAGGAATGATTTCCTTCATTTTCTGACACAACGATAACCCCCTCGTACGGATGGCTTCTTTGTGCATGATAATCGCCAGAGCATCCACCCGATCACCGTTTACCATGATATCCAGTCGTGTCATGTCAGCCGCCTCAAATCGATCAAAGGCGAAGTCCAGAGAGGCAAAACCTTTGGACACTGATTTCAGTCGATCAAAGAAGTCCATGACCACTTCCGCCATGGGAATATCGTAACTGATTGATACCTGCCCACCCAGAAACTGCATGTCTTTTTGAACACCGCGCTTATCCACACACAGAGTAATAACATTGCCCAGATAATCCTGCGGCACCAGAATATTAGCCCTCACAATGGGTTCTCTGATTTCTTCAATATTCTGCGGCGGTGGCAACTTCGACGGGTTATCCACGTAAATGGTCTCTCCGTCTGTTTTCAATACCTCATACACCACAGTAGGGGCAGTAGTAATGAGGTCCAGATCGTATTCGCGCTCCAGACGCTCCTGAATGATCTCCATGTGCAGCATTCCCAGGAAGCCACAGCGAAAACCAAAACCCAGCGCATCTGAAGTTTCGGGTTCGTAGAACAAGGAAGCATCATTCAGGCTGAGTTTTTCCAATGCATCACGAAAATCTTCATAGTCATCTGAATCTGTTGGAAACAAACCGGCATAGACCTGAGGTTTGATTTTCTGAAACCCAGGCAATTGCTTAACATCCGGGGTTTTGGCATGCGTAATGGTATCGCCTACCGGTGCACCATGGATGTCCTTGATGGAAGCACAGATAAAACCAACCTCTCCTGCACTTAATTCACCGGTGTACTGCAACTTGGGTGTAAAAATACCAACCTGATCGACAATATGGTTTCGCCCGGTTGATTTGATCAGAATTTTATCACCTTTCTTAAGAGAGCCATGCTTGACCCGGACCAGAGAAACCACTCCAAGGTAATTATCAAACCAGGAATCAATGATCAAACACTGCAAATCACCACCAATATTGCCCTCTGGTGGCGGAATGCGCTGAATCAGTTGCTCCAGTACTTCCTGGACATTGAGACCGGATTTGGCGCTGCACTGCACGGCATCCGTCGCATCGATACCGATGATTTCCTCTATCTCCTGAGCAACTCTGTCAGGTTCAGCCTGTGGCAGATCGATCTTATTGAGCACAGGAACCACTTCAAGCCCCTGTTCAATCGCTGTATAACAGTTTGCCACGGACTGAGCTTCAACACCCTGAGCCGCATCCACTATTAGCAAGGCCCCTTCACAGGCAGCCAGCGACCTGGACACTTCATAGGTAAAATCCACGTGTCCAGGTGTATCAATAAAATTAAGCTGGTAAGTTTTACCGTCCTGAGCCTGGTACTTCAAAGTAACGCTCTGGGCCTTGATGGTAATACCGCGTTCCCGCTCGATATCCATGCTATCCAGCACCTGTGCGGCCATTTCTCTATCGGTCAACCCACCACATATCTGGATGAAACGATCGGCAATGGTCGATTTGCCATGATCAATATGGGCAATTATGGAGAAATTACGAATGTGTGAAAGATCGCTACTCACGGATATAAATCGCTACATTAACTAATTGAGTGGATTTCCGACAGATGCACCCAGTCGGAATTTAAAAGGTCGGCGATTTTAGCGAATTAGTCTCTGGCAAGCTATAAAAACAGTGGACAGAGCAACTGTTTTTGGTGAATTTGCGTTGCTGTGATGTCGTGCAGAAGGCCGGAATCCACAATGACAGGCCTCCTGCACACCTTAACGTTATTCTATTCGAATCGGTAAAAACATGGGCGAACCATTGCGCATAACTCGCAAAGCAAAGGCTTTACCACTTGGAATAGAAGAAATGACTTTGTCAAAGTCACCGACACTTTCAACTTTACGACTACCAACCATTGTAATTACGTCACCAGGCTGCAAACCTGCGTCAGCCGCCGGTCCCTGATCAACCTCAATAACTCTTACCCCTTTTTCTCCCAGTTTACTGGCAGTATCCGGGTCAATATTCTGAACCACGATATTCAGAGAATTAGAGCTGGTATGAGGAGCCGAACCATTTTGAGCCAGTTTGTCCTGTGTAGGCAGCTCTGCGATAGTAAGAGTCAGTGTTTTCTCGCGTCCTTCCCGCAAAACTTTCACTTTGACTTTTTCTCCTGGCTGAACACGACCAACGATTGGAGGCAATGCCGCAGAGGTATCAATATGCTTACCATCGAATTCAAGAATAATGTCACCATTACGTATACCGCCCGCTGCAGCTGGCGAATCTTCCATTACCTGAGTCACCAAAGCCCCTTCCGGCTTCTTGAGACCATAAGACTCTGCCAGATCCTGGTTCATACCCTGAATCAGTACGCCCAACCAGCCCCTGGAAACTTTACCGTTAGCTTTTAACTGCTCGTAAACATTCTTGGCCAAATTGGATGGAATCGAAAATGAAACTCCCATATAGCCACCGGAGCGGGTATAGATCTGGCTATTGATACCAACCACCTGACCATCAAGATTAAACAACGGACCACCAGAGTTTCCTGGATTTATTGCAACATCAGTCTGAATGAAGGGCACATAGTTTTCGCCAATGTTACGGCCAATTGCACTGACAATACCGGCAGTTACTGAATAATCCAGGTTAAACGGCGAACCAATGGCCAAAACCCACTCACCTACTTTTAATTTATCAGAGTCGGCAAACTCCACAGTGGACAAACCTTTGGCGTCTATCTTTAACAGAGCCAGATCCGTACGTTCATCAGTACCAATCACCTCTGCGTGGTACTGGGAACGGTCAGTCATCCATACTGTCACTTCATCTGCACCGTTGACGACATGATTATTGGTCAGAATATAACCATCAGATGAAACTATAAAACCGGAACCGGTTGATTCCATTGGCTGTTGCTGCTGCGGACCCTGGCGATAAGGGGATTGGTCAAAGAAATATTTGAAGATCTCTGGCAGATCCTGGGAATCCGGATATTGATAACCATAGTTACGAACTTTGGCTTTGGTTACTGCACCGATCTTCACAACCTGCGGAGAATGGCTTTGCACAAGTTCAGTGAAATCCGGAAGATTCACACTGGCTGCAACAGCCGGGAGCGTCCAAAAGGACATCCACAAAACGGAAATAATCAGAACAATCTTTTTGGTCATACTCTACTCCTCAGATACTTTTGACAAGCCGCTAGAGTAAGGTCAAAAAAAACAAGTTCCAGATGAAAGACGCGTTATTACCCCAGCTTTACGGACGCAATACGCTTCGCTATCAATACCGGTTGATACCTGAAATCACAAGACAAATGCAGGGAAATCTTCTTTACTGACACAATGGCCGCGACTAACCCCAAGGCTGAGGCAAAAACGACCCCAATATCCGGCCATCCAAACCATTGTGCAACCCCGCCGAATACCAGCACAGACAGAACAGGAACTCCATAGGCCAGACATGCCAGACGAATAAGCGCCTGTTCGGGAATTCCGACTATTACATCATCCCCGACAACCAAAGGACCCACCGAACCATGTGCCATCTTCAGGACATTTTTCTGCTCCTGACGGGACTGATCCAGCAAATCACCCATCACGGCCTGGCCACAACCAGATCTGGCCCGACATCCCTGACAAGCAGAACGTCGAACGGTTTCCACCCAAACATCCTGATTATTGACTTGTACGACAGTACCGATCTCTTCAATCATGAAACCTACTGACCCGACTCTCGGTTAACTTTTGAGTTGGATATTGTCCAGGATCATCATCGCCGTTTCCATAGGAATCTCTCCCACCAGCGTCAACATATAATCGCCTTTCTTAACAGTCGCTGCGATCGTAGCACCAAAATGGCGTTTTTGTTCCGGCATTCCAGCCGATGCCAACTCGGCATAAATAGTAAAACTGGACATTCCGTCGGTATACAGCAGCCGATCCACTTTAGTTGACTCCAGCGTCTGACTGTCGGCGTTACGAAGTAAAAATCCCTTTGGCAACCATTTCAGCACCCACATCCCCGAATTGATATTTGGAACTGCGTCCGGCTGTCTGGTCACGAACGCCTGATGACTGAAGCCATCGCGAATGGTCGGACTAAAATCTGAATCATGAAAAGACGGATTGATAGCAACACTTACATACTGAAATTGATCCAGCGGCATTCCATCCTTACCAACCAGCTCTGACCGCAACAGTAGCTTGGTATCACGTTCCAACCAGAATCGATAACCAAAGCGATAATCGTCTTTAGGGGTGACGCTGATATGCCAGGCATCGTGCTCAGCAATACGCTCCTGGCCCTCAACCGTTACCACATAGTTTTCCAGCATCTCTCCCATATGGTGCGTAAAAAGATACGAATATGGTCCTGCAGGCAGAGTATGAGACAAAGGTATTTTGGAATCCTTCTCATGCCAGCACTGCTGTACATCTCCCAGGCGAATTACTTCCATGTGCTCACCGTTGATATTCCAAATTTTTTCCTGGATCTTATGGTTGTGAATTCGGTGATTAATTTTCAGCGTCTGGACATCAGAACCTCTCACATATATGAAGCTCCCCTGATAATTCAGATTCCGATTGGCGGAAATCATATCATCCAGCCAACGTTCACCATCGACCTGCTTCCCCCAGGCCAACATTGATACACAGACAAATACCACAACAACTAATGCCGTCTTCATCACTCACCTTGCTTTATTTCAGATTCAAGCCGCTTTGAATCCATTGGAATGGCCGCTTGCCCACTCAAATAGCCAGCGTCCTGAATATGCTGCTGCAGATACTGCTGCAATCGCAATGCGGTCGCTAACCGTTCTTCATCAGTTTCTGCAACAGATTGAGATTGATTCTGTACGATCAAAGGTGCCGAACCATCATAAGACTGAGTATTCCAAAGCTGTACCGCCACAATCAGCAGACCTGCTACAGACGCAGCTACCGTGCCCTGAATGACCCGCAGCCACAGCTTGGGTTGCTTAACCACGAGGTCCTGATGTTGACTCGATACTTCAGGGTATGGATTGCCAAGCTGCTGTCGAACAGCACCGCTGACATCCAACAACACCTCTCCCTGCAACCCGTCTCGCGTCAGCGCGATAGACCGATACTCTGCCAGCAGGTTTGGGTTTTTATCCAGTTCATTCAACATCCGCTGGATATCCAGCTCAGAGGCTTCATCATCCAGAAAACCCGAAAATGCTTCTTTTGCCTGTTCACTCATAACCGTTACCACTCACCTCAACCTAACTCATGCCTTCATTTGAACAGTGTTCATCATCAATGGCCGTATTTTTTTATCCACAGCCTCTCTCGCTCTGAATATACGACTTCGTATTGTGCCAACAGGACTTTCCAGTACTGTCGATATTTCTTCATAACTCAGCCCGTCAAATTCGCGTAACTGCAATGTCATGCGTAACTCATCCGGCAACTCCTTAATGGCCTGATGAATAGCAGAATTCAGCCGCTGTCCTGACAGGCTGTTTTCTGGTGTCGTCTCATCCTGCAACCAATGGCTGTCCTGGTCGAGCTGCTCAGCCTGATCAAGTGATACGCCTTGACGGTAGTATCGTGCCTGTTGTGTCGTCAGGTGGTTTTTTGCTGTGTTCACAGCGATACGATACAACCAGGTATAAAATGCACTGTCAGAACGAAATGACGCGAGTCCCCGATATGCTTTAATCAAAGTTTCCTGAGTCAGATCCTGCACCTCATGAGGGTCACCGACAAGGCGACTGATGAGTGCCGCCACCTTGTTCTGGTATTTGAAAACCAGCAGATCAAAGGCTCTTATATCACCTTTTTGTGCACGCCTGACAAGGATCAGATCTGCGTTATGGCTGACGCTCTGACTAGCTCCCTCATCCATTATTCACTTATCTCAATGTTGTTTGACACTGTTTTATATGACTCTAGTTACCAGAAAAAGTTCCATCAAATCGTAATAAATGAATTTGAGTTGATCCGGGATGCTGCATTAATAGTGTTGAACTTTGTATACTTTCATCACTTATGTGGTATGGAATTACTTTGCATGATCCAGTTTTTTGACGCGTTAATAATCGGTACAGGTGCAGCTGGCCTAACGGCGGCACTGAGGCTCCCTCAACAATGGAACGTAGCTGTTATCAGCAAAGGAGAACTCCAAAGCGGCTCAACGCAATGGGCCCAGGGAGGTGTCGCAGCAGTCCTGGACAGACTAGATTCTGTTGACGCGCATGTACAGGATACTCTTACCGCCGGCGCAGGCCTATGTAATGAAGAGGCCGTCCGTTTCACAGTGGAACACAGCGAAAAAGCCATTCAGTGGCTCATCGAACAAGGTGTACCTTTTACCGCCAACCCCGAATTCGAACATCATACCCAAGAGTTTCCATTCCACCTTCACCGGGAAGGGGGACACAGTCACCGTCGCATCATTCACGCTGCTGATGCGACCGGTTGGGCAATTGCAGAAACACTGACAAATAAAGTTCGGCAATGTAAAAACGTCACGATCTTCGAAAAACATACTGCCGTTGACTTGATCAGCACGCACAAGCTAGGGCTGTCAGAACAACGCTGTATTGGTGCTTACATACTTAATCAGACTTCCGGTGAAGTGGTTACATTCCGGGCACCCCACGTTATCCTGGCCACGGGCGGGTCAGCGAAGGCTTACTTATACACCTCAAACCCAGATGGAACATCGGGTGATGGTATTGCAATGGCCTGGAGGGCAGGATGTCAGGTTGCCAACATGGAGTTCAATCAATTCCATCCGACCTGCCTCTATCATCCCCATGCAAAATCGTTTCTAATTTCCGAGGCAGTTCGCGGAGAAGGTGGTCGGCTGTTGTTACCAAACGGCGAACCGTTCATGCACCGTTTTGACAAACGCCTTGAGCTGGCACCAAGAGACATTGTAGCCAGGGCAATTGATCACGAGATCAAACGTCTGGGGGTCGACCATGTATTTCTCGACATCAGCCACAAACCTGCCGATTTTATCAAAGAGCACTTTCCTACAATTTATAGTCGCTGCCTGAAATACGGCATAGATATTACTCAACAGCCCATTCCAGTCGTGCCGGCCGCCCACTACACCTGCGGCGGCATCAAAACTGACCTTGCAGGCAGAACCAATATGGCGAACCTGTATGCCATTGGCGAATGCGCCCACACAGGGTTGCACGGTGCCAATCGGCTGGCCAGCAACTCATTGCTGGAATGCTTCGTATTCGCCATGGCTGCTGTGGACGACATTCTGACTCAGAACGTTCCCAAACTGGACCTGGAAATCCCTGCCTGGGATGACAGCCAGGTAACTGACTCGGATGAGGATGTGGTTATTTCCCACAACTGGGACGAAGTAAGACGCTTTATGTGGGACTATGTCGGTATCGTCAGAACCAATAAACGCCTGCAACGGGCGCTGCACCGGGTACAAGTTCTGCAAGAGGAAATCCGAGAATACTATTCCAATTACAAAGTCTCCAACGACTTACTGGAACTTAGGAATCTGGTAATGGTTGCCGAACTGATCATTCGTTCAGCCATGGAACGCCGTGAAAGCCGCGGGCTCAACTACACCCTCGACTACCCCGACATGCTGCCTGAAACGAAAGATACGGTACTAACGCCGTCAGTTTAACTGGATGTCGGCATGATCTTCAGCGCGACCAACAACTGATGAAACTCCTGCGTACCGGCAGCATCCTGAAAAATGGGCAAGTGATACGACTTGCCCTGTTCATCCCGATATCGTAAAACAATGAGCCAGCGACTGAGCCATTGCTGCCCTACAAGTCTTCCTTCAAAGCTGCTACCCGCACTGGTCATACAGCGCAGGTCGCGACCTTCCAAAATGATTCGAACAATGGATGTTTCATCGTTCAGAACCACCCAACGTAAATATAAACGACCTATATACCAACCAAGCGGAAACATCAGCACCAAATAGCCAGTCCAACGTTGAGACAGTTGAGCCAATACCATCAGACAAACAATAAGCAGCAGATAGATCCAGCGTTTCATCCACCGGGACGGTTTGATTTTCAGGTCAATCGGGCTGGTGGTGCTCAAGAATAACATCCACAATTTGCTTTAACCTGGGGTCTTCAGGCTTCTGTCGGGACAAAAACCAGGAAAACAAATCCTGATCCTCACATTTCAACAGCTCGGCATAGTACTCTTTGTTTTGGTCAGAAATATGCTGATAGTGCTTTTCCAGAAAAGGCAATAAAACCAAATCCAGCTCAAGCATACCGCGGCGGCTATGCCAGAATAATTTGTTCAGGTTGTCGTCATTAGCCATTTGAATTTTTATACTCGCCCATACTAAAGCTGATCATTATAACCGTAGCGAGCGCCAAGTTTCGATGTCCCATCAAATAGATCCATCAGGTTTTTTTGCATTACCACACCTTGGCGTCATGACTGTTCAGGGTCCTGATGCTGTGAAGTTCCTTCAGGGACAGTCAACACAGGACTTCAGCACCCTTCATAACGAAGAGTTTCGGCATGGTGCCTTTTGCACTCCCAAGGGCCGGGTTTACATGAACTTCATCGCCCTCTTCGGTGAGACTAACGATGTCATTTATCTGGTTTGCCACCAGTCAGTCATGGAGCATGCATTAACAACCTTGAAAAAGTATGCCGTGTTTTACAAGGTTACTCTGACTCATAACACCGAAACTATGGTTACAGGCTTGTTCAAGACAAGTCAGGCTCATACTCTTAATCGTATCGACGACGCAATTTACTGTAGCTGGCCCGGTCAACGTACTATGGCGTTACTGCCTAAAACAATGTTGATTCATGAGGATAGCCAAGCAGCTACCGAATGGGAGATTGGAGATATTCAACAGGGTCTTCCATGGCTCACCCGAGAAATGATTGATATCTGCATCCCACAAAATATAAATTTACAGGCAATTGGTGGAATCAGTTTCAAGAAAGGCTGTTACACTGGCCAGGAGATTGTTGCCAGAACCCAATATAAAGGCCAGGTGAAAAGCTGGTGTCTACCTGCAGTATTGCCCGATCACCCGGTCGCTTCCGGCACTCTTGTGGTAAACCAGGATGGGCAAAAACTGGGTCAGATTGTCAACAGCTGCAATACCCATGTACTGGTATTGATCAATATTGATAAAAAAAGTGAGGCACAGACCAAAGAAAATATACCTCAGGTCATGACTTTCCAGAAGCTGCCCTATACTGTTTAGAACATCAGCTCTCGCCACACAGTTAAGCGAGGTCAATCAGTCACCATACCAGGGCAATTGGATCAAACCTTCAGCAATAGCGATAGGCACCACCAAAACCAGAATAAGCATAGGGCAATATATGTCGAAGTTACTTGATACTGTCAGAACAGAAATTTTCCAGGCAATTGAAACAGACCAGCTGACTTTACCAACACTGCCAGAGGTGGCACTGAAAGTCAGAGAAAAAGCAGAGGACCCTGAGGCAAGCATTTCCGAGCTGGTTAAAGTAATCAGTCAGGATGCCGCTCTGACTGCCAGGATTATTAAGGTAACCAACAGCCCACTGCTCCGAGCCCCACAAGAAGTAAAAGATTTATCTATGGCGGTATCCCGCCTGGGCATGAACTACACCGCAAATCTGGCTATTGGGCTAGCGATGGAGCAAATGTTTCAGGCAACGTCCGATATCATTGATCAGCGTATGCGTGCTACCTGGAGTAGTACCACACAAATCGCCTCCATTAGCCATGTATTGGCACAGAAATTTACTCGTATTCCGGCAGATGAAGTAACGCTCTGCGCCCTGGTTCATAAGCTTGGAGTTTTACCCATTTTGACATTTGCCGAGGAACGGGATGATTTAATTCGTGACGGGATATCCCTCGATAAAATCATCACCATCCTGCATCCCGACATTACCGTGATGATTTTGAAAAAATGGGATTTTCCTGAAGCTGTTCAAGATGTGGCTAAATCCTATCAAAACTTTAAAGCGCCTGTTAGCACCGTTGGCTATACAGAAATCATCCGCCTAGCAAGTCTGATTCACTATTATGGTCAGAAAAACCTGCTGGCCCGGGTTGACTGGAAAATCGTCCCGGCATTCACGGCTATAGGGATCGAACCTGACCCAGAATCAGAACAGATTCAAGAAATTATTTCCGAGGCGCAACAAGCTCAGGAAGTTTTTGTCTGATCCTCTATTTCTGCAAGAATGAGCAGCGCCTCCTTACCATTCGTTCCGCAAAATTCCGGCTCAGCAGTGAAGACGGCGCAAAAATGAGGACGTTCAGGCTTCCCAAATAACGCACATAAGTTTTCGGTATTAAGGTGAGCGCAGCGAGTACCAGCTGGCTTACCTGCCGGCATTCCAAAAAAGGGTTGACTGATCGAGGGTGCAATACAGCAGGCTCCGCAGCCGGCACGACATTCCATTTTGTATCCTGAGGATAGGTGTTAGACTGCGCGGATTTTCTTACGAGTCATCTGGATTTAGCAATGCTTTTTTATCGTGAACAAGGACAGGGGCCTGCCCTCATTGTCATGCATGGTCTCTTCGGATCAAGCGATAATTGGAATTCTCTGACCAAACACTTTTCCGACTCCTACCGGGTAATCAGCGTCGATATGCGCAATCACGGGCAATCATTTCACAGCGACGAAATGAACTATGTAGCGATGGCAAACGATATTGAACAACTCATTGCCTTTCTCAAACTGGAACGCCTTGTCATTCTTGGTCACAGTATGGGCGGGAAGGTTGCCATGCAATTGAGCCTCAGCCGACCAGAAGCCTACTCAGGTGTTATTATTGCGGATATTGCACCAAGACATTATACCGCTCACCACACCGATATCTTTGAAGGTTTGCGTTCAATTCCGTTGAGCAATTTAAAAAACCGAAAAGAAGCCGATCTGATACTAAGTGATTTCGTGAACGATGTGACCACCCGGCAATTTCTGCTGAAAAGTCTCTATCTGACTGATGATAATCAGTTCCAATGGCGTTTTAACCTGAACACTCTGTTTCGAGACTACGACAATCTCCTGCAGATACCTCCCGCTACCGGACCATATTTGTCCAATACTCTTTTTTTAAAAGGTGCTCGCTCAAATTACATTCTACCGCAGGACAAAGACGCTATTGAACAGAGGTTTCCTGATACAACCCTTAAGATCATTGCCGATGCAGGACACTGGCTACATGCCGAAAAACCACGGCTATTTATCAAACACGTTAGCGATTATCTTCAATCAATCATTAAAAACTGACGAATAATCCCAAGCCATCATATTAGAAAACAAAAAATTACAAATATGCACAAAGTGTTATCGCTTTATCTTTTATGTAAACGGTTACTGGAACCAACAAACGGAAAAATTGAAAAAATATTTCAAAATCAAACAGTTAAATAATTTTTCTAGAAAAAAAATTAAATACCTGTTTATTCATACAATGCACATATAGTTAGCTGTTTAAATTTTAAACACCAAATATGGATATTTTAGTCAGCCGGATGGTTGCAAATACTATATATAGTACTAAGCTTGATTCAGTAGATCTCCGGAATGATAGTGATAATGAATATCGACAAAGGCTACAGAGGGAACGAACATGGGCGCTGAAATAAAAGAATGCCCTTTCTGTCACAGCCATTTTGTTAGAACAACTCAACATTTGTTTTCATTTAATGTTGAATGTTCGAATTGCCATGCGACCGGACCGCGAAAGAAAAATTTGGTGACAGCCATTTTAAGCTGGAACCATCTGGCTCAAAAAATAGAAAAGAAACGCTTTTGTCTACAAGACGATCTTATTAACCGGATAACCAACATCGAAAAAATGGTTCATAAACTAGAAGTTGAGCTGAAAAATTAGCTTGCTGCCAGGCACATCATAAACAGACTCAACCATCTCTGCTGCTAACTGCCCTTACATTGTAAGGGCTTTTTCTTGCCTCAAAAAACAACCTCTAAGGCGTGCCTTTAAGCTCTAGAATTTGCTGCTCCAGCGCTTTTATTTGATTCTGCAGGCTTACCAATCTTGCACTGACTTGTGTACGACTGGTGCTGATTGACTCCAGATCCAGACTCATACTTTTTTCTTTTTGTTCAAGACTGGAAATTCTTGGCTCTAACTGTGACTGATCAGACAACAGTTGCTGACCCAAGGCCAGTTCGTCCATTCGGGCGTTGGCAGCTTCATACTGCTTCTGCAGGTCATTCAGATTTTTCTTCAGCGCCTCAAGACCAATTTTTGCCTCCTGACTCAGTGACTGTAAATCCACTACTGTCGTCTGCTGTGTATTCAATTGCTCTTTGAGTGGAGCCAGTTGTTCCAATATTGCCGTCAGCGACTTATCTGCCTGTTTATTACCCTCTATGATGTTTTTGATATCTTCCTGATTGGTTTGAATCCAAGCCTTGTTTCGCTTATTTGATACATCCCACAGCTTTCGAATCTCAGCCATAATATTGGAAAACCGATTCTGCAAACTGGTTTCGTTCAGGACCAGGTTTTCATCTGTTGCAGACATCTGTTGTTCCATCGCCTCAACCCGGGCGGTCAGAATCGCTCTATCGCTTCCCGCCTGCTCAAGTTTGCTATAAAGCTGAAAACACCACCATCCCAAACCAGTATTCACCGTTATCAATAATACGACCCAAAACCACAAGAAACCCGTGCCCGTCTTTTTATCGGCCGGCTTGGCTGCCTGACCAGGCTTACTCCTGGATGATTTCAGCGAACGCTGACGGCTGACAATCTCGTCACGATCGGGCACCAGACTTGGTAATTCATCCATATTTTGTTTTGGCCCACTGGGACGATTCATTCACGATCTCCAAATACTGATAGATTAACTATGGGGGCATCATTATAAAGTGAAACCTGACAATGCAAAATTGCCTAAGCTCAGGACACCTCCAAAATGAAAAGAGGTTCACCTTGTGCGAATACGCAGACCAGGCCAATTAGCAACCATACTCCATTACCGTCTAGTAACCATAGCCTACCAATAAATATGTAAAACATTGAAAACCATAAAAGGTATCCCTACTTAAGGGCCTGAGTCTATTTTTTCACTCCGACTAACACAGGAAAAAATACTATGACAATCGAACTACCTGCTTTGCCATACGCAAAAAATGCGCTGGCTCCTCATATTTCTGAAGAAACTCTGGAATTCCATTATGGCAAACACCACAACACGTATGTGGTTAAGCTGAACGGCCTGATCGAAGGCACTGATATGGCCGGCAAAAGCCTGGAAGAGATCGTCAAGGCGTCCACCGGTGGTGTCTTTAACAATGCCGCCCAGGTATGGAACCACACCTTTTACTGGAACTGCCTGAGCCCCAACGGTGGCGGCGAGCCAACTGGCGCGCTGGCAGATGCCATCACTGCGAAATGGGGTTCTTTCGACAAGTTCAAAGAAGAGTTCACCAACAGTGCGGTTAATAACTTTGGTTCCGGCTGGACCTGGCTGGTAAAAAAAGCTGATGGTTCGGTAGACATCATGAACACCAGCAACGCCGGTTGCCCGCTGACGGATGACAGTGTCACTGCTCTGCTGACTGTTGACGTTTGGGAACATGCATATTACATCGATTACCGCAATGCGCGCCCAAGCTACATGGACGCGTTCTGGAAACTGGTTAACTGGGAATTTGCAGGTAACAACTTCGCTTAAGTTTGCATGCAGGACAAAAACGGACATCTCACAGATGTCCGCTTACTACTGGGAAGCCCTTCCCAACACACCATCAATTGCATCAATAATCTTTAACAAACGCTCATGCCGGTCATCTTCCCCAAATACCTGCTCTGCCATAGGATAAACACCACTGGCGGATGGTAATGGCAGATTACCCTCCAGCAAGGCATTTAGTCTGGCGATAAAGACAAATTGCAACCATTGATGCAATTCCATTGTATCAACACAAAATGGTTGTTCACTCATAAGTGCGAGGGGATCGGGGGGAAAAGATTGCCAGTAGTCCAGTGTTTTCAGCTCATTCTCGAGCTCGGCCAGTAAATTTGTTAAAGACATAAGTTTCTAAAGATTAAGTTAAAAACTACAAGTCTATCTGAATCAACCTTGAAACGCTTGCCAATCCAGCACTGGTAAGAGAGTGGATAGATGCAACGTTATCCGCCCGACAACATGCCACTGTCTGCAACTGATTGATGTTATTACGTCTGATGAGCTCAGCGACGA
This sequence comes from Gynuella sunshinyii YC6258, assembly GCF_000940805.1. GTDB lineage: Bacteria > Pseudomonadota > Gammaproteobacteria > Pseudomonadales > Natronospirillaceae > Gynuella > Gynuella sunshinyii. The sequence goes on along the minus strand of NZ_CP007142.1, from coordinate 2,527,123 downwards.
TCTTTGCGCCATAGCCTGAACCACGGTGCTGCTCCAACACAAACATCCCCACACTCGCAAAGTAGCGGGATATGCGGCTATGCTCAATAATGCCAAAACCAATCAACTCTCCTACCCAACGGGCAAGATAAATCTCATGATTTGCCACATTGCTTTCCAGTTGATTGAAAAAATGACCGCTATACTGCCTGATCAATGGTAAGTCTGCTGCCACCGCCTCCGCTAGAGTCAGACCATCACCAGGATGACGTTCTAACGTCTCACCCAAAAATGCAAAACAGTGGCCTTTGGAAGTAACATGTTTTTGATAATCCATCGCAAGCGATAACAACAAGGTTTCGCTGGTGGAAACCAGAATGTTTTCTATTCGATATTCAACACAAACCTGCTGAAACACATCACTGGCATATGAAAGAAACGGCCGCTCCAACCAGAATAGGGTTAATCGGGTCGAATCGTTTACCGCAAACAAACCGGCTGCCTGATCATCAATCATAATGCGATACAGCGCGCTACTGAGAATTACATCTTCCAGATTGGAATCTATCGGCGTGGTCAGGCTGTCCAGATATCGGTTCAACATGGACAGCTCTGACATGGTCTGGGTGGAAACAAAAACCGCAGCGGACATTGGCAATCGTCTCAAATGGGGCAGAGCCTAGGATGCCAGATCATTCTGCGGAAACACTTGACCTGAATTAACTTCAGATCAAAGTTCGGATCAAACGATTTTTTCGCCTGCGGCCTGTTTATCTGCGTGGTAAGAAGAGCGCACCAGAGGTCCACTGGCAACGTTCACAAAACCAAGCTCATAACCATAGTCTTCCAGTTCCTTGAACTCGGCTGGAGTTACAAACCGCTCAACCTTTAAATGATAACGGGAAGGTTGCAGATACTGACCAATCGTCACCATATCAACATCGTGAGCACGCAAATCCCGCATTACCGCTTTCACTTCGTCGAGCTCTTCCCCAATCCCGACCATGAGTCCGGACTTGGTTTTGACATCAGGGCGTTTGGCTTTAAAGGCTTTTAACAAATCCAGAGAGTGCTGGTAATCAGCTCCAGGCCGAACCTGTTTATAAAGCCTCGGTACGGTTTCGAGGTTGTGGTTTAAAACATCCGGCGCTTCCTGAGCCATGATGTCTACAGCCACTTCGAGACGACCACGATAGTCCGGCACCAAGGTCTCAATGACGATATCCGGGCTCAGTTTACGGGTTTCTTCTATACAGAGATTGAAATGCATGGCACCGCCATCTCTGAGATCATCGCGATCAACCGAAGTAATGACCACATACTTCAACTTCATGTCTGCAATTGCCTGAGCCAACTCAAGGGGCTCATTTTCTGCCAGTGGTTTTGGTCGACCATGGGCAACATCACAAAATGGACATCTCCGGGTACAGATATCGCCCATGATCATAAAGGTGGCAGTCCCCTTGCTAAAGCATTCACCCAGGTTCGGGCAAGACGCCTCTTCACAGACAGAGTGCAGTTTATGATGACGCAACTGGTCTTTGATCCGGGTCACTTCAGCATTGCTACCCAAGCGAACTTTGATCCATTCTGGTTTACGGGGAAGGTCTTCAGTCGGGATGATTTTTACCGGAATACGGGATACTTTTTCCGCACCGCGAAGCTTAACGCCCACTTCTTTTTTAGCAGGCTTTATATTTTCAGTCATTTACTAATTCCTCTACCATATCGGTAAATATCAATCGTTCAGCCAACCCCAGACAATTGGCAAATGCCCGAACCCATTGGCTTTTGACCTGGCTTATATCCACCCGCTCCACATAATCCTGCAATTGGGTCATATTCATACCCGAATATCCACAGGGATTAATTCGCTGAAATGGTTCCAGATCCATATCCAGATTAAATCCGAGCCCATGAAAAGAGCATCCTTTCTTAACCCTCAATCCCAGTGACGCAATTTTCGCCCCTTCGACATATACACCCGGGGCATCAGGTTTTGCTGCTGACGAAATTCCGTATAAAGCGAGGGTATCAATCACAGACTGTTCTATAGCGCTCACCAGGTTGCGCACTCCAATACGGGACCGGCGAATGTCCATCAGTATATAAGCCACCAGCTGACCCGGGCCATGATAGGTTACCTGGCCGCCGCGATCAGCCTGAACCACCGGAATGTCACCCGGGTTCAATAAATGCTCAGCTTTCCCGGCCTGCCCTTGAGTGAACACCGGATAATGCTCCAGCAACCAGATTTCATCTTCAGTCGTTTCATCACGCGTGGACGTAAAGTCCTGCATGGCTTTCCATGTTGGCAGGTACTCAACCATGCCAAGGTCACGGACAATCATCCGATTTTCACTCATCACAACACCGTCTTGACCCTGGTATCGGTCCTCAGTTCTTCGTTCAGGGTTTTCAGCTGAGCTTCGCTCTCTGCGGTAATCCAATAGGAAATTGAGAGATATGTGCCCTTACTGCTGAGCCGATACTGGATTCTCGACTGATCGAGATTAGGATCATACTTCAGCATCACTGCGAGTACGTCTTCCCGAAAAGAACCGGTATCACTGCCAACCACTTTAACGACGTAGTTGGCACAGGGAAATTCTATCTTTGGAGCTTCAGGTTCACTCATGAGTCATATATCAGTTAAACAGGTTATGGAAAAACAACGCGATATAATCAAAGATTCGGCTGAAAAAGCCTGCCTGCTCAACATCCTGTAACGCAACCAACGGCTTTTCATAGACCACTTCGTCATCCATCTTAACCACAAGGCTGCCCAGAATATCGCCTTTGCGCACTGGCGCTTCAATCACGGGGTTAATCTGTAATGATGCATCAAGCTTGGACTGAGAGTCCCGAGGAATAGTAACAATCGCATCGGCATCCAGTCCGAGGTCAATGGTATCCTGTGATCCGGCCCATATGCGAGACGTATTCAACGCTGTATCGGCTTTGTATAGTTCATGTGTTTCATAGTAACGAAAACCGTATGTCAGCAGCTTCATACTTTCCTGTTCACGGGCATCATCACTTTTTGTCCCCATGACCACTGCAATCAAGCGCATATCGTCCTGCTTGGCAGAAGACACCAGGCAGTAACCTGCTGATTCTGTATGACCGGTCTTCAATCCATCTACGGACGGGTCACGCCACAAAAGAGTATTGCGATTACTTTGCTTAATGCCGGCATAAGTAAAATCCTTTTCAGCATAAATAGGGTAAAACTCAGGATGATCATCAATGATGGCCTTAGCCAGAATGGCCATATCGTATGCAGAAGATAAATGCCCTTTAGCCGGCCAGCCGGAAGAGTTTACGAAGTGAGAGTCTTTCATTCCCAGCTTTTCAGCTGTTTGATTCATGACATCGGCAAAAACCTCTTCGGAGCCAGCAATATGCTCGGCCAGAGAAATTGCAGCATCATTGCCAGACTGAATGATCAGTCCGCGCAGCAGATCTTCGATGGATACATCATCGTCGACTTTGACGAACATTTTTGACCCACCCCAGCCCCATGCTTTTTTGCTGATATGAGCACTATCTGTCAAGGCCAATCGGCCATCCTGAATCTCTTCCTCAACAATGTAGGATGTTAACAATTTGGTCAAACTTGCAGGAGGCAGCTGCTGATGCTCGTTATTGGCAACAATTATCTTGCCGCTGTTCGCATCCATAAGAATATAGGATGATGCCGCCAGCTGAGGCGGTGCCGGAATGATTGCAGCAAATACATGGCTGGCAGAAACACTGACCAGTCCAATAACGACTGTTTGACGAACTCGATTGAGGATCGATTTGAACATAATCTCCATTTCCCGGTGATATACAACGTTTATACAAACAGGTGATTTTAACAAGCCAACATATTATTGCAGCTCTAGTTTCTCGATGCCTCACCCAACACCTAATAATTAATAGGTGAAACACCCGTGAATCTTTTTACAACCGCACAATAATTGGCGGACCAATATTCTTGCGAGCCAGTTTTTTCTGCAGTTTTTTGGCTTGCCGTTCAGTCATTGGTCCCACTTTGACACGATAAAAAGAGGTCTTCTCGATAAATACCTGACTATTAGTATGGAGCTCGACTTCCTGTTTTAGTTTCTGTGCATTGGCCATTGATGAAAATGCACCAACCTGAATGAAAAATTCATGCGTTCCAGTATACCCAGGGGTAATAGCCTCGACTTTCACCCGGGCAGTCCCCTGCTTTTCATAGCCGAGTTTTACGGCGCCGGCATATGACAAATCAATTAGACGACCATCGTGAAATGGCCCACGATCATTTACCCGTGCAATGACCGACTTACCATTATCGAGATTGGTGACTTTGACATAACTTGGAATTGGCAGGGTTTTGTGTGCGGCACTAACCTTGTACATATCAAATATTTCGCCATTAGAGGTCTTATGGCCATGAAATTTGACACCATACCAACTGGCAATACCCGTCTCTGAATAGCCTTCAGGATCGTCCAGCACATAATATTTTTTCCCCCTGACGGTATAAGGGCTTTTGTTTCCTGCTGCACTCCGCGGTTCATAGACAGGTACAACGTCTTCAATCTTGTGTCCATCAATTTTCTGATCGGGTCCGCGATCCTGTTTAATCTGATAACGCTCCTGCTGATAACGATCAGAGTCGGATAAGACTTCGCTACCTCCCATGGAGACATATTGAGATGAACATGACTGGAGAATTAACACCAGAATCCATACCGAAAAAGCTTTCCCGCGAGACAGGAAACTCTTCATGTACTGCTCCGTAAACAAATAAAGGCGGAATACTGACAAGAGCAGCAGATCAGATCAATAGATTTACTAAAAGTTTGAAGCAAAAACATAACTATTTGCCTTTCAGCTGCGCGATGAATACAAAAGTAAACCTTCCGGAACTGTTTTTTTACCTATGAAGGGGCTTTTCATAACGACTTACCTATAAAAGGGCTCTGGAGTAAACAGGTCCACACAAACCCGGCCAAGAACGACTCCATGGCTCAGGAGATCGATATTTAGAATACGTTATCACGCAGATACCCAGGCAGAATCAGGTTGATGTTGACTCGACAATCTTCCATAAAAACATCTGAAGTAAGGGAAGTCATTACACATAAATGCAGCCAAACATCATATTTTCCGGCAAGCTCTTTCGCTCATCTGGTGGCCATCAGGAAACTCGTAAAACGGCCATTTCGACAACGATATCAGACCTGAGTCAATGACCGATGTAAGGATTAGCCCTTAACCGGGCAACCGCCAAATCAATAAACGCCCTTATCTTTGCGTTGGCCTGCCGCCCTTCAAGATGAATGATGCTGACCGGAAGCGGTTCGCTCTCGTAGTCGCACAGTATGCGCACCAATACACCGTTTTTTAATTCCTCACCAACCTGATAAGACATCACGCGAGTGATCCCAACCCCTAGCCCGGCAGCTAATATTGCGGCTCCATTTTGACTGCAACGCAGTCGCGGAGAAACTTTCACGGCCATCTTTTGTCCGTTTGACTCGAACCGCCAGGTCATCGAGGGTTCTACTGCAGCCGCATGAATAATGTCATGATCTTTCAGATCAAAGGGATGGCGGGGAATGCCATGTTGTTCGAGATAACCCGGCGAAGCACATACGACCTGCTGAACACTACCAACCCGGGTTGCATATATATTTGAGTCCTTAAGGTGACCAATCCTGATGGCGATATCCAGGCCTTCATCCAGCAAATTACTGACACGATCATAAAACAGCGCATTCACCGTGACAGCCGGATTCTGTTGCAGATACTCCGTCACCACAGGCATTACATGTTTCTGCCCGAATAACACCGGCGCGGTGACCGACAAAACGCCCTTAGGCTCCGTGTAGCCTCCTGATGCCGTGGCCTCAGCCTGCTCTACCTCTTCCAAAATACGCCTGGAATCATCAAAAAACCGGACTCCGGCGTCTGTGAGACGAACATGACGAGTGGTCCTGTTAAACAGGCGCACCCCCAGCATGTGCTCTAGCTGCGCAACAGAGCGGGTTACAGCGGGTGCAGACACGTCCAGCTTACGACTGGCAGCGACGAAGCTCTGACATTCTGCAACCTCAACAAACACACGCATCAGTTCGAGTTTATCCATTAAATACCGCTCAACCTCATTGCCCTTATTATTCCAGTATTTGTAATAGACAATTCAATTTCAGTCCAATTATTAATATTTAAATCAACGGTATCCTGCACTCTCCAATCCAAAACACTTAGGAGCTAATCATGTCACGCATACCAACCCCGGCATCGATAGAAACCGCACCCGAAGCCGCCCAAAAGTCTCTGGAAACGGTCAACAAACTTCTTGGCAGCGTGCCGAATATGTTTCGCATTATCGCCAATAGTCCAAAAACGCTTGAAGGTTATTTGAACCTGAACAGTGCTCTCAGTAACGGCTCACTGAATGCTCAGACCCGGGAGCGTATAGCCCTTGCCGTTGCTGAGATCAATGGCTGCAATTACTGTCTCGCCGCCCATCGCTATCTGGGCATTAACCTGGCAGGACTTAGCGAAGATGAAATTGAAGCGAATCGCTGTGGCTCCTCTGGCGATGCAAAAGCCGCAGTAGCCGTCGAGTTCGCCGCCCAAATTACGCGTCATCGGGGCAAGGTTTCTGAAAGCGATTTGCAGACCGTCCGAACGGCTGGTTATAGCGATGCCGAAATCGTCGAAATCGTGGGCCACGTCGCAGTAAACACACTCACTAACTACATGAATGAAGTTCTGGGAACTGAAATCGACTTTCCAACCGTCAGAACGATGGTCGCTTAAGTCAATAGTCCGGGCGGCGTATCGCTGCCCTTTGTTTTTGAATAGAGGAAGCATAATGACCAATCCTGTTTTACCACCGTTTGATGAAAAAACTGCCATCAAAAAGATCCGCCTCGCGGAAGACGCCTGGAATACTCGTGATCCCGGAAAAGTCGTTCTGGCCTACACGGAAAATTGTTCATGGCGTAACCGGGCAGAGTTCGTGGTCGGGCGAAACGAAATAACGCAATTGCTGATACGCAAATGGACCCGCGAACTCGACTACCGACTTATCAAAGGGCTATGGGCTTTTACTGGCAACCGCATAGCGGTTCGCTTTGCCTATGAATTCCATGATGATTCCGGACAATGGTTTCGCGCCTACGGAAATGAAAACTGGGAGTTCGATGATGATGGTCTGATGCGCCGTAGAATTGCGAGTATTAATGAGCACACAATCAGCTCGGAAGAACGAAAACTTCTCTGGCCTTTGGGTCGACGCCCTGAAGACCACCCTGGGTTAAACGAACTGGGCCTTTAAATAAGTGAGGTATGTTAGATTGGACTACATAAGCGACATTGCCTTTACGAAAAGCGTAAAAGCCATTCAGCTCCGAAAAGGCTCCAGAGATATTTATGCTCAAATGGAGCAATACGGTGGTTGGCAAACAGAAATAACACCTGAACTGGCTGACTTTGTGGCCGAACAAAGGAGCTTTTTCCTGGCGACCACCAATACCTACGGTCAACCTTATGTACAGCATCGCGGCGGTCCTCCCGGCTTTTTAAAGGTTATCGACAGAAAAACCCTTGCATTTGCTGACTATCAAGGAAACCGGCAGTTTATCAGTCAGGGCAATCTAGCCGAAAACCCCAGAGCTTTTATTTTCCTAATCGATTACACCAATAGAATCCGGATTAAAATCTGGGGAAAAGCCAAAGTGATTGAGGATAGCCCGGAACTTCTGGCACAACTGATGCCCAGCCAAAATCAATACCATGCCCGGGCAGAGCAGGTATTAGTATTTACCGTAGAAGCCTGGGACAAAAACTGTCCACAGCACATTCCACCAAGAATTGAACAAAAAGATGCAGACAAGCTTCTGCAAGAACAGAAGCTGCGAATCGAAGAGCTGGAAGAACAGGTACGCTTACTCAGGCCAACGGGCAGAGAATAACAACAAACTTTGAAGCACAGAATGATTCAACGAAAGTCACGACGACTTTCGATGCGGAAGAGGAGAATTCTATTGATATGCAACGCATATGGTTGGCAGGCGATCCTGAATAATTTCAAAGCGTATGTTGAATCGCGTTAGAAACCAGGGGAGGACGAAACATCATGAAAGACGAATTTGGAGCGCCGGAGGTAGTCGATCGAAGTACCTTTCCAATCGCGCTGGCGACACCGCCCAAGCGGCCCTTCCCATCGGCATGATTGCACCCGAAATACGAAGCAAGGCCACAATGATGCCACTTGACCGCTACGAATTCAGCACAGGGTACAGCTGGGTCGCTGATCGCTTTGGCGTATCCTGGCAGCTTAATCTGCCTCAATAGAAATCGAACTACTCAGCAAATAAAACAGACAGGCGAAATCAGGATTGGAACATGAGCGAATTGATTATCTGGACCTTGGACTGGGTACCTGAGCGCCCTCGAGGTTTCGTGCGCGATTTGCGGCTACGATGGGCGTGTGAAGAAGCTGAGATTCCATACGAGGTGAAAACCGTCCCGTTCGATGATCGCGAGACTAATCATCTCGCGCAGCAACCGTTTGGACAGGTGCCGTTTCTGAACGACGGAGAAATACAGATATTCGAAAGCGGTGCCTGTCTGCTGCACCTTGCCCGAAAATCCGACAAGCTGATGCCGCGCGATCCTGTTGGCGAAGCGCATACCTTGCAATGGGTTATTGCAGCGCTTAACTCGATCGAGATGGTCTCCGTGCCCTGGTGGTTTCTGGAAGTGACCGGTACAAAGGACAACGGTCTGGCCGGATGGCTGGAAAGCCGTCTTGATCATATGGAGCGCATCCTGAAGGAGCGTGAATGGCTGGCAGCTGACCGTTTCACTGTCGCGGACCTGCTGATGGCGGATGTGCTGCGCGTATCAAAGCTCCGTGTTTTCGGCAACCGTCCGGCGAGCGAGGCTTATGTGACCCGCGTGACCGACCGCCCGGCATTCAAAAAAGCGTACACCGAGCAAATGGCGCATTTCGAGGCGGCAGATGGGAAGCCGGTATAAGCAATGTCCGCTCACCAAATAGGGCAATCTTCCGTCCGCTTGCCATGTGGCGTGGATAACCAGGTCGAACAAGCCCTAACCCAGGCCCTGAGCATGTGATTTGGGCTACACGGCATCCACTTGTAACTGAAAATTTTTGCGCAAGTCTGTCGAAATGGGGTATCGCCACGCGACTACTCAGTAACCGCAACAAACGATTTAAACTCTACAAAAGAGGAGAACGGGTATGACCAACCTCGTTACTTGCCTGTGGTTCGACCATGGTGAAGCCCTCAAGGCGGCGAAATTCTATGCCGCCACCTTTCCTGAGAGCCATATCGAACGGGTCAACCTGGCCCCCGGTGACTTTCCGGATGGCCGGGAAAGCAGCGAGTTAACCATCGAATTTACGGTGCTCGGGAGGCAGTTCATCGGCCTTAATGGCGGTCCGAATTTCTCGCCCAATGAAGCGGTCAGTTTTATGGTGGTGACCGAAACCCAGGAAGAGACTGACCACTACTGGAATGCGATCATCGACAATGGCGGTGTGGAGAGTGCATGTGGCTGGTGCAAAGACCGCTGGGGCTTTTCATGGCAGGTCACACCGAGAAGGCTGCTTGATCTGGTGACGTGTTCTGATCGGACCAAAGCGAAACGCGCCTTCGAAGCAATGATGACGATGAAGAAGATCGATATCGCCACCCTCGACGCCGCGGTAGCCGAACAGGGGAATTGAATATGTCCCCCACCATTACTGCATTTAAAGAATCACCGGATCGCGGCGCGGGACTGGCTCGCGACATGCCTGTCCGCTGGGCCTTTGAAGAAGTGGGCCAGCCCTATGATGTGCGGCTGGTTGCCTTCACAGCTATGAAAGAGCCCGAGCATCGTACGTGGCATCCGTTCAGGCAGATTCCCACCTATGAAGACAGCGATCTCACCCTGTTCGAGTCGGGAGCGATCGTGTTCCACATTGCGGAGCGCCATAGCGGACTGTTACCGGACGAAGCCAATAGTCGGGCACGGGCAATTACCTGGATGTTTGCCGCGCTCAACACGATGGAACCGCCCATCGTCAATCGCGAAGTCGCCATCTACCTGGAAAGTAACGAGACTTGGCATGAACAACGCCTGCGTGTCGTCGAGAATCGCATACGCAACAGACTGAGTGAACTTTCCAGCCGACTGGGCAAGGCTGACTGGCTTGAGGAAGTGTTTACGGCTGGCGATCTGTTGATGGTGCAAGTGCTTCGCAGGCTAAATGGCTCGGGAATATTAGAGGAATATCCGAATCTTGCGGCCTATGTCGCCCGCGGCGAAGCCCGACCTGCTTTCAAACGTGCATTCGCCGCGCAGTTGGCTGTTTTCAAGGCGGCATCTAACACCTGACCGAAGCGCAACGGCCAAAGCATTTAATGAGTTGACTTGTCTAACACAAAATGAGGAACAAACAATGACCCGGGTAATCGTTTCAGGGTTTTCCCTATCCATCGACGGCTTCGGTGCCGGACCAGAGCAAAGCCTTGAGAACCCTCTCGGCAAGGGTGGAAAAGAACTGCATACATGGATGCTCGGCACCCGGTTTTTCAAACAGATGATTGGCGCAGACGGCGGCTCGGAGGGAATAGACAACGACTATGCCGTCCGCTCAATGAGCGGCTTCGGCGCCTTTATTCTGGGGCGCAATATGTTCGGCCCCATTCGCGATGAGTGGCCGGATCAGGCTTGGAAAGGCTGGTGGGGGGACAACCCACCCTATCACGCACCAACCTTTATTCTCACCCACTACCCCCGTGAACCCATTGAGATGGACGGCGGCACGACGTTCCATTTCGTCACCGAAGGAATCGAAGCCGCGCTCGAAAAAGCGAAGGCGGCAGCCCAAGGTAAAAATGTGAAGATTGGCGGTGGTGTGTCTACAGTGCGCCAGTATCTTGCAGCCGGACTGATCGATGAACTGCACCTGGTAATTTCCCCCGTAATCCTCGGTCGTGGAGAGGCAATGTTCACGGGCATCGATCTGCCGTCCCTTGGCTATGCCGTCACGGAACAGGTTACAACCGAAACCGCTCTCCATGTCGTGCTGGCCAAATAGGAGAATATTCAAAAGGGGCCGGCGCGTTATAGCTTTATTCAACAGCAATTACGCGGCTGGCTGCCAAGGGTTTGTCCCAAGTTTAAACTGATCACTGCCAGTGGTATTTTCATACTCAGCAACGCGAAGGGATCAACATGACCATCACCTTAAATCACATCATCGTCGTCACACAGGACAAAAAGGCAACCGCAAAATTCTACACCGAGATGCTTGGCTTGCCGCCGCACAAAATGGTGGGACATTTCGCTGTTGTTCAGATCGATGACACATCACTGGATCTTGTCGAAACCGATGGCGAAATTGCGCAGCGCCATTTTGCCTTTCTCGTCAGTGAGGCAGAGTTCGATGCCATCTTCCAGCGCATCAAACAAAAAGGGCTTGCTTACTGGGCCGACCCATTCCGCAAACAGCCAGGCACCATTAATCATTGGGATGACGGCCGGGGTGTCTATTTCGACGATCCCAACAGCCATCTTCTTGAAATTATCACTCGCCCCTATGGTGCCGGTGGTGCCGACGCAGAGCATCCGCATCCGCTACTGCAGCAATAAAACAAGATAATGCCGAATTTACTTTGAAGGTATTGACTCACACGAAATACGCCAAGCATTCTGATGCCATTCCGGTAACAATTATGCCTCTCATGGTACTGATGCTTGGTACTTTTCTACATGCAATAAATACCGTGAAAAATACCCTGATCAAAAACTTCACGAGACCAAGGCTCAAGCAGCCGCAGCGTCACGCTGAGTGGCGACGCTGCGGTCGCGAGCCGGGTAAAGATGCCCCATCTACAAGCGTCCGGAATAGGTAAATCAGGCACTATCAGCGGTCAAGGACAAAGAAGAGCACTCCGTCAGAATGCGGTGCGTCCGAGAGACGCACCACCATCGACATGCAAGGTCTGTCCGGTCATGAATCCAGCATTTTCAGACAACAGGAACGCGATGGTCGCTGCGATTTCATCGGGCTTCCCGAATCGCCCCATTGGCACGCCCGCAAGATAACGCCGCTCTCCTTCGCTGCTTGGCGGATTGTTGGCGCGGAACAATTCGGTTTCGGTTGGGCCGGGGGCTACCGCATTAACCGTGATGCCGGTATCGGCCAGTTCCAGTGCCCAGCTGCGGGTGAAGCTGACCAGTGCCGCCTTGGCTGCTGCGTAAGCGGTACGTTGCGGCATGCCAAGAATGGTCAGGCTGGAAATGTTGACGATGCGGCCCCAGCCTCTTGCTCTCATCCCGGGCAACGCTGCCTGCACGGCCAACAGCGCGGGATGCAGATTGACGTTGAAGACTTCATCCAGCGCGGGCAAGGTAACATCAGCCAGCAACGCGGGACGGACGAGGCCAACGTTGTTCACCACGCCATCCAGTGCGAAGCGTTGCGCGATGTCGTGCAACGCCATGCGTGTGGCCTCATCGTCGCTCAGATCGACGGGAATAAATGTGCCGGGAAATTCACTCGGCGCGGTGCGCGCCAAACCAACGACGTGATGCCCGGCAGCGGCAAGTCGTGTCGAAAGCGCGAAGCCGATGCCTTTGCTTGCGCCAGTAATGAGAAAAGTGCGTGACATGATGACTCCTCGCCGCTCGCCATGCAGCGAGCAGCATTCGGGTGATTCAAACCGCGGCCTTGCGAATGGCCGGCAGCATTTCCGACGGATCGGGGCGACGGGTGTAGTCGGGATTCACTTCGGCATAAACGATGGTGCCGTCCGGTGCGATGACGTAGCGCGCGGGCATTGGCAACGTCCAGCTCGGATCACCATTGAACGCAGGCAAGTCGTTCTTCAACGACTTGTAGAGTTCGACCAGGTAGTCCTGCAACTCGAAACGCAGGCCGAATGCGGCAGCCACATCATTGTGTGCGTCCGACAGAATTGGGAATTCCAGCTTGTTCTGGCGCACCGACTTGCGACTGTTGGCGGCCACCTGCGGCGAGATCGCCACTACGTTGGCACCGGCTGCACGGATATCCGGCAACACGGCTTGCAGCGCCTGCAATTCCATATTGCAGTACGGACACCAGACACCGCGGTAGAACGTCACTACCAGCGGTCCTTGGCGCAGCAGATCGGTGGATGATACCGGCTTGCCATCCGGGTCATTAAGCGTGAAAGCAGGTGCTTTGTCGCCAGCCTTCAGTGCCTTTTGCGCAGCATCGGACGCAATCAGTTCAGCAGTGGCGCGATGCATGGTTTCGATGACTGAATACGGCACGCTGTAAGGCGGCTTGCCGGCTTCGTAGTCAGCCTTGAAGGCATCAAGTTTGTCTTGCAGTGACATGGGAAAATCTCCTCAAAAGGGAATGACGGGTCAGACATCAGCGTCTGACTTACTTGTTACGAAAATCAGGCAGACGGATTCATCGAACGCGCCACGTCGGCCGCACTGATGCCTTCCAGCGCCAAACCATAACCAGCACCTTCGTCGATGATCCGGCGCAGTTTCTGAGTCAGTGCGATGCGGGTGTAGCGACTGGTCAGCGGTGGCAACTTCGCCAGTTCACTGGCGATCTCATGGGCACGCGCTAACAAGCGCTCGGCTGGGACGACTTCGTTGACAGCGCCCCATTCCTTTGCAGTCTGCGCATCGAGTTGTTGGCGGGTGAGGATGAAATAACGACCGCGCACGCTGCCGATCACTTCCGGCCACAACAGGTTGACGCCATCGCCAGGCACGATGCCGAAATCAAAATGCGGCTTGTCCTGGAACACCGTATCCGGTGTGGCCAGCACGATGTCGGCCAGCAGCGCGTATTCGGAATGCAATAACACCGGGCCATTGAGTGCGGCGATCAGCGGCACCTCAATGTCGAGGATATTCATCAGCACCTTCTTGCCTTCGCGGAAGATCTTGTCGTAACCGCGCGGCGTGAAGAAGTCGAAGCCCTCGGGGCTGATCGCGTCCATAAACGCATCGCCGCTGCCGGTAAGAATCACCACGCGGTTGTCGGGGTCACTGCCAACGTCGTGAAACAGATCGACAAACTGTTCGTGCGTGTGACCGTCGAAGACGAGCTTGTCCCCGTTGGTGTGCAGGGCGATTTCGAGCACGCCGTCGGGTGACCGGGTCAAGCGAGCATTGGGATAGGTATTGCGGTAGTTATCGAAGCGGGACATAGTTATTTCCTCAGTTGTGAGTGATTGGGTTTTCAAGCGGACGCGACAAGCGCGTTGATACGTGTGATGGCGCGCTGTACGGCGGGACGCTGTTCAACAGCGGCGTACCAGCGAGACAGATTCGGATAAGCCTCCAGCTCCACGCCGGCGAAAGCACGGCGCCAGAACCAACCGAAATGAGCGATGTCGGCGATGCTGTAGTCGTCGCCGGCAATGAAGCTGCGTTCGGCGAGCAGTTCATCAAGCAACCTGGTCACGCGCTCGGCCTCGCCGGAGAATCGTTGTTGTGCCAGTGGCTGCGGCTCGCTGGCCAGCTTGGTAAAAAAGCCCGCGTTGCCAAAGCTTGGACTGACGGCCGAAGCGTGAAAGAACAGCTGCTCGAACACGCGGGCGCGCGCTTCGCCGGTGGCGGGCAGCAACTGACCCTGGCGTTCGGCCAGATAAACCAGGATGGCAGCCGACTCACTCAACACCAGAGGCTCGCTGCTTGCGGTGTCGGTGTGCACGAGTACCGGCACTTTGGCATTCGGATTGAGCGCGAGAAATTGCGTCTGCTGTTGTTCCCCTTGTTTTACGTTGACAGAGTGCAGGGTGTAATCCAGCCCCAGCTCTTCCAGTGCGATAGGCACCTTGATGCTGTTCGGGGTGGCATAGGCGTAGACCTCGATCATGATTATTTCCTTGTTCTTAAAATGTTGGATATTCAGCACTACAGGCTGTTGATCGAATTATGGTTGTCTATTTACAGGAATGGCAGATATGATCTAGCAATAACATCTATTCCAAGTAGGAATGACATGGATCGATTGCAGGCAATGATCGTCTTCGTACGCGTGGTGGAAGCCGGTTCGTTTTCAGGCGCTGCCCGCGTGCTGGACGTTGGGCAACCGGCGGTGTCCAAAACCGTGGCGCAGCTGGAGCAGCGGCTGCAAGTGAAGCTCTTACTGCGTTCTACGCACGGGTTGACACCGACCGAAGCGGGTTTGCGCTTCTACGAACGGGCGCTCCTGGCCATACAGGAGGCGGACGAGGCCGAGCTGGCCGCACGGGGAGCCGGTGAGGGACTGTCCGGCCGGCTGCGCATCTCGGCAGCACCCACATTCGCGCGCCTGCATATCATTCCGCGCCTGCCACAGTTCCTTGAGGCACATCCCGGTCTCGATATAGACGTAGTGTTGGATGACCGAATGATTGACCTGATCGCGGAAGGAATCGACATCTCGTTGAGAATGGGAACACTGGCCGATAGCAGCGCCGTGGCGCGTAAACTGGCGTCTTCGCGCTGCTCAGTGCTGGCGACCGCCGAATACTTGAAGCGAAAGGGAACACCGCAGGTACCCGCCGACCTGGCCAACCACGAAACTATCGTCTACAGCCAGATGAACAATGTGTGGAAATTCCATCGGGAGACAACGGAAGTATCCGTTCTGGTAAATGGACGAGCACGCTTCAGTGCCGCCGAAGGCATCCGTGCCGCCGTGCTCGCTGATATGGGTCTAACCATTGCCTCGGACTGGATGTTCGCGCCTGAGTTGGCCGAGGGTCGTGTGCTTCGCCTGCTGGAGAGTTGGTCGCTGCCTGACACTGACCTATGGGCAGTATTTCCCACGGGGCGCCTTGCCACAGCCAAGGCGCGTTTGTTCGCCGAGTTCGTTGAGGGCATTCTGCAAGAAAGCACTTGAGTTGACATCGATGCTTCCACGATGGCCTTTAATCCTAAGTGCAACGGCTGTTCTATTGGGTTTGGCTTAACGTGCTTTATTTTATGAACTCTGAAACGCCCCCGAACCCGGTGGTGCTCTGTCCGAGGCTGCGAGATAGACCTTTGCCCGTATTGGTTCAATACTATGAACGAGCAAGCTCACCTTTCATGGCATTCAAAAACAAAAAACCCAGCAATAGCACTGGGTTTTTGGATTGATTACCTATTGGCACCAGGCATTGTCAGAAACGATCCAGCAACGCCGGTTACTCTTACTCCCACTCAATTGTCGCAGGAGGCTTGCTGGAAACATCGTATACCACCCTGGAAACGTGTTCGATTTCATTGATGATGCGGTTTGATACGCGTTCGATCAGTTCATAAGGCAGATGGGCCCAACGGGCGGTCATGAAATCCACTGTCTCCACAGCTCTGAGTGAAATAACCCATTCATAGCGACGGCCGTCACCAACCACTCCTACGGATTTGACCGGCAGGAATACCGCAAATGATTGACTGGTCTTGTGGTACCAGTCAGCGCGGTGCAATTCCTCAATGAAAATGGCGTCGGCCTCACGCAGAATATCTGCGTATTCCTTTTTCACTTCACCAAGAATTCTCACCCCCAATCCCGGACCTGGAAATGGATGGCGATAAACCATGTCGTAAGGCAACCCAAGCGCGAGGCCCAGCTTGCGAACCTCATCTTTAAACAGTTCGCGCAATGGCTCAACCAGTTCGAATTTCATATCTTCCGGAAGACCTCCCACATTATGGTGGGATTTGATCACATGTGCCTTGCCGGTTTTGGATGCTGCGGATTCAATGACGTCTGGATAGATCGTACCCTGTGCAAGGAAGTTCACGTCTTTGAGTTTGCCAGCCTCAGTGTCAAAGACTTCGATAAATGTATTACCAATGATTTTCCGCTTCTGCTCCGGATCCGAAACACCTTGCAAGCGCGTTAAAAACAAGTCTTCAGCATTGGCGCGTATCACTTTTACGCCCATGTTTTCGGCAAACATGGACATCACCATATCGCCCTCATTTTTACGTAACAGGCCATTATCAACGAATACGCAGGTCAGCTGCTCGCCGATTGCCTTATGCAGCAAGGCCGCGACCACTGAAGAGTCGACACCGCCAGACAAAGCCAGCAGCACTTTAGCACTCCCCACCTGTGCACGAACCTTATCCACCAGGTCATCAATGATATTGTCGGAAGTCCATAATCCATCACAACCGGCAATGGTACGGACAAAGCGGTCCAGAATTTCTTTGCCCTTCAGAGTATGAGTGACTTCAGGGTGAAACTGTACGCCATAAAAACGACGTTTCTCATCCGCCATCCCGGCAATCGGGCAGCTGGGCGTGGAAGCCATCAAACTAAACCCTTCCGGCATGGCCGTTACCTTATCGCCATGACTCATCCAGACATCCAACAGGTCTGCCTCATTATCATGACGATCAGACAAACCGCCCAACAGCTTTGAATCACCTTCGACTTTGACTTCGGCATATCCAAATTCGCGGTGATCAGAGGTGGATACCTGCCCTCCCATCTGTGCAGCCATCGCCTGCATGCCGTAGCAGACACCCAGTACCGGCAACCCCATTTCAAACACCACCTGAGGCACCCGGGGGGTGTCTCCAGCAGTCACAGACTCCGGCCCACCAGATAAAATGATGGCATTGGGCTGGAAGGCTTTAATGTCTTCTTCCGACATATCAAAAGCATGCAGCTCACAATAGACACCGATCTCCCGTACCCGACGGGCAATGAGTTGCGTGTATTGAGAACCAAAATCCAGAATCAGGATTTTTTGGGAATGAATGTCCAAATGAGCCATGTCGTGGATACTCCAACAAAAATATACGAGCAAAAAGAAAAAACGGGCCGCAGCCCGTCAAAATTCGAACAGCTTAACCCAGGCGGTAGTTCGGTGCCTCTTTGGTTATCTGCACATCGTGCACATGAGATTCCTTGATACCGGAACCGGTAATCCGGACAAACTCAGGCTTGGTACGCATTTCCTCGATTGTGCGACATCCGGTATATCCCATGGAGGCTCTTAACCCACCCATCTGCTGATGCAATACCGCAGCCAAGGGCCCTTTAACCGCTATACGACCCTCAATACCTTCGGGAACCAGTTTTTCCACGCCGCTTTCAACAGTCTGAAAATAACGGTCTGAAGATCCCTGCGACTGGGCCATCGCCCCTAATGACCCCATGCCACGATAGGACTTATAGGCACGTCCCTGAAACAGCTCAACTTCTCCTGGAGACTCATCGGTACCTGCAAACATGCTCCCCGCCATAATGACAGATGCACCGGCCGCAATCGCTTTGGCAATATCACCTGAATATCGAATGCCACCGTCGGCAATCACTGGAATGCCAGTACCTTTTAATGCTTCTGCCACATCTGCCACCGCAGTAATTTGCGGAACCCCAATACCGGCGACAATCCGGGTCGTACAAATGGAACCAGGGCCAATGCCGACTTTCACGCCATCGGCTCCAGCCTCGACCAATGCCAGAGCCGCCGCCGCCGTGGCAATGTTGCCTCCGACCACATCCACTTCAGGAAAATTCTGTTTGACCCAACGTACCCGATCAATCACACCTTTGGAGTGACCATGAGCGGTATCAACAATAATCAAATCCACACCCGCTTTGACCAGTGCCGCAACCCGATCTCCGGTGTCTGCCCCGGTTCCAACGGCAGCCCCCACCCGCAAACTGGCATCAACATCCTTAGAGGCATTGGGCCACGCCTGGGATTTACTGATATCTTTAACCGTGACCAAACCCGTCAATTTGAACTCATCGTTTACCATCAACACTTTTTCAATACGATGGCGATGCAGCAAGTCTTTAATCTCTTCCGCACTCACTCCCTCTTTAACTGTTACCAGTTTTTCTTTGGGAGTCATAATACGGTCCACCTGCAAAGACATGTCTTTCTCAAAGCGGACATCACGGCTGGTCACAATACCGACCAGATCGTCACCGCGCATCACCGGTACACCGGAAATATTGTTTTCGCGGGTCAGGGTTAATAGCTCACGAACGGTGGCGTCAGCAGAAATGGTAATTGGATCGCGAACCACACCTGCCTCAAACTTTTTCACTGCACGAACTTGCGCTGCCTGCTCGTCGATGGTCATGTTTTTATGAATGATACCAAGGCCGCCTTCCTGTGCCATGGCAATTGCGAGACGGGCCTCAGTCACAGTATCCATCGCTGCTGAAACCAGCGGGATATTAAGCTCGATATTCCGACTGACACGAGTTTTCAGAGAAACATCTTTTGGCAGAACTTCTGAATAACCTGGAACCAGAAGAACGTCGTCAAAGGTCAGTGCATCGTCTTTAATTCTAAGCATTTATGTTCTACCTCATCTCAATGTAGTTCGCACTGCTGACAGGAAAATCAGCCTGGAACTACTGGCTGGAAATTTGGCGCGGCATTATAACTGCATTTGGACTCAATAAAAGTTTTATGGTTTAATCGCGCGTTTATCTAAGCTGCCTTAGTCTGGGTCATATATTTTTGAGGGTCGCTTTGGGACACTATGCCGGTTTATCAAAACCTTCCTGCACGTTCCCTAAGTTAACCAAACCAACAGCAGCGCCATCCGCCCCTTTTGCCATAATCGGCACTCCAATCAGGTTAAGGAAGCAGTGTTGATAATGACCGGCCAGCAACCCCCTCATTCTGAAACCTTTGCAACAGCGCCCCCCCAAGCACTGAGCGTGACGCAGCTCAACCACCAGATCCGTTTTTTACTGGAAACCCATTACGGAAGTATTGCCGTTGAGGGGGAAATATCCAATCTGGCCAAACCGGCATCAGGGCATATTTACTTCACATTAAAGGATAGCAAAGCACAGATCAGAGTGGCCTGGTTTAAATCCTCTGTAGGTCGATACATCCCAAAGCATGGAGACTCTGTCATTGTTTCCGGCCGTCTGAGTCTGTATGAGCCCAGAGGAGATTATCAACTGATCGCCTCCTCTGTCCGACCAGCCGGTGAAGGTGCGCTGCAACAGGCTTTTTTGGCTCTGAAGGAAAAGCTGGAACTGGAGGGACTGTTTGATCCCGGCAAAAAACAACCACTTCCATCCAGGATAACCAGGATAGGTGTCATAACCTCATCAACCGGAGCGGCTATCCAGGACATTCTTACCGTACTCAAGCGCCGCTTCCCTGCTATTGAAGTGCTGATATATCCGGTGGCCGTACAAGGTGAAAACGCGGCACCACAGATCTGCAAGGCCATTACTTTGGCTAATGAGCATGCCAGCGCCGACGTCCTGATTGTGGGACGCGGTGGCGGCTCTCTGGAAGATTTATGGCCTTTCAATGAAGAAAGTGTCGCCAGAGCAATCGCGGCAAGCCAGATACCGGTTGTCAGTGCAGTTGGTCATGAAATAGATTTCACTATTGCTGACTTCGTAGCCGATGTCAGAGCTCCGACACCATCTGCGGCGGCTGAACTGTTGAGTCCGGATCAGCAAGAGTACATGCAAACACTGGATCAGTATGAATCAATACTGTGGCGGGCAATGGGCAAAATTCTGCAAGAAAAGTCCATGATCGTGGAGCATCTTCACAAACGCCTGCGTCATCCTGGACAGTTGCTGACAGAACAAAACCGGCGCCTGGATAATCTGCAGGAAAAACTGGCCAGAGCAATTCGACAATCACTTTATCAATCAAATCAAATGCTGATTTTGCAACATCAGCGCCTCATGAGTCATACCCCGGACGAAACGCTGAATCAGTTAAAGAAAGAACTGAATCGCACGCATAACTCCCTGTTACAAGCAATACGATTGATAATACAAAAGCGATCTGAGGCACTCAGAGCCAATGCCAGAGAGCTCAATGCCGTCAGCCCGCTGGCCACTCTGGAACGGGGGTATAGCATAACGTTGTCCCAACAGCAGACAGCAATCACTTCACTCTCCCAGGTCGAAGTCGGCGATGTCATCGAAACCCGGCTACATCAGGGGCGAGTACTGTCCAAAGTAGAGAAAAAACTGAACGGCTGAATCTATTAACTGCGATAAGGCTCGAATTCGGATTTTAGCCACTCATAAAACACAGCAACTGCAGGCTGCCCCCTTGATCGTTTAGGCAATACAAAATAATACTGACTCGTCAGCTTAAGACTGACTTCGAACAGCTTGATCAGCTCGCCAGAAGCCAGTTCATCCGCTACCAACACCCTACGCACCAAAGCCACACCACGCCCGGACAAAGCCAAACGGATTACCTGACCAGAGTCGCTGATCATCAGTTTCTGCCGCACAGGAATATCATCCTGTCCAGTGGCCTTAACCCAGGCCGGCCAGTTTTGATCGCTACGAGCGTTATCATAAATCAGTAATTGTTGTCGTAAATCGGAAAAAACCGGAGGCTGGGAGAACTCTTTCAGTCTGGTGGGACTGCATACCAGAAATACTTCATCATCGCATAATGGCCGGGCAATCAAGTCAGGATAATCCCCTGTTCCCAAACGGATGCCAGCATCAAGGCCAGTATCAGAGAAATCAACCAGCGCTCCACTCATGGACAGACGAACTTCGATATCTGGATATAATTCCTGAAACTTATGCAACCTGGGAATCAACCATGCACTGCCAATAGATGGCAAAACAGAGAGGGTAATCTGGTTACTTTTTTGGCGACTGACAATAACCCCTTCTTCAATATGGCTGAACCCCTTGCGTAAATGGCCGGCCAACCCAAGACATGATTCCGTTGGCTTCAACTGCCTGGGATGACGATCAAACAAAGGACCATATTCACTCTCCAGCAAACGAATCTGCTGACTGACAGCTGATTGGCTGACATTTAAGCATTCAGCCGCCGCAGAAAAACTCCCCTTTCGCACAACGACATCCAGCACCCAGAATGCTTTCAAAAAATGCGGCCACCGGTCATCCATAAGTTTTCCTAATAGGTCTTTAAGAAAATAACATTATTCATACGGTAAATGTTTTCCTATTTTAACCACTAAAAGACCAGGAGATAAAAGATGGAAAACACATATAAATGCGCAGCAGGGTGTTCTTCACCGCTTAAGGCAAGGCTTAATCTATTAGAAAAACTAAAAAAAATCGGAAGGCGAGTGGGGCGTTGGAACAGAAACTATCGGCAACGCAAACAACTCATGGAGATATCTGGTTTTCTGTTGAAGGATATGGGAATAACCAAAACGGATCTGCGTCGGGAAATTCAGAAACCGTTTTGGAAAGATTAGTCAGTCTTTTTTTCGGCCGGTATTGCGTTCAATGCGACGACCACGAGCACCTAACTTGTCTTTGCGCGTGGTATTACGGTTATTCTTAAACTTCGGTTGAACATAAGGGTTTTCACCGGATTTAAACTCAAAACGTATCGGCGTACCGCGAACCCCCAGAACCTTCTTAAAGGTATTTTCGAGGTAACGCGTATAGCTGCCCGGCAACTTATCAACCTGATTGCCATGCACCACAATAATTGGTGGATTAGAACCGCCTTGATGGGCATAACGCAACTTGATACGACGACCATTGATCATCGGGGGCTGATGTTGCTCAATAGCGCCTTCAAGAATTGTGGTCAGACGGTTGGTTTGCCATTTCGCATATGCCGAGTCATAGGCAACCTGCACAGACTCATACAAATGCCCGACATTCGTTCCATGCATTGCAGAAATAAAATGAAAGTCAGCCCAATCGAACAGAAATTCCATTCGCCATTCCAGGTCATGTTTGACCTTATCCCGACCGTCGGGGTGCATACCATCCCATTTATTAATAGCAATCACCAGAGACCGGCCAGCATTCAGCACAAAGCTCAACATGTGCAGATCCTGTTCCACAACACTGTCACGGGCATCAAGCACCAGGATCACAACATTGGCATCCTGAATCGCCTGGAGTGTTTTGATGATTGAAAATTTCTCAACAGCGGCTTCAACATTTTTACGGCGGCGAACACCGGCCGTATCGATCAGGGTATATTTCTGGCCGTTCCGTTCATATGGAATATAAATAGAATCCATGGTGGTGCCAGGGTGGTCATATACCACGACCCTGTCTTCACCCAACATCCGGTTAACAAGCGTGGACTTACCCACATTTGGTCGTCCAACTACCGCAATGCGAATACCAAGATCATTTTCCTCAGCATCCACTTCAAAATCAGGTTCAGGAAAAGAATCCAGAACCTCTTCAATCAGACTCCGCACACCGCGATTGTGCGAAGCAGCAATAGGATAGGGCTCTGCTGACATGCCAAGTTCAAAGAAATCAGCGACAGCGACACTTTCATCCCGACCATCAGTTTTATTGACTACCAACCAGGCCGGCTTGTTTTTGGCTCTCAGAGTCTGGGCAATCATATGATCCGCTGCCGTTACACCTTCAGCAGCATCGACCAGAAACAGAACAGCGTCTGCCTCATCAATTGCAGCGTAAGATTGGCCAGCCATCTCTGCATCAAGCCCTTCTTCAAATCCACTAATACCACCGGTATCGACCACAATATACGGACGATGACCTACTTTACCATCGCCGTATTTTCGATCCCGTGTCAAACCGGAAAAATCAGCGACCAATGCATCTTTGGTTTTGGTCAGGCGGTTAAATAAAGTGGATTTCCCCACATTAGGGCGGCCCACAAGGGCAATTACAGGGGTCATTTAGTGTTGAATTTCCTGAGTTAAAAATACTTTTAAACGATCACTGTTTCCCTGAACCAGGAGGTACTCGCCACCCACAACAGGCGTCGACCGGACACCAAAGAAATCTACATGATAACGACCGACAAGACTGCCATCGTTAAAATCCAGCAAATGCAGATACCCCTTCACATCGACAACAGCCAAATAACCATTCCAATCAACAGGGTTACCCAGAGTACGGTACTTAAAAGCATCCTGGCGCCAAACTTCTTCGTGAGTTTTCGGATTTACTGCCACGATCACATCGTCTTTCAAAACCAGATACAGCAATCCATTGGCAGCAACTACACCCCGGTCACTCGCTTCAGAAAACGATTCGAGTTTACGCCCGGTAGCAAGATCCACTACCACCGTCGAGCCATTTGCTGCAGAAGCGACGACTGCATTATCAACAAACAACAATCGCCCATCCACATCACTGATACGATCCAGATCACTACGTCCACTGGCTTCGGCGACAACATATTCCCAAAGTTGCTCACCGGTTCTGGGATTAAATCCCACCAGCTTTCCGCTATCAAAACCAACAATTAGCTGGTCACCATGAACCTCCGGCCGACCATTACCTATCACAGTCAAACGCGGAGAAGCGCTATCGAACTGCCATAACTGAGAGCCTGTGTTACGATCAAGCGCCTGCAACTTTCCATCCTGTACCGACACAAAGACCCGGTTTTCTGAAACCACAGGTTGAGTAAGCAATCTTGAGGACAAATGCACTTTCCATTGCTCTCTAAACAACCTGTCTACTGCAACCAAGTCACCATTAGAAGTTCCGAAAAACAACCAATCGCCATCAGTTCCGAGCCCACCGGATATTTCTTCGCCTACATCTCCTGCCAGCTTCACCTTTCCTGTCTTGAGATCAACTACCTGGAATGCACCGGTTGATGCTATGCCGTATACCAGTCCTTCAATTACGACGGGCTCCAACTGCTGATATGCACTTTTGGTTCCTTCATCGGATAAATAGCGAAACCATACATTATGTATATCAACCTTTGGCTGGAATGACTCATCCAGAGGAGTTGGCTTAATACTATTGCCGGCACAGGAGGTAATAACTATAGCCAGGATTAATGCAAAAAATATCCGGAACAAACTCATTATTCAGTTACCGCAAGGTCGTTTAACTTCATTTCCAACACAGGACGATTCAATTGCTTTTCTTTGGCATCATTATATGCCAACTGAAAAGCTGTTCTGGCATCATCTACTTTTCCCATTGCCAGATATATATCGCCACGAAGCTCCTCAAAATTGGCAACCTGGGCACCAGCATCCACAGCAATGGTTTTTAGAGCCTCATCAGTTTTGCCCTGGGCCAGCTGAATACGGGCAATCCGTAACCTCAGCGTTTTGCCTAAAGCATCATCCTTATTATGTTCCAGCGCCCATTGCAACTCAGTCAGTGCCGCATCAAGATCCTGCGCATCAACATCAAACTTGGCACCATACATTGCTGCAAATACGGCATAGGTGGATTTGTCATAATCGGTTTTCAACTGATCGATCAATTTCTCAGCCTCGCCCTTCTGTTCAGCCGACAAGGTTTGATTTTCAATATTCATATCAACCAGTTTCTGATAAACATCAGATGCCTGCTCTTTCGTGCTCTGAACACTATGCTGGTAATAATTGATACCAAAATATCCAGCGATAAACACGATAATTGCAACAATCAGGGTATTCCCATACTGATGCCACCATTTTTTTAACGCTTCTATTTGTTCTTCATCGGTATCGTACACTCATTCACTCCTTCAACTAGTATTATTGAGGTAATTTTTGTTTCAGTTGAACCGCCAGTTCAGAGAACCCAACCAGTATCTGTTCACCTGTTGTGCGTAGATCTTTGATCGCAACCTGCTGACGGGCAAGTTCGTCAGCTCCAATGATCAAAGCGATATGAGCGCCGCTCTTATCCGCCTTTTTCATCTGACTCTTAAAGCTGCCACCACCGCAATTCATTTGCATTTTCAGTCCCGGAAACTCATCTCTAAGCTGCTCGCTAAAACGCTGGGCAAACAACTCTTCTTGTTCACCCACAGCCATAAAATAAACATCCACATTATGACCGACATCAGCAGGAAACAATCCCAGTGTTTCCAACAACAACACGATGCGGTCAACTCCCATAGCAAATCCAACCGCAGGAGTTGGTTTTCCACCCAATTGTTCCACCAGGCCGTCGTACCGGCCTCCAGCACAAATAGTGCTTTGAGCTCCAAGCTTATCGGTTGTCCATTCAAAAACGGTTTTACCATAATAATCCAGACCACGAACCAGTCTCGGATTTAACACATAACGGATGCCGGCATTATCAAGCCTCTGTTTCAGCTGCTCAAAATGAACTCGACTTTCGTCATCTAAAAATTCATCAAACTTCGGCGCTTCGTCTAAAAGCTCCTGAGTTTTCTTGTTTTTTGAATCCAATATTCTTAACGGATTGGAATACAGGCGGCGCAGACTGTCTTCATCGAGGCGGTCTTTATAAGATTCCAGGTAATCAACCAGTGCTTTACGGTACTTAGCTCGACCCTCGCTACTCCCTAAAGTATTCAACTCCAGAGTAACATGATCAAAAAAACCAAGCTGCTTCCAGAGTCTTGCGGACAAAAGAATCACCTCGGCATCTATGTCCGGACCAGTCATACCAAATGATTCAATACCAAACTGATAAAACTGACGGTTCCGCCCTTTTTGCGGCTTTTCATAACGAAACATCGGTCCGAAATACCAAAGCCGCTGAGTCTGATTATGCAGCAACCCATGCTGTAAAGCCGCTCTTACGCAGCCTGCCGTACCCTCCGGGCGCAATGTCAGGCTTTCATCATTGCGGTCAGGGAAGGTATACATTTCTTTTTCGACAATATCGGTAACTTCCCCAATACTGCGTTTAAACAATGCCGTCTGCTCAACAATTGGCAGACGAATTTCACTGTAACCATATTCATCGGTGACTTGCTTGATCTTGGACTCAAGATATTGCCATCGGTATGAATCTCCCGGTAACAAGTCATACATTCCACGAATGGATTGAATTTGAGACACGTTTTTTTCCTTAGAAATTTAAGCCTTGGTAATGAGATCCTGTTGCTGCTTGTTCTTTTCAGCAACCTTCGATCTGATCAGCCTTTCCAACTCATCTACCAGGTTATTATTAGTAACTTTGTGATTGGGTTTACCATCGATATAGATCAGATTATTGGGCGTTCCACCAGTCAAGCCAATGACCGTTTCCTTGGCCTCACCCGGACCATTCACCACGCACCCAATAACCGAAACATCCAAAGGTGTCAGAATATCTTCTGTCCGGGCTTCCAACTCATTCATGACCTTGATGACATCAAAATTTTGTCTGGAGCATGATGGACAGGCAATAAAGTTAATACCCTTATTGCGGAGTTTCAGACTTTTTAATATATCGAATCCGACTTTGATCTCTTCGACCGGGTCAGCGGCCAGAGAAACTCGCAAGGTATCGCCAATCCCCTGTCGCAGCAACATACCCAGACCAACAGCGGATTTCACGGTTCCTGATCTCAATCCACCTGCCTCAGTAATACCCAAGTGCAATGGCTGTTCGATTTGATCAGCTATCAATTGATAGGCTTCTACGGCCAGAAAAACATCGGAAGCTTTAAGACTTAGCTTAAAATCATGAAAGTTCAGCCGATCAAGGATATCGATATGCCTTAACGCCGATTCCACCAATGCTTCAGCCGTCGGCTCTCCATATTTTTTTTGCAAATCTTTCTCAAGTGAACCGGCATTTACCCCAATACGTATGGGAATACCTCTGTCGCGCGCGGCAGCCACCACTGAACGAACACGGTCCTCGCTACCAATGTTGCCAGGGTTAATCCGAAGACAATCCACTCCCAACTCTGCCACTCTCAGGGCGATCTTGTAGTCAAAGTGAATGTCTGCAACAAGCGGAACTTTAACTCGGGACTTAATCGCGCCAAACGCTTCAGCAGCGTCCATAGAGGGAACCGAAATTCTCACAATATCTGCTCCTGCACGTTCAAGACTCTGCACCTGTGCAACAGTGGCATCCACATCACAGGTTTCTGTATTGGTCATGCTTTGCACAGAAATGGGCGCATCACCACCCACAGGAACATTACCCACCATAATTTGACGACTTTTACGCCGGGTAATCGGATTCGGCTTGTTTTTATTCATAAGACAGATCTACTGCTGCTTTTTCCACATTTTATAAGCCTTATACTCACGACTATCTGGAAACAATTGCTCCAACTGCAGCGAATAGCTGGCTTCTGCATTTGTATCCTTATTGACATTGGCGAGCTGAATACCAAGCCAAAGCGTTGCAGGTGTCTGCTTGGCGAGGTTTATCTTCACAAGCCCAACAAAACCGTTATAGGCTTCATATGCTTTCACAAAATCTTTTTCTGAAGCATAAACGTTAGCCAAGCTAATGCGTGGGGATACAAACTGTTGGTTCAAAACGATGGATTTTTTAAAATTCTGAATAGCTTCCTGAGTATTACCAACACGTAGATTGGTTATGCCAAGAATATCGAATGCCTGTGGCCGCTTTCCATATAAAGTGTCATCAACCACAACCTCCATCTGCTTGATAGATTCTTTAAAACGCTGTTCATTGTACAACCAGGTGGCGTATTGAAAACGGGATTCCTGCGTAGTGTCATACCTGATAGCTTTACTAAAATTCTTCTCTGCCAGCTCAGGCTCATGCTCCTGTCCATAGACAACAGCCAAGCCCATATATGCCCCAGCTGACTTCGAATTAATATCCAAAGCTTTGCCGAAGGACATCTTGGCTTGCTGAAAATTATTCTGTTGAGCTTGACGATAACCGATTTCTACATAGGCACTTTCGGCCTTGGATAGATCTTTTTCTTTGGTCAAATCACTCGTTGTCGTTGTTACACAAGAGGTCATCAACAATACAATCAGGCCTGCAAATAGCTTCTTCATGGTCATTCTCATGTTTTTACCGTGTGTGAGCCCGCTCAGCCGCAGAAACACCTAATTGTACAGCATCTATAAATCGCTGATTTCGCTTAGTTAAATCCTGCACCCGACCAACCAACTGACCACAGGCTGCATCAATATCATCTCCGCGGGTCTTTCGGACCGTAACATTATAACCAGCCTGCTGAAGGGTTTCTCGGAAACGATGAATTCTATTATTACTCGGCCGACGATAGCCCGAATTTGGAAACGGATTAAAGGGTATCAGATTGATTTTACAGGGTATTTGCCTTAACACCTGAGCCAGTTCCTGGGCATGCTGAAACTCATCGTTGATACCATCAATCAGGGTATACTCAATTGTTGCCACGCGCTTGTCGCCCAACTGATCCAAATACGCTCTACATGCCTGCAAGGTCTTCTCGATACCATACTTTCGATTAATCGGCACAAGTTGGTTCCGCAACTCATCATTTGGCGCGTGCAGAGACAAAGCCAAGCAGGCATCGGTAACACCATGCATTTGCTCTATCGCCGGTACAACTCCGGACGTACTCAAGGTAACCCTGCGCTTGGAGAGACCATAAGCATTGTCCTCCATCATCAGATTCATTGCTGCGATCACGTTATCGAAGTTCAATAAAGGCTCACCCATACCCATCATGACAACATTCGTTACTCTGCGCTCGCGCTTCTGTCCTGGCTGATCAAAAGACTTTACCGCCAGCCAGACCTGACCAATAATCTCCGCCGCAGTAAGGTCGCGATTAAAACCTTGTTTTCCAGTCGAACAAAACGAACAATCCAGAGAACAGCCTATTTGTGAGCTGACGCATAGTGTTCCACGTCCCTCTTCTGGGATAAAAACAGTCTCTACACTGCTACCGCCCGGCATTTTCATAATCCACTTTCGGGTGCCATCCTTGGAGTCCTTCTGATAAGTCACTTCGGGAGCATTGATTACAGCAATCCCTGCAAGCTTTTCTCTTAAAGATCTGGAGATGTCTGTCATTTCCTCAATAGATGAGACACCGCGCTGATGAATCCACTTAACCACTTGGACAGCACGATACTTCTTCTCCCCCATTTGCACGAAAAAATCCTCCAACTGAGAGATTGTCATCCCCATCAGATTAACTCTTTCGTCACCAGATAATGACATCTGCAAACCCTCTATTTAAGCAACAAAGGGAGCCAAAGCTCCCCATAACATCCTATTCAGGAAAGATAACAATAATTAACCGCCATAAACCTCACTGGCAGCAAAGAAATACGCTATTTCTCTGGCTGCCGATTCAGGAGAGTCAGACCCATGTACCGCATTGGCATCAATAGACTCCGCAAAGTCACGACGAATTGTCCCCTCTGCCGCTTCTTTCGGATTGGTCGCTCCCATCAGCTCGCGATTTTTGGCAATGGCCCCTTCTCCTTCCAACACTTGTACCATCACTGGCCCGGAAGTCATAAACTCAACCAAAGCATCAAAAAAGGGACGACCTTTATGCTCTGCATAAAACCCCTCAGCGTCTGCCCGGCTCAATAGTTTCATTTTGGCAGCCACAACCTTCAAACCATTAGTTTCAAACCGGCTGTAAATTTTGCCAATTACATTTTTGCCCACTGCATCAGGTTTCACAATCGACAAAGTTTGTTCTAACGCCATTAATGTTCTCCATCCAATATATATGCGCCTTGGAATCGCGCGCTCTAAAAAATTCGGCCGGCAATTATACGTGGGTAAGTTGACAATAGCTATGAACAATGATGGCTTCATAATGATCTGACAATCAATTAAAACCTACACCTGACCAGTTGGTTAGCAGGCTTCATTCAATCCATCAAACGAAGCTGATTCCAACCACTGTCAGCAACACCCTGCACCAATTTCAACACTCAAATAATCGCTTTCATTTATAAATCAATGATTTAAAAGTTACCCAAAAAATATTTAATAAAAATGCGTTGACTTAGCACTAGGGCGGCGTATAGTGACTCACAGCCGTAGAATATGGCTATTGTTATGTAAAGCATTACGAAGTCCCTCTGTTAGTACTCGTCCTGTGTTTCATAAGTAATATCTATATTTCACGCCTAAAGAACTAAGAATTTAATGAAAATACAGGATCAAGACTATGTCTGAAACCATTACAGGCCAGGTAAAATTCTTCAACGAGTCCAAAGGCTTTGGATTTATTCAACAGGATAATGGCCCGGATGTGTTCGTTCACTTCAGCGCTATCCAAGGCACTGGCTTTAAAACTCTGAAAGAAGGTCAAAAAGTACAATTTACTGTTGGCCAAGGTCAAAAGGGACCTCAAGCTGAAAATGTGGTAGCTCTGTAAGCAGACGCCTGAAACGTTTTTCTGTTAAGGCTGATCAGCATCCGCTGATCAGCCTTTTGTATTTCCCTTCATCAAGCTCAATTTAATTTAGCGTTTGAGCTTTATCTTCCTTTTTCTTAATATTGCCTGGTTCTGATATTCAGAATATGAAAACCGGGAAATTCAGTTAAATTCTGACACTGCCCCAACAACAGTGCAGCTAAGGTCAGAAGATTCTCGACCTAATAACCCAAACCTGAAAACAAATCCTTCATATTCTGGTTGCTAATTTGTTGCGGAGAACAACAAGGCCAATAGCGCACTGATATTCCATCCATGCATCCTATTTACGCCAGTTCATCCCCACAAGAAAACTATCTTTATCACCATCTTTTGACTGATCAAAGATACTGATTACTCTTGCAAACAGGAAAACCCATGATCAAGCCATTTCGTCTTATCCCCTTGATGCTTCTTGCTACCTATACGCTTGCCACATCAGATATTGTCGTGACCGCAACACGTACTCAAACCAGCAAAACGGATTCCCTGAGCGCAACGACAGTCATCACAGCCAAGGACATTCAGGAAAGTGGGGCTGCCGACCTTACAGAACTATTAAAACACACTCCCGGAGTCATTGTTTCCAGCAGCGGCAGTCAAGGCTCAAGCACATCCATTTTCCTTAGAGGCATGCCGGCAAACAAAATAACCGTTCTGATTGACGGCGTTCCTGCTGGAAGCGCAACTCTTGGAACCATGGCTCTAAATCACATTCCACTTGCCACCATTGAAAGAATTGAAATTGTAAGAGGTCCGGTTTCGAGCCTCTACGGTGCTAATGCCATGGCTGGCGTTATTCAGGTATTCACAAACAAAAGCTTCAATAACGACAAAACATATAGCGGAACTATTGGAACCACCGTCGGCAATTATGACACCATAGAGCTCCGGATTGGCTCTCAATATCATTCTGAACGTATCAATATTTCAGGCAATATCTCCGCTACTCATACTGCTGGCTACAACTCGACCACCCAAAAAACCGGAACCAACAGCGACCGGGATGGCTACAACGAACTACTGGCCTCCCTCGCATCGTCTGCAACGATCAACAGTAAAACCAAAATCAATCTGGCTTTTTTTCAAACCCAAAACACAGTTGAATTCGACAGCCGTGACTTCTATACCGGCACCGACATCGCCGGAGGGAGTTATACCGAAAATACTATTCAAAGTGGCAGCGGCGAAATTATCTTTAAACTCAATGACGCTGTAGAGTTTAATTCAAAGATTGGATTCTATTCTGAAGAATCTGACACAACTTCGACCACCGACAGCCTCATTGTCACAGATCGTCTTTATGGTCATTTTAAATCTGATGTTGAAATTGACGACCACAACATATTGACTACTGGCGTGGATCTTACCAATGAAGATGTCAGTAGAAGCAGCACCAATTATCAGATTGAGAAGCGAGGAAACATTGGCTTCTTCTCCCAAATTCAGTCAAACCAGGGGCAATTTGAAGCCATTGCCAGTATGCGTTATGACGATAATGAAGCCTATGGGGACTTTACAACCGGCTCCATCGCCATCGGTTTTGGTGACATAGAGCAGGCAAAACTCATACTTTCCTACGGAACCGCTTTTAGAGCCCCGACCGTAAACGAATTGTACTGGCCAAACTCAGATCCGTACTACCATGGCAACCCCGACCTGAAACCAGAAAAATCACGAAACTACGAGCTGACTCTTAAAGGGCAAACGGAATTAATTGACTGGAGTTACACCATTTTTCGCACTGAAATCACAGATATGATAGAGACTGCCTACAACAGCGACACAGGCATCAGTCTCCCGGAGAACATAGACAAAGCAGAAATAAGTGGTATGGAAACAGTACTTGGGGCCTATCTTTATGGTTTTGATGTAAACCTTACCTCAACCGCACTGCAGGCCATCGATACCAAAACTGATAAACATGTTAATGGTACTGCAGACATTACAGAGAACCTCAGCATTAGCAGGTCTTTTGCTGACGTAACGGTTAAATCAGACTTTTTGTACGATTCCGGAAGATATGTGGATAACGATAATTCGACATTGGATTCATACCTAATCGTTGGCCTGGAGCTGAATTATCACCCTAAAGAATCAATCAATATTGGTTTTAGAGTGAATAACGTGACAGATAAAGAGTATTTTACCAACCGCTCCGGTACATCATTTATGTATCGCAACCCTGGACGAAACTACAAGCTCAGCCTGGATTACTCTTTCTAGCACTTCGTTGATATATGAGATATACGCCACTGTGGGTCTTTCTAACAATTTCAGCACTGCTCCACACCGTGGCGTTTATCTACATGCCCTCTCTGCAAATCCAGCACCAGCAAACATCGAGGGATATAATCCACCCCATTGAAATAAACCTGAGCGTTCAAAACCCTACCACAGTCACACCGGAAGCAGAAAACCCTACCACCACAATTAAAGGTTCCGCTCCTCAGCCCGAAAATCCACTTCCGCAGGTAACCACACACACCAAATCCACCACCACAACGTTCAAGCCCACACTTTCCCCCAGAAAACCGGCCCCTTCTCCCGAGCCAATCCACAACCCAAAATCCCCACACCCTACCTCAGATCGTGACAACACCCTGCATCCGGATCCTAAGAAGGTTCCTTCAAAACCAGAAACGACAGAGAGCAACAAACAGGAAATTGCACTAAAACAATGGCTGGCTGGACAAATCAATCAGTATAAACGCTATCCGGACAGAGCCATTAAAAAGGGAATAGAAGAAAAAATCCTGGTCAACATTCAAGTTAAAGCCGATGGCTTAATCGACACGTTTGATTTTATGACTCCCCCAGTTTCTGTCATATTGAAAAATGAAACGAAGAGAGTGTTGAGGAAAGTGCAAAAAGGCAGCCAATACTGCTGCCTTGATAGCGATATGCAAGTTACACTGACTATTGAATACCAATTACAGTAAAAAGGCAGCATCTCTTTTTGCAAATCACCTAGCGAAATACCTTTTCGGCCATGAAGTTCTGAACTTCCTGCAGATTGTTACCTAATACGAACAAGCGCTCTTCACGTCGAAACAGATCGCTCATATGACCTGGCAGCTCTGGAGCCTGTAAACCGGCACGCTCAATGGCATCGGAAAACTTCACCGGATGAGCTGTTCCCAAAGTCACCATTGGAACAGCAAATGTCCGACGAACTTCTCTGGCAGCCTTAACACCGATAGCGGTATGCGGATCCAACAAATAACCGGTTTCCTGATATACCTGCTTGATGGTCTGGCAGGTCAGATCATCATCAACAGCAAAGCTGTCAAAGATCTCTCTCGCCTTAGCCATTCGATCCACCTCAATAGACACATCCTCATGACTCATTTTCTCCATCAGGGCCTTTATGCTGGCTCCATCCCGGTCATGCAAATCAAAGAGCAAACGTTCAAAGTTAGAAGAAACAACAATATCCATTGATGGAGACAGTGTATGCGATAATGGCTCTTTCTTATAAAGATTCTGACTCATAAAACGATGAAGAATATCGTTCTGATTGGTGGCTATGACCAACTGCTCAATCGGCAACCCCATTTGCCGGGCAAGGTATCCGGCAAAAATGTCACCAAAATTACCCGTTGGCACTGAAAAAGCCACTTTTCTATCCGGCCCACCCAGATTTAAAGACGCATAAAAATAGTAAACAATCTGAGCCATGATACGGGCCCAGTTGATTGAATTTACAGCTACCAGTCGGCGCTCGTCTTTCAAGAAGGATTGATCACCAAAACTCTGCTTAACCATTTGCTGGCAGTCATCAAAATTACCCTCAACGGCAATATTAAAAATATTGTCACTAATGACTGTCGACATTTGCCGGCGCTGAACTTCAGACACCCGGTTATGTGGATGCAATATAAAAATATCCACGTTCTGACAGCGCTTACACCCTTCAATAGCCGCCGAGCCCGTGTCGCCTGAGGTTGCCCCCATGATAACTACCCGCTCGCCGCGCTTCTCCAGAACGTAATCAAGCAGGCGACCAAACAACTGCAACGCAAAGTCCTTAAACGCCAGCGTCGGCCCCTGGAACAACTCCAGCACATACTCGTTATGGTCAAGCTGGGTCAGAGGAGCCACCGCAGTATGAGCAAATCCCTGATAGGTTTCTTGCAGCATAACCTTCAATACGTCATCCGGAATAGCGCCTGCAACAAACGGCTGAACAACTTTAAAAGCCAACTCATGATAAGGCAGTTCTCGCCAGCTTCTAATTTCGTGTAATGGATAGTGAGGCAACTGTTTGGGAACGTACAGTCCACCGTCGCTGGCCAACCCTGTCAGCAGAACATCCTCAAAACCCAATTCCGGAGCATTACCACGAGTACTGATATATTTCACAATCTGGTCTCTAAGCTGTTGAATGATTCTATTTTCTTATTGAACAAAACACTTACCCATCCAGGCGTTCCATCCGAATCCTGGTCACTGGCACAGTCACTTCCGCTAAACCCTCAATTTCCTGAATGGCCGCTACAACATTCTTTTCTATCACTTTGTGTGTGAGGAGAATCAACGGTACGGTATCTTCATTATCCCGAGGTTCTTTTTGAATAATAGCTTCAATATTGATGTTGTGACGACTGACAATCTGAGCAATGTTTGCCATCACTCCTATTTTATCTTGAGCCGAAATTCTGAGGTAATAACAAGTCTCAACCTCCCCCATATCCAACACATCGATATTTGTGGAGAAATCGGAAAACCCAAGATGAGGAACACCATTATCTGCACCAATGCTGCGGGCCACATCGACGATGTCAGCAATCACTGCCGAAGCTGTCGGCTCTGACCCGGCACCCCGGCCATAATACATGGTCGGTCCTACGGCATCGCCTTCCACCAGAACTGCGTTTAAAACACCATTAACATTGGCAATCAATCGTTTTTCAGGAATCAAGGTGGGATGCACTCTAAGCTCAACCCCCTGTCGACTCTTTCTTGCCAGCCCCAGATGCTTAATTCGATAGCCAAGCTCTTCGGCAAACTGAACATCTGCCTGAGTAATTTTGCTGATACCTTCGGTGTAAACACGATCAAACTGCAGGGGAATACCAAATGCGATAGAGGCCAGAATAGTCAGCTTATGCGCCGCATCAATGCCTTCAACATCAAAGGTGGGGTCTGCCTCTGCATAACCAAGCGCCTGCGCTTCAGCCAACACATCGTCAAATGACCGACCTTTTTCCTTCATTTCCGTCAGGATGAAGTTGCCTGTACCATTGATAATACCAGCCAGCCATTGAATATCGTTTGCGACCAATCCTTCACGCAGGGCTTTGATAATGGGAATTCCGCCAGCCACGGAGGCTTCATAGGCAATCTTGACCCCTTTTTCCTCTGCCGCCCGAAACAATTCATTACCATGCACAGCAATCAATGCCTTGTTGGCAGTTACCACGTGTTTCCCATGCGCAATGGCTTCCAGCACCAACTGCTTGGCAGGCTCGTAACCTCCAATCAGCTCAACAACCACATCCACTTCCGGATCACGGGCAACTTCAAAAATATCTCTGGAGACTTTGATACCTGTCAAATCACAGGAAGGATTATCTCTACGAGCCCCTACATGGGTAATTCGGACGGGTCTACCTGATCTGCGATTGATGTCCTGCATATTGCGCTGCATGACGCTCAATGTCCCTCTACCGACAGTACCCAAACCACACAAACCAACATTTACCGGTTTCAAAAGAAAATCCTCTTACCTGATCGAAAGATACCCTGCGAAAGGGATGGGAACATTACTGGGATGACTGGAGAGTGTCAATCAGCCCCCAGGCGTCAGGGGGCTGCAAATATTAGAATGCTATATTGAAGAAAAAACAACAAAGGGTTACAGGATGCCGAGGCGTTGAGCCAATTGCTCAGCAGGCACATAACCCGGGATCATGGTGCCATCTGCTGCAACAATTGCCGGAGTACCCTGAACACCGATTTGCCGGCCAACATTAAATTGCTCCGCCACCGGACTATTGCAGTTGGTGGATGGGATCGACTTCATCTGCTTAAGGTTATTCATCGCTTCGCGCGGGTCGGGAGAACACCATGCACTCACCATCTTATTATAAGCCGAGGAACCTATACCCGCCCTTGGATAAGCAGCATAACGGACAGTAATACCCAATTTATTGTATTGAGCCATCTCTGCATGCAGCTTACGACAATAAGGACACTCCACATCCGTAAAAACCGTTACAACGGTCTTTTCAGGGGCCGAAGCAGCATAGGTGATATAAGAGGCAGGATCCACCTGGTCGAGTATCCCCTTACGAACCTCATTATATGCCGCACGGGCTTTCAGCTTGGCCGGTTCACTAAGGTTTTCAAAACCACTTTCACCATTTCGATACAGATCCCCAATCACAAAGTAATCACCGGATGCATCAACATATAACGTATCTTCATTTTGCAGGACGACCTGATACATACCATCCAGGTCTGACTCATCAATCGAAACAATAGGAACCTGTTTATCAATCGACGCCAGTGCGGCCTTGATCGCCTCTTTATCAGCTGTTGTTGCCACAGCCGTGGGATTCTGCGCAACCATCCAGCCACCAGTCGCAGCGATAGCACCCACAGCAACAACTCCCAACAAACCAATTAATTTATTCACTGAACATAGCCTCCATCAAACATATGGACCACACTATAACCAATCCTGAACCCAATTTATTACTAAATTATATTTTTCGAGAAAACGTTCACCATTGGAAAACAAGTCAGCCTTGGGTTCAGACACGCATTGCTTTTGTTACAGGCATAAAAAAAGCAGCCGAAGCTGCTTTATAGAACCAGGGCTGACCAAGATCAACCTTTACGGTCCAGTTTTTCTTTAATACGTGCAGACTTACCAGAACGATCACGCAAATAGTAGATTTTGGATTGACGAACGTCACCACGACGCTTCACTTCAATACTTTCTACCAATGGGCTGTGTAACTGAAATGTCCGCTCTACGCCCACACCACTGGAAATTTTCCGAACGGTGAAGTTAGAACCCAAACCACGGTTGCGACGACCAATACACACGCCTTCAAACGCCTGTAAACGCTCGCGCTCACCTTCTTTAACTTTAACCTGTACCACCAACGTATCACCAGGACCAAATGCTGGTACATTTGTCTTTAACTGCTCAGCTTCTATTGCTTGAATAATTTTATTTCTGTTGCTCATTTTCGGCTCCCGAGTCCTGTGCAGAGCGATGCTCCTGCATGAATTCGTCCAAAAGGGTTTGCTCCAGCTTGTCTAAATTTCTATGCTGCAACAAATCCGGCCTTTTTAACCATGTTCGACCCAGTGACTGCTTCAAGCGCCAACGCCTGATGTTTTCATGATGGCCACTGAGTAACACCTGTGGGACTGCAAGTCCCTTGAATATCTCTGGTCTTGTGTAGTGTGGACAATCCAATAACCCGTTCATAAATGAGTCTTGCTCAGCTGACCCTTCATGCCCCAGGACACCGGGAACCTGACGACTTACCGCATCAAATAGACACATCGCCGCCAACTCACCACCACTTAAAACAAAGTCTCCTATCGACCACTCCTCATCAATTTCAGTCTCAATAATGCGCTCATCGATACCTTCGTAACGACCGCAGACCAAAATCAACTTTTCAGCTTCGACCAGCTCGGATACACCCTGCTGATCCAGCTGCCTTCCCTGGGGAGACAAGTAAATGGTTCGGACACCGGCCCCTGCATGAGCCTTGGCAGCTGTCAGTGCGGCCAGCAATGGTTCAACTTTCATTACCATGCCCGGTCCGCCACCAAAAGGCCTGTCATCAACCGTGCGGTGAACGTCCAGAGTAAAATCTCTGGGATTCCAGAAATCCACGTCAATCAGTCCTTTTTTCACTGCCCTTCCCGTTACCCCTGAATCGGTTACTGCACCGAACATCTCAGGAAACAGACTGACAATTCCAAACCACACAGCGCTGCCTCAATAGTCCGGTTGCCAATCAACCAGAATCTCACCGTTTGTCAGGTCAACGTTTTTGACCACCTCATCCATTAGATAAGGAATCAAACGCTCTTCATGATCAATGGCACTATCATTACCACGAACCACAAGAACATCATTGGCCGTACCGGCACTCATCATATGATCAA
The DNA here is from genome assembly GCF_000940805.1 of Gynuella sunshinyii YC6258. Taxonomy (GTDB): domain Bacteria; phylum Pseudomonadota; class Gammaproteobacteria; order Pseudomonadales; family Natronospirillaceae; genus Gynuella; species Gynuella sunshinyii. The sequence continues at coordinate 2,487,974 of NZ_CP007142.1, read as the reverse complement.
CAACCCCAAGGTTGGTGCCGTTCAACGTCACCACCTTTAACCCCTCCAGCTCATGCCAGTAGAAATCTCCATCTTCCAGCTCAGGCAATTGCTCGGCCACAACGTAAATCTCAGCCCCTTGGTACTTCAGGGCTTCATCGCGATCGTCACAATCTTTTATATGAGCTATCAATCCTTTGCCATGCACTTTACCTGCGTTTAAACGAACGACCAAACGACGTCCATTCAACTGCAAGATCCATTCGGGGTAGTCCAGGATCTGGTTCATCGGCTCAGTATAGGAATAAACCTTCACCCAACCTTTGATACCAAAAACAGAAGTTATTTTTCCAAGAGCAATCAGCTTGTTATCACCCATGGAAAGACCTTCCCACACTCAACACTAAACAACAGATGATCAGGCGTTAGCCTTACGATATTCTTTCACCAGCGCAGCAACCCGGTCAGTCGCCTGGGCGCCCTTCTCAACCCAGTAGTCAACGCGACTCAGGTCAATACGTAACTTTTCTTCCTGGCCACGGGCAACTGGGTTAAAGAAACCAACACGTTCGATATAACGGCCATCACGTGGATTGCGGCTATCGGCAACGGTCAGATGATAAAATGGGCGCTTCTTGGAACCGCCACGAGCGAGGCGAATAGTTACCATCGCGTTCTCCTATCTGGGGTAAGCTTTGAAATCACTTACCGTTAGTGTCCACCGTAACCCGAAGGTTAACGGTTTTTTTAATCAGACCCGATTAAGAGCCTGCCCAACGATTATGCCCTCTAAATTTTGGAGGGCACAAAAAGTGGCGCGATTATACGTATTTGACTGCTATTTTCAAGACCAGTATTTTTCTTCTTTTCATTATCGGAAAACATCATGATTAAAGAGTACATTTGGCACGATAAACCCTGTCTTGAACTGAATACTCCCCTTGGCAAAATCCAAATTAGTCTCTGGGGCGGCCAACTGCTGCAGTGGCTGCCCGAAAATGCCAACCCCGTTTTCTGGCTGTCCAAGGTTCCACCTCAACCAGGCAAACCCATCAGAGGAGGAATTCCCGTATGCTGGCCCTGGTTTGGCGGCAAAGAAGGATATGAAAGCCATGGCTGGGCCAGGACATCTCTCTGGACTCTGGAACACAGCGACGATCAATCTGTCACTCTGTCTTTGAGCGGATCACTGAAGCACCTGCCGGAAAACTCCCGATTTGAAATACAACAGCGCTTTATTGTAACCGACACACTGACCCAGATTCTGAGCTTTAAACACGAACACTCCACACCGATCTTGTTTCAAACAGCGCTGCATTCATATTTTTCCGTCAGTCATCCAGGCAAGGTTCAAATAAAGGGACTGGAAGATAAAGCATACAAAGACAAACTCGCCAATTATGCAGTAAAAAGAACTCCTCATTCGATTGATGCAAACCTGCCCTGGGACGCCACAATTTCAAATACAGAAGGATGGCAACTGGACGACTCAGGTCTTAACCGCCGCATTGAATGCCAAACCAACAATGCAGACACGACTGTTCTGTGGCATCCAAGTGATCAGACGACCCAAGCCATGCCAGATATCCACCCCGGAGGAAACTCTGAATATTTGTGCCTTGAAACAGCTAACCTTGAAGACACTCCTGTCCCCCCTGGACAGCTGGTCACGGTAACTCATACGATATCGATTACCTCATTATAAATAACCATACAGGTGGACGGACGGACAGCTCCGCTCGTCCAACGCCCTTTATAGCCCCGGTCCCTGTCAAGTTACCACTCAAACAGGTTCCGGCCATGGTAAACCAGATCGCGCATGTTTATCTGTTTGTTGACGCACCCGGCACTAGCTTATAAAGAGACACATGGTGACAAAAGGCATCGGATGAAGGTATCAAGCAACCATTTTCGAAAATAATAAATAAGACATGGCAACACCCATGATTTAGAAGAGCCGGTCACCCGAATCAACCATGTCAATCCGCCTGATATCAATAGCCTGTTTTACGGTTAAAAGTGCTTGAAAGGTGAAAGAGGAGAAAGGGTCGATTCCAAAATATTCACCGACCCTGAGGATGGAAAGTATGGTTATGCTTTTGGGGCAACGGAATCGATCAAAGTCTTCAACTCACCGGACTCCGCCATCTCAGAAACGATGTCGCAGCCACCAACCAATTCACCATTAACCCATAATTGAGGAAATGTAGGCCAATTCGCATACTTAGGAAGTTCTGCCCTGATATCGGGGTTCTGCAAAATATCAACATACGCAAAACGTTGACCGCATGCCATCAGATGTTGCACAGCACGGGCAGAAAAACCACACATCGGCTGATTCGGATTACCTTTCATATATAACAGAATCGGGTTGGCAGAAATCTGTTCTTTAATCGTTTCAATCGTATCAGTCATAACAATACCCTAGTAAGTAAGTCAGATTAAACATTGGTTCATTCTAATCCTTAGACTTGGTTTTTGCACCCGCCGATGATTTACCTCAAATAGCCGTAACCAGAACTTAATCTCACAATTGCCTTACCTTGCTGTAGTCGGTAGACTCTGACAATTAGCGTATTATCGACGCATTTGAAGGCCGATCCTGGCGATGGTGACTTTGTTGTCTTCCATTGTCATGAGTCGGCTTTTTTATTTCAGCCACTCGGCAGCAATAAGTATTAAAAGAGGAGATACGCCATGGGTCAGGTAAGGCATTTTTTGACCTTAAGTGACTTGTCCAAGCCAGAACTGTATGCATTGATTGTCAGAGCTATTGAGCTAAAGGCCATGCAGAAACGGCGGGAAAACTATGAACCGTTTAAGAATTATGTACTGGCCATGGTATTTGAGAAATCCTCTACCCGAACCCGTATTTCATTTGAAACGGGCATGGCGCAGTTAGGCGGGCATGCCATCTTTCTCTCCCCACGAGACGCCCAGTTCGGTCGTGGGGAACCTCTTGAAGATACCGCCAGAGTTCTGTCTGAAATGGTTGATGCAGTTATGGTCAGAACATTTGACCACCAAAGCATTGAGACATTTGCACAGTATTCTCGCATTCCGGTTATCAATGCGCTCACCGACGATTATCATCCCTGTCAGTTGCTGGCGGACATGCAAACTTACCACGAAGTACGAGGGGATATAAAAGGGAAAACTGTTACCTGGGTCGGTGATGGCAACAACATGTGTAACTCCTATATCAACGCAGCAGTGCAGTTCGATTTCAATCTTAATATTGCCTGTCCGGAAGGATTTGAACCCATGCAAAGCCTGTTAGAAATCGCCGGTGATCGGGTCCAGATCATACGTGATCCACAGGATGCTGTTCGCGGAGCGTCATTAGTAACAACTGACGTATGGGCTTCAATGGGACAGGAAGAAGAGCAGAAGCTGCGCCTGGAAAAATTTAAGGGTTATCAGGTGAGTCCTGATTTAATGGATCTGGCGGAGAAGGATGCTATTTTCCTGCACTGCCTGCCAGCTCACAGAGGCGAAGAAATCAGTCAGGATATGCTCGACGACCCGCGTTCATTTGCTTTTCCCCAAGCTGGCAACCGCCTGCACGCACAGAAAGCACTATTGGAATTTTTGTTCAACAACTCAAACCAATAGCGCCGCTGAAATGCAGCATCATCACTGGTGATGCTGCACGAAGTTCAACTACTCCTGAGCCATTCCATCCGCCCTGATTTGCAGATTCAGAGTCGCTTCGCTATCAATTTGCAAGGTAAAAGTCTCACCAGCAGACAATTTTAGGTCGGTACAATTATCGCAATCGAGGCCGGTATCAACAGTGCCTGATAACTGTGCCTCCAAAATTCTTTTATCATCTGTCACGCAAACCATCTTTCCTGCCTGCAAAGCCAAATGTTTATCATTTATTATTGAAGTGGCATTTAACAGGCAATAACTGGGCAAAGGTTCACTCAGTTTTCCACTGTCAACAGCCTTAGGGTCCAGGACCACTTCTGTCTGTTGACCCGGATTTATCTCGGTATCAACCACAACAGATACTTCGAACTGTGTTCCACCTGAAATGGTAATGGGCTTCTTCTCGGCCATGGCCCCCATAGATACCAGCATAAGGCCCACTACACCCACACACAAATGATTGAACATTGACTAACTCTCCATACACTCACATTGAATGGTCATAAATCATAACAGATGTGTTACATAAATAGATCTAATCGTCCTATCGTAGCATGGACAAAAAACTTTGAACGTAAACAGGAGCCCGGTTTCAGGTTTCTATTAGACAGGCCGAAAAGCAGCCGTTAATCTAACCCCAATAGATGAAAGAACGGGTTTAAATCAACGAATGAAGACAAAACTATTGATTTTCTTGGCAGTAATCTCAATGGTAATAGGGTTATTAGTATTTATTGAGCAAAAGAGACAGCAGCCGGAATATTCAGATGTTTTCTTTGGCATGAATGATAAAGCGGCTTTCCGGAACCAGAGTTAATCAAGGCAATTATAATAATGGTGTGGACAGTCATGAAAGAAAAGCAATTTCAATAACAATAAAACCAAAACCTATCAATAAGGGGTGAAAGCATGTCAGGCATTCTTTCAATGATTCTTGCAGGTGGGGAAGGCACACGATTGGCACCGTTGACTTCTGTACGCGCCAAGCCAGCAGTACCATTTGGCGGTAATTATCGAATCATCGATTTTGTTCTTAACAATTTTGTTAATTCAGATTTACTTCAAATTTTTGTACTGACCCAATTTAAGTCCCATTCACTACTCAAACATCTCAGTCGCTCGTGGCGGGTAACCGGCCTGACCAGCCGATTTATTGATCCTATTCCTGCTCAAATGCAAACAGGTAAACACTGGTACCAGGGCACTGCTGATGCCATTTACCAGAATGTCAATCTGGTTGAAGGAATGGATCCTGAAGTGGTCTGTGTCTTCGGTGGTGATCACATTTATAAAATGGATATTCGCCAGATGATCAATTTTCATCATGACCACGGCGCTCTTCTAACAGTCGCGGCCATCCCGGTCCCAGTCAGTCAGGCAGATCAGTTTGGGATTATTGAAGTTGATGAAAATGGCAAGATGATCGGCTTTGAGGAAAAGCCCAAAGAAAACCCCAAAACCATACCGGGTCGCCCCGGATATGCACTGGCCTCAATGGGCAATTATGTGTTTGATGCCAAAACTCTGGTCCAAACGTTAAAAGACGATGCTGAAGACATGGAGTCACTGCACGATTTTGGCCATAGCATCATTCCCAAACTGTTTGAGAGCGGTGATGTCTATGTCTATGATTTTTCCATCAACGAAATTCGCGGTGAACCGGAAAACTCCCGAGGATACTGGCGAGACGTGGGGACCATAGACAGTTTTTATGAAGCCAACATGGATCTGATTTCAGTCATTCCACCGATAGACCTTTATAACAAACACTGGCCACTGCGCAGCTATCATCCTCCAGTTCCACCAGCTAAATTTGTCCACGACGAAAAAAATCGAACTGGTCAGGCCATTCGTTCAATGGTGGCTTCAGGTTGTATTATTTCCGGTTCAATCGTATACAACTCAGTACTGGGATTTAACAATCACATTCACAGTCATTCGTATGTCGACAGTTCCGTCATCATGGGCAACTGCGACATTGGCCGTGGCTGTCGTATCCGAAGGGCTATTCTGGACAAAAATGTCAGCTTAGCTCCCGGTACCGTTATTGGTGAAGACCCGGTACACGATCGTGAGCGTTTCCATGTATCTGCGGAAGGGGTCGTGGTCATCCCCAAAGGCGCAAAAATCGGCTTTTAAGCAATACTTCCTGTCCACATCAGATCCCGATCATTTCCGGGATCTGTCCCCTGATTCAAGCCTGTGTCAGAATGATCGCCATTAGTTGAACCATATTTTCAGTATCCGTACTAAACATTTCCCATTGAGGAGTAATGAATGAGAGTATTATTTTTGGCCTCTGAAATGGATGGACTGGTAAAAACCGGTGGGCTGGCAGATGTTGCCCGCGCATTGCCGGAACAGTTGGTCAAAAAAGGTGTTGATGTCAGAGTCGTCATTCCATGTTATCGCCCATTGCTTGCCAGAAACTTTCCGGTTCGTATACCCCAGCTCGAAACCCGGTTGAATCACTTCAACAGCTACTTTTCTGCCATTCGGGAAACTGAAGTCTCCGGCGTCACCGTTTATTTGATTGAACATAATCACTTTTTTGACCGCGAAGGTCTTTATTTTGATGAGCAGGGTGACTTCGGCGACAATGCCATTCGCTTTGCTCTGCTCTGTAAGGCGGCGCTGGATATCTGCGATGTATTGAGCTGGTATCCGGATATTATTCACTGCAACGACTGGCAGACGGCTCTGACACCGCTCTACCTTAAGGAACACTTGCACCGCCATCCGGGTTTCACTCACACCCGCACACTTTTAAGCATTCACAATGGATTATTCCAGGGACATGCTCCTGGCGAACAGCGTTACGAAATAGGGATGCATCCTGGTTTTTTTACTTCGGAAGTGTTTGAAGATCACGGCAAAATAAATCTTCTCAAAGGCGGGATTGTTATGGCTGATGCCGTTTGTGCTGTCAGCCCCGGATATCGGAACGAGTTACTGAGTCCTGAAGGCAGCCATGGTTTGTGGATGTACTATGGTCGTCGGCGGGATTCATTCCACGGTATTTTAAATGGTTGCGACTATAACAGCTGGAACCCCGAGGTCGATGCACACATCAGTGCGACATTTTCTGCCTCCGATATCAGCGGCAAACATCAATGCAAACACGCATTGCAGCAGCAGAGCGGACTACAGGTCAATCCAGACATTCCGGTCCTGGGCATTGTCAGCCGCCTGACAGATCAGAAAGGATTTCAGTTTCTACTTCCCGCACTGCAGGAATTGCTACATCACCAGGACAGCTATTTTCAGATCGTGGCATTGGGGTCAGGAAACCAGGATTTTTCTGACTGGCTGACCCAGCTGGCAACAGACTTTCCTGACCGGGTCCATTTTACTCATGGTTACAACGAGCCATTATCCCATCAGATTGAGGCTGGCGCAGATTTTTTCCTGATGCCCTCCGCATTCGAACCATGCGGACTCAACCAGATCTACAGCCTTAAATACGGAACACTGCCTATTGTCAGAGCTACTGGAGGCTTACAGGATACGGTGGTCGGCCTTGATGATCACCACAGTAACCTTTCCATTGCCACTGGTTTCAGTTTTGCCGAACCTTCTGCAGAAGCCTGCAAGCAGGTCATTCTCAAAGCTCTAGGCATTTGGCAACATCACCGGGATATCTACAACCAGATGCAGCATCGGGCCATGGAGCAGGATTTCTCCTGGGATAACCCGGTGCAGCAATATCTCGACCTATACAGCCGTATTTTGACCAGTGCGGGCGGCGGATAACGCCAGTAACTTTTGTGGACGCATGTAAAGTACAGCCAGAACCAGTGCAATCAGACACATTGCACTGGAACTGAAAAATACAAGACGAGCACCTTCCCCACCATTCCAGAAATGCCCGCCATACACGTTCCCAAGCACCAGACCAAGACCACTGACCAGACACACATAAAGACTCTGCCCCATTCCCCGCTGATGGCGATAAAAGACTTGCCCAATCAAAAACATAGCAGTGACATGCATCGCACCAAAACTAAATGCGTGGATCAACTGAACAGCAGCCATGGCGGCGAAGTTGCCTGGCACACTCGCCATCACAAACCAGCGAATAACACTAAGCGACAAAGCCAGACAAAGGATTTTAAAGTAGCCGTATCGAAACAACACGATGGGAATCAAAAAGGTCAATGCAGTCTCTGCAATCGGGGCTACTGCCAACAATACTCCGATGCTGCTGGAGCTGTGTCCCCAGCTCTGCCAATATAAATCAGCAAAGCTGTTATAAGGCGCAAGCGCAGTCTGGTTAATCAGATAAACTATAAACAGGATGATGACAAACAACTCTTTGAAATGTTCCAGACCATTGCCTTTGATCTCAGCTCCGGTTTCGCCATAAGAATGATATTCCGGGTCTTTGAGCAGAAACATAAACGCAAACAATGCAACGACCGTGGCCATGAGCAGATAGCGATACCACTGGATACCGTATTCGTCCATGATCGGCCCAACCGTCCAAACAATGGAAGTAAAACCGACAGCTCCCCAGGAACGAATAAAACCATAGCGGTGTTTATTTTCACCCAGGTAGTCAAGTGTGACAGCTTCCAGCTGTGGCAACACCATACTGAGACCAGAACCAATCAAAAGCACCGAAAGAATAACACGCCCGAAACCAACCTGAGGTTCAAACAACCATGCGGCCAGTATCATTAGCAGTGCTGCCGCACGGGCCAGAGGCAAACGAACCCCCAAGACATCACTGATACGGGCCAACACAAAAGGAGCCAGCATATTAATACCGGTCAGGCAGGCCATTGCGATACCAATCTGCTGAAAATCATAACCGTAGTGATTGAGATAACGTCCCAGATACGGAATCAAGACACCAAAAATTGCATAGTAAGCAAAATACAGTAGAGACAAACGTATATAAGGCAAAAGAAACACCCTTAAAATGCGAAATCAGCTTTCACATAATTGTGCAAAACATGTGATGGCGTGATTATTCCAGGACTACGGACTGGCTTTCTTGATTTGCGCCCGACGGGCTTTGAAAAAATCTGACAGCATTCCACCGCAACGAGATTCGAGAACGCCTTTTACTACTTTTATGCGATGATTGAAATAACCTTTTTCACCAATTTGATCGGCACTGCATACAACCCCGGCTTTTGGCTCACAAGCGCCAAATACTAATGACTCAATCCGGGCATGGATCATCGCCCCGTAACACATGGTACAAGGCTCCAACGTGACATACAGAGTACTGCCCGGTAAGCGATAATTATTCACCTTTTGCGCAGCGTTTCTCAGCGCCATGATTTCTGCATGGGCAGAGGGATCATGAGTGCTGATGGGTTGATTGTATCCCTCCCCGATCACCTCACCATTCCGTACTACGATTGCACCGACAGGGACTTCATTCATTCCCCAGGCTTTTTCCGCCTGTTCCAATGCCAACGCCATCCAGTATTCATGCTCGGAATTATCCACTCCCCGATCCCCTTCTCATTGACCAAAAAGCGACTGAAATTCAAGCCCGAGATGATGCACGGTCAAGGCATACAACCGGCTATGGTTATAACGGGTGATGACATAAAAATTTTTCAACCCCACCCAATACTCCATACCAGCGTCAGTCTCCACTTTAAAGGGAATCGTTTGTTGTTGTTTATCAGCAATGTCCTGTTCCAGTTTCCAACCGCTGTTGATGACTTCTTCAACTGTCGCTCCAAGTTTCATGGAATCAGCAATCAATGAGTCATACTGGTCTCCACTGACACTGGCTTTAACTGCAACCAACGCATCTTTCGTCCAGCCATGCACCTTAAAGTAATTGGCAATACTGCCAATCGCATCCACCGGGTTATCCCAGATATCAATATGATCATCAAAATCAAAATCGACCGCATAGGCTCTGAAGCTTGATGGCATAAACTGTGGGTATCCCATGGCACCGGCATAAGAACCTTTGACCGAAAACGGATCTATTTTCTGGTCCCGGCTAATCAGTAAAAACTCTCGCAGTTCTTTCTGAAAATAATCAGCTCTGCGCGGATAATAAAATCCGGTCGTTGCCAAAGCATCAAATACTCTATAACCGCCCATGGTACGACCAAACCGGGACTCAATTGCAATCACCGCCAGAATCACCTCTGCCGGTACCCCATAAACATATTCAGCCCTGGTCAGCGCCACCCGGTATGTTTCTGCAAACGCTTTTCCACGCGCCATAGTCTCCGGGGACACAAACATTGGCTTATAGCTTTTATAACTGGAAGTCGTCTCTTTGGGGCGATTAAAGGCTTCAATAATACTGGCCTGATAACGTACCTGGCCAAACCACTCATCCAGCTGCTGCTGACTGAAACCATCCTCGGCCACCAGTTTGGCAGTAAAGGTCTTAACATCCGGATTATCGACAAATGTCTCAGCCAATGTCTGAACTGACAAAAACGGCAGGCAACACCAAAAGAATAGATACAGGATTTTAGTCATGAATTTCTTTTTATAGTTTTTGATGAGTACTAATGGACATAAGAATGCCAAAGCCGGTCATCAACGTCACAATGGAGGTCCCTCCATAGCTGATTAACGGTAATGGCACACCGACGACCGGCAAAATGCCGCTGACCATTCCAATGTTCACGAATACATAAATAAAAAATGTCAGCGTAATACTGCCGGCCAATAGACGACCAAAACTGTCTCTGGCTCTGACCGTAATAATCATGCCACGAACAGTGATAGCCAGATACAAAGTGATCAGCAACATCACGCCGATATAACCAAACTCTTCACCCAACACTGCGATAATGAAGTCAGTATGACTTTCGGGTAAGAAGTCCAACTGCGACTGAGTACCCAACATGAAACCTTTACCTTCTATCCCACCGGAACCAATAGCCGTCTTGGATTGAATGATATTCCAGCCGGCTCCCAAAGGATCTGACTCAGGATTTAAAAAAGTCAGTACCCGCTGCTTCTGATACTCGCGCATCACAAAAAACCACATGACCGGGCCCATCGCCATTGCCAAGGAAACAAAGCTGGCAATCAACTTCCAGCTGATCCCTGCGAGGTATATGACAAATATTCCGGAAATCATAATTAGCAGGGATGTGCCAAGATCAGGCTGCTGAACGATCAATGCCGTTGGTATGAGCAAGCCCACTCCTCCGAAAAATAAATGCTTAAGCTTCGGAGGTAACGGGTTTCGGCTCAAATACCAGGCCAACACGATAGGAACTGCCAGTTTCATGATTTCTGACGGCTGAAATGCTGGCAACCCTGGTAAGTCCAGCCAGCGTTGCGCACCCTTACCGGACTTGCCCATTATCAGAACGGCCACCAGCAGCGCATTCCCTACAACATATACCCCCAACCCCCAGCGGGCATAGACTCTGGGATCCATCTGGGCAATAACCAGCATAATGATATACGCCAGCCCAAATCTCATAGCCTGTTTTTCCACCATCACGGCACTGCCGCCAGAAGCAGAATACAAAACCACCAGCCCGCCCAGACAGACCATTAACAACATCAATAACAAGGGTACATCTATATGCAGGCGATAAGACAATGATGGGCTGCCGCGCAAATCAAGCTCTGGCAGTGACCGGACATATTCCTGGAAAGCCATAATATTATTCCTTCGCAGTCGCTTGGGTTGAGGGTAGCAGCCAATATTCAAACATCGCTCTGGCCATTCTTGCCATCGCACTACTGTGTTCGCCGTTTTCGACCAGTACCGTGACTACGATCTGCGGATCCTCAAACGGCGCGAAACCTGTAAACCACGCGTGATCCCGCAGGCGCTCGCGCACCTCATCTGAATCATAGAGCTCGTCTTCTGCATATGTATATACTTGTGCAGTACCGGTTTTACCGGCCATTTTGAAAGGCGCATCCCAACCGGTACTACGGCCAGTACCTGTTCGACCATGCATGACCTCCTCAAGAGCTTTTTTCATTTTTTCGAAGTCTTCTTTTGGCAAATCCAGGGGTGGCGGAACAAAAGGCGTGTCGACAGATTGCAAATCCCGATTGGAGGACATTTCAAGCCTTGGGGTCTTCCACTGCCCATCGTTGACAATAGCGGTCAACGCCGCCGTTACCTGAAGCGGTGACGCAAGCAAATAACCCTGGCCAATACCCATGTTGACAGAGTCACCGGCAAACCAGGAAAAACCCTGACGTTCTTTTTTCCATTCTCTGGTTGGATTGATCCCGCCAGCAACGTTATAAACATCAAGAGTGGTATCCGCACCGAACCCAAATGAAGCCAGCGTGTCGTGCATCGCTTCCAGCTTCATGTTGTAAGCCACTTCATAAAAGTACGTATCCACCGACTGTACGATAGCCTTGTTCAAATCAATCCATTCCGGTTTTTTGCCATAGCGCCAGGTCCAGTCACGCCAGCGGGTACGCCCGGAAGTGAGATCCGTTGGCAAATCCCAGTAACCTGGATTCAGTATCTTGGTGTTCCAGGTTACGACGTTATATTTCAAGGCTCCCAAGCCAAGAAACGGCTTGACGGTGGAAGCCGGAGGATACAGACCACGAGTAGTACGATTGAGAAATGGTACGTCACGGGAATCACGCAGTTTTGAATAGACCTCAGAACTGATGCCGGTAACAAACAGATTCGGATCAAAACTCGGAGAAGAAGCCAGGGCCAAAATACCACCAGTCTTGGGATCCATAGCAACGATGGCCCCACGCTGACCTTCTAGCAGCTGTTCTGCTTTTTGCTGCAGCCCCAGATCAAGATATAGCTTCAGATCAGCTCCCGGGACCGGCGCCACTTTATCCAGAGTACGCAGGATTCTGCCCCGGGCATTGATCTCCACTGTCCGATAACCCGGCGTGCCAAGAAGGTCCAGCTCATAGGTTTTTTCGACGCCAACCTTGCCGATTTGATTGGTTCCTGCATACAAACCCGGGTCCAGAGTTTTTAATTCGGCCTCGTTGATCTTACCGACATAACCCAATACATGAGAAAAAGTAGAACCATAGGGATAACGCCGAATCAGATTAGCATCGACCTCCACCCCCTTGAGAAAATAATTGTTTACAGCTATGCGGGCAATTTCCTCTTCGGTCAGACTGTCCTTTAGCTCGATAGGCTCATAGGGGCGACGATAGCGCTCAGCCCGCTCACGAAAGCGTTCCTCTTCACGGTCACTGATAGATACATATTTTCTAAGCTCCGCCAGTGTGGCGTCGAGATCATCGACTCGCTCAAGCACCAAAGACAAACGATGGCTGGGCAGGTTTTCAGCCAGAAGATGACCATTACGGTCATAAATGAGACCACGAGTAGGGGCAATTGGTTGTACCTGAACACGATTGGCAGTGGACTTGGTCACATAAATATCATGCTCGACAACCTGTAAAAAAAACATCCGCCACAACAATGCGGCACACATCAGAAATACCAGAAAAACAGCAACAACCGCTCTTCGAAGTACCAGATTTTTTTCACCAGAACGGTCTTGGATGTTTATTGCATCCATGGGCTACAACGGCTCATTTATGGTAAGGATGGTTCATTAAAATAGTCCAGGCGCGATACAACTGCTCAGCAAGAATCAACCGCACCATCGGATGTGGGAGGGTAAGCTCTGACAACGACCAGTGCAATTGAGCCTGTTGTAAAAGTTCCGCGTCCAGTCCGTCGGGCCCACCAATCAAAATGGCCAGATTGTGTCCATCCTGTCGCCACTGTTCAGCCTGCTGAGCGAGTTTTTCTGTCGACCAGGAACGACCTTTTACATCCAGCGCAATGATTTTGTCTGACGCTTGTAATGCTTCCCTGATGGACTTCGCTTCAGCCGCCATCGCTGTTTTTTTATCAGAATTTTTACCACGATAACCCAGAGGCAATTCAACGAATTCCAATGAAAAATCTCTGGGCAAACGTTTGGTGTATTCTTCCACGCCCTGATAGACCCAGGAAGGCATCCGGGTGCCTATAGCCAGGCAACGAATCTTCATTCCGGTGAGGAATTACGATTAACTGCTGCCGGTCCTTCCCACAACCGTTCGAGGTCATAATATGCCCGGGTCGCCGGCAACATAACGTGCAGAACCAGATCACCAAAATCGATGAGCACCCATTCAGAACCAGGATCTCCCTCGCGTCCAATGGCCATATAACCGTTGGCCTTGGCGTCTTCGGAGACGTTATCCACAATCGCCTGTAAATGACGACTGGAAGTCCCTGAAGCAATAACCATCAGGTCAGTGATACTGGTTTTATCCGCAACATCCAGGGCGACAACATCCTGCGCCTTGATATCATCCAGTGCTTCAAGCACCACTTCTTTAAGAGCTTTTTGAGAAGACATTCATTACCTTTAATCAGGATTGATTCGCTAACTTACTTTGAATCATTATAGAGGTGATGGGCATCAATGTATGCCCTGATTTTATCCGACAACCATTCCTTTCTGGGTCCGCTTTGAGTCCGAAGTTCTGTGCTGGATACATCCGCTGCCAAAGTATCATCCACCCAAATGGACCCAGCCGGTTTCTGGCTCAGATCGGACACTGAAAACGTCTGCCGATGCTGCAATTGATTCTGTAAAAAAGGAGACATCTGTTCAAGAGAATATCTGGGACGGGCAAAGACTGCCAGATGTACGAGATCAAGAATTTCCCGCCAATGCCCCCAATTATGAAAACTCTGCAACGAGTCAGCCCCCATGACAAACACCAGACTTTCGTCATTGCCAATCTCTGCACGCATGCTCAGCATTGACTCATAGGTGTAAACAGGCTGACTGGATTTGATTTCCCGCTCATCAATCACACACTTTTGCGCCCAGTGTGCCGGCAACTCTGATATAGCCAGCCGCAGGATCGCCAGGCGATGCTCCACTGGACCATGAGCAGCAGATTTATGCACGGGCTGATAACACGGTAACAAACGCAGCTCATCCGGCTGCAGATATTTCATGCAATGCCGGATAAGCTTTAAATGACCAAAGTGAAAAGGATCAAATGTCCCACCAAATACTGCTATCACTGACGTATATGTCCATCACCAAAAACGATAAATTTCTGCGAAGTCAGACCTTCAAGTCCAACCGGTCCCCGCGCATGAATCTTATCTGTGGAGATGCCGATCTCTGCACCTAAGCCGTACTCAAAGCCGTCTGCGAAGCGACTGGATGCATTGACCATGACTGACGATGAATCCACTGCAGCCAGAAATTCTCTAGCCAGAGTATAATTCTCAGTCACGATGACATCGGTATGATGCGAACCATAATGGTTAATATGCTCAATGGCTTGTTCCATGTCTTCGACGACCCGGATGGACAGGATGGGTGCCAGATATTCAGTTGACCAGTCCTCTTCCTGAGCGGCCTTACATTGAATAATCTCAGCGGTTTTGTCGCAACCGCGCAGCTCAACGTCAAATTGCGCGTATTTATCAGCCAGCGCCGGTAATACCGTCCTAGCAATCGCTTCATGAACCAATAATGTTTCCATGGTATTACAAACACCATAACGCTGGGTCTTGGCGTTGACAGCTATTCTAATGGCCTTATCCATGTCTGCAGCCGCATCGATATAAGTATGACAAATACCATCCAGATGTTTGATTACCGGTACTCGTGCGTCACGGCTGATGCGCTCGATCAGGCCTTTACCACCCCGAGGCACGATGACATCCACATATTCTGGCATAGTAATCAGATGCCCGACGGCTTCCCGGTCCGTCGTTTCAACCACCTGGATGACATGCTCAGACAACTCCGCTTTTATCAAACCCTGGCGAATATAAGATGCCAAAGCCTGATTGGAATGAATCGCTTCGCTGCCGCCGCGTAAAATAGTGGCATTCCCGGATTTCAGACACAGACTGGCCGCCTCAATAGTTACATTGGGACGGGACTCATAAATGATGCCGATAACTCCCAGTGGAACGGTCATTTTGCCAACCTGTATACCTGAAGGACGATAACTCATACCGGAAATTGTACCAATCGGATCGGCCAGAGCGGCCACCTGATGCAGACCTTCAATCATGCTATCAATACGTTTGGGTGTCAGCGTCAACCGATCCAACATGGCATCCGTTAACCCATTGGCCTGCCCTCGCTCCAGATCCCGGTTGTTTTCACTGGTCAGCGTGATACGGTTCTGATCCAGCAACTCTGCGGTATACAGAAGGGCATTATTTTTTTTCAGTGTCGTTGCACGGGCCGCTGTGGCCGAGGCAACCCGGGCTTGCTGCCCGACTTTTTTCATGTATTCGGCGATACTCATGAGTTCTGCTCTTTGGTAAACCGTCAGTTGTCTGAGAGATTTGATTCAGTCATGAAATTTCGTGCTATCCCGTTTGAGTGAAAGTACCTGGACTTTAAACAATAAAGGCCTGCACCTCACTTTTACCCGGCCATTCTTCGACCCGACCAAACCAGCGACAATCAAATGTCATAGAACCCCTCATTATACCCACTCGTATCCATCTTGACACTCCAGTAAAATGCCAAAACTTATTTTATGAGTTTCAGGTCAAGTATGGATTTTGTAACAGCTTGGATACGCACCAATCCCGAATTTGCTCTCTACGCGATTTTCACTATTACCTTTATCGAGTCTTTCGCATTCATCGGTGCTCTGGTGCCAGGTGTTGTGGTCTTGTTCGCCGCCTCCGCACTGATTGCCAGCATGGGAATTTCCGGATTGCTGCCGTTAATCCTGGTTGCCGGGGCAGCATCCAGCCTGGCGAATATTTTAAGTTTCTATCTTGGATATCTACTGCGTGATCGACTACATCATTGGCCGGTTGCCCAAAGATATGGCAGCATTCTGTCGTTGGCAGAACGTTTTATCGACAAATGGGGAACTTACAGCGTCATTGCGGGACGCTTCATCGGTCCGATCCGACCATTTGTAGCCTTCATTGCCGGCACCCTTTCCATGCCACCACGCAGATTTGTCACTCTGGACCTGATTACCGTGCTCGCATGGGCACCTATCTATATTGTTCCCGGCTACATGGCCGGCCTGACAGCTGACTACCTTCTGTCGGATTGGCACCGGTGGCCTCCGGCGGTGATATTGTCTTTTATTGCGGCAACATCCATCGCGCTATTCAGTCTGGGTAATTACTGGATCCAGCATCACCAGCAGAAAGTAAATCACTGGCGCCATAAACTGGGTGTGGACGAATTACCATTTGCATCACTGCTCTTGCTGATACTGAGCAGCATGGGCTTGGTGTGGTTGTGCCTGAACATCCCATTGAAACTGGATCTTCCGTTTATGTTGGGATTAAAACAAATGTATGCTCCCTGGACATTGACCCCGACATTATTCATTACTCACATGGGAGACTTCTTCATAGTCTTTATCCTGGGAGTGATGTGGACCGGCGGCCTGGCCATTTATCACAGTCGTCGAGCCGGTATTATCATCCTGCTGGCTCTGATTATCGCGCCTATCACCGTATTCCTTCTAAAGGAGTTGTTTCACGTGGCCCGCCCGACTACGGCCCTGGTGCATATGAGTGATTTTGCATTTCCTTCTGGTCATGCCACTGCTGCGACCATCTATTGGGGTCTGACGGCGGCATTCCTGAATGAGAACATCAGATTCCAACGCCGATGGATTATTTATGCAGCTGCGATTGCCATGATATTTCTGATCGCCTACTCACGCTTATGGTTGCGTGTACATTGGGTCAGTGATGTGATGGCAGGGGTTTTATTGGGTAGTATGGTTGTCACACTGGTGAGGGTGGCTTACGCTTTTTTTCGCTTGACACCATTGCGCATCAACCGCTTTATGCAGCTGTTTTTATACTGGCAGTTAGTCACCCTGACCTGTTATGCCTACAGCCAGACCTAATTGCCATTAACCATTCACTTTCTGCTCCAACAGAGAGATGCAATCGCGTAAACCATCCCAGCGCAATCCCAGGTGATCGGTTTCCAGCAGAGCCTGTTTTTGTTGCTTGGGCATGGGCATCAACATGATCAAATAGTTCATAACCAGCTCTGCTGAACTGAATTCCACCATGTCTCTTATATTGGCCATCAATTCATGAGCCAACAGCTTACCAAGCAGGTCGCACAATGCCTCAAGATCTTCCTCGGATGGTGCTCCCCGCTGCTCAAGAACCTCAATGTCGCCGCACCACAAGCCACTTTTAAGTTGCTCAGCATCGCTGATTTTCACCCGTTCCTGTCCCAAAGCGGTAATGGCCAGCAATCCGTTTTTCATTTGTCCGAAATCACTGATCGTGGCCAGAGTTCCGGTACCGAAGAACGGTACAGCACCGGCCTTTCGCTGGCTTGATGGCTCCTGTACTTCCCGACCTTCACTCAACAGTACCACAACAAAACCACTGCCTGAGCGCATGCACTGGGAAACCATATCGAGGTACCTGGGCTCAAATATCTGCAAAGGCAATGCGCAGCCAGGCAACAAAGGAGTGTGTAACGGAAATAATGGAGTATTCTGCTTCGACATAATGGATCAGGGATCACTGCGACCAAAAACGTGAGTGTCTCAATTCCGTAGCCGTTCATCAAATCTGGAAACTGATCAAGTTGTGTTACCCACAACGACTACTTACAACCCCCAAGCTACTGATCGGATGTTTCATCCAATAATGAAAAAGACAAAAAGGTCATAAATAACAATGTTGTAATCATAATAGCCGGCAAGGGATTGAGTAGAATAAACAAGCCAGTAATGATCCACAAAGTTTTGAGAATCTCAATTTTTTGCTTCAACAATACACGCTTTTTTTCCCGCTGCTCTTCCGTCAACCCGTCACCATGACGACGGATACGGGTAAATTGATATATGGCAAAAAAGCACACCATCAGTCTGTACATATCATCGTCCCCTCTATACGCGATCCCACACCAGAACCATAGACCAGGCTTTTCAACTTTGCCTGTTACGAAATGTTTGTCCTGCCCTGCATAGACCACTGGAACAGTAAAACGTAAGCGGTATCGACTAAAGTCTGAGTATATTATCTACCGCTAAAGTTGACATAAATCATCACCAGATTCATTCGGTTACGCCAAGATTTCATGCATTAGATAAGTCTAATTTTGAGATCAAAGGAGAATAACAATGTCTACTCAAGTTCATGATCATTCACTGGAAAAAATGGCACCATTACTTCTGCTGATTTTTTTGATCGGTGAGATTCCGTTGGCAGCGGGAATTTACTACCTGTTCCAATTGTAAGACTACTCCGATAGCACACTAACAACCGGTTAAGTGCAATGGGTAGGCGTCAATTCATACCGATGAATTGATATCACGATAGCGTCTGAAAGAAAGGTGTGGTTTTTGTCGACCTAACCGAATGAATAAGAGTTCGGGCACTTACGGACTGCCGCCTAACCGGATTGGTGAGATTTGCCTGACCAACCCAATATTCAACCCGGCTCAAGCCGGGTTGAATGTGCTTGACCAGATCTTCTATCAGGCATGTTCTGCGGTTTTGAATTGTGCTTCTTCAGTGGAACCAGTTAACGCAGTAGTTGAACTCTTTCCTCCTGAAACAGCCTGACTGACAGCATCAAAGTATCCCGTACCAACTTCGCGCTGATGTCGGGTGGCCGTAAATCCATCCGTCGCCGCCGCAAACTCAGCTTCCTGCAGCTTCGAATAAGCAGTCATACCACTCTCTTTATAACCTTTCGCCAGATTAAACATGCCGTAGTTAAGGCTATGAAATCCCGCCAGCGTTATGAACTGGAACTTATATCCCATCGCACCCAGTTCACGCTGAAATTTGGCTATGGTGGCGTCATCCAACTTGGCTTTCCAGTTAAAAGAGGGCGAGCAGTTATAGGCCAACAACTGATCCGGGTAATCTTTTCTGACACTCTCTGCAAATTTTCTGGCCTGTTGCAAATCAGGAGTAGAGGTTTCACACCAGACCAGATCAGCATAAGGTGCGTATGACTTGGCTCTGGCAATGGCCGTATCAATACCGTTGCGAATATAAAAGAAACCTTCCGGTGTTCTCTCACCTGTGATGAACGGACGATCCACTTCATCGACATCACTGGTAATCAAAGTCGCCGCTTCGGCATCTGTACGGGCAATCAGTACCGTCGGGACATCCATAACGTCAGATGCCAGACGTGCCGATGTCAGATTTCGCAGAAAATGGCTGGTGGGTATCAGCACTTTACCGCCAAGATGCCCACATTTCTTCTCAGAAGCCAGCTGATCTTCAAAATGCACCCCGGCAGCACCGGCCTCAATCATGGCTTTCATCAGTTCAAACGCATTCAGAGGACCTCCGAATCCTGCTTCCGCATCCGCAACAATCGGCTGGAACCAGTCGACACTATTGTCACCCTCTGCGGTGTGAATCTGGTCAGCTCTCTGCAGAGTCTGGTTAATGCGTTTTACCACCATAGGAACAGAGTTGGCCGGGTAGAGAGACTGATCCGGATACATTTGACCAGCCACGTTTGCATCAGCAGCCACTTGCCAGCCCGACAGATAAATTGCTTTAAGTCCCGCTTTAACCTGCTGCATGGCCTGATTACCGGTCAATGCGCCCAATGCATTTACGTAATCTTCGTTGTTGACATAGTTCCATAATTTATTGGCTCCCAGTTCAGCCAATGTATGTGCCACCTGGACACTACCGCGTAAGTTAACCACCTGCTCAGCGCTGTAGTTACGGGTAATACCTTTCCACCGTGGGTTTGTCTCCCAGTCTTGCCTGATCTGATCTGCTGTTTTCATAACACGTTCTCGCTCCCAAGCATTTTAAGTTAACCAGGAACTCTTTCAGCTCCAGTGAGTACAAAGTATTTTTTGCGTAACTTCATGTCAAGCGAAATTTCGCTAAAAATATTTTTTCGTTATTTGTGTAATTTCGCTACAAATATATTCCATGAACTAGACTCATAAAAAACAACCAGTTAGCCCTTACTCAGCAAAACGATAAAACCTCTCTTTTTAAAGATAACGGTATAAATAAATTGATTTTGTAACAAAATTAGATGAGCTTGGCAGATACTTGGCGGAAGCCTACAATATCCGATGTTTCGCCACTGGCGAATTTTGGGGTGATTTCCCATTGCCAGGAGTGATTGAGTCAACAGGCAATCTATAATGGCTACGAAAACCATTGCCCGACAACGGGTTGGAACCTCTATAAAAACCAGGGAGTTCGTTGTAGGTCGGCTAACCGTTTCGAAACTTTTCCAGAGCCACCGCTCTGAAAACGATAAGGCTGAAGCCTTTAGCTTAAGAGAACATATCGGAGACATTCACCCGATCCCCGGGCAAATTTAGACGCACCAGAGCAGCTACATAGATCGCCAGTTCAATAACAAAGAGAAGATGTGATGGAAATTAATAGCGAAAGCCTTCGATTTATCCTTGGAATCAAGGTTAAACAGTTCCGCCAGCAAAAGAACCTTTCTCTGAAAGAGCTTGGCGAAAAAACCGGTATGTCCGTTTCTTATCTGAGTGAAATCGAGAAAGGCAAAAAATACCCCAAGCCAGAAAAGATTATTCAACTGGCACAAGGACTTGGGCAGTCTTTCGATGATCTGGTTTCCTTGCATCTGGAAGACGAGAACAATCCGGTCTCTGCGCTATTAAACTCCCCTGTTTTTCAGGAATTTCCGCTACATCAGTTTGGCATCACGCTGACTGATGTGTTTGATTTAGTGACCAACACCCCCTCAAAAGCCGGTGCATTTGTCAGGACCCTGCTGGAAATCGGCCGTAATTACGATATGCAGGTAGAGCATTTCCTGCTGGCATCCTTACGCTCCTATCAGAAAATGCATCAGAACTACTTTGAGGAAATTGAGGCGTTTGCCGTTCAGTTTCGCAAAGAGTATGCGGAGCAAATAGCGTCTGGCGTGAATTGCGAGGTATTTGAAGAAGTTCTACAGCAAAGGATGGGCGTGGCCGTGGAATATGAAGATCTGAGCCATCGTCCAGGTCTGGAATCACTGCGCTCCATCTGGATCGACGGACCCAACGAAAAAGTGGTGATCAATACCAATCTCAACGAATCCCAGCGAATGTTTATTCTGGCCCGGGAAATCGGTTATCGATACATAGACCTGAAAGACAGACCGAATACTTCTTCATGGATGAAAGTGGAATCTTTCGATCAGGTTTATAACAATTTCAAAGTCTCCTACTTTGCTGGTGCCGTTATTTTACCGGAAGAGGCCCTGATACGGGATATGACGGCATTCTTTCAGCAGGAAGCCTGGAGCAGCGAATTACTGATCGAAATCATGGGGCGTTACAATGCGACTCCGGAAATGTTTCTGCATCGCATCAGTCAATTGTTGCCTCACCATTTTGGCATGCAGCGCCTGCATTACCTAAGGCTCCAAAACGAGGTTGACAGTGAGAAATACCATCTGACCAAAGAGTTGAATACCACCACCATATTCGTTCCCAGAGGTATCGGCGGAAATGAGCACCATTGCCGGCGTTGGATTGCCATCAGTCTGATGAAACAGCTCGCGGAGGCTCAAAAAAGTGGCGACAACCCTGCCTTGCTGGTTGCTTCACAGCGGTCTCGTTTCATGGCATCCGGAGAGGAGTTTTTCAATATCGCCGTGGCTCGACCACTAAGCCTGCTCGACGGCATGAACAGTGGCATGACTCTTGGTTTTCAAATAGATAAGAACTTCCAGTCGAAAGTGGCTTTCTGGAACGATCCGGACGTACCGCAAATGAGGGTCAATGAAACCTGCGAACGCTGTCCTTTAACAGATGCAGAATGCGAACACCGGATTGCACCACCACGCATATTGATGGAACGCCTCTCACAGCAGCAGAGAGAAGATAACCTTAAAACCTTCCTGAAAGAAAAAATGGGCTGAACCGATGGGGCTGAGAAAACTGATCGGCTGGTATGCCGGATTACTTGGGCTGTCTTTCCTATCCACCGCAGCAGCCGCTCAGGGGATTTTCTGGAAAGCCGAAAAAGATGGCCAGGTCATCTATCTGTGTGGCTCAGTACATGTCGCGAAACCTGACTTCTATCCCATGCCTGACTGGACCTACGAAGCACTGAAAAGCTCAGATGTGTTGATTCTGGAAGTTGCCAGTCTGTCAGATAGCAGCAACAAACAGATCTTCAAACAAATGTCAAAACTACCGGAGGGTCAGGAAATCTATGACCTGCTGGACGATGAGACTATTAAACTGGCGACTGATCTGGGTAATGAATATGGCATCCCACTGGAGTTTTTCCGCTACCAGCAACCGTGGAGTTTCGTCACCTCTTTAACCATGGCCCAGGTAATCAAACTGGGTTATCAGCCGCAGTTTGGTATCGACATACACTTCTCTGGTAAAGCCAGAGAGTACGGCATACCCATCGATGGCTTTGAAACCGCTATGGAACAATATCGTATGCTGCAACAGATCTACACTATGGATCATGCAGTCCATGTCAAAGAATCACTGCTTGAACTTAAGGATGTCGCCGGCCAGATGGATCAACTGGAACAGTCGTGGCTGGACAGCAATGCCGATCATCTGGCAGAACTGTTGAACCAATCGTTCGGAGACTCTGCCGAGGTTGAAGAGGTTATGTTACTCAATCGGAATCAGCGCTGGATGGAGCAGTTATCTGAAAGGTTTAAACATCAGAAACAGATCTTTATTGTGGTCGGTGCCGGCCACGTTGTTGGCAAAGGCAGCCTGACGGAGTTACTGAAACAGGCAGGCTTTAGTATCGAACAACTCAAATAAACCGGGAAAACCCCGGTTTATTTGAATCAGAAATACCAACGAATCAGCCTTCCAGGCCATCAAGATATTTCTCAGCATCCAATGCAGCCATGCAGCCACTACCGGCAGAGGTAATTGCCTGACGGTAAACCTGATCCATAACATCCCCTGCGGCAAAAACACCAGGAACGCTGGTCGCAGTCGCATTACCTTCCAATCCACTTTTGACTTTGATATAACCGCCATTCATTTCCAACTGATCGGTAAATATCTCAGTATTGGGTGAGTGCCCGATTGCAATGAAACAGCCGTCAACCGCGACATCGCTTATCTCGCCACTCTTCACATTCTTGACTTTGACACCCGTCACACCCATCTGATCGCCGACAACTTCATCCAATACTGAATCCCACAGAATCTCAACATTGCCGTTTTCAGATTTCTCCAACAACCGGTCTGCCAGTATTTTTTCAGAACGAAAAGCATCACGGCGGTGAATAACAGTGACTTTGGAGGCGATATTGGCCAGATACAAGGCCTCTTCAACGGCCGTGTTACCACCACCCACCACCACGACAGGTTTATTACGATAGAAAAAGCCATCACAGGTGGCGCAGGCTGAAACACCCTTGCCTTTAAACGCTTCTTCACTCTCTAACCCCAGATAACGGGCACTTGCACCTGTAGCAATAATCAGCGCATCACAGGTGTAAGTTGCCTGATCCCCAATCAGTTTAAAAGGCTTTTGCTTCAGATCAGTTGTATGAATATGGTCAAAAATAATCTCTGTATTGAAGCGCTCAGCGTGTTCTTTCATATCTTCCATGAGCTTGGGTCCCTGCAGATCATGAGGCCCGCCTGGCCAGTTTTCTACTTCAGTAGTCGTGGTCAGCTGTCCCCCCATTTGCATCCCGGTAATCAGAACTGGATTCAAGTTAGCCCGGGCAGCATATACTGCAGCGGTATACCCGGCAGGTCCCGATCCCAGAATAATCAACTTAGTATGCTTCACTTCCGACATTTAGTAATTCTCCCAATCTTTTCAATCTGCGGTATTCTGCATTTGTTACGCATCATTAGCGCCAGTATGTTGTGCTGTTTAACCCTTATTTCAATGCATGAACCAGCCAATGTATACAAGTTCTGCCGCAGCTCCAGGGAACAGCGCACAATAAAAAGAATAGCCACTGGTCTAATGTACCATGTGTTTTTTTGCAGGTTGCTTCATCTTATCCTACCCTTAAGTAAAGAAACGTAACTGATACTCAGGAACACTCATGTCGCTTCGCAGAATTCTAATACTGATCTACGTTACCGTGATTCCCTCACTGGCTCTGGCCGAAAACAGCAACATCTACGCACTTACCGTTGAGACAGACAGCAATATCACCTCTATTGAAATTCGCGACGAGGCAGAGTTTGTCATTCCTCCAGACAACGCCCCATTTAATATGACCAGTAAAAAAGGCGCGAAAGTCTTCACCATCAGTCAGAAAAAAGTTGTATTTGAGCAGGTGACACGTGGAGAGGCTGAATTCGACATCTATGTATCCACCCCCAATCAAGTACTTGGACTGACTGTCTGCAAAGGATCCCGCCTCAGTTATACACTTGTGCGTTCAGATGAGGGAAAGCATAAAAATGATGTCGATGAACAGGATTACTGCGAAAAAGCAGCACTGGTCTTACAGCTCTACTGACCCCTCACTCTACATATTTATGCATTAACGAGATCATACGCTCCGAATCCAACGATCCGGAGCTTTCCATCAGTCCACCAAGTTCGCTGATCAGATCGGAAAAATTCGAATCTACTTTAAGTCCCTCGCCAAACAACTGCTGCTGCTGCTCTATTGCTTCACCAATCACCTTTTCCAACTGCTGCTCCTGGGACTCATTCAAGCCCATATAATTGATCATTCGCTGAATAGCCTCTGCCATATCATCCACAACTTCACCACTCTTACGAACAACCGACATATAGCTTTTATCGATATCATTCAAAACCGAAGATATTCTCGCAACCAACAGAATAATCATCTGCTGCTCCCGGTGTATGGTTTTGAGGTTATCAAGCGCCTTAATACGAGCATCAATGCCTTGCAGTAAAGAAAACACATTATCCTTGATCTGTCCGTACCGCTCAGGATTACTAGTCGGCATGTTTTTAACCAATATCGATACTTGGTTATAGTTCATCACTGAACGCGATCCAAAATCATAATATCGCCCGGCAGATTTCAGCTCAGACAGAATCTGGGACTCCATCTCTTTAGCCATCCCGTTGGCTTCCATATTTTTCGTTTCGTACCGGCCACGAAACTGCAGGCTGCATTTAAGTCCATAACTCTGAAAAGACTGAAATGCACGGAGACCAAGTTCATCAAAGTTCTGACAATCGGCGCTATCCAGAAAGAACTGAATATTGACCCCCAAGTCACTGGTACTGGACATCGCCTGATATGCCGCCTCAGTGGCCATCTCCACCTGACTTTTCAACTGCTGGTTTGCAACCCGGTTAAATACCAGTTTTTGTGCTCTGGCAACCAACTCTTCCGGGTGTAAGTCCGACTCGATGCAATCTTCGCAACCCAGGGTAAACATATTCAGACGATCATGGAGATCCAGTCGATCCGCCACCAGAATGACGTCCAACGGATCAAATCGCTGTTTGCAGGCTTTCAAATTCTCATATGTGCTATCAACACTCTCAGACTCACAAATCACCAGATCAGGCGATTTGCCATCGCGAGTAGCCGGAAAAGACTCCACAGAAGCCTTGACCACAACCACAAACTGCTGCTTTAGACTGGTGAGCCACGCTTCGTTAGGATGAGAACTCAAATAGTACAAAAGGTATTGACCGGACATATCAGCACTCCATGTTTTACCAAGATCAGTCCATTCAGAAGTCGGGATTTTAAATACCCACAGAATGTCTACTCTTAAAACATAGCAGACTATTGAATCAACGTGCGCTGAAACAGAAGGAATGATAAAAGTTCGTCAGCTAATAAGACGAACTCATCAAGAGACGACCATCAAAACTTATATCCGGTATAGAAAACCCGATGACCAACATAAATCCGGCTAAAAAACCAAAAACCAACAGGCCGCTAATATTAGCCAGGCGATCCGGGTTCTTTCGATCAAATTGAGTGTCGCCTTGAGGCGTTGCTTCCGTTCAATGTCTGTTTTCGCACTCCAGTCAATCTCCCGATCATGATCCGGATCTTCATGCATGGCGGTCAACACATAGTCATAAACAGAGGCATCTGAACTAAAATCCATCTTTTTGGTATCACGCCAAACCATGGGAAAAGTTGCAGGAAAGTCCCCCATCAAAGCGATAAAGAAGCTGTGCACTCTGGCGGGCACCCAAAAGACTGCGCCTTTTATGCCATTCAAAAGAACGCGGTTGTGAGAATCCTCAGGAAAAACCAAAACCAATCGAACCATCAATGCACCTGCTGCACCAAAAAACATATACCAGAGCAAGACCGCAAAAAAACGATAAAACGTGACGTCCACCAAAGCCGCTCGAACCTGACGGAAGATAGTGTTCAGGTCACTCTCGTGCGGATTCAAATCAGCATCAAAACACTTGATGGAATGCCGGACGATCACCGAATGATCCTCCTGCATGTTAAATTCACAACAGGCCTCCAGGGTTTCCCTCATGTGACCACGCCCCATTACATACAATAAGACCAAAACATCCACAAACAGGGTAATCAACCAACTATCCAGCCACTGTAACAACAAAAACAGCACAACCGGAGGCACAAAGATTGTCAGCACCAGGACTACTGCGGGATTGGAGATATGCTTGTTCCACCATTCCTGCCAATGACGAATCCACTGATCGGGCTGTTCCAGGGTGGTAGAGCCAAAAAACTTCTGAAAAGCCAACACCAGAATGATGGTCAATATGTTCATATATACTTGCCGTGACTATTGTTATATAAGCCAGCTTACCTTACTTCCGGCCATAACAATATTCAATACAACAAGCGTCCTGAGCTTCGGAGCAGTGACCTGATGCCGCAGCCACAAGATCCGCTTTTGATCATTGCCACAAATCAGATTACTATCCGCTCCCATCTTTCGCTGCTCAGAAAAAAGATCATGAAAATTGAAGATGTTCCATTTTTCACCACGCTAGTCGATCACATGCAACGCTCGGTAGCGTTTGCGCTGGAAGAGGACATCGGTACGGGGGACATCACCGCACAGCTGATTCCCGCCGAACAAACCGTACAAGCGAGTATTATCTGTAAAGACGAAAAAGCCGTCATATGTGGACAAGCCTGGGTCAATGAGGTCTTTCGTCAGGTCGACCCCAGCGTCAGCCTGAACTGGCTGGTGGAAGACGGTGACAACATCAGCAACCAACAAACACTGGTTGAAGTCAGTGGCAATGCCCGCTCCATACTGACCGCCGAACGAACCGCCCTGAACTACCTGCAAACCCTTTCCGGCACGGCAACAACCGCCCGCCAATATGCAGAAGCCGTCAAAAACAAAAACATCACCGTGCTGGATACCCGAAAAACCATCCCCGGACTCCGGCTGGCTCAAAAATATGCAGTACTGGTCGGTGGATGCGCCAACCACCGGCTCGGCCTCTACGACATGTTCCTGATTAAGGAAAACCACATTGCCGCCGCCGGTGGTATCACCAAAGCAGTGGCACAAAGCCAACAAATTGCTCCAAAAGCCAAGATAGAAATAGAAGTCGAGAACATCGAAGAATTCAACGAAGCAGCAGCCACCAATGCTCACTACATAATGCTGGACGAATTCAGCGAACAGGATGTGGAAATTGTCATCAAGACCGATCAGAGAGCATCTTCCCACCAACTGGAAATATCAGGAGGGTTGGACCTTTCCAAAGTGGGAGAGCATAGGTATGAGCAGAATATCCGTGCGTCTGTGGGGGGGATGACTAAAGAAGTTCGGGTGGTGGATTTGAGCTTGAGGGTTTTATGACAATGAAGACAGCCTAGTTAAATTACTCTGCCGCTAAGCGATACTGAAAGGGCTAATTTTGTACACCCTCCTAGAATCGGCCTGATCAGACATCGACCGGTTTTTCAGAAGATGCTAGAAACTAAATATCTAGATCCATTTTACAATGGAGACTACCTATATTATAACATGTACATTATATAGCCAGTGGAACTGTGATTCTTGCTAAACACAATTTCGAATACTCTAGATAATACTCCCCATTATATTTCTCGACCTTCATCTATTGAATGCTTAAAAAAATAAGAGTAATACAAATATTCTTCAGGCCTATTGAGTTTTTCCAATTTTTGCATTTCCATAAGAGCCTCAGACATACGGCCATTAAGTCCCAATGCAACACTATAGCGATATATAGAAACAGCAATAGGGGTGCTATAGGTAACCCGTTTAAACCAATCCAGCTCCTCCATAGACATCCCTTTATGCGCTTTTTGGCGGGCGAAACGAATAAAGTCCTTTTGTTTATCCAACAGAACTAAATCTTTAGATAATCTCAAACCCTTATCTACCTGAAGGCCAAAATTCTGTCCTCTCATCAATCGATGATCTTCTTCAATTACCAAATACTCTTTTGCCACCCAAATACTTATAAAACAAAAAACAAAAAACATCGGTATCTGTATTGGCCAGGCATAACGTTTCTTTTTTACCCCGGACTCCTGATCAACCACCCCTAACATCCAAAAAGCTGGAAACAAAAAATAAGCATATTCTTGAGGATATTCCAACATACCATGTATTAACAGTACGATTATGCAGGATAATAAAAACCAGGATTCATGGGTCTTTGGATGCAAAACCCTCCTACCAATCCAAAATACAAAAAAGCCAATCACAAGAAAACCAATTAAAGGCCCACACCATAGAATTAGATCGAACAGCAAATTATGACTCTGCGTGACATACTCGACATGACTTATGGGACTATCTAGTAAATTCGTAAATTGCGCTACAGACACACCGCCCCATCCATAGCCCCAAAAACCGCTATTTAAGATAGCTGGAATCAGGCTTATCCATATGCTAATACGCCCATGATAATTTCCTTCTACCAACTTTAACTTGGTTTCATCATCAAGCAACAACACATGGTTTATATATGGATAAGAGAGATAAAGAAAAACAAACGACAGCAAGGGTAAAAAAGCAACTTTAGAAAATGGACTCTTTTGCTGTTTCCTGTAATAAAACAAAAAACCAAGAATCCAAATATATTGAAGCAATGGAGTTCTCGACTCTGAAATGACTACCGCCCAATTAAACAAAATCGACAAAAAAACAAATAGAAAAACTGAAATATAACCACGGCCAAATAAATAATATAAGGTAACTATGGACCAAATCATTAACGTTGCATAATTGTTTGGTTGCCCCAAATTACCTACTGCACGCCCTGAAAGCGTTGGCCCAGAAACCCAGATAGAAGATAAATCGAGCCACTGAATAATTCCAATAATACAGCTAACACCTCCCCCCAATAATACTAACAAAGCAAAAATAAAAACAATATGCTCATTATTCTTACCAGAAAATCCGGCCAAATAAGCAAAATAAGCGCCAGTTACATAAATAAAGGCCAGAATTATATCGGATTTATAGAAATAGACCCCGTTAAAAAACTGAATGACCCACAGGCTGACAATTACGATATAAAAAAAAGAGAGACCGGAAGTAAATAGAAGAACTCTGGGTTTCAATGCGATGAATACAACGACCCCTAAAAAAGCCAAAAAATCATTATAAAAAGCACCCCAAGGCAAAAAGTGGTCAGGAACCAACCAGGACAAAACAAGTAATAACAAAGGAGCGCTATTCATTGCGAAGAGAAAAAACCTAATCAAAAAAGGCGACAAATGTCGCCTTTATATAATATATAAATATCACCACCATCAATTAATTGGCGGCAAAACTACCACCTGGCGCAGTGCTGTAGTCATAAGAACAAGAACCCGGTAAAACTTTCAACAGTTCATTACTGCTTCCGCCACAACGCCATTCGTATACCGTTTCACCCCGATTACTTGCGAAGGTCATAGCACCACCGCTAGCATAAGGCACAAGGTAAACATACTGGCCATCAAGATCTGTATCACCAAATCCTTGAATTCCTACACGAACAATGCCATTAGCATCAGTATATATCGAAGCTACATATTTAGACGTTGGACTTGCAGATTCGCACCCCCAGTTGCCAGCACTTGGTGCAGTTGGAGCAGACTGATACTTTTCGGTAATAGTTGTTCTACACGAACTCGCTGCCAAGGTAATTTCAGACATCTTTGCTTTCTTGGTGTAATCCTGATACGCAGGCAAAGCAACTGCAGCCAAAATACCAATGATAGCTACTACAATCATCAACTCAATTAATGTAAAACCTGATTGAACACGCTTCATATCTAATTCCTCTGATCAAATAAACTAGAACTATATCTAGGACCATAAAAAATTAGCAGGAAGCATGCCAAAACAAAAATCCAGGCAATCACTGGATAAACACCTTACGATGCAACGCCTGCATTACACCAAGCGTCAATATGTGACAAATATCGCCAATCAAGGCTATCAGTGGTCTAATCACTGGCCTACTCTTTCGTTAAGAGCTAATCTAATCTCACATGAACTCAAAATAAGGGCTACAACAGCGACTTATGGCAGCACTACTAAACGGCTTATCCAAACGATTGGTTGCAGATCAGATTATTAGTGAAGAATCAGCTATTGAAGCAACCTCACTAGCCAAAAAAAATAAAGTACAACTCGTCACTCAGTTGATAGATTCAGAACTGGCAACTCCTCTACAGATAGCCCAAACTTGCGCAACTGAATTTGGCACTCCTTTATTCGACCTGGAAGCTTTTGACAAAGAGCTACTTAATAAAGAACTTGTTGATAGTAAATTAATAATCGCTCATCGTGCTTTCCCTTTGATAAAAAGAGGGAATCGCCTCTTTGTTGCCGTATCAGATCCAACCAACTTAATCGGATTAGATGAAATAAAATTTCATACAGGATTAAGTACAGAGTCAATCCTGGTTGAGGATGACAAGCTTTCTCGTTTGATTGAGAGCTTTCTCGATGACGGTAACGACGCCTTCGAAGGCCTAGAAGATGAAGCCTTGGATAATTTAGAAGTCGCAGAAACTAAAAAGGATGAAGGAGATGAGGGAAATAGTGGTGCAGATGATGCTCCTGTTGTCCGCTTTATTAATCAAATGCTGCTCTCAGCGATTAAGAAAGGCGCTTCAGACCTACACTTTGAACCTTACGAAAAAACATATCGCGTCCGCTTCCGTATTGATGGAATGTTACAGGATATGTCTCGCCCACCCGTTGCTCTTGGCCCTAAAATCGCCGCACGACTAAAAGTAATGTCTCAACTGGACATTTCTGAGCGCAGGGTTCCCCAGGATGGACGTATAAAACTCAAAATATCAAAGACCAAAGCTATTGACTTTCGTGTAAATACACTGCCCACACTGTTTGGCGAAAAGATCGTATTGCGAATTCTCGATTCCAGTAGCGCTAAAATGGGAATTGACGCTTTAGGTTATGAGCCGGATCAAAAGGAAATGTACCTGGAGGCACTCAAACGTCCTCAGGGAATGATACTGGTTACTGGCCCGACAGGATCCGGAAAAACTGTATCTCTGTATACTGGTTTAAATATATTGAACACTGAAGGTGTTAATATTTCTACAGCCGAGGACCCTGTTGAAATTAACCTGGAAGGGATTAACCAAGTTAACGTCAATAATAGAGTAGGGCTCGATTTTGCGTCAGCACTAAGATCATTTTTGAGGCAGGACCCCGATGTCATTATGGTTGGAGAAATCAGGGACCTGGAAACAGCGTCTATCGCTATCAAAGCAGCTCAAACGGGCCATATGGTACTCTCTACCCTTCATACCAACAGTGCGGCAGAAACATTGACTCGTATGCTGAATATGGGTGTCCCGTCATTTAACCTGGCAACGACCGTCAATTTGATTATCGCCCAACGACTCGCACGCAGATTATGTGGTCACTGTAAACAAGCCTTAGATGTTCCCGTTGAAACATTGAAAAAGGAAGGCTTCAGTGACGAAATGCTCAAAAGCGCCAAGATTTATCACCCCGTAGGTTGCAATCAATGCAACAAAGGTTATAAAGGGCGAGTAGGTATTTATGAAGTCGTTAAGATTACCCCGGCAATTTCCAGAATTATTATGGAAGAAGGTAATTCAATTCAATTGAATGAACAATTCAAAAAAGAAGGCTATAACAACCTGCGTAAATCCGGATTGGTAAAAGTGTGTCAAGGTGTTACCAGCCTTGAAGAAGTCAACCGCGTTACATCGGAAAACTGATCGAGTTATAGATTATGGCAACGGCAGCAAAAACATTTACTTATAAATACGAAGGGATTTCCCGCTCTGGTCGTTCTGTCAAAGGCGAGTTAAGTGCAGTCAATCCAGCAATAGCGAAGGCCCAACTAAGAAAGCAGGGCATTAATGTCAAGAAAATGGTGAAAAAGAGTCAAAGCCTTTCTTTTCTTGGCTCTGGAAAAAAGTCCATTAAGTCTGAAGACATTGCGGTATTTACACGCCAAATGGCAACCATGATGAAAGCTGGCGTACCCCTGGTACAAGCGTTTGATATTGTTGCAGAAGGTTTGTCAAACAAAAGCATGGCAGAACTCGTTACGGCCATGAAAGCAGATGTATCTGCTGGTGGCACATTTGGAAGCGCCCTGAGAAAACATCCAAAATATTTTGATGATTTATTTTGTAGCTTAGTGGAGTCTGGAGAGCAAGCCGGTGCCCTCGAAACCATGCTGGATCGTGTCGCTATATACAAAGAAAAAAGTGAATCCATAAAACGTAAAGTTAAAAGTGCGCTCAAATACCCCATTACAGTTATAGTAGTGGCCATGATTGTCACTGCAGTTCTACTTCTTAAAGTTGTACCGGTTTTTGCCGAAATGTTTAATAGTTTTGGCGCTGAGTTACCACTTCCCACTCAAGTTGTTGTCTCCATGTCGGAATGGATGCAGCGCAATTGGTATATAGGGCTAGGTGTCATTATCGTCAGTACTTTTCTTTTTTCTACAGCCATGAAGCGATCAATAAAATTTCGTCATGGAGTTCAAAGGTTTTTATTACGGTTACCTGTATTTGGTCCAATATTTAAACAATCTGCCTATGCTCGTTATGCCAGAACACTATCGACAACATTTGCTGCTGGTGTACCTCTAGTAGATGCACTGGATTCAGCCGCAGGGGCATCTGGTAATATTGTCTATGAGACCGCAATCCAAAATGTCAAACATGAGGTTTCTTCGGGTGGTGAGCTTGCAGGCTCGATGCGTGCAGAGAACGTCTTTCCACCAATGCTGGTACAAATGGTTTCTATTGGTGAACAGTCAGGTGCGTTGGATGACATGCTCGCGAAGGCTGCTGCTATTTATGAGGAAGAGGTAGATACCATGGTAGATGGTCTGACCAGTATGATGGAGCCAATGATTATGGCTTTTCTGGGAGTCGTTGTTGGTGGCTTGGTTGTGTCCATGTATCTACCTATTTTCCAGATCGGAAACGTTGTTTAATGCAGGCTATTGAACTATTCCAAACCTCCACGGTGACTTTAACAGTCACCGTTTTTATTTTCGGGCTATTAATCGGTAGCTTTCTGAACGTCGTCATTTTTCGCTTGCCGGTCATGATGAAAAACAGCTGGACCATTGAGGCCAGCGAGTTTCTGGAACTTAAGGTTCCGAAACTGGACAAAATAAACCTTATTAAGCCTGACTCAACCTGTCCTAAGTGCGGACACAAAATTCGTGCCTGGGAAAATATTCCGGTTATCAGTTACCTGTTTTTAAAAGGACGCTGCGCTTCCTGCAAAACCGGTATTTCTCTTCGTTATCCAACCATTGAACTGATTACTGCCGGTTTATCCGCGCTGATTGCCTGGCAATTTGGCTGGTCTATGCAGACAGTCTATTTACTAGCTTTTGTCTGGGTGTTGATTTCATTAACGATGATTGATTTTGATACTCAATTATTACCGGATAGCCTGGTTCTCCCGCTACTTTGGCTAGGTCTCATTGCCAATCTCAGTAGCACATTTACATCACTTAATGAGGCTGTCATTGGGGCTATTGCCGGTTACTTGTCTCTTTGGCTGGTATATTGGTTGTTTAAGTTGACCACAGGCAAAGAAGGCATGGGTTATGGGGATTTCAAATTATTTGCCGCATTTGGCGCCTGGTTCGGCTGGCAATCCCTGCCACTGATTATTCTGCTTTCTGCAGCAGTTGGGTCTGTTATAGGTATTGGACTTATTTTGATCAAAGGTCGTGACAAAAACATCCCCATACCATTTGGGCCGTATTTGTGTGGCGCTGCGCTGGTTTATATATTCTGGGGTGAATACATTACCCAATGGTATCTGGGAACATTGCAAATATGATTGTAGGCCTGGGAGGAGGCATCGCCAGCGGGAAAACAGAGGCCAGTACATATCTCCAGGAACAGTATCAATTTAATATGATCGATACTGATGTGTTGGCCAGAGAAGTGGTAATGCCGGGCCAAAAGGCTTACCAGGAGATAGTCAGCCATTTTGGAAATGGAATATTATTAGCCGACGGAAGCCTGGACCGCTCAAAGCTCAGAGAGCTTATTTTTTCTGACGTTGCAGAAAAGACATGGCTGGAATCCGTGACACACCCCGCCATACGATCTCTTATGCAAGAAAAAATTAAAGCAGCACCGAAAAATGCGGTGACATTATTAGTGTCGCCACTATTGTACGAGTCAGAACAGTACAAACTGTGTTATCGGAATATCCTGATAATAGCTCCAGTCAAGATTAGAACCCAGCGAGCCGTGAGCCGAGATAGCAGCTCAGTGGACATCGTAAACAGTATCATCAATCAGCAGATGCCCGATGAACAAAAGCTTGAAATTGCTGATTTCATCATCACAAACGACTCAACAATCACAGCTTTTCATCATAAGCTTGATGCTATCGCTCAAACTCTCTTAGAACTGGCTAAATCATGATTAGGGTAAAATGTCCGACTTGTAAAAAAGAAACTGAATGGTCAGAGGAAAATCAATTTCGACCGTTTTGTTGTGAACGATGCAAACTCATTGATTTGGGAGACTGGGCTTCTGAAGGTCATCGTATTGCTGGCCCAGCATTGATGGATGATCCGTTTTCTGAGGATTTGGACGATTTTTTTATCGATCCAGAAAACAATGGGAAAGACATCTAGTCTTTCCCAATTTTTTGTTCTGACCAGTTAAGTCCGGTATTCTGCGTTAATACGAACGTATTCGGCAGACAGATCCGTGGTGTATATTCGTTCTGAAGCTTCCCCTTGCCCAAGACTAACAGTAATTCTGATTTCCTCCTGAGCCATGACTTTGCTTCCCTGTTCTTCAGTGTACTTATCATCCCGCTGACCATTATGAACGATACGGACATCATCCAGCCAGATTGAAACCCGGTTGACATCGAGCTCTTCGATCTGGCTACGACCAACGGCTGCCAAAATTCTACCCCAGTTAGCGTCACTGGCAGAGAAAGCTGTTTTAACCAATGG
Organism: Gynuella sunshinyii YC6258; assembly: GCF_000940805.1. Classification (GTDB taxonomy): domain Bacteria; phylum Pseudomonadota; class Gammaproteobacteria; order Pseudomonadales; family Natronospirillaceae; genus Gynuella; species Gynuella sunshinyii. The sequence continues at coordinate 2,452,021 of NZ_CP007142.1, read as the reverse complement.
GGAATGGGCAATCGTATAAGCCACTTCAAGTGCTTCTGCTGAGTTACGCGCCTCATTTACGACAACAGTGACAAATTTGGTCGCCCCTTCACCATCTCTTACAATCGCCTGGGCCAGAAAAAGCAACACCTCTCCAACGGTCTTCTTAAGAAAACGGTATAAATCCGAATCTTCAGAATCACAACAAGGCACCGCTGCTTTACCGGTGGCAATCAGAATACAGGCATCATTGGTGGATGTGTCTCCATCCACAGTTATACGATTGAAACTCTGCTCATTTGCTTCACTAAGTATTTTTTGCAGCAAAAGTTGCGTAACCGGTGCATCGGTAGCAACAAACCCCAACATCGTAGCCATGTTAGGCTTGATCATCCCAGACCCTTTAGCGATTCCTGTTACGGTTATGATTTCACCCTGATACTGAAACTGCGCACTGATAGCTTTAGGCCGGGTATCTGTCGTCATGATACCGTAGGCAGCATCTTCCCAGTTATCGACTTCCAGTGTCTCTACTGCGTTTGGCAATCCCGCCAATAACCTGTCCATTGGCAGGTTTTCACCAATAACCCCTGTGGAAAACGGCAGCACTTGATGAGTCCCAACGTTTCTGATGGCTGCCAGACGAGTGCAGGTCTCAATCGCATCCTCCATCCCCTGACGTCCGGTTCCTGCATTTGCATTTCCGGTATTAATGACCAGAAAACGGATACCTTCACCACTTGCCAGATGTTTTTTTGCCACGTGAACGGGTGCTGCACAGAACTTGTTTTTGGTAAAAACCCCGGCAACCTGACTACCCGGAGCGATATCAAATATCACCAGATCCCTACGATTTGGCTTTTTAATACCCGCGCACGCGATTCCAATAGATACTCCATTTACAGGAAACAATTGCGACAACGTTTCATGACCAACAGCCATTTAGATGAACCCTCAGATTCTACTTTTCAAAAATATCACCCCATTTTAATCATTTCCAAAATGGGGGTTCGGTTATGTGAGATCAGCTCAACCGGCCATGACATTGCTTATATTTTTTTCCTGATCCACAAGGACATGGGTCATTCCGACCAACTTTTTGCCCTTTGCGTACCATCGGCTGGGGCTTGTTAGGCTCAGGATCTGAGTTGGCCTCTGGCTGTGATCGTGCTTCAGGAACCGCACTGGCCTGTTCGTGCTGATATTGCATTCTCTCTTCCAGGGCCTGACGGCGGCGTTCTATTTCCTCAGCCTGCTCACGAGTCATCAACTGCATGCGAGAGAGAATTTTAACGGTATCTGACTTAACCTCTTCCAGCAGGTTCTGGAACAGCAGAAATGACTCTCGCTTATACTCCTGTTTAGGATTCTTCTGAGCATATCCTCGCAAATGAATCCCCATTCGTAAGTGGTCCATCGCCTGAAGATGCTCTTTCCAACGCTGGTCAAGCACCTGAAGCATGATTTGCTTTTCAAAGCGGCGCATTGCATCAGCACCAACCTGTCCTTCTTTTTCCTGATATACGCGCTCCATCTCCTCGACAATCTTTTGTCGCAGTTGCGGCTCGTTGAAGTGTTGGTCTGCATCCAGCCACTCCTGAACAGGTAGCTGAATATCAAACTCGGCCGTCAGCGCTTTTTCCAAACCTGCAATATCCCACTGTTCATGCAGACTTTCTGGTGGGACATACTCGTCGATTAACTGATTGGTTACATCTTTACGGATGTTCTGGATCACATCCTGGATGCTATCTGAGGACATCAACTCATCACGCTGCTGATAAATAACAGAACGCTGATCGTTATTGACATCATCAAATTCGAGCAATGATTTCCGAATATCGAAGTTGCGGTTCTCTACCTTCCGCTGAGCCTTCTCAATCGCGTTACTGACCATTTTATGCTCAATAGCCTCTCCTTTATCCATACCCATTGATTTCATGAAACCTTTCATTCGGTCAGACATGAAAATCCGCATGAGATTGTCATCAATTGACAGGAAAAAGCGTGAGGATCCAGGATCACCCTGTCGCCCAGAACGGCCACGGAGCTGGTTATCAATACGTCGGGATTCATGGCGTTCAGTACCAATAATGTGCAAACCTCCCGCCGCCAGGACCGCTTCATGACGTTGTTGCCACTCACTTTTGATTCTGGTTATCTCGGCTTCGGAAGGTTCTTCCAACTGCTTAACTTCCGCCTCCCAATTACCGCCTAACATAATATCTGTACCACGCCCTGCCATATTAGTCGCGATGGTTACAGCACCGGGTAAACCGGCATTGGCGATAATCATAGCTTCGTTAGCATGGTTTTTCGCATTCAGAACATTGTGAGGGATTTTGTGATTCTGCAAAGCCGAAGACACCCGCTCCGACGCTTCTACAGAGGCAGTACCCACTAACACGGGCCTACCGGCTTCTATATTTGCCTGAATATCCTTAACAATGGCCTCAAACTTTTCATCCTCAGATAAAAACACCAGATCGTTATAGTCAACCCGTTTAACAACCCTGTTTGTAGGTATTACAACCACATCCAGACCATAAATCTGTCTAAATTCAAAAGCCTCTGTATCTGCTGTTCCGGTCATCCCGGACAATTTGGTATACAGGCGAAAGTAATTCTGGAAGGTAGTTGATGCCAGTGTCTGGTTTTCTTTTTGAATCGTCAGATTTTCTTTTGCTTCAATCGCCTGATGAATGCCTTCACTCCATCGGCGCCCTGGCATTTTCCGTCCAGTATGCTCATCAACGATAACCACTTCACCACCTTCGATGATGTAATCAACATTACGGTGGAACATAAAGTGCGCTTTAATAGCAGCGTTAACATGATGTAACAAACTCAAATTAGTCGCTGAATAGAGACTTTCACCTTCCGCGAGCAAACCATTGTCTGCCAGTAGCTGCTCAACTTTTTCATGCCCTGCTTCAGTCAGCTCCAAAGAACGGTGTTTTTCATCAATGATGAAGTCACCTGGCTTCAACTCCTGACCCTCTTCAGCAGGGTATTCTCGTACAAGGTTTGGAATGAGTTTATTGATCTGGAGGTATCTCTCTGAACTGTCTTCAGCAGGACCAGAGATAATAAGCGGAGTCCTGGCTTCATCAATCAGAATGGAGTCCACTTCGTCGACTACCGCGAAATAGTGGCCACGCTGAAATTTATCCTCCATCCGGAAAGCCATATTGTCACGAAGATAGTCAAACCCAAATTCGTTATTGGTCCCGTAGGTGATATCCGCTTTATAAGCCAAGCGCTTCTCTTCCGGCGGCTGTTGTGAGACGACAACTCCCACAGATAAATCAAGCGCAGCGAAAAGAGGTCTCATCCAACTGGCATCACGCTGAGCCAGATAATCGTTCACAGTCACGACATGCACACTGTCACCAGTCAAGGCATTGAGATAACAGGGCAATGTTGCGACTAGAGTCTTTCCTTCCCCAGTCCGCATCTCGGCAATCTTGCTACTGTTGAGTACCATTCCACCAACCAGTTGCACATCAAAATGCCGCAATCCAAGAACCCTTTTGCTGGCCTCTCTGACAGCAGCAAAAGCCTCTGGTAGCAGTTGGTCAAGAGATTCGTTCTCAAGCCGTTTTTTAAACTCTTGGGTCTTTCCCTTAAGCTGTTCATCGTTCAGCGCTGCGAACTCCGGCTCCAACGCATTAATTTTTTGAACTTGTTTAAGTAACCGCTTTACTTCGCGGTCGTTTTTACTGCCGACAATCTTTGTAACAATTCTGGTAAACATCTGCTGTCTTAATTGCCTCAATCGCGATGGGTTTGCCAGAACCTATCTTAAAACTGATCAAAATCGGTGATATCTACTGAAATCAGGGTCGTATATTTCCAATTTTGAGATAGGTTCTGGTTAAAAGATATAGTTGTAATACTTCGGGCCCTGTCAGCCGCTCTGATAAGTAAGACAAATTTTTGGCCGCTAAATATACCGGCTCAGTTAGTTTATGTCTTTGGAAAATGGAGGCTTTTTGTTAGATCGCAAGCAAATTGTGAATTTTTATTTGCTTGCGCGAAGAATAAATTTGGCTGGATCGAGTGCTTTGCCGTTATTGTGCACTTCAAAATGACAATGAGGACCCGTTGAACGTCCGGTACTCCCCATTTTGGCAATTACCTGACCTTTTTTGACAATATCACCAACTTTGACCAGTACTTCTTTGGAATGCCCATACCGCGTGGAATATCCGGAACCATGATTGATTTCAACCATCTGACCATAGCCGTAACGCTCTCCGGCCCAGGTGACCACTCCAGCAGCGACTGAGACAATTTCGGAACCTTCTTTACCGGCAAAGTCTACGCCCTCATGCCAGGCCATCTTACCCGTAAAGGGATCTGATCTGTATCCATAGCGTGAAGACATCCATCCTTTCAATATTGGACGACCCGCAATAAAGGTATCATTGCTGATCTTGCGACTTCCCAACAAACTCTCCAATATCGTCAACTGCTCCTCGCGGCCTTCAATACGAGTTGCCAAATCATCAATAACATCAGTTAATACCGGTACCTGATAAGCAGCACTGTACAAATCGCTGGCTTCGGGCCCTCCTACAGCAGGGGGTTCAGAGAAATTGAACTCACCTTCGTCAAGCTTGGCGACTTTAACCAAGTGCTCACCCAAGGCATCGACGCGAGTGGCTCTGGCCTGCAATTCTGCGATTTTAACTGTCAGCGCCTGAATCTGTTCTTCGCTGTACTGCTTTACTTGGGAAATATCTTCTTTCTGTTTGGCCAGTGTTTTCTTCCAGGCTGCGGCCGAGTTTTGGTCAAAAACGTCGTTTTGAAGCTCGTCCCCCAGCCAATAACCAAAATAACCGACTCCCCCCAAAGAAGAGAGTCCTATGAGAAATAGGAAGAGAGTCATTCCTGAGGAGAGTGATCTGACGCGACCATTTCGCCTGCTGACGACGATAATATTGATCATAGAAAATACTGGACACTACGGTAGTTGCATTAATATTCAGTTGCTAGTACCGGAGTATAGGCTATAGGAGCATTTTTTTCCTCAAAAGAAACATATTCCCAAGCATCTTCATGTTTTAAAAGTTCGCGTAGCAGTAAGTTATTCAAACCATGACCAGATTTAAAGCCGACAAAATGGCCTAAAAGACTGTGTCCTAACAGATATAAGTCACCAACCGCATCAAGAATTTTGTGTTTTACAAACTCATTCTCATAACGCAGGCCATCTTCGTTGAGGATTTTAAAGTCATCCAAAGCAATGGCATTATTGAAACTAGCACCCAAAGCCAGGTTATTGGCCCTCAGGTATTCAAAATCCCGCATAAAACCAAATGTTCTTGCCCGGCTGATTTCCTTAATAAAAGACGTGGTCGAAAAATCCAGAGAATGTTTCTGACTTCTGTCTTTAAACGCAGGATGATCAAAATCAATGGTAAAAGACACCTTAAAACCATTATGGGGCTCAAAGCGGGCGTATTTATCACCATCCTTTACTTCAACCGTTTTTTTGATGCGTATAAACTTCTTAGCCCGGTCCTGCTCTTCAATCCCTGCCGATTGAATCAGAAACACAAAAGGCCCAGCGCTACCATCCATACTCGGAACTTCAGCAGCGTTCACTTCAATATAGGCGTTGTCTATCCCTAGACCCGCCATTGCTGATAACAGGTGCTCAACAGTATCTACACTCGCACCACCGGCCATTAAAGTCGTCGACATCGTGGTATCACCAACATTCATTGCCTTCGCCGGAATTTCAACCACTGGTTCCAAATCCGTTCGGCAAAAAACAATACCGGTATCGACTGGAGCAGGTTTAAGTGTGAGGTAGACCTTTTCACCGGAGTGAAGGCCTACCCCTGTGGCCCTAATGATGTTTTTGAGTGTACGTTGTTTGATCATACTAAATTTGGTCTGCAGCAACTTGGATAGGTTTTGAATCGCGGCATATTACCAAAGCGGCTGTATAACCCGCACCCATTTTTATGTAAACGTTCATATTTTAGTCAGCTTGTTTCCGCAGAAAAGCAGGAATATCCAGATAGTCTAAATCTCGGGAAATTTCCTTCTGTTGCTGATGCGAAACCTCCTGGCCATGTGCTTTCTTAGCAACAGGATGTGACCGATCAAACTTCCGGGCTTCAGGTGACGGAGCAACACTTTTGCGGGTATTGTCAACCGCCACTTTAGGTTTGGCTACCGGGCGATTCAAGCCAGTTGCCACAACCGTAACTCGGATTTCATCAGAGATTTCCGGATCTACAACAGTTCCCACTACCACAGTTGCTTCATCAGAAGCATATTCATGGACTATTCGACCAACCTCATCAAACTCAGTCAGCCCCATGTCCAAACCACCGGTAACATTTACCAGAATACCTCTGGCTCCCTGAAGATCGATATCTTCCAATAATGGACTGCGTACAGCAGCTTCTGCTGCTTTTGAGGCACGGTTTTCACCGCTTGCACGGCCTGACCCCATCATAGCCATACCCATCTCGGACATGACTGTACGGACGTCAGCAAAGTCCACGTTGATCAGACCGGGACGAATTATCAGGTCTGCAACCCCCTGTACAGCATTTAACAACACATCGTTAGCTGCAGCGAATGCATCTAACAAGGTCACATTATTGCCGAGCACCTGAAGTAGCTTCTGGTTTGGAATGGTAATCAGGGAATCAACGTGTTGCCCTAACTCTTCCAGGCCTGCTTCTGCAATGGTCATCCTCTTCCGTCCTTCAAACTGGAACGGTTTGGTTACCACTGCAACCGTCAGAATCCCCATTTCTTTGGCCACTTCCGCAACAATTGGAGCCGCACCAGTGCCTGTTCCGCCCCCCATACCTGCGGTAATAAACACCATATCGGCATCTTTGAGCACCTCTGCGATGCGGTCTCTGTCTTCCAGTGCGGATTGGCGGCCAATTTCCGGATTTGCTCCTGCGCCAAGGCCTCGGGTAATGGTGCCCCCGAGCTGGACTGCAGTGCGGGCCTCCAATGACTTCAATGCCTGGGCATCTGTGTTGGCACAAATAAATTCAACACCCTCAATACTGCTGTTAAGCATATGCTGAACAGCATTGCCACCGCCGCCGCCAACACCAACGACTTTGATGACCGCTGATTGCGGGAAATCATCGACTAAAGTGAAAATATCACTGGTTTTGTGTTCTAAATCTCGATCTTTAAAGGACATAGCCCTGCTCCTCTGCTTTTGGTTAATACAGTCAAATCATCCAGACCGACTGTATGTCTCAAAAAACTTAAAAATTGCGTTTAAACCATTCTTTAATACGTACCAAGACACCGTCCTGTTCTTCGACATAGGCTTTCGCCTGGGGAACGCCCCCCTCATGAACCTGCTTTGCTGCGTGCATCAACAGTCCCACGCCGGTCGAATAAATCGGATTTCTGACGATATCTGTTAAACCTGTAATTTCCTGGGGGCTCGCTAATCGAACCGGTACATGAAATACCTCCTCAGCCAACTCAACGGCTCCTTCCATTTTTGCTGTCCCACCTGTCAAAACAATTCCGGAGGGAATGAGATCTTCGAATCCACTTCTTCTCAATTCGGCTTGAATAAGGGTGAACAATTCTTCATAACGAGGCTCAACAACTTCTGCCAATGCCTGGCGTGTCAGCGACCTGGCTGGACGATCACCTACACTGGGAACCTGAATCGTTTCGTTTTCATTCGCTAATTGCGCTAACGCACATGCGTATTTAATTTTTATATCTTCGGCATGCTGCGTAGGTGTTGCAAATGCCATGGCAATATCATTGGTTACCTGATCGCCGGCAATTGGAATCACTGCGGTATGTCTGATAGCGCCTTCGGTAAATATAGCGATGTCTGTTGTTCCGCCACCGATATCTACAAGACAAACCCCTAATTCCCTTTCATCGTCAGTCAGCACAGCATGACTGGATGCCAACTGTTCCAAAATAATTTCTTCCACTTCCAGTCCACAGCGCCGAATACATTTCTCAATATTCTGAATCGCGTTAAGCGCGCCAGTGACAACATGCACACGCGCTTCTAAACGAACTCCACACATTCCCAGTGGTTCTTTAATGCCTTCCTGACTATCAATAATGTATTCCTGAGGCAGGATATGAAGAATTTTCTGATCCGCCGGCACAGCAATAGCTTTGGCCGCATCCAACACCCGTTCAATATCAGCCTCAATGACTTCTTTATCGCGAACGGCAACAATGCCATGACTGTTCAAGCTATGAATATGACTTCCGGCAATACCCACATGAACGGAGTGAATATCACAACCGGACATTAGCTCAGCTTCTTCAATGGCACGCTGGATAGATTGAACTGTCGATTCAATGTTAACGACCACTCCTTTTTTCAGTCCTCGGGACTTATGTGAGCCAAGACCCACAATTTCGATACCGCCATCGGCTGTTACCGTCCCAACGATAGCAACTACTTTTGAAGTGCCGATATCCAGTCCGACGAGTAATTGTCCGTGATTAGCCGCGGCCATTTGTTTCTTCTCCACTCACAACTTGTTGTTCAATCACTTTCAGCGCCACTGCATGTTCATACCGCGCATCAAGGTACTTTATCCTGTCCACATATTGATTGCTTCTAGCCAGCACACTTAGCACCGAATCAAAGCGTTCGGTAATATCTTTTCTGCCCAGCAAAATTTCCATACCCGATTCTGTCTTTAAACTCACCCCGCCATCAGAAGTCATAGTCAGCGAGTCAAGCACCAGCCCCTGACGTAGCAAAGCGGAGCTAAAGGTCACATATTGCTGCATTACAGTATCGAGAGATCCTTTTGGACCGTACAGCCTGGGCAACATCAAAGAGTTGGTCTCTGAGTTGAAGATTTTTCCTGTTTGACTGACAACACCAGAGTTGTTCCAGTATGCCAATGGTTTCTCTTCTTCAACCGACACCTGCAACACTCCAGGCCATTCCAAAGATAGCGATGCAGAAGCAATCCAGGGGAATGACTCGATATCAGACTTGACCTGCTGCAACCCTCCGGTCAACAAGTTCACACCAACCAATCCTGATAAATACTGTTTAAATGCATCAGCATCTTCATATATCAATACCTGATCAAATTTAACGCTGGAAACAGACCAGCGTATTTTTTGAATTCCTACAGCAGTAAAAAACAACAAACAGACCGTAACAGCAAATACAGCAATAACAGTCCAGGCTCTTAAATTCAGTATCACTCGAACGTAACTGAGAATTTTACTGGGTTTCTTTTGCTTCTTTCTGGTCGCTCCTCGGACCTTGGGATGTTCCCGTGTGATTGCCAAGGTCATGATTTTGCAAACCCCAGATTGTTCTCAGACAACTCCACAGATATCAGTCCGATATTTCCAGCTCCCTGAGTGAGCAGCAAATCTCCATCCTGCAATATATCCTTCAGTATTCCAGGCAATAGTTTTTTATCTTCAACAAATATAGGATCTATTCTGCCTCTTTGGCGAATACTGCGGCATAGGCTGCGCCCATCTGCACCATTAATTGGTTCCTCACCTGCGGGATATACTTCCATCAGTAGCAGAACATCCACCTTGGATAAAACCGACACAAAATCCTCGTATAAATCCCGGGTACGGCTATATCTGTGGGGCTGAAAAATAGTCACCAGTCTACGCTCGGGAAAGCCTTCACGAATCGCGGCAATCGTGACGTCCACTTCTCTAGGGTGATGACCGTAGTCATCTACCAACATGACTGTGCCATTATCTGTAGAAAATTCTCCTTGCACCTGAAACCGTCTTCCCACTCCCCGGAAACGTTCTAATCCCTGGACGATGGCAATATCCGCTATCCCTTCATCAGTCGCCACGGCGATAGCCGCCAATGCATTTTGAACATTGTGTCGACCCGGCATATTAATGGTGATTTCGAGATCGTCACTACACCCTGGGCGCTTAACTTTAAACTGAGTTCGCATTCCATGCTGCTGCACACCGTAAGCATAATAATCAGCTTCTGGCGAAAAACCATAGGTCACAAATTGCCGGGTTAACTTCGGTAATATTGATTTCACGTGTTCATCATCAACACAAACAACAGCCAGCCCATAAAATGGCAAGTTGTGCAAAAAGCTGACAAAAGCATCCTTAACCTGTTCAAAATCCCCACCGTAAGTGGACATATGATCTGCATCGATATTGGTAACAATTGCCGTCATCGGCTGCAGGTGTAAAAATGACGCATCACTCTCGTCCGCTTCAGCGACGAGATAGTGACTGGTACCCAACTTTGCGTTAGTTCCTGCGCTGGTCAGCTTGCCTCCGATCACGAATGTAGGATCTAAATTAGCTTCTGCCAGAATCGATGCCACAAGACTGGTTGTGGTGGTTTTTCCATGTGTTCCGGCGATGGCGATACCATGACGAAACCTCATCAGTTCGCCAAGCATTTCCGCTCTCGGCACAATCGGTATACGTAGCTCATTGGCCTGATGTATTTCGGGGTTCTCAGTATCAATTGCACTGGAAACAACCACGACATCAACATTCATGACGTTCTCGGCAGTATGTCCAATTGCAATGCGGGCACCCAGTTGCTCCAGTCGTTGAGTTACCGCCGAAGGCCGAATATCTGATCCACTAATGTGATATCCCTGATTCAACAAAACTTCTGCAATACCACACATTCCAACTCCACCAATACCTATGAAGTGGATATTTTTGATTCTTCGCATTTCAGGAATTTCAAAGGTCACTTTTGTCATTTCGTCTTACCCCTGCCTTCTTCCTGCTAAAAATTTCTCAATCAAACGCACAATTCTTTCCGCTGAATCCCAAATAGCAACACGCTCCAAAGCGGTGGCCATGTTAACCAGCATCTTCGGATTACCCATAAACTGTTTAATATAATGCAACAGATTTTGACTCAGCTGTTCATCCTGTTCGCACACTACTGCTCCATGACTATCGGTCAGTACCCTGGCGTTAAAGTACTGCTGCTGATCTTTATGCCATGGATAAGGAATCAGAATCGAAGGCCTACCGACCACCGCCAACTCCGAAACAGTCGAGGCACCGGATCTGGATATCACCAGCTCTGCCCAATCATAAGCAGTTGCCATATTACCTATATATTCAACAACATTCGCCTCAACACCATACTTTTGATAACTGGACAATGTTTCTTCCAGCTTTCCCTGACCAGTTTGATGATAAATTTCCGGTCTTTGTTGTTGATTAATCTGCGAAAACACTTCTGGCATGATGATATTTAATGATTGAGCACCAGAACTACCACCAAGAACCAAAACGCGCTGTAGGTTTTCACATTCCAGCATTTTTTTAACACTCACCAATTCCTCCCGAACAGGGTTACCCAAGGTAATTGGGTTGACCTTCTCCGGAAAAGTATGCGGGAACGCCTGAATCACTTTTTCCACCCAGCGGCTCAGATAGGCATTGGTCATTCCCGGTGTTCCATTTTGTTCGTGGATCAACACTGGAATGCGTTTTATCTTCGCGGCAATTGCACCGGGCGCTGACGCATATCCACCAAAGCCAACCACCATATCCGGCTTTACTTGATCGAGTATCCGCATGGCCGCATAAACGGATCTCAAGAGATTCACCGGCGCAATTAATTTACGCTTGAGACCACCTCCCTGATACGCTGTCACTGGAAGCAAATGCAATGGAAACTCGGTTTTTGCAACCAGCTCCGCTTCCATGCCTCGCATTGCTCCCAGCCAATGGACAATCATCCCTTTTTTCACCATTGTTTCCGCCACCGCCATCGCCGGATAAATATGTCCTCCAGTACCACCCGCCATGATCAACACTTTCCAGCTCATTGCTCGTCCTCCTTCGAAACACTCAGTGCTTCGCTATAAGCACGCGCAACAAAGGCCAGCATTCCAAGCGTCACAACGATACTGGAGCCACCATAACTAAGTAGTGGCAGAGTCAGTCCCTTGGTGGGTAACAAACCAATATTGACCCCCACATTGATGAGTGACTGAACGGCCAGAATGATGGCGATGCCATAACAAACATACGCGGAAAAAGTCTGCTGTTTTTGTTCAGCCAGACGACCAGCTGCAAAAATCCTGGCAATCAAAATGGTAAACAGCGCTAACACAACCATAACGCCAAATAGCCCATATTCTTCACCAAGAATGGCAAATACAAAATCGGTATGGGCTTCAGGCAAATAAAATAATTTCAAGATACTGTTACCGATCCCGACTCCAAACCATTCACCGCGACCAAAGGCAATGAGTGCCTGTGTTAATTGATAGCCCGATCCAAATACATTTTCCGAAGACCAGGGATCGGTAAATGCCAGCAAGCGTTGAACCCGATAAGGTTGCTCAATCGCCAACAAACCAACCGCTGCAGAACAAACCACAACCAGAACAAAGAACTGACTGGCCCTGACGCCTCCCAAAAACATCATTCCCAGCACTGCCGACAGAGTGACCACAACAGCGCCAAAGTCAGGCTCGAGCAGTAGTAGCACAATCACAATCGCCAATACCACAATCGGCTTAAGAAAGCCTGACCACTGGCTTTTGACTTCTTCAGCCCTTCTGATCAGGTAACCGGATATGTAAATCACCAAAAAAAACTTCATTAATTCACTTGATTGAATACCAATTGGACCAAGTCTTATCCATCGCCAACTACCGTTCACCAACTTCCCAATACCCGGAATCAGTACCGCTACCAACAATGCAAGTCCCAACAACAATAAGATCCAGTCATTTTTCTGCCAAACAGCAATAGGTATTTGTCTTATGACAAGCGCTGCTAAAAAACCTATAAATATGTATATACCGTGGCGAATCATAATTGAGAAGGAACTGCCATACAGCTTGTTGGAGTACTCAATGGATGAAGAACAGACAACCAGAAACCCAATCGCCAACAAACTCATCACTGCCACCATGAACCACCGGTCATAGTAAGCACCTTTACGACTGACATCAGACACCATTGGGATAGTGGTCATCGTAACTCTCCCACAATCCGTTTGAACTGATTTCCTCGATCCTCAAAGCTCTTAAACATGTCCATGCTTGCACAGGCTGGGGACAACAATACCAAGTCGCCCGATTTCGCCCCCTCACAAGCCCGCTCAACAGCGTTCTGCAACGTATCGGCAAATACGTGCTCTACAGACTTTAAGTGAACTGCAATCAATTCAGCATCCTGCCCAATCAAAATTACTTTCCGACAAAACCGTTGGATTGTTTTTCCAAGCTTGGAGAAATCAGCACCCTTACCAATGCCACCTGCGATCAGAACAATATGCTTTAGCGACTCATCTCCCAACCCCGCTAAGGCGGCTATGGTGGCGCCAACATTGGTGCCTTTTGAGTCATTAATAAAAACAATACCGTTTCTCTCAGCGACCCACTCACAGCGATGATCAAGTCCGGTAAAATTACACGCCACGTCGATCATAATGTCCTTGTGGATACCTGCTAGTTGCCCTAGTGCAAAAGCAGCCATGAAGTTTGCCAGGTTATGCGAACCTTTTAGTTTTAACTGCGAACTGTTAACCCAGGTTTCATGGTTATTAAACAGAATGGCTTTGTGGCCATCCTCTATAGCCTGAAGAGAAAAACCATTTTTTCCAGAGAGTTCCAAACTGTAGCCGATACAAAGAGGGGGCAGGTTTTGTCCACTTGTTGTGCAGTTGTCATCCAGATTTACTACCGCTGCCCGACTACCCACAAATATTCGTTGCTTTGCCCGGACGTAATCTTCCAGACTGTCGTAACGATCCATGTGGTCTTCAGAGATATTCAGAATAGTTGCGATATGACCAGACATGCGATTCAGCGTTTCCAGCTGAAAGCTGGACAACTCCAGAATCACAAAGTCCAGATCCTGATCCACAAAGTCCAGCACTGGCACCCCAATGTTGCCACACACGGCCGTCCGGGGGCTTGCTGCTCTCGCCATTTCCCCCAACAGTGCAGTAACGGTACTTTTTCCGTTTGAGCCGGTGATCGCAATTATTTGAGTTTGCGTATTTTCAAGCTGCTCCAAAAACAGATCTATATCGCCTGATACCTGTGCTCCATTTTCAATAGCATGCTGTATTTCCGGCAAATGAACGGACAAACCCGGACTAAGTATTATTTCGTCAACCTCTGTAAGCAGTTCCCGATCAAGTGCTCCAGTCAATACTCTGACATTCGGATATTGCTCAGTAATTTCGTTCAAACCAGGGGGGTTGATACGGGTATCCATTATCAGAACCGACTGTTTCTTGCTCAGTAAATAACGGGCAGCCGACAGCCCGGTCATTCCCAGACCGACAACCGCATATTTTTTACTGTTGAGCTGTTGTTCCATGTCTTACCTGATTTTCAACGTTGCCAGACCGATAAGCACCAAAACCACGGTAATGATCCAGAAACGGACAATCACTCGCGGCTCCGGCCAGCCTTTTAATTCATAATGATGATGCAGAGGTGCCATGCGAAAAATTCGCTTTCCGGTTAATTTGAACGAAGCAACCTGCAAAATAACGGAAAGCGTTTCGGCGACAAAAACACCTCCCATAATAACCAGTACAATTTCCTGCCGAACAATGACGGCAACCACGCCAATTGCGGCTCCCAGAGCAAGCGCTCCAACATCACCCATAAAAACCTGGGCCGGGTAGGTGTTAAACCATAAAAACCCTAAACCGGCTCCTACAATTGAGCCGCAGAAAATAATCATTTCGCCACTGCCAGCGACATATGGAATATTCAGGTATTCGGCAAAATTTATGTTGCCGGTCACATATGCAAAAATCGCAAATGCTCCTGAGATTAAAACGGATGGCAAAATGGCCAATCCATCCAAACCATCTGTCAAATTGACAGCATTGCTGGTACCAACAATGACAAAGTATGTCAGCAACACGAATAACGCCCCACTCAGTGGTAACGCAACATTTTTAAAGAAAGGCAGAATTAACGAAGTTTCTATTGGACTCGTAGACGTGTAAAACAGGAATATTGCAGCACCAAAACCCGCAATAGATTGCCAGAAATATTTCCATCTGGCAGGTAAGCCTCTTGAATTTTTTTGCACGACTTTTTTGTAGTCATCCACCCAGCCAACAGCACCAAACATAATGGTGACCACCACCACGACCCAGACATAACGGTTGGTCAGATCAGACCACAATAAAGTACTGATAATCATTGATATCAAAATCAAAGCCCCACCCATCGTTGGAGTACCGGCCTTGCTCAAATGAGTCTGAGGTCCATCGCTGCGAACAGCCTGACCGATCTGATAATGTTTCAACCGTTCAATCATTCTGGGGCCCAAAAACAAACTGACAGCCAATGCTGTCAATACTCCCAGAATTGCCCTCATGGTCAGATACTGAAGCACTCCGAAACCGGAATGAATGTGTTCTAAATAAGGTGAGAGCCAGTAAATCATTGGGCACTCTCCGGTATTAATGCGTTTACTACATCTTGCATCTTCATACAGTTGGCACCCTTAACCAATATTCTGTCACCTTTACGCAGAGCTGCTTTTACCGCCCTGATTAATTCAGGTTTATCCAGATAAACATTATGAACGGCCGCACTCGCAAACTGTGGACCATAAAAAAACACCAGATCGGCTTTCCGCTCCGCGTAATGGCTGATTGCTTTATGGAGTGAAATACTTTCGCCGCCAAGTTCAGCCATATCCCCCAACACCGCAATGGTTCTGCCGGCAATATCCGCCATCAGATCAAGTCCAGCATAAACAGAAGCTGGGCTGGCATTGTAAGTATCGTTATAGATACATGTTTCTCTGATGCCATTTAAGACTTCGAGCCTTTTGGTTACACCAACAAAATATTCCAAACCTTTCTGAATGGTCGCTAGGTTTACACCGGCGGTATAAGCCATGGCCGCACAAGCCAACGCATTGGAAACCTGGTGGCGACCTGCAACATTTAATGCAATGCGGACGGCTTCTTTGCCGGCTCGCAATCGAAATGAAAATTTTCCGTTTTCATCACTGGCTAGTTGTTCTGCAGTAAAGTCTGCGTCATTTCGTTTAACAGCAAACGAAATGACTTTTAACGATTTTTCCCGTGCTTTCTGTGACCAGCCTTTATAGGCACCATCATCAGCATTGAGGATCACCGTACCCCCCTGAGGAATACCATTCAGTAGATCTGATTTTTCTTCGCGGATGGCATCCAGGCTACCGAAGCCTTCGTAATGCTGTTCAGAGGCGTTGAGAATCAACCCGATATCCGGCTCAGAACACCTGCTGGAAAAATTTATTTCTCCAGGCGTATTCGTACCCATTTCTATGATGGCAAACTCAGTACTCCTGGAAATTCTCAACAGCGTGAAAGGCACCCCGATGTTGTTATTTAAGTTCGCTTGAGTCGCAATGGCATTACCACGCAAAGAACAAACAGATAACAACATCTCCTTGGTGGATGTTTTGCCAGCACTTCCCGTTAAACCCAGAACTTTTCCTGTACACAATCTTCGATTCAATTGGGCTATAAGGGACAATGCCACCAGGCCGTCCGGCACGATCAACTGAGCTACGTCAATGTCATATGGTTGCTCTACAACGATCGCCACAGCACCTTTTTCAATACACTGTGTGACAAACTGATGACCATCGAAGTGAAGACCTTTGAGAGCCAGGTATGTTTCTCCTGCCTTGAGGCTGCGGCTATCTGTCGATATGGATGTCACTGCAACATCCTTGCCTTTTAACGTTGCCCCGGGAATTATCTGTTGAAGCTCTGACAAACTAAACGCGCGAATCATAAACCCACCTCCGCTGCCAACTCTGTAACGACTTCATAGTCAGAGAAGTGGTGCTTAGTCGTTCCGATAATCTGATAATCCTCATGCCCCTTACCGGCAATCAATACGCTGTCACCGCTGTCCATCATCGACAACGCATGTTTTATTGCCTGCTTTCTATCAGCAATAAACTGCACGCTTTTAATTGCGGCCTCAGAAAAACCATCACGAATGTCGGTCATTATGGCAGCCGAAGACTCGGTACGAGGGTTGTCATCTGTGACCACAACGTGGTCTGCAAATCGTTCTGCCACCTGTGCCATCAGTGGTCTTTTTCCTGAATCGCGGTCTCCACCACAACCGAACACCACCCATAGCTGACCGCTACAATGATCACGCATGGCAAGCAAAGCCTTTTCCAGAGAATCAGGGGTGTGTGAATAGTCGATAGAAACCGTTTTTTGATGTTCACCGGTAATGAGCTGCATCCGTCCTTGTATGGGATGTAACTCAGGCAATACCAAGGCTATCTGATGCAACGTATAACCCTGTTGTATCAGCACGCCTGTGGCTGCCAGTACATTGGCAATGTTAAACCTGCCAATCAGACCGACCGATACGCTTTCTATCTGTTGATGAAAATGAAGATTGAAAGACATGCCCTGAGGCTGAAACACGATATCGGTCACGAAAAGGTCAGCATGTTGATCAACAATGGAATAGCTCAGACAACTCAGTTGCGTTATATCAAGCAGTTCTCGTCCCAAGGTGTCGTCCAGATTTACCACCGCTTTTTCGACATCATAATCAGTAAAAAGCTTTTTCTTAGCAGCGCCATATGCTTCCAGCGTTTTATGATAGTCCAGATGATCCCGACTCAGATTGGTAAACACGACACAGTCAAAAGTAATACCTCGGACACGTTGCTGATCCAGGCCATGAGAGGATACCTCCATCGCGCAATATGAAGCACCATTGTCCACAAACTGCTTGAGCACCTGCTGATTACGCACGATATCCAGTGTGGTGTTATCGATCAGAGATAAATTCGGCCAAATACCCTGGCCATTAGTGCCGACATAAGCTGCCTGCTGATGCAACAGAGTCAGCATTTGGGCGATAAACTGGCAGGTAGAGGTTTTGCCATTGGTTCCTGTAACACCGATCACACGTAAATTCTGACTGGGATTGTCATACACATTAACAGCCAACTGACTTAATACTGCCGGCATATCAGCAACTCTGAATACGGGTAATGACGTATTTACCGGGGCACTAGAGTCAGTCAGTACAGCCACTGCACCCTTTTTCGCTGCTTCAGCGACAAACATCAGGCCGTCCTGATGGACGCCTTTTGTGGCAACGAACAAATCACCTTTAGTGATTAAGCGGCTGTCTGGTTGAATACCACTTATCACCAGATCAGAAGTAGCATCAGGGATATACCTGTTTAAAGGCAATACAGTCATTGATTGCCTCCTGATGAAAAAATATCTTTCGCTATATAGTCTTTGACGTCACTGTTCTGTTTATCCGGTTTTACGCCTAAATGCCGTAGAGCCTGTTCCATCACAGCGCCAAATACAGGTGCGGAGACTTCCCCTCCGTAGTATTCATCCCCAACCACGTCATCCAGACTGACAATCATAGCCAGCCTGGGATTACTCACTGGCGCAAATCCCGCAAACGAAGCAGCATATCTATTGTCATCATAACCATGTTTGCCAACTTTATGAGCCGTACCAGTTTTACCCGCTATCCGGTATAAATCACTGCGGGCTTTTTTCCCTGTACCATTTTCGATCACCTGCTCCATCATCTGAGTCATAAGGTGGGCTGTCTTTTCTGAAATAATCTGGGTGCTCTGTACTTTTGCATCGTTTAACACGATATGGGGTGTCACTCTCTTTCCATGATTAGCAATCGCCGCATAAGCCACTGCTAACTGCAGCGGTGTTACGGTGAGACCATAACCATATGACAGAGTGGCCAGTTCAATATCTTTCCAGTTGACTCTATTAGGTAGTACGCCATTTGCTTCACCAGGAAAACCAATCCCGGTGCTTTGCCCCAGACCAAAATCATGAAAGGTCTTAAACATGTTTTGAGGACCAACCTTCAGAGCAATTTCTGAAGCACCGATATTACTGGATTTAATCAGTACTTTTTCAAAACTTAATACACCATAGTCATGAGTATCACGAATCGTATAACCATTAATACGCCGCCAACCCGGCGACGTATTGAACATCTGATCAACCGTAAATTTACCGGTTTCAAGCGCCGCTGAAAGAGTCAGAGCCTTGATGACAGATCCGGGCTCAATCGCATCGGTGACTGCTCTGTTGCGCATACTTCCGGGACTAAGTTCGCTGCGATTATTGGGATTAAACGACGGCTGGTTGACCATAGCCAGAATATCCCCGGTTTTTACATCAAGGATAACCAGAGATCCTGACCGGGCTTTATGCCGGATTACCGCTGCCAGCAATTCGCGATAGGCCATGTACTGAAGATCAAGATCGATACTCAAAACCAGATCGGTCCCATTTTTTGCTGGAGCTGTTAATTCAACGTCACGAATAATCTGTCCATATACATCCGTCAAAACAGATTTTTTCCCGTTTCGACCGGACAAATATGAATCAAATGACAATTCAAGGCCTTCTTGCCCCTGTTCATCCACATTAGTCAAACCAACGACCTGGCTGGTAACTTCTCCAGCTGGATAATAACGACGGTACTCTGCTTCTGAACGCAGACCTCTTAGCCCTTTATTCTCTGATCTCAACGCCAGAATTTTTTCTGCTTCCTGGGGAACCATATGACGACGAATCAACATATATGCAGAACTGCGCTGGTAACGTTTTTCCAACGTACTGAGGGGCACATCTGTAAGCTTGGAAATTAATGGCAAGGTATCAACATCCAGCTTGCGCGGTTCCGCCGTCAGAGTAATAAGTGGCGTGCTCATAGCCAGAGTTTTTCCATTTCTATCGGTTATTACTCCCCGCGTAGCTACCAACTCCCGTGTATCTTCGATCCGCGCATCACCCTGATTGATCAAAAAACTTTTTTCCAATACCTGAAGCGTTACGGTTTTCCAAATCACAGCGCCCAATGCCGATAACAGCATCAGGTAAATTAAAAATTGTCTGCCGTTGTTCTGCAATGCGGTGTTCAAGGTTGCTCCTGCAGAACTTTGATTTGATCAGTATTGGGGTTAATCATGCCTCTCTCCCGGGCCTTGTTCTCAATCCGCGCAGGCGCAGACAACGCACTCTCTTCAAGCAGTAATTTTCCGTATAGCGTATTTAATTGTTCACTTTCTTTTTCCAATTGCTGCAGCTGCGTAAAATAGCTGCGCGTCAGGTGCGTGCTATATATGACTCCCACACCAGAAGCCAGTACCAAGATCACCAACATTCCAGTTATGACCTTAACCATAATTACCTGGCCTTCTCCGCCACACGCATCACAGCACTTCGGGCCCGAGGATTTATAGCAATTTCCTCGGCACTGGCTTTCATAGCCTTTCCGACCCTGCGAAAGCGGGGAGTAAACTGCTGTCCCTGAACAGGCAGCCCCTCAGGCCAGGGATCTTTTTCATGTTGCTGAATAAAGCGTTTAACCAAACGATCCTCCAGGCTGTGAAAACTGATCACAACCAAACGACCACCTGGTTTCAATACAGAGTCCAGGGCTGCCAGTAAAACCTCAAGATCAGAGAGTTCGTTATTGATGAAGATTCTGATAGCCTGAAATGCCCGGGTAGCTGGATGAATTCTTTTTTCCCAGCGAGGATTGGCTTTGGCAACTACATCAGCCAAATCCAACGTATGTGTGAAGGGTGTATCCTTCCTGCGCTCAACAATAGCTCTTGCCATACGACGGGAAAAACGCTCTTCTCCGTATTGCCAAAGAACATCAGCAATTTCCTGTTCGCCGGCAGTATTGATCCAGTCTGCGGCAGTCATACCTGAAGAACTGTCCATACGCATATCCAGTGGACCGTTTTGACTGAAACTGAATCCACGACCAACATCATCCAGCTGTGGGGACGAAACACCCAGATCAAGCAACACGCCATCAAACAGTATTTCTTTGGAGTGAGCGATCGACTCAATACCGGCAAAAGATCCTGGTACCATCGTAAATCGCGAGTCCGCGGCGACCAGACGTTCACCTTCCTGAATTGCTTCAGGGTCTTTGTCTACTGCCACAAGAGCGCCGGCACTGGATAAACAGCTCAATATAAGGCGGCTATGTCCGCCACGCCCAAAGGTTCCATCGAAATAGGCACCCGATGGGTCGATGACCAACTGTTCGACCGCCTCATCCAACAGGACGGTTTTATGTTTGAATCCCTCTGTCATCACATGTTTCCTATAGAGAGATATTCAGTAGTTCTTCTGGCAACTCTTCGTCCTCCTGACATAAGTATTCCTGTCTTCTTGCCTCCCAAGTTGCCTCATCCCACAGCTCAAACTTATTTCCCTGCCCTAACATCACCATTTTTTTATCCAGTACTGCATAATCACGAAGAGTTCCCGGCAATAGAATCCGACCGTTAGTATCAATTTCCAAATCGGTTGCATATCCCAACAACAAACGCTGAATTCTTCGATTTGGCCCCTGGTAGTTAGCAAGCGCCATTAGTTTTTCTTCGATTTTTTCCCATTCGGGCAACGGATACATCAGCAAACACTTGTCTTGAGTATCAATGGTGACTACCAGTTGAGAATCGCACCAATCGGACAGCAGTGCACGATAGCGCGCAGGGACCGCCATACGGCCCTTGGCGTCTAAAGAGAGGTGATGAACACCTCGTAAACTGATGCGCTTGCTGATTTCAGACATTTTTAACCCGGGTTAGTGGTCACTGACATGTCACCTGCGGTTCAAAAGAGCGAATCATTCCACTTTCACCCACTTTTAACCACAATATCCCACATCCCGACACTATAGGACTGCACCTGGACCTTTGCAAGTTCAAAAACGGGTGTTCATTCTCAAAAAAACCTTTACTGACAAGGGGTTAGGAAACTAATTCATAAAGTGGAGGGATTATGATTTCGACAAAAAGAACAAAAAAAACTTATAAATCATGAAGTTATAAGTGAGTGTTCACCTACTTTGAAAAACAAAAGAATATTTTTTCATTAGAGAATAGTTTGTTAGTACTAACTGACAAATCAAGAAGGGAAAATTGCTGAGTCGGCCGATAAGCCGGGTTCTGTCGTGGACAGCCATTCATCTAGACGCACCGTTACCAGTACATTCAAGCAGCCTACCCGGTTCCGATGCGGGTCACACCATATGGAACCCTATTTGGCCTTGCTCCAGGTGGGGTTTGCCGTGCCGCAACTGTTACCAGTTACGCGGTGCGCTCTTACCGCACCATTTCACCCTTACCTGTCAGAGACAGGCGGTATATTTTCTGTTGCACTTTCCGTGGACTTCCGCCCCCCAGGCGTTACCTGGCACCTTACCCTGTGGAGCCCGGACTTTCCTCCCCCAGATAAATCTGGCAGCGACTGTCTGGCCGACTCAGCAGGCGGGAAGGTTAATGATATGACACAAAAACGCTAGTTATTTTTTTGTAATTGCATGCCAAGGTCGTAAAAACTCCGTTTCGCCTTCCCTGTCAACCTGGCACAAACCACGGATGCGCGCTTAAGCGGCAACTCATCCAGTAACGTCTTCAACAGGTGTTTATCAAAACTGGTGAGTTCATCATGACGTCGACTTTTATCCACGCCCTGGACCACTAGCACGATTTCTCCACGCTGTTGATTGACATCCTGATTCACCCATGACAATAACTCTGACAAAGGTGCCGAATGAATAGTTTCATAAGCCTTGGTAAGTTCACGACACAATACCGCCACGCGTTCAGCACCAAAGGTCAGTTCCATGTCAGCCAGTGTTGCAGACAATCGGTGAGGCGCCTCATAGAACACCATCGTTCTTGATTCATCAGACAAACCAGCCAGAACTTCCTGGCGAGCCACTTCTTTGGACGGCAAAAAACCTTCAAAAGAAAAATGATCGGTGGCAATACCGGCAACCGACAAAGCAGCAATCACGGCACTCGGTCCTGGCACAGGTACGATATTCGCGCCACTTTTTCGCAACTCTGAAACAAGCACGAAACCAGGATCAGAAATTAAAGGCGTTCCCGCATCCGACACCAGCGCAAGATTCTGCCCTTGTTTCAAAAGAGCCAGAACCTTTTGTACCGACTCTTTTTCGTTGTGCTCATGCAGCGTCTGAACCGGAGTAACAACCTGATAATGATCAAGCAACTTTCGAGTATTGCGCGTATCTTCAGCAAAGATTAAGTCCGCTTCGGTCAGAATTTGTACAGCTCGGTAGGTGATATCGGAAAGGTTTCCAATCGGGGTGGCGACAATGTAAAGGGTTCCAAAAAGACTTTGCGTTGACACGATAGACTCACTGACACTGGATAGATGCGTTAGACCTGCAGAAGAAGATAGAATAACCCACTTTATATTTTCATCGTACAAACAAATGGGTCATGACATGCAAAATAAGCTTTGGATACTGGTTTTCGTTGGCTTCCTCTCCGCCTGTACGGGCAACCAGACCAAACAGCCCACCAACGGGGAATCAACAACACCAGCACTGAGCGCTCATGCATCGGATGAAGATCGCCTGTCAGCCGCGGAAAATCTCTACAACAATTTTGAGTTTGAAAAAGCTGCCCTAATCCTCAAAGAAACCGATTTTTCAGCCTTAAACATTACAAATCAGACACGTTATGCATTACTGGCAGGCAAGGTATTTGTGGCTTCGTCTGACCCGCAACAGGCACTGGTCTGGCTGGCTGGAGAATACACGTATCTTTTTGACAGCCTGCCACAGGAACAACTCGCGCAGATTAGCCTTCTTCGTGCTTCAGCCTGGGAACTGTCCGGACAGTACCTGGCTGGCGCGAGAGAACGTATATACCTGGCTCCAGTATTATCAGAACCGGAATATTCCCAAAATCATGAGATGATCTGGGCGGACCTGCAGCTGGTTCCCGAGCAGGATATACAGGCACTGGCAGGACGTGAAACCAGTCCTGATCTGCAAGGTTGGATGGAACTGGCATTGGTCAACAACAATACTGAAGCTGATATAGATTCCCAGGTCACTTCAATTAATACCTGGATCACCAGTCATCCCCGCCATCCTGCAGCCCAGAAACTGCCGGACAGTCTTGCACTGCTGACGCAAATAGCCCAGGAGAAACCACGGAAAGTAGCCTTATTATTGCCGTTGAGCGGTCCTTTAAGCAAAACCGGAGACTCGATTCGAGACGGCTTTATGGCTTCTTATTATCAATCGGCTGAAAACGGGCGGGAGGTACCTGAGATTACCTTCGTGGATACTGCCAATCTGGATAACGTTATTGGCACATATACAACATTAGTGTCTCAGGGGACACAGCTATTTATTGGACCTTTGGAGAAAAAGCTGGTTTCAGAGTTGCTCGATCAACCCGCTCTTCCAATTCCAGTACTGGCTCTGAACAATGTTGCTGACAACAGCGAAACCAATCACAACGTATATCAGTTTGGGCTGGCACCAGAGGACGAAGCGGTACAGGTTGCCAGAAAAGCATTTCTGGACGGGCATCGATCAGCAGTCATTCTGGTTCCCAATGGAAACTGGGGGGATAGAATCAGCAGCACCTTTACCAATACATGGAGACAACTGGGCGGCAGCGTGGCCAGCCAGGCTCATTTTGATGCCCAAAACAAAACTGACTACCTAAGAGTCGTCCGACACCTGTTCAACATTGATGCCAGTGTCAATCGTACAGCCGCTCTTGAACGCACCATTGGAGAGTCTGTCGAGTATGAGCCTAGAAGACGTCAGGATTTCGATCTGATATTTTTGGCCGCCTTACCAGCGGAAGCCAGGCAACTAAAACCATTATTCGACTTTCAATATGCTGCGAATGTGCCTGTATATGGAATCTCCACTCTATATGGCGGTACAGACGACCCGGTGAAAAACAAAGATATTGAAACCATCCGATTTGTCGATATGCCCTGGCAGCTTTCCCAACCCGAACTGAAACAGCAGATCCACGACATTTTTGGTGAAAAAGAGGTATCCGGCTACGACCGACTCTATGCACTGGGTGTGGATGCCTATGCACTATATCCAAGATTACGACAACTGGTCGAAGTGCCTGGAGCAAGATTACACGGAATGACAGGCATTCTATCTATCGATAGCGACAGTAAAGTAAAGAGAGAACTGGAATGGGCTCAAATCAAAGACGGGCTGGCACAACCTATTTTGTCAACGCTGGAGGAGCGGTAACTCTTGTTCGGTTTTCATAAAAAAACACCAGTCAATGACAGTGGGAAACAAGCAGAAAATGCGGCTGCCAACTTTCTTCGCGCCCAGGGACTGACTGTGGTCGACCGCAACTACCGGTGTAAAGGTGGAGAAATAGATTTGATTTGTACCAGTCCGGAAAACATCCTGATATTCGTAGAAGTCAGGCATCGCCGGCAAACGAGTTTTGGTAGTGGAGTGGATACTGTCAACTCCAGCAAACAGAAGAAAATCATCCTTACTGCCAAGACCTATTTGCAGGAGCGCTACGGTAATCGCCTACCTGCATGCCGGTTTGATGTTATTTCCACTACCGGAGAAAGCTATCAAATCGACTGGCTCCAGAACGCATTCGGAGAATATGCATGAATTTAAGACAACGTATCGATGAACTATTTGAGGATCATCTTACCAATACACATCGAGTGATGGACGTTGTGTCTCCCGGTATTGCGATGGCAGCAGAATACATTGTTTCAAGCCTGGTGAACGACGCCAAGATTCTGACCTGTGGAAACGGCACTTCAGCATTGTCCGCCGAATTATTAAGCTATTCACTCACAGGAAAGCTGCAGCGGGAACGTCCTGGTTTACCTATCGTAAATCTCAGCACAAGCCACATGATGATGTCGGGGATCGATGTGGATTTCGCCGTCGGGATGGCATTTGAGAGACAGATAAGGACTCTGGCGCAGGCAGGAGACATTCTGGTTGCTTACAGTCCCGACGGAGCATGTCGCAGCATCTATGAGGCAATCATTGCCGCACGGGAAAAGGGAATGATGGTTGTCGCCGTTACCGGAAAAGACGGCGGCATGATTGGCCAGATGCTGTGCGAGCCTGAACTGGAAATTCGCATTCCGAGCAATAGTCCGCCACGAGTCCTTGAAATACAGACACTGGTCACACATTGCCTGGTGGATCTGGTCGAAAATTTGCTCTTTGGAGCAGAATATTATTAACCTGACAACATTGATTACCAGGTTAACAAGTACATGAGTGGTGGAGTCATTCAAAAGCTCCAACACTCAGACAACAGCGACACTTTGTCGGGTTACCCTGACAAAGCAGGCTAATGAACCCAGTCACATGAAAGACCGGGATCATTGCCAGATAAGCTGTCAGCCAGCAGTAGATAGAGGCATTTTTGTCACTTCAATGCTGCATCAGCCACAAAATGCATTAACAAAGACAGAAACAGAATGAAACTTACAAAGATTTTTATTGTTTTTTTGGGAATAGTACTAATTCAAGGTTGCGTGTCACGAGGTGTGGCACCGGATTACAGCAATGATTTGAGTGCCAGAACCGTTGGTGAAGTCATGGACGACAACAACATTGAGGCTCAAGTGGAAGAGGACATTGTTGCCTCAGATCCAATATTCAAAGACGCTCGTATCCGGGTTATCTCTCACAGCGGCAAAGTACTGATTGTTGGTCAGGTTCCCGAGCAGCGGCTTATTCCCATTGCCACTCAGATAGCCCAGAAAGTTCGCAAAGTAACATCTGTGCACAATGAATTGACCGTTGGCCCAAAACTCTCTGCTGCAATAAAAGCCAACGACTCCTGGCAAGCGATTAAAGTAAAATCCAGAATGTTCACAACCGATAATTTCCCTTCAAAAAATATCAATATTATCGTCGAAAACGGCATCGTCTATTTAATGGGCAGGGTATCAAAGGATATCGCGCAAAGAGCCGGTCAAATTGCATCAGAAGTGGGTGGCGTTCAAAAAGTGGTACTACTGTTTGAAGAACCGTCCAAGTTATAACGTGCGGCGGCTGATCTAAATCAGGCTCAAACTCTGGTGACTCGGCTAAGCTAAAACTGTTGTCAATAAATAGACGTATCGGACGGTTAAAAAAGTTAACCCGCTTTGGACCATAGCGGGTTCAGACTGTTCAATTTTATATTTACAACTCCCGGTACTAATATAGAACTCAAACACTTGGTGTTCTCAAAAACACAACAGCAACAGCGGGGTAGCACTATGTTCAGAATCAATAACGTGGTTGTACTGATTGATCCGGCAGAAGATAACCAGTCCGCTCTGAAAAAAGCTCAAATCATTACCACCACCGTAAATGGAAAGCTGACATTGTTTGCCAGTGGTTACAACAGCACCCTGGCGAACCACTCGAACGTTAATCCGGAAAATAGCGAAAAAGCCAAAGCCGCTTTCTTACAAAGAATTCGCGCCAATCTAGAAGAAAAAGCAGACACTATTCGTCAGGAAGGGCTGAGTATTGAATGTGTTGCGGTATGGGACAAGCATCCGAGCCAAGCCATCATCAAATACCTGGAAACCAATTCGGTCGATCTTGTGATCAAGAATACCCACCACCAAAACGTTATGCAGAGAACTTTTTTTTCTCACACTGACTGGGATCTTATTCGATACAGCCCTGCCCCGTTGTTACTGACCAAAAACCAGGCATGGAAAGGTCAACTGACAGTAACTGCAGCTGTGGATCCGGTTAATAATCACGACAAACCCAAGACATTGGATGCCGAAATCCTCAGTGCGGGTTTGTTTCTCAGCGAAAAACTCGATACCAAACTGCATATTCTGCATGTCTATGATCCAACTCCAATGCTGATATACCTGGACCAACCAGTTCTGGATACTTCAGATGTCAGCGAAGAAATCCGCAAGGAGCACTTATCAGCTCTGAACGAACTGGTCAGCCAGCACCCTATCGACCCCGATCATGTACACCTGGAATGCGGCAGCCCTACCACTGTCATTCCGGACCACCTGTACCAACACGATTCCAGTATTGTGGTTATGGGAGCCGTCAGCCGTCAGGGGCTGGACCGTCTACTGGTGGGGCATACCGCTGAGCGGATGCTAGACCGTATCTCGGCAGATATCCTGGTTGTAAAAATGCATGCGGAAGATACTGAAACTCCCAAGTAAGTCTATTGAATCGGCCTGATACACCGTCAGGCCGATTCAAAATTGCGTCATTTTTCCAATAAAACCAGACAGACAACAGCCATTGGTTTAAAATCCCCTCACCCATTTCCAACCAGATCAAATCATAATGGAGTCCTTAGTTTTACAACCTGTTCACCATGTTAATGGTGAAGTCATAATTCCCGGCTCAAAAAGCCTCTCTAATCGTATCCTGCTACTGGCAGCTCTGGCCAAAGGCACTACCACCATACGCAATCTGCTGGATAGCGATGACATTCGTCACATGCTTAATGCGTTGCGCTCGCTGGGTGTCAACTATGAGCTGAGCGATAACAAAACAACCTGTCACGTCACTGGTCTGGGCCATGCTTTTACCAGCACAGAACCGTTAAGCCTGTTCCTGGGCAATGCAGGTACTGCAATGCGACCATTGTGTGCCGCATTATGTCTTGGTCAGGGGGACTTTGAGCTGACCGGTGAACCACGCATGGAAGAACGCCCGATTGGTGACCTTGTCGATGCTCTCAGTGAAGCAGGCGCAAGGATTGAGTATTTAAAAAATCCGGGATTTCCACCAGTTCGGATACATGCCAATACCCTTAACGGTGGTAACATCAAAATAAAAGGCAATATCTCCAGCCAGTTTCTGACTGCGATGTTGATGGCCGCCCCCATGGCACAGAACAGCACTCATATCGAAGTCATCGGCGAACTGGTGAGTAAACCTTATATCGATATAACCTTGAAAGTCATGGAGCAATTCGGCGTTGTGGTACACAACCACAATTATCAGTCTTTCAGTATCGCAGGTGGACAAACCTATCGCTCGCCTGGAAGTATCATGGTGGAAGGAGATGCTTCATCCGCCAGCTATTTTCTTGCCGCCGCCGCCATTGCCGGTGGTTCAGTGAAGGTTCATGGTACCGGAACGGCGAGCGTTCAGGGCGATGCCCGATTTGCAGAAGTACTGGAACAGATGGGCGCCAAGGTGACCTGGAGTGAAGAATGGATTGAAGTGAGCCGTGGTGAACTCAATGGCGTTGATGTCGACCTCAATCATATTCCAGACGCAGCCATGACGATTGCCACCACAGCATTGTTTGCCAAAGGACCGACCACTATTCGCAACATTTATAATTGGCGGGTAAAAGAGACTGATCGGTTAGCAGCAATGGCAACAGAGCTCAGAAAAGTGGGGGCAGACGTTGAGGAAGGAGAAGACTACATCTCAATCAAGCCGCCATCTGAAATTAAGCCGGCGATCATTGATACCTATAATGATCACCGTATTGCCATGTGTTTTTCGCTGGTGGCATTCGGTAATGCAGCCATTACAATCAATGACCCAGGGTGTACATCAAAAACATTCCCTGGCTATTTTGATTTATTCAAAAGTATCTGTAGTTAAACCAACCAAACCGGCCGGCACCTTTGATCAATATGGTCACCGGCCAAAATTCCCAATGTGTCAGTCAGAGGTCTGTCATTATGCATGTCGAACAGGAACTCAAGCTTGGCTTTAAAGATGTCTTGATTCGTCCCAAACGCTCTACATTAAAAAGTCGTTCACAGGTGTCTCTTGAGCGGACATATACCTTCCGCAACAGTGAACAAATCTGGACTGGTGTTCCAGTCATTGCTGCCAATATGGATACCACCGGTACGTTTGAAGTATCTGAAGCCCTGCATAATCACCAGATGATCACTGCACTTCACAAACACTATACCCGGGAACAGCTAAAAGATTTTTTTGCCCGACAATCACCTAAATTCTTCGATCACATTGCTATCAGTACTGGTACTTCCGACAATGACCTGCAATTGATTCAGGCCTCGATCAGTGACAACCCTGCCATAAGATTTATCTGTATCGATGTGGCCAACGGCTATTCAGAACACTTTATAGACTTCGTCAAAAAAGTCAGATCATTGTTCGCAGATAAAATTATAATCGCCGGCAATGTAGTAACCGGTGATATCACCGAAGAGCTGTTATTAGCTGGTGCAGATATCATTAAAGTGGGAATTGGACCGGGCTCGGTCTGCACCACCCGCATTAAAACCGGTGTTGGTTATCCGCAATTGTCTGCTGTGATCGAATGTGCTGATGCCGCACATGGACTGGGAGGTCACATCATTTCTGATGGCGGTTGTTCGTGTCCGGGTGATATTGCCAAAGCGTTTGGCGCAGGCGCTGATTTTGTCATGATTGGTGGCATGTTTGCCGGTCACGATGAAAGCGGTGGAGAGCTGGTAGAAGAAAATGGCCAGCAATATAAACTGTTTTACGGTATGAGCTCTGATACCGCGATGACAAAGTATCATGGAGGCATCGCAGAATATCGTGCGTCTGAAGGTAAAACCGTCAGCGTACCCTATCGTGGCCCCATCGAACTGACATTACAGGACATTCTGGGAGGACTGCGCTCAACCTGTACCTATGTCGGTGCCAGCAAACTCAAAGAATTGAGCAAGCGGACCACATTTATCAGGGTTCAGGAGCAGGCCAACACAGTCTTTAATAAGTAATACAAGCAGGCAGCTCTGACTGAGCCAGAGCTGCCGAATCCGACATATCACTGTTTCAAACTTCTGTCTTCCTCAAATCCCAACATAATATTCATGCACTGGATCGCCGCACCTGAAGCCCCTTTACCAAGATTATCTAAGCGCGTGATCACAACAACTTGGTCATCATTACCCAACACGGCAATATCGGCACGATTGGTACCATTACATGCCTGCACATCAAAGAATCCAGGCTCCACACCAACACTGTCATCCTGCCCCAGCACACGGACAAACGACTGCTGGTCGTAATAACGACGGTACACTTCGCGAATATCCGCAATAGAATACTGACTGCTACACAGCACTTTATGCAAAGGCAGAGTGACCGCCAACCCCTGATAAAAATTGGACACAATAGGCAGGAATACCGGATTGGCCTGCAAGTCTGCATATCTGCGGATCTCTGGCAGATGTTTGTGCTGCAAACCCAAGGCATAGTGTCGCGGGCTTGTCAAAAAGTCATCTTCACTGTGCTCGTATTGTTCGATCATGTTTTTTCCACCACCGGAATAGCCGGTAATAGAATGCAGAGTTACCGGATAATCTCCCGCTATCACGCCTGCTTCTCTTAATGGTTTCAAGCTCAGAATACTGGCTGCGGCATGACACCCGGTAACAGCCACCCGCATTGAGTTCCGGATACGATCACGCTGAGCCTGATCATATTCAGGCAACCCGTAAACCCAACCGTCAGTCACCCGATGAGCCGTACTGGCATCAATGACCCGGGTATTCGGGTTGTCAATCAACGCAACAGACTCTCTGGCTGCCTCATCAGGTAAGCAAAGAAACACCAGATCAGCTTCGTTCAACAACCGCTTTCGCTCCTCAGGATCGCGTCGCTTGTCTGGATCAATGGTCAGTAACTCAAGATCAGAATACTGTGACAAACGTTCGTGTATCTGCAAACCGGTGGTACCGCTCTGGCCATCTACATATATTTTGTATGACATTCGTGCTTACCTTCTTCAGTGAAGCGAGTATTTTATCGACTCTGAGGTGAAATTCACCTACCTTGAAACGAAACTTGTATTTCTTCTAGTGACCACTAATAACAACATCATTGAACAGTTGTGACTAAAGGAGAATAAAAATGTCCAAGACTATCTTGATGCCTCTTGCCAATGGCTTTGAAGAACTGGAAGCCATTACCATTTCCGATCTATTGGTACGCGCCGGAGTCAAGGTTATAACCGCCGGCCTGGAAGAAGGACCCGTCAGAGCTTCCCGTGGAACCGTAGTTATTCCGACTACCACTCTCAAAGAGGTCATGCACCAAGTTTTCGACCTGATCGTATTGCCCGGTGGTCAGCCAGGCGCCGACAACCTGATGGCAGATGAGTGCGTAATCGATTTATTGCGCCAGCAACACGATCAGGGCAAGCTGATAGGCGCCATCTGTGCCGCACCAAAAGTACTGGTAGCAGCCGGTATTGCTGAACATCAAAACATTACCAGCTACCCCGGTGCAGTCAATCATCTCGATCTGACAAACGTTACGGTTGTGAATGAACCTGTCGTCTTCAGTCATAATATCGTTACGTCACGCGGGCCGGGTACGGCTATGAAGTTCGCCCTTACGTTGGTTGAGGCGCTACAGGGTGCAGAGGTCCGGGAGAAGGTTGAAACCGCACTGGAAGGCTAAAAGTAGGACTCTTCCGTTGCCATTGCCGATGTCCTCTCTATAATCGGCCACCACGAATTAACCAAACAGAGGATTTATAATGAGCTATAGCAGCATCCCGGCAGGCAAGGAACTTCCGAACGATTTTTATGCGGTAATCGAGATTCCTGCTAATCACGATCCCATCAAATATGAAATTGAAAAAGATTTTGATGCTGTATTTGTTGATCGTTTTATGGCAACTCCCATGTTCTATCCGGCCAACTACGGATTTATTCCCCAGACTCTGGCAGATGATGGAGACCCGCTGGATGTACTGGTCATCACTCCTTATCCCGTCATACCTGGCAGCGTTATTCGTTGTCGTCCGCTGGGAGTGTTATTGATGAGTGACGAAGCCGGTGGCGATGCCAAACTGGTTGCCGTGCCGCACTCGAAACTGACTACCATTTATGACCACATGAACGACATTGATGATGTGCCAGAGTTACTGAGAAATCAGATTCAGCACTTTTTCGAAAACTACAAAGACCTTGAGAAAGGCAAATGGGTAAAAGTGGATCGTTGGGACAACATCGACAAAGCCCGTGAAATGATCATGGCTGCTGCCGCCGCTTACAAAGGCTAAGCACAGTTATTTCCAGCCATCCCGGGGGCCTGAAAGCCCCCGAAAACTCAATCGTGATTTAGCTACCCGTTTTCCAGTAAACGACGAAGATCGATGATGGCGGCATTGGCCCGGGAAATATAGTTGGCCATTACCAATGAATGATTCGCCACCAGCCCAAAACCGGATCCATTCAAAATCATTGGTGCCCATATAGTCTCCTGCGTAGCTTCCAGCTCCCGGATGATCTGCTGCAAACTGACCAGCGCATTCTTTTTCTCCAGCACCGAAGCAAAATCCACCTCCACTGCTCTGAGAATTTCTGTTAAAGCCCAGGCAGTACCACGAGCCTCATAAAATACATCATCTATCTCAAACCATCCGGTCTTAATTAATTCCTGAGAAGCCGCTCCGGTAGACTGCTCGGCGGCAGCATCTCCGGCGAGATCGGTATTCATACGTACCTGACCAACACTGGCACTGAGACGCTGACTCAAGGATCCTAACCGGGTTTCTACATCTGTCAGCCAGTTTCGCAGATTATCTGCGCGAGCATAAAACTGGGCCTGAGAATTTGAGGGATCAGCAAGCCGGTCCATGTATGCCTCAAGGTAGTTAATACCCGAACGGTACTCTCCTTCAGTAGCGGGCAATATCCAGCTGTCACTTTGAAAGTTAAATGCAGGTTCAGCCTGTGCCAGATCCGGATCCTCCTTGGACTGGGATTGAGAACGGGCGATATCTTTGCGCAATGCACGCGACAAGTCCCGCACCTGTATCAATACTCCAAATTCCCAATTAGGCATGTTATCCAGCCAAACACCCGGGGGAGTTACATCGTTACTCAGATATCCACCCGGTTTGTCCAACAGGCTGGAAGCCAATCGATGCAAGGTTGCAACAGTAGTGTACCCAACGACAACATTCTGATTATGAGCCTGAGCATACTCCCTGGCATTATCCTTGACATCGAACAGATCCGGCGCATTAGACCAATACATACCCAGAACCAGGGCAATCAGAAGATACAATGCGATAACCGCAAGCACGGTTTTAACAATGCCATTTAAGGGCAACCTGGCCCACATGGCTGACAAACTCGCTTTAAAATTCATAATCCCTGCCTTATTAACAAAACTGAATGAAGCCCTTTCCTGTATTACCGACTTACAAAGACCATGCGCCAGCACAAACAAGTTACGGACCAGACCGCTTAATACACTAGATAGCGCCTGTTTGGACGAAGATCAACCGCGAAGGGTTCTACTATATACGACCAATCCTTCTTTGGAGCTCCTATCATACAGCCTGTTTCCATTAACAAGTAATCGATTCTGCATTCCATATTCCGGCAACAAATCTCATCCAGCCAACCAGTTAATTTTTCCAAAAATGTTGCGAACTTCGCTAAAACAACAGCAATTGCGTATTGATATCACCCTGGCTATAGACATTGCACTGTTAAAACACCAAACTAGCGTGCTGCAGCAAATATACACTTGAGAAACCGTCTTAAAATGGCAACAATTCTGATTGTAAACGGCCCCAACCTAAATCTGCTGGGTGTTAGGGAGCCGCATATCTATGGCACTGAAACACTTGAATCCATCTCTAACAACTGCAAAGAACTGGCAAAAACATTGGGTCATGAAATCGAATTTTTTCAGTCCAATGCCGAAGCGGAAATTATCGAGCGATTACACCAACATTTCTCTACCCCTGTGGACTACATCATCATCAATCCAGCCGCATTTACTCACAGCAGCGTGGCTATTCGAGATGCAATTTCTGCTACAAATGTGCCTTTTATTGAGGTTCATCTGTCTAACGTCCACCAACGTGAGCCGTTTAGACAACACTCATATTTTTCTGACCTTGCCACGGGTGTCATCTGTGGCCTTGGGTCACAAGGTTATCTGTTTGCCATTCGATATATTGATCAGGCACTGAAACAGAACTGACTGAGCACATAGTCATAACCAACTTTGTAATGTAGTGGAGCAGGAAGCAACCCACCAAAAACGAACATAAACAGGAAGGTCAGGGCGACTGTTTTAACCTCCCTTATTCCTTCCCGGTAGCGGTGAACAGAGGCGGATTCGCTGTAGCACCAATAATCAAAAATTCAACTACAAGCCATAATTTGTATGGGGACTTATTTACTATGGATATTAGAAAAGTAAAAAAACTTATCGAACTGTTGGAAGAATCAGGCATCGACGAGATCGAGATCTCTGAAGGAGAGGAGTCCATTCGCATCAGTAGAAGCTCCAAGCTGGCACAGGCTGCACCACAACAATACGTAATGCAGGCCCCAGCACCTGCTGCCCCAGCTCCTGTTGCTGCACCAGCGGCAAGCACGCCGGCCAGCGAGGCAAAATCAGAAGAGTTATCAGGTCACGTGGTGAAATCCCCAATGGTCGGAACATTCTACCGAGCCCCCTCCCCCAGCTCCCCTAACTTTATCGAAGTAGGTCAAACAGTCAAAAAAGGCGACACCATTTGTATTGTTGAAGCCATGAAGATGATGAACCAGATAGAGGCAGATAAGAGCGGAACGATTGAAGCCATACTGGTTGATAACGGAGAGCCGGTAGAGTTCGAACAAGCCCTTGTCACTATTGTCTGAGGGCACCCAAATGCTGGAAAAAGTACTGATAGCCAATCGCGGAGAAATCGCCCTGCGAATTCTTCGCGCCTGTAAAGAACTCGGCATTCGAACGGTTGCCGTACATTCAACAGCCGACCGCGACCTTAAGCACGTCAAACTGGCAGATGAGTCCGTTTGTATAGGCCCAGCTTCCTCAATGGAAAGCTACCTCAATATTCCCGCTATTATTGCTGCTGCCGAAGTCACCAATGCCAATGCGATTCATCCTGGCTATGGCTTCCTGGCAGAAAATGCCAACTTCTGTGAGCAAGTCGAGAAAAGCGGCTTTATCTTTATCGGACCAAGACCGGAAACCATCCGCCTGATGGGCGATAAAGTTTCCGCAATTGATGCCATGAAAGCAGCTGGTGTACCAACTGTTCCTGGTTCGGGTGGACCCTTGGGTGACAATGACGAGACCAATCTGCAGATTGCTGAGCGGATAGGCTATCCCGTGATTATCAAGGCTGCAGCCGGCGGCGGCGGTCGAGGTATGCGAGTGGTTCACAGAGAGAACCAGTTACTTGGCTCGATCAACGTTACCAAATCAGAAGCTCAAGCAGCTTTTGGTGATGGCACCGTATATATGGAAAAATTCCTGGAAAATCCTCGTCACGTTGAAATCCAGGTGCTGGCTGATGGCAAAGGCCATGCCATACATCTTGGTGATCGTGACTGTTCTCTACAACGCCGTCATCAGAAAGTACTTGAAGAGGCACCCGCACCGAACATTGACGAAAAGGCTCGTAAACAAGTTCAACAGGCCTGCGTTAACGCCTGTAAAGAAATAAACTATCGTGGTGCAGGTACATTTGAGTTTCTATACGAAGATGGTGGTTTCTACTTCATTGAAATGAATACCAGGGTTCAGGTTGAACATCCGGTATCTGAAATGATCACCGGTATTGATATCATCAAAGAACAGTTAAAGATTGCAGCCAACATCCCACTGGAACTTCAACAGGAAGATATCAGGTTTCATGGACACGCTTTCGAATGTCGAATCAATGCTGAAGACCCGGTGACCTTCATGCCATGTCCAGGCGAAATCAAGCACTTTCATCCGCCTGGAGGTCTTGGCGTCAGATGGGATTCCCATCTGTATGCAGGTTATCGAATCCCTCCTTTCTATGACTCCATGATTGGAAAGTTGATAACCTTCGCTGATACCCGCGAAACCGCCCTTGAAAGGATGCGTGTGGCTCTGGACGAACTGGTTATTGAAGGCATCAGAACCAATGCTCCACTACAAATGAGGTTGGTACGCGACCCTGAATTTAAAAAGGGTGGTGTCAACATTCATTATCTCGAACACAAACTTGCCTCCGAGCAATAACCAATATGTGGCCGATCCAACTGTGATCGGCCACTCTGACTGGGAACCGCAGTAAGAATGCCCTGGCTACAAATCAAATTTTTTACATCTCCTGAGCAGGCTGCCGAGATTGAAGACCTGCTACTGGAGTCCGGCTGTGCATCCGTCACGCTATTGGATGCTGCCGACACCCCCGTATACGAACCCGAAAAGGGCTCTACGCCATTATGGCAGCATACAATCGTTATGGGGTTATATGAGGACAATGTGGTCGAGCAGGAGATTGTCGATCATGTACGCAATCATTTGGTTTTGGCGGACAACCAAACCTTCCCACAGTACAAGAGCGAAATCCTGGAAGACAAGGAATGGGAACGTGCGTGGATGGACCACTTCCACCCAATTCAGTTCGGCAAGCGTTTATGGGTGTGCCCCAGCTGGAGAGAAGTTCCTGACCCAACAGCAACCAACCTGATGCTGGATCCGGGACTGGCGTTCGGAACAGGGACCCACCAAACCACAGCATTATGCCTCGAATGGCTGGAGAGCCTTGACTTAACCGATCTGGATATCATTGATTATGGATGCGGATCCGGCATTCTGGGCATAGCAGGATTACTTCTCGGTGCACGCCACATGATCGGGGTAGACAATGATTCGCAGGCATTGATTGCCACCCGAGATAATGCAAGACGCAATCATATTGAAGACAGCAGAGTTGAAATTTATCTGCCCGATGACTTTCCTCCTCAACAGGCAGATGTCGTCGTTGCCAACATACTCGCCGGCCCTCTGATAACACTGGCACCCGTGATAGCCGACTGTGTTAAGCCTGGAGGACTAATTGCCATGTCAGGACTGTTTGAGCGTCACGTGGATAGCATCATGCTCAGCTATGCCCCCTGGATTGAGTTTTCTCCCTACGCAACTAAGGAAGGATGGGTCAGACTCAACGGTGTACGACGTATTACTGAATAAAACAGTTACTATAAATACCAATATTGCCAAAACGTGGTTTTTATATCGTCTTACAATTAGAATTAGCATTAAGTTCTCAACGTTACTTATTCATGTAAATATGAATATCGAGGCATAATTGAATGACGGGGTGGGTTTACTCAAACATGGCTGAATCATATATAACACAATGTCCACACTGTGGAACAACGTTTAAGGTGACGGATCAGCACCTTGAAGCAGCCAATGGTTCAGTTCGTTGCGGTGCCTGTCTTCGCGTATTCAGCGCTAAAAATCATTTAATTTCCGAATCTGTCAAAAAATCTGTCAATGCTACCGACCTGAGAAGACCATCCGGCAGTAGCGACACACCTGATATCCCCGAAAATAAAATTGTGCGCCCGTCGTTCAAAACCGCCTCAACCCATCAGGCCTCTCAATTTGAAGAAGATGACGATTCTGACTTTTTATTCGTGGATGATGCTCATGGCCCCCTTGATGAAGATGACGACGACATCATTTTCGAAGATGATCCCGAAAGTGATCAACTGGATGAATTAAGTAGTACAAAAGCTGATGATGGATTGGGCGAGTTGAGTGATGAGTTTCGCAACATTAGCGCTGACAGTGGTTTTAATCATCCAAGACCTGAGCCCAAAGAAACCGAAACGACCAGCGATGACGAAGCCTGGGCCATGAAAATGCTTGAGGAAATGGAGCAAGGCCCGGAAAAGAATGACTTGAACGATATTTCGGCCGACAGCCTGTCTATGATGGATGAGCCAGGCAAAAGCAAAGCGCCCGTCAAAAAGAAAAAGCCTCTCACCCAACCGAAAGCACCTGAGCCCAAAGAACCAAAATTCAGTGCAATTGATGAAGAAGAGGACTTTTTAACTGCTGACTTTGGCAAAAACAATCAAATCTCAGCCAAACCTGCAAACAGCCAATCCAAACTGGTCGAACACATTGACACGGATCCCCTCGACCTGGACTTTACAGAATCTTCCGGCCATGCCCGTAAAATTCTGTACGCAGTGCTATCTATCCTTTTGATAATGGTGGGAATCGGTCAATTTGCCTGGATGAAGTTTGATAGCTGGGCCAAAACGGACCAATGGCGACCATATTACGCCAAGGCATGTGACATCATCGGGTGCCAACTTCCGCCTCAAACAGATATACAGAAAATCAAAACCGGCAATATTATTGTTCGTAAGCACCCTAAAAATCCTAACGGTCTTATTGTTGATGCCATCCTTGTCAATCAGGCCCCATTTCAACAAAGATACCCGGATATTATCCTTTCTTTTACGGACCTTAATGGCAAACTGGTTGCCGATGCAGCATTTACTCCCGCGCAATACCTGAGCGGAGAGGCAGCCGGGGCTCAGATGATGCCCAGCGATACACCAATCCATATCGCTCTGGCTATCTCAAATCCAGGAGAAGCTGCGACTAATTACACAATCAGTTTTAGGGAATCACAGGCTAAAAATTAACCTGAACTCTTTCCCCTGTTGAAACATCCCAGTATTATGTCGCCCCCGTTTTCACTGGATACCATCCGCTAGCAGGAACGGGCTTTTCATGCTTTTTCATTTTTTATATAGGTACCTTGTGTTCCAGCTTGGGCAGTTTACATTCAACCAACCATTGTTACTGGCACCAATGGCCGGAGTCACAGACCTGCCATTCAGAAAACTGTGCCTTGAGCTCGGAGCCGACATAGCCGTTGGTGAGATGGTCACTTCAGATACCCGGTTATGGAAAACCAGAAAAAGTGCTCAGCGACTTCAGCATGACCGGGAAGTCATGCCCAGAATTATTCAGATTGCAGGCGGTGACCCTAACTCTCTTGCAGAAGCAGCTCGTCAAAACCAGCAAATGGGAGCCCAGGTCATAGACATCAACATGGGCTGTCCGGCCAAGAAAGTGTGTAAGAAAGAGGCTGGTTCTGCGCTGATGCGCGATGAAAAGCTGGTGAACGATATCCTTCAGGCTGTCACCGAATCAGTATCTGTACCAGTGACGCTCAAGATTCGTACCGGATGGTCCAATGACCATAAAAACGCCGAAAACATAGCATCTATAGCGGAAAAAAACGGCATATCGATGCTGACGGTACATGGCAGAACCCGAGAGGACAAATTTAAGGGCAGCGCGGAATACAGCACGATCGCCAGAGTCAAACAGGCCGTGAGCATTCCCGTCATTGCCAACGGAGACATTGATTCAGGCACCAAAGCACTGGAAG
Organism: Gynuella sunshinyii YC6258; assembly: GCF_000940805.1. Taxonomy (GTDB): domain Bacteria; phylum Pseudomonadota; class Gammaproteobacteria; order Pseudomonadales; family Natronospirillaceae; genus Gynuella; species Gynuella sunshinyii. Next base: position 2,412,034 of record NZ_CP007142.1, on the reverse strand, counting down.
TACTGGAGCTGACCCAATGTGATGGGTTGATGATCGGCCGGGCCGCACAAGGCAATCCATGGATCTTTCAGGAAATTCAGTATGCCTTGAAAGGACAGCAGGACTTTAAGTTGCCAGATCACAAAACCCGTTGCGCTACAATGAAAGGCCATTTGAATGCCCTGTATTCATTTTACGGCGACTACATGGGCTCAAGGATCGCCCGAAAGCATGTTGGCTGGTATCTGAATAAACTGCCCCAGGGCAAAGAATTCATTCGGAAATTCAATAGAATCGACCAGATTGAGCACCAGCTCCACTTTTTAGATTCATTTTTTCAATATTTGGAAATGGCAAAGGAAATAGCAGCATGAGCATCGATACCCTGGAAAATAGCAGTCAGAGCCATGAGCCTGCCTCTTTAAAAAGCACTCAGCATCCGACCCTCAGAGACAGCGTGGAAAAAGCTATGGAAAACTATTTCTCGCAACTGGGCGGTGAAGACGTCAAAGACGTTTATCACATGGTACTGTCTGAAGTAGAGGCGCCCTTGCTCGAAGCAGTTATGGCATTCACCAGAAATAATCAAACCCACGCTTCAGAGGTACTCGGATTAAACCGTGGTACTCTGAGGAAAAAACTGAAACAGTATGGCCTGTTATAAAAAGCCAGCGAATCACTAAAGGCGACCCTCGTGTCGCCTTTTTGTATTTATGTAACCCTAAAATTTGACCAATTGGTAAGGAGCTGTCCCAATCCATGTCCCAGGATCTGCAACCCATCAAAAGAGCCCTGATCAGCGTATCAGATAAAACCGGAATCGTTGATTTTGCCCGAGATCTGACGGAACTCGGTGTCGAGATACTCTCTACTGGAGGTACGTTCCGGTTACTACAGGAAAACCACATCAATGTGATCGAAGTATCCGACTACACAGGTTTTCCAGAAATGATGGATGGCCGGGTCAAAACCCTGCACCCCAAAATTCATGGCGGCATACTCGGGCGCAGAGACCAGGATCAGGACATCATGAGCGCCCACGATATTGGTCAAATTGACCTGGTCGTCGTCAACCTGTATCCATTTAAAGAAACAGTTGCCAAACCAGACTGTGATCTGGCAACCGCAATTGAAAACATCGACATCGGTGGCCCGACCATGGTTCGCTCTGCAGCCAAAAACCATCGCTGGGTATCGATTGTGGTTAATAACAGTGATTACGAAACAGTTATTGCGGAACTCAAACAACAGGGCGGTACCACTCTGAAAACCCGTTTCGATCTGGCATTAAAGGCCTTTGAACATACGGCCGCCTATGATGGCATGATTGCCAATTACCTGGGCACGATTAACCTGACCTCCGAAACCCTGAGCACCGACGCCAGAGAGACCTTCCCACGGACCTTCAATGCGCAGTTTATAAAAACCCAGACCATGCGCTACGGTGAAAACCCCCACCAGAAGGCAGCCTTTTATATTGACCCCAACGCGACTGAAGCCAGTGTGTCCAGTGCCAGACAATTACAGGGTAAAGAACTTTCGTTTAACAACATTGCCGACACAGACGCTGCATTGGAAACCGTCAAGTCATTTGAGACACCAGCCTGCGTTATCGTCAAGCATGCCAATCCATGCGGTGTTGCGGTCGCAGAAAATCTCCTGGAAGCTTATAACAAAGCTTTCAAAACTGACCCGACTTCTGCATTTGGTGGAATTATTGCCTTTAATAGAGAACTGGATGGCAAAACCGCCGCCACCATCGCTGAACGTCAGTTTGTTGAGGTCGTGATTGCACCCAAAATCAGTGCCGAGGCACTGGCGGCGTTTGCGCCCAAGAAAAATGTCAGAGTGCTTGAATGTGGCTTTTGGAACGCACCGGACCAGGGCTTTGATTATAAAAAAGTCAATGGGGGATTGCTGCTGCAGGATCGGGATATGGGCATTGTCACCGAACAAGACCTGAAAGTTGTTACTCAGCGCCACCCTGACAGTACCGAACTGGCAGATTTACTGTTTGCCTGGAAAGTCTGCAAATTCGTTAAATCCAACGCGATTGTCTACGCCAAAAACGGCATGACGGTCGGAGTGGGCGCAGGGCAAATGAGCCGAGTTTACAGCGCTAAAATCGCCTGTATTAAAGCCCAGGATGAGAACCTGCAGATTCAGGGATCGGTATTGGCCTCCGATGCCTTCTTCCCCTTCCGGGATGGTCTCGATCAGGCGGCAGAAGCAGGTGTCACAGCAGTGATTCAACCGGGCGGCTCAATGCGGGACGATGAAGTCATCGCCGCTGCAAATGAACACGGCATCGCCATGGTATTGACCGGCATGCGACATTTCCGTCATTAAAAGTCTGAGGACAGCATGAACATACTCATCATCGGCTCAGGTGGCCGGGAACACGCACTGGCCTGGAAAGCAGGACAGTCAGCTAAAGTGGATACCGTTTTTGTAGCACCAGGCAACGCAGGTACAGCAGCGGAACCCAACATGATAAACCTGCCTATAGACGTGTTGGACTTCGATGGCCTTGTCAATGCAGCCAGGGAGAACAATATTGACCTGACCATCGTTGGTCCGGAAGTCCCTCTGGTCGCCGGCATTGTCGATCATTTTCGTACGGCAGGGCTGAAATGTTTCGGTCCAACCCGGGCGGCGGCTCAACTTGAAGGGTCAAAAGCATTTACCAAGGACTTTCTGGCCCGCCATCATATTCCAACGGCCTTTTATTCGGTCTTTACCGAAATCCCCGCTGCCATTGACTTTATTCGCGCCAAAGGCGCTCCAATCGTCGTTAAAGCCGACGGTCTGGCAGCCGGAAAGGGGGTTATTCTGGCCCAAACGGAAGCCGAGGCGATTGCCGCAGTGGAAGACATGCTGGCAGGCAACAAATTTGGCGATGCCGGTGCCAGAGTTGTCATCGAGCAGTTTCTGACCGGTGAAGAAGCGAGCTTTATCGTTATGGTCGATGGAGAAAACACTCTGCCAATGGCATCCTCGCAGGACCATAAAGCCCGTGATAATGAAGATAAAGGCCCGAATACCGGAGGAATGGGCGCTTATAGTCCAGCACCGGTAGTCACTCCGGAAATTCATGAGCGCATCATGCAGGAAGTGATTGTGCCTACCGTCAAAGGCATGAAAGCGGAAGGCAATGAATTCAGCGGCTTCCTGTATGCAGGCATCATGGTCGCTGAAGACGGTACACCAAATGTACTGGAGTTCAATGTCCGCCTTGGTGACCCGGAAACCCAGCCCATTATGATGCGCTTGAAAAGTGACCTGGTGGAACTCTGCGAAGCCTGCCTCGAACGAAAGCTGGATAAAACTCAAGCAGACTGGGATGACCGAGCAGCACTGGGAGTGGTATTGGCTGCCGGTGGTTATCCGGACAGTTACGAAAAAGGCCTTGGCATTACCGGCATTCCGTCTGCCACACCGATCAGTAAGGTCTTTCACGCCGGCACCAGTCTGAATGAACAGAATCAGCTGGTCACCAACGGTGGTCGGGTACTCTGCGCAGTCGGTCTGGGAGAGTCAGTGGCCGAAGCACAGAAAGTGGCCTATGAAAGCGTACACTCCATCCAATGGAAGGATGTTTTCTATCGGACAGACATCGGCTATCGGGCAATTCAACGCAATTCCTAGGACATAGTTTCACAGACCCTGTAAATTCATTCATCCCGGCATAGATTTCCTTGTATTGCCTTAGGTTATAATCCGGGATGAATCATTAACCTGTGGAAGATTCATGTCTTCAGCGAAACAATTAATATTTTTTGTCCTGGTTCTGTTTAACAGTCATTACTTATTGAGTGCCCAACTCAAAATCAGCCACGAAACTGAGGCCCAAGATGTCACTGCGATCATGGACTATATCCAGGACAAAAATGGATTTCTGTCTTTTCGGCAGATCATTGGCGATCAATATTACGAATTCACCCCGACTCACAGCGACCTGATCTCCTCAAATACCCAAATGGCCGCTATCTGGCTGCGGTTAAGCTACGAAAATGATACCGGTATTAATCAACACAGAATTCTGGTAACAGATACACATGCTGCAGCCCGAGTGGACCAGTTTGACCGCAACAGCGGACCACTGCCAATACAATCAACCGGTGCCTCAGTGAAGTATTCTGATCGACCCATTGTCGGCACCATATACGCGCTGCCGGTCGTTTTCCCGCCGGGAGAAGGCGAGCTGTTCTTCAGAGTCTCTAACCTTGATCCCATGAACCTCGATTTGAGTGTAATGGGAGAACATGAATACCAGCAGCTCTCCAGACGTGTTGATCTGATGACCAATGTTCTACTGGTCATACTGTTTGTATTCAGTCTGGTCATACTGTTACTGCCAAGCACTAAAGATCGTGGAATACAACTACTGGTCATGGCCTACGGAATCTGCCTGACCATATTTCACCTGGGCTGGTCGGGCTACTTCGCAATCTGGATTAACTATCCGCTGATCGATCCATTGATCAAAAACAGTTTCGCGGCTATTGCCACTGCTCTGTATGTACTGCTGGTTTACCGACTGGGATTACCGGACTGGTCCGTGCGTGCAGGCAAAATCTGGTCATCGATGGCCGTGGGGGCCGGGGTCATCGCCATCTACTCCCTCTACCCTCTCAGTTTCAGCTTTCTGTACGTAACACTGGTGTTACTCGGCTGTTGTCTGATCATTGCCAATATCATGCTGATGCGCATTGCCGGTGGAGAAAATAAAGCCTTTCTGGTTGCCGCTGCGGCAAACCTGATACTGGTTGCGATCATCATTGCTTCAGTAATGGGGTTAACCGGATCCATTTCCACCACTTTCTGGTCAACCAAGATATTCAGTCTGTTAAACCTGATGGCTCTGGTGTATGGCCTGACTCAACTGCCAGCCTCAAAACACCATCGTGAATTACATACCTCTCCAACCCCCTTTACCGGTACTGCATACTGGCAGTTACTGCAAAAAATCAATCATGATCTCAGAACCCCCATAAACGGGGTAATGGGCATGTCTGAACTACTGAGCGAAACCTCACTATCTGCCAACCAGCTGGATTTTCTAAGCACCATTCAGAACTCCGGCCAGGATCTTCTGGCAACCGCCAATGAAATTAAGGCTCTCAGCCGCATACTGAGCAATCAATTGATACTGGATCGCCAGACCATTGATCTTCAGGACTTTCTGCACGAAATAACCGTCATTCAAGCGAGAATGGCAAGCATAAAGGGTGTGGAATTGATCACTGACATTCATCCGTCAGTTCCCAATCACCTGGAAGGAGACCCCAGCCTGCTTGAACAAGTGATGCGCACCATTATTGATAATGCCGTAAAACATACGGATAAAGGTGAGGTGCTGGTGCAGGTCAGTCGCAGTCAACAGGACGAAATTCGTTTTCGGATCACCGATACCGGTATCGGTATTCCCCGTGAACGCTGTGAAAGGTTGTTCGAATTCGACAGCGACCCGGAAAACAAGACCATTAACATCAGTCTGCCGATCTGTTCCCGCATCATCAAAGCAATGGGCGGCCAGCTGGGGGTCAGCAGTGAAAAAAATCTCGGTACCACCTTCTGGTTTACGATTCGAATGCCCTCGGTACACATCGCTGATAACAGCATGCCTATCCAACAAAGCCTGCATGGTTTAAGGATGCTTATCGTGGATGACAACATGACCTGTCGAAAGGTTATAGAACATCAGGCAACCTCCTGGGGAATCCGAGTGGATGCCGTGGCTACCGCTCAGGAAGCGCTGGCTCAACTGCACACGCAATACCATCTTCACAACGGCTATAATTTTGTCATTCTTGATCATCAAATGCCCAAGATGACCGGAACTCAGCTGGCACAACGTATTCAAAGTGATCATCAGATACGTAAAGACATGACTATCATCATGATGACCGGAATGGATATCCGCGAGGACGATCCTGTCCTGAAAGAGTCCGGAATTCAATTCCTGCTGACTAAACCAGTTACTCAAAAGCAGTTTCAGCAAGTACTGTTTAATGCTTTATCCAATCACAGTCTGGAGCAAACATTATGATGCGGCGTCATACCCCTATCGATAAAGCGATCGCCAGTTTTGATAAGGCCCTCAAAACACTGGTACCTTTTTCCAATCAAAGTCATCAACCCAATCCCGCCGACCGTTGTAGCAGTGAGGAGATCAGCCCCGAACAGAGCAAACATATTGCCGGTCTAATGCGTATCAACCATACCGGGGAAGTATGTGCCCAGGCGCTTTACCAAGGCCAGGCGGCTACCGCACGGCTAAAAGATGTTCGTGCCACCATGGAACAGGCTGCCGATGAGGAAATCGATCACCTGGTATGGTGTGAAGAAAGGCTTAAACAACTGAATGCCAAAACCAGCCTGTTAAACCCTGCTTTTTATGGCCTGTCTTTTACCATCGGTGCTGTTGCCGGGCTCATAGGAGATAAATACAGTCTTGGTTTTGTTGCCGCAACGGAAGAACAAGTCTGCAAGCACCTGCAAAGTCATCTCCAACAAATTCCGGAATCTGACCAAAAAAGCCGGGCCATCTTGTTACAAATGCTGGAAGACGAAGAGAAACATGCGACGGTCGCACTTCAATCCGGTGGCGTGGACTATCCTGTACAAGTCAAACAATGCATGAGTCTGATCGCCAGGGTCATGACCAAAACCACTTATCGGATTTAAGGAGGCTGACACTATGAGCTCCATTATATGGGCTGATATCCCGGTCAAAGATCTCGAAAGAGCCATGCACTTCTACAGCAAAGTACTCGATGTTCAATTCCGCCACCGTAGCAGTGACTCCCCTATCGCTGTTTTCGAACATCGGCCAGGTCAGGTCAGTGCCTGTCTTTTTACCTCTGAGCACGAACAGCCCAGCCGCGAAGGCATCATTGTCTACTGGAACGTTGAAGGACGACTGAAAGCCGCCGAAGCACTGGTTCCGGGGTGCGGTGGCACTATTCTTCGCGGCACACACGCGATAGAACCTTTCGGATACCGTTCGGTCGTACTTGATTCAGAAGGCAACCGACTGGCGCTACACTCCCAGGCGCTCTGACGCCCATATGTGCCTGATCGCTTTTGACTGGCAACCGGATTCAGACAGACCGCTGGTGATGGTTGCCAATCGGGATGAGTACTTTAATCGCCCCACTCAATATATGGATCAATGGAGTGATCAACCTGGAATTATTGCCGGTCGTGACCTAAAAGCATCCGGTACTTGGCTCGGGGTCAACACAAACACAGGTCATTTCGCGGCGCTAACCAATATTCGCCACCCTCGCTACCGGGCACCAGGAGCACTTAGCCGGGGAGGTCTTGTCGCTGGATTTCTAACCACAGACTTGTCCGCTGATCAATATTGCCGGCAGGTTTATCAAAATCGTACTCAGTATTCCGGTTTTAATCTGCTGTTATTTGATGGCAGGGAATTGAGGTATGTCAGCTCAGAACACCCCCCGCTAATCATCTCACCAGGCCTCCATGGTCTGAGCAACGCCGGACTTGACTCCAACGATTGGCCCAAGGTGGTCAGTGCCAGAAAAAAACTTTCTCGCTGGATGGAAATGACTGGTGCTACCAATACTCTAGCCAGTTTACTAAACAGTAGGGAGCTTGCCCCGCTGACAGAACTACCTGAAACAGGGATAGACCGTTCGATTGAACACCTGCTGTCAGCAGAATTTATTCATATGGAAGGCTATGGAACCCGCTGCAGTACAGCTCTGATATGGCAAAAGGAATGTGTCGAAATCACCGAAATCAGCTACGACCCACACGGAAACATACTCAATACAACACAATTCAACAGGTTAATTTCTACGGACTGACAACTTCTTTGAGCATGCTATTCATTCCACTATAGCCAAGTCACGCCCTCCACGGATAAACTGAAAGCATGAAATCATCGAACTCACTTTACGCCGCTATAGATCTTGGCTCAGTCAGTTTTCACCTGGTCATTATGACCAAACGTGAAAACCGGCTCGTCTGGACAGATTGCAAAAAAGAAATTGTCCGCCTGGCGGCAGGCTTTGATACGCGTTCAAAAAGCCTCAGACCTGATGTCAAAAAGAGGGCTTTGAAGTGTCTGGAAAACTTTCATCGCGCCATTCGCAACATCCCTCAGCATAATATTCGTGCAGTTGGTACCTCTACATTCAGAAGGTTGCGTCATGACACACAGTTCCTGCAACAGGCTCAATCAGCGCTGGGAATTCCTATTGAGGTCTTGAGCGGGGATCAGGAAGCAGAATATATTTACCGGGGTGTCAGCTATCCCCTTCCCGATGACTCCCGTTTTGTTATTGACATCGGTGGTGGCAGCACAGAGCTGATAGTTGGTAATGGTCATCGCCCCTTACACACAGTCAGCATAGAACTTGGATGTATCTCCTTAACCCAGAAATTCTTTCTCTCAGGAACCATCAATCGTGAGCAGTTTGCCCTGGCAGAATCCTACGCCAGTAAACGCCTGCAACAAAGCATTGAGCCTCTGACAAAATTCCAATGGAACAGCGAGTTTGGTACTTCCGGCAGTGTGAAAGCCATCAGTTGGGCCATGCAGCATCGAGACCTTTCCGATGGAGAAATTACGCACGAGGCTCTGGACGAAATGAGAGAAGGCATTCTGCGTTGCAATAACACCCAACAGTTAGCCAGTTATCTAGGACTCAATCAGCGACGAACGGCGGTTTTCTGTGCAGGGTTCATTCTGATGCAGCAGGCATTTAAACATGCCCACCTCAGTTATTTAAAAATTTCCCAGGGAGCCATTCGGGAAGGTTTAATTCAGGCGATGATAGAAGATAACACCATGACACCAACCTTGTCAGAGCATTAAACAGCCTGCTCTTCGCCTTCATCGCTGAAATCGTAACTCATGTCTGCAACTGGTCCCTGCAGCAAATATCCCTGAATATAATTCACCCCTGCCTGCCATAACAGTGCCAGCATAGTGGCACTTTCAATATGAGGCACGATGGTATCAATATTATGCTGCTGCACCTGTTTCACAATCGTCTCGAGGCGCTGCTGAACAGCCTGATCTTCCAGGTTTATTGATAAATCCGGATGAAACTTAATGTAGCTGATATCAAGATGCTTGGTAATATTCATGTCTTCCTGCATCTGTCCAAAGTGGCTGATAGACAAATGACAGTGTAACAATGACAGCCCTTTGCTAAAGGCTTTGGCAGGTTTCAAATAAGCAACAGCATCCGCCTGACTAATCTGAAACACGACAGCATTACCCGGCACCCGGTTTTCTTTTAGCTGAGAGTTAACCCAAGGTAAAAAGGTGGGATCGCTGATAGAAGCAGAAGTGATATTGATCAGAATCTGTGTATCACTACCAGACTGACGATGGACAGAAAGATCTTTAAGTGCATTTTGCACAACCCAGCGGTCAATGCGTCCGGCCTGATTGATAGCATGGGCAGTTTGCAGGAATTCCAAGGGCGACACTTCCTGTCCATTTTTATCAACCAGTCGCAACAACACTTCGTAATGCTCTCTGGCATCACCCCGCAAACTGATAATAGGTTGGAACAGAAGCTTGAATCCATCATTGGCCAGCGCATGAGAAACCTGAGCCCCCAGGTTATCGTCAGCAACATTACGGATATCAGTCTTATCAAAATAACTAATACCGGTTTCTTTTTTCTGCGCCTGTTCAGCAGCCTGGTGAGCATGAGTCAGTGCTTCACCACCACTGGCACACTGTTCGTCAACCAGACTAATACCTATACTACATTTGGTCTGAACTGTTCTGCCATCTACCTCAGATAGGTGTTCCTGGACCGCTTTACGTATCTTGGCAGCCAGTTTATTTGCCAGTTCCAGATCCTGACCAAGAATATTAAATGCGAAAGCATCATCAGCGATGCGAGCCAATAAACCATTGGGAATTTCAAACTTGGAAAGCACTGTTGCGATGTCAGTCAACACAATATCCGCTCCAGCCAAACCAACCTGAGAACGTAAACTGACAAGATTATTCAGATGTACATAGAGAATAGTTGAATTCCGGCCAGAGTGAACAGCCTGCTGGTAAGCCGCTCCCAGATGATTCATGAAATATTGATAGTTGTAGAGATTGGTCAATAGATCCCGGGTACTCATATCCTCCAGCTGTTTTCTGATCTCAGCATCGACCTGTGTGGTTCGGATAATAACCTGAATGCAGCGTTCTCCATCATAGGACGCACCGGAAAATTCGATATGGACAGGAAACTGTTCACCATTTTCATGGACTACATTACAGTCCAGAGACTCTTTTGCTCCGTCTGAATATACTTTCAGACACTTTTTCAGCTCCTGCTGTTTCTCTTCTTCAATAAGATCCATAAACAGAATCCCAAGAAGATCGTCCGATTCGCTATAACCAAACATCTCAACATAGGTACCATTGGAATAAATGTGCATACCTTCATGAACATAGGCAATGGCATCTTTGGAATTTTCAAGGAGTAGCTGGACACGCTGTTCTGAATCGCGCAGGTTAATATCCGTTTCGCGCAACCTACGTCGTACTTTAAGAGCAGCAACCTCACGCATCGAGGCCATTAAAATGTGATCTTCCTGGAACTCAACAGCAATATCAGTTGCTCCGGCGCGAATTGCGCTATTGACCAGATCAGGAGCATAGCTACTCAGAAGAACAACACAGGGAATATCTTTTCCTGAATGACGGATAGCATCCAGACAGGCAGGCACGTCGACAGTTTCGGTATCCCATTTGGCCAATACCAGATCCCAGGACGAATCACGTACCAAAGACACCAGCTCTTCATTGGAAGCAACAAAAACCGACCGAACAATCTGACCTGAGTTTCTGAACAGGTTAATCAGAGGCTCCGCTTCATTCTGAGTATCATGAAGAATCAGTAATTGAATTGGATCATCTAACGACGTGCTCATTCTGACAAAGCCCCAGAAATTTCAGATAAACGGCCACATAGTATATGACTCGTAAGAAAAATTTTCCAAAAGCGATTCCCAAAAGTGGTACATAATGCCGTTATTCGACCATTAATTACTTATAGTTGGCGCCACAGGGATTCGAAACCATCATCATCTGTTGCTGACTTGTCCTGATTTAACGGTTTGCTTTCAGACGACTTAATTTGATATTGATTGAATGCTGACGTTCCCTGTAAACGTTTGATCAACTGATATTTATCTTCCCGACCATCGATATTCAACCCAACTTTATGACCAACCTGAAATGGCATCCTTGGCACAATAATGGATATTGGCTGACCAATCTGTCTGATCTCGGGAATGATCATCGCACGCATATAATCACCATGCTGGCCGGTTTTGTTATGAAGACGAATTGCACTGGGTCTGGCATTCGGCGCAATCAACTCCACCCCCATCAAAGCACCTTCTTTGGCTGCCTGTCTGATCCAGCGGATAATTCCAAGATTCCAGCGGTTCGCATTGTTTTCCCGTATAACAATGATTTCACCGGTCTGAACGTTCGCGGCCAAACTCTGCTGCCACCTTACGCAATATCCTCTGGGAGAGGTATTCACCAGAGAAACAATATATTTCGGTGGGGTTTCCTCTGCGTCCCGAGGAACATCTATTGCGCTATCACCGCCAAAATCCAGAGGTTTGCTGTTGGAATTAATGTCATTACGTGTTGCTCTCCCGGCGTCAAAAGATTCTTCCCAGACATCCTGATGTTCCCTCAGGGTTTTGTGTTCGGTCATATCAAAATGAACCGCACTGGATCCTATAAACGGGTTGTTTCCATATCCTCCCTGGGAATGATAAAGCTGCTGATAAAACCCTACCTGACCAGACAGATGGTAATGGGATGCAATTAGCCCCACCGCTATCTCCACTTCTCCGGCAGCTGGAGAGCGACTGAAAGTTCGCTGCTTCATTCCTCCCCATGACTGAATCAAATGGTTTATCAATACAGCACTGATACCTTCAGGAACTCTAAAACCACTGGTTCCAGTACCCTTGCCATTACTGGCACCGGAACTCTGGGACGCATGCAATGCTCTGACCAACGCAGTGGTATTCAGCCCCATGTAATCAGACAAAGTCTGGGGTTTGAGCAAGTGCCTGTATATCGGTCCGGAATCGGATTCAGGGTTAATAATTAAAGTGGAACGCTCATCCGCAACATCCTCAATCTGAACATCGGAGGCCCATAACTCCAGGGCACCATACACTTCAGACAAATCACGCTGATGCAACTGATTAGGCTGACATGTGCCCAACAATAAGGTCCGGCAATATAGTTCTTTAACGGACAGTTTTTGATCACTGACCGACATGTCATCAGCAAGTTGATAGTGCGTGAGGTTATAAGCAACGGAAAACTGATACAACTGATGCAATTCGCGCCAAATGCCCGGAGGTGTACGCAAATAAAGCTGATAGGATCGTAATATATTGGGCGCGATGTCCGCCAGAACCCGATGAAGAGATTTGGAAACAATCTCTTTTGCCTTACCAGTTCCATTGTTCATGAACTCGGCAAGAATAATCTTATAGCCAATCGCCAGATGGGTTTGCAGTGCCTGAGCCAGATTAGCGATCTTCCGCTGATTTTCATCCAGCACCACTGTTTGCAACAGATAACGGTTGTTTAACGCGTTGCAGATGTAATAAATCGGCCCACGAACTAACTCCAGCAACTCAAACCGGCTTTGGTCGGATAACCGAAGTTGGTTGAACTCAATGACTGCATGGTAAAGCTGACGCGCCGTTTCACCGATATTGGCCATCGGCAAACTGCTTACCCACGCATTCAACTGTCTTGCCGTCGGTTCACAGAAAGACAAGGTGGTCAGAGTCTGCCTCGGTACCTGCAAATATTGTTTATCCTGGCGGCTATCCATGCAAACCTTCTATTAGCATACTAATTCAAGACTTATCAAGCTGTTGGAAAACTTACTAATCTACATATAGTTACTGAACCAATCCAGGGATACATGTCAGATTTCTTATCGATCTTTACGTCTAGTATAGTCACATATCAGCAGACTTGTACAAAACTGCCATATGACTAGCTAACTGATCGGGGTTTTTGAAAGCTCTCCAGGAACTTCCCTTACCAGCTTAGGTACAAGATAGCCGGGAAGATTATGGGATAACTGTTCCATCAACAACCGCGCTTTTTGATCCGTCACCAGAAAATGCCCCGCACCTCTGACTTTGTCCAGCAAATGCAGATAATAGGGCAAAACCCCCATCTCAAAACCTCGCTGACACAGTTCTGTCAGAGCGGGAACATTATCATTCACCCCTGCCAGCAATACCGCCTGGTTTAACAGTGTTGTCTGAGCAAGCTGTTTAAGGTTCCGGTGCATTTGGTCAGAGAACTCATTGCCATGATTGGCATGCAACACCATGACTTTTTTTAACGGTAAAGCATTCCACCATTCGCAAAACTCACGATCCAAACGATCTGGAAGTACTACAGGCACACGACTGTGAACCCTCAGTGTCTTCAGGTGCGAAATGGCACTAAGCTCCGTAGTCAGCGATTTCAACCGGCGGGTAGGCCACAACAATGGGTCTCCACCACTAAGAATCACTTCAGTAATACTGGGATCATTGCGAATATATTCAATCACTGCAGGAGTTGATGCATCTGAAAGCCCCTGATCGGCATAATCAAAATTACGACGAAAACAGTAACGACAATTGACCGCACAGGCACCTCCCAAGACCAATAGTATTCGCCCAGCATACTTATGAATAAGCCCTGGCAGTACCATAGCTTCGTGTTCCTGCAAAGGCTCAGCAACAAATCCAGGATGGACATCCAATTCTTTAATCTGCGGTAAAACCTGCAGCAGTAACGGATCATTCCAGTCACCTTTCCGCATCAGGCTGGCATAATGTCGCGTTACTTTCAGGGAAAACCCTTGTACAACCGAGCCAAGCAGGTCTGAATGGTTCTGATCTGCAGCCAGATTCAGATGCGACAATAAAGCTTCGGGAGTGCGAAACATCTCCTTCAATTGATCTCGCCAATTTAATATTTCCACAGCTTGATCATAAACAGGTATCATAGCGCCCCTTAATTTCTGGCTAACGAAAAAAATTAATAACCATATTGGATTAACAGATGGCTAATTATTCTACCAACGAATTTCGCGGTGGTCTCAAAGTATTACTGGACGGAGAGCCCTGCAGTATTGTCGAAAACGAATTCGTCAAACCGGGTAAAGGTCAAGCTTTCAACCGCGTCAAACTTAAAAACCTGAAGACCGGACGTACCTGGGAACGGACATTTAAATCCGGTGAATCACTGGAAGGGGCAGACGTACTCGATATCGATATGGAGTATGTATATACCGACGGTGAATTCTGGCATTTCATGAAAACAGACGGTTCTTATGAGCAACTTGCTGCCAGCAGTGATGCCATTAAGGAAGCCAAAGACTGGCTGAAAGAGCAGGATGTGTTTGAGGTTACTTTGTTCAATGGGCAAATTCTCTCGGTAGTGCCACCGAAATTTGTAGAACTCGAAGTGACAGAGACTGACCCTGGCCTGAAGGGTGATACCGCACAAGGCGGATCAAAACCAGCCACGTTGAGCACAGGCGCTGTCGTCCGAGTCCCTCTGTTCATTGAAACCGGAGAAATCATCCGCGTGGATACTCGTAGTGGCGAATATGTCAGTCGCGCCAAGCAGGACTGACTTGTTCATGCAGTCGGCAGGGCCGCAATAAACCCTGCCGATATTCTTTATCTATGTGATAAATTATGACCGCCTGGAAACCTACTGCACCTCTTCAAAACCTTGTCATCCGCGCCCAGATCATCAACAAGATCCGCAATTTTTTTCAGGACCGCCAGGTGCTGGAAGTGGAAACCCCTATACTCTCGCAATTCGCAGCAACGGATCCTCACCTGGATTCTTTCAGAGTCAATGATCATTTTTTGCAGACCTCGCCAGAGTTCCCCATGAAACGCCTGGTAGCAGCAGGAAGCGGGGCCGTTTTTCAGATCTGCAAGGTCTTCCGTCAGGACGAAGCCGGTAAGCGTCACAATCCGGAATTCACCATGCTGGAGTGGTATCAACCTGGATACACGGACCAACAGCTGTGGCAGGAAGCGATTGCGCTGATCAGTTGCATCACGGGCGAGCATTCTACTCAGGTTATCAGTTACCGGGATGCTTTTATTTCTTATTTGCAAGTAGACCCGTTGACCGCCGAACTATCTGCCTTGAAACAACTATGTCACCAATACGCTGGGGCTGAAGCAGATAATTTTAGCCGTGACGACTGTCTTGATTTGCTGATATCCATTGTCATTGAGCCTGGATTTAATCCAAACCAATTTACCGTACTACACAGATTCCCTGCATCACAGGCAGCACTGGCGAAAAAGACGACAGATCCCGACGGCGAAAAGGTTTCACACCGGTTTGAAATTTTTTTCAAAGGAATGGAGCTTGCCAACGGCTACTGGGAACTAACGAACGCCAAGGAACAGAAAGATCGGTTTGACGACGACAACCGCCGGCGCGTGAAGATGGGCAAACAACCTGTGCCTGTTGATAAGCTGATGTTGGATGCTCTTGAAAATGGCCTGCCCGATTGTGCCGGTATCGCTATGGGTATTGACCGACTGATCATGATTGCCTGTCACAGCAGAAACATCAAAGAAGTGCTGAGTTTTTCCTGGGAGAATGCCTGACCAATTAAATCAGGCATAAATATGATCGGTTAAATCACTAATTCTTAACGCTGGTTGATTTAGCCACCAACGCTTCCAGCTTCTGGGAAATCCGCTTTTCTTTTTCCTTGCGTCTTACCTGAGCCTGCTTGCGCTGTTCGTATTTCTGTTGCTTTTCCTGGCGTATCTTTTCGACCTCAGCCACCTTTTCAGTCGCATGCTGGGCCTCTTCGGCACTTACAGGAGCCACTTCAGACCCGTCAAGATCAATTCGCATTGCACCTTCTTTCAGACAGCTCAAGTAAGCATAGTGCCGAACATACGCCGATAGTGCCCGCCTGATCTTAGTCTTTGAAACTTTGCCGTCTTCAGCCAGTGACTCATGGATACCGATTTTCAAAGGACGGGGATTTTTGAGATCAAAGACCTCCGGATATGCCTCAGACAAAAGCTCCACGGCAACTTTGGCAGCTTCCCTTTTTTTACTCCGCTGTTCCGGAGTCAGTTTCTTTTTAATCACTGTTGCATTTGAAGATTCAGACATAGTTACCAAAGACATATATTCCGGTGTTTATAGAGGGGGCGAGCATACAGGCCTTAACCAGGACTGACAAGCACTCGCGATACATTAATACCCGGCCTGCGTAGCAACGCCGGAACCTGCTGTTACTGCAACCATTAATGGCCACTAAAATTACTGTAACAGGCTCTCTCCAAGGCGAATATCACCATTAGGTCTGAATTCCTTTGACCATTGAGTCGATGTATTGTCGGACAACAGAACAACCGTAGAGCCCAGACGAAAACGCCCCATTTCTTCACCCCGGGCAAGTGTTACCTGTTTTTCAGGATAGTCACGCCGCAAAATTTTGCGTGTTATTGGCGCCACTATGCCGGCCCAAACGGTTTCAATGCTTGCAACAACCATCGCCCCAACCAGCACCATGGCCATCTTTCCATCGGGTGTATCGAACACAGCAACCACCCTCTCATTACGGGCAAACAAACGAGGCACATGATCAGCAGTCACCTGATTAACACTGAACAGTTTTCCAGGGACGAATACCATATTCTCCAATTTTCCATCCGTCGGCATATGGATACGATGATAATCTTTAGGGGAAAGATATATTGTCATGTATTTTCCGGATGCAAACTGCTCCGACAGCTGCTCGTCTCCACCCAATAACTCCATTACAGAATATGTCTGCCCTTTGGCCTGGACGACTCGTCCTTCATTGATATCACCATACTGACTGATACGGCCGTCGACCGGAGAAACCCATAAATCATTTTGCTCGGCCAACGGCCTGGCTTCCGGTTTCAGTGCACGGGTAAAAAACTCATTAAACGTCCGATAACTGTGCAAATCCGCACTCACCGCATCTTTCAAATCTACCTGATACCGCTCGGCAAACCATCGAATAACCCTGACCGTCAGCCAGGGCACGTGTCGGTCAGCAAAAAAACCAATAACACGGGAAATCAAATGTTGCGGGGCAAGGTACTGAAACCATATAAACAGTCTATCTTTCATTCACTCTACTCAATATATCGGAAACTCAAGACAGATCAGTCTCAAAATCCTGCATGAAGTTTTTTTCAGTCAAAGCTACCAGTCGTCGGAACTGCATGTAAGCTTCCTGTTGCACTTCACGATTTTCATCCGGCATAAAGTACACCAGCCCATAACGATCATTATTTACACTGAAGGACTTCATGTAAAACAGATCATCTGAAATCAACTGCCGAACATCTTCAGGCAACTGTCCCATGGCAAGACCCGCTTTATCCTTTGCAATTCGAATACTGCTGGAAGCCGTCAACATTTTCAGCAACCACCCGCTCTTTGGGATTGCAAACTGATAGTCCAGATACTTTTCCAAACCACCACCACGAGCCACTTCAAGCCGCATTTTATCTCCATCAGGAAAAGCAATAAAACAACATTTTCCCTGCAGTAGATTCATAAGTTGTTCTAATAATCGCGACAATAAACGGCTCTGCCATTTGGTTATCCCGTTAACGGAATCTCCGGCTGCAGAAGAATGATAACTATCAGACTGATATTCAGGGTGCTGTGTCAGAATTGCTGCATATCCATGTTTTATGGAATACCCAATCAACGAATCATGATAACTTTCTATCGCACGTCCGATCCAAACGGGCAAGTTTGCCTCAAAATTATCAATCAAAGTTGCATTGGCGGCTTTTTTAACCAGACTAAGATAACGATCAGAGCCATACTCCTCACGGCAACTACCTGCAAGCTGGTGACTGATTGGAAGGAAAAATCTGAGCGCCTGATATTTGAAGTTCAAACCAGCCGGAGGCGTCTCTTCGTTCTCCAACCATGCCATGATACGTTCCAGTGTTGGCAGCATATATGTGTCTATTGTAAAAACCACGAGGTCCTGATAAGAAAAGCCCAATACGCCTTCAAACACCTGATTAACGGGTTCACCACTGGAAACACGATACTCAATTCCTTCCAGCAAAACCGGATCCTTAACCGCCATCAACCACCAGACCGCATTGGCAAACACACATGCCCAATAGTCTGTTTCAGTCCATTCAACCTGACGCAAATCATGCCAGCTTTCCAGTAAACTGGCTGCCACCATACTGTCCACAATAAACTCCAACAGGCGTTTATTATGATGCTGCTGCGGATCAAGTCGTTCCAGTTTGGCAGCTCTTTGCAAAGTTTGGTTAACACCCAAAACAGCAATTGCATCAGAAACATTGACTATAGCCCCTTGGGGTGCAGTCTTCGTGCGTTTGCTCCAGAGCAGAATCTGCATAGCCAGCAAAGGATCGCTTCTGACATACTTAGCGAACGCCTCCTCATTTGCCCCAAATTGTTCGAGTTCATCCTGCGGTAACAAAATCGGCATCCCGGTATCCACTATGGAACCCAACCATTCCTCTAACTGTGTTTCTACAATCATCAATGACTCTTTAATCGATATTAAGAATAACCAAAACATCAGACCAGACTTTGCCTGGAGCGCTGTATGATTCAGGCAAAGTACTATAAATACAGTCGTTTAGCTTCTCTGGAAGGTTTCGACAGCCGGTCCAGTTCATCATACTGTTCACGTAATCTGACCGCAGTGGCAATATCATTGGCATGGGAAAATCCGATATACACACTGCTGTCTGGACGATAAAGCACCCCGCTACGATCAATCAACAAAAAACTCGCAAATGATTTATTTGATTCCACATATGCGGGATCCACAACCTGTATTTGAATTGTACTGGTCATTCGTCTGGACAAATCCAATACAGGATGCCCGGCACCGACAAGCTCCTTATCTGTAGCCAGAATGATATCAATTTTTGAGTTCCGGTGACCGGTTGAAAATGCCTTAAGCCGGGAAAAAACTTCGGAATCACCATATAACGGGAGTTCCAGATCAAAACTGACGATCTTAATCTCCCTGACCGCCGCCCGCAGCAATACGCAAGCCTGGGCCTTGAATGCGGCCAACGAATCTAACCGAACCACCCCAGTATCTGCATCCACAATGACTCACCTTTATTTCACGATAGTTTATACTGATTGCATTCGAATACCGTTAACATAAACAATCACCCTAGGGGAAACAATGGAACGCAGCGAAAACCTTGTATGGATTGACCTGGAAATGACCGGTCTGGACCCTGATACCTGCCATATCATTGAAATAGCCACCATCGTCACTGATAAAGAGCTGAATATTCTGGCCGAAGGTCCCAATCTGGCCGTTCACCAGCCAAAATCAGTCATGGATCTCATGGATGAGTGGTGCACCAAAACCCATGGTGAAAGTGGTCTGACCGAACGGGTGCTGAATAGTGACATATCCATGGATGAAGCTGAGCGCCAAACCCTGAAATTTCTTGCCGAATGGGTGGAACCAGGTAAATCCCCACTCTGTGGTAACAGTGTCTGGCAGGACCGCCGCTTCTTATACAAAGAAATGCCGGAACTCGAACGCTTTTGTCACTACCGGATTATAGATGTCTCCACTTTGAAAGAGCTGGCACGTCGCTGGAAACCAAACATCATTTCAGGGCACACAAAGAAAGGAACCCACCTGGCTCTGGATGACATCCGCGAATCCATTGACGAATTAAAATACTTTAAAGCACACCTTTTGAATCTGGATTGACGGGTTCAACCACAACAAAGAACGGTGAGAATCAGGGGATTCCGCTTTAGTCCGGCTGCTGTTGCCGCAGCCGGCCGGCCGCCCAGTCAATATGCTCATCCACCATTGGACTGACTTCTCCCAGCTTTTGCAACAACATATCCACCCAACCCCATTCACCCGAGTTACCGATGGCAACCGCGAGGTTACGGGTCCATTTTTCATAACCAATCCGTCGAATGGGTGAACCCTGCATCCGATCCAGAAACTGCTGCTCATTCCAATGCCACAAGTCAGCCAGTGAGGGCTCGTCCAGTGCATGTCTTGACTGATAATCCAGCTCCTCGGTCAACTGGGAAAACTTGGTAAACGGACAAACTATCTGACAATCATCACAGCCATAAATACGGTTTCCCATCAACGGCCGCAATGACTCAGGAATGGTACCATCATGCTCTATAGTCAAATATGAAATACATTTGCGGGCATCCAGCACTCCTGCCCCCACAAACGCACCTGTTGGACATTCCGTCAGACACTGCTGACAACTACCACAATGTTTCCCCGAAACTGACGGATCAGGTGGTAACTCAAGCGTCAGAAACAGTTCTCCCAGAAAAAACCAACTGCCGGCCTGCTCATTCAATAACAAGGTATTTTTGCCAATCCACCCCAGACCAGACTGCTCAGCCAGTTCTCGCTCCAACACTGGAGCACTATCTACAAACGCCCGAAACCGGGTTGCTTCCAACTCTGTATTGATCTTCTCTCCCAATGTTTGCAACTTGTTGCGCATGACTTTGTGATAATCGCGACCCAAAGCATACCGGGCAACATAAGCCTTGTCAGGCTGCGATAGCAGCTCGCGCATTCTGGTTACGGAGTCCGGGCGATAATTCATCCGGACCGATACAATCGTTTTGACGCCGTCAACCAGTAGCCTGGGGTCATAACGTACATGCTGATTATTCTCCAACCAGAGCATGGTGCCATGATAGCCAGAGTCGATGTGTTGCTTATGGAGATCAGCATATACAGACACATCCGGCACACTGAAACTGCATGCCTGGAAACCCAGTTCCGATGCAAACTGCTTGATTTGATCCTTTACTAGATCCAGATTGAGCGCTGAAATCTGCGACATTCAGTTTTGATACACGTGATGACAGTTAGCTTGTGATACCATAAGCCGCTGGCAGACAGCAACCGGGACGTTCCGGAATCATACAAACCACATGAAAGAAGTAATATTAAACGCCTCATCAGAAGCAGAAACCATTCATATCGGCCACTTGCTGGCATCCGAGGTCTTTCTGGATTTCAGCGGCATAATTTATCTGCAAGGCACTCTTGGCTCAGGTAAAACCACCCTGGCCCGCAGTATTATTCAAGGATTGGGCTGGATCGGAAGCGTCAAAAGCCCGACTTATACGCTGGTGGAACTTTACGAAGTTAATGAAAAGCAAGTGGCTCACATGGATTTATATCGCCTCGGGGACCCTGAAGAACTGGAGTTTATCGGTATAAGAGACTTCACTGATGGCAAGACTCTCTGCTTGATAGAGTGGCCTGAAAATGGAACGGGGATTCTTCCAATGGCGGATCTGCATATAATTATCAAGGACTCAGGCAACGGCAGGACGTTGACTTTTCACTCCAACAATCACCGACTGACCAACAAAATAGCAGACATATCTAAACGACAATGAGAAAAATATTATTGTTAATGGCCAGCCTTTGTTTCAGCGTTTTTTCTTTTGCAACTGACGTTGAGGGTATTCGGCTTTGGAAGGCACCGGATAACACACGTATCGTATTTGACCTCTCTGACAGTGTTGACCATAAATTGTTCACTTTAACGAACCCCAACCGAGTTGTCGTAGATCTCAAGAGCACGAACTTCAAAGCATCAGCCACCGACCTTGATCTGTCTGAATCGGGCATTGCCTCAATCAGAACAGGCAAACACGGTGATGACGGACTCCGGATTGTATTGGATCTGACATCTCGACTGACACCCAAGTCCTTCGTCCTGAAACCCAACGATCAGTATGGACACAGGCTCGTGATCGATTTGGGTAGACCTGACTCGGACCAAAGCATAGAAGCTCCCGAGGAAGTTAAAGAAACCCGCTCAACCGCCGAACTCAAAGACAGCAAACGAAATCTGATCATTGCCATTGATGCCGGTCACGGTGGTGAAGATCCAGGCGCCACTGGACGCAAAAAAACCAAAGAAAAAGATGTGGTACTGGCGATCGCCAAAGAACTCAACAGCCTGTTGGAAGCAGAACCGGGGTATAAGCCACTCATGATACGTACCGGAGACTACTACATTTCACTGACAGGTCGACGCGACAAGGCACGAAAAAACCATGCCGATCTTTTTGTATCCATTCACGCCGACGCCTTCACCAACCCCTCTGCCCGCGGCGCCTCTGTTTATGCTCTGTCCGAACGGGGCGCAACCAGTGCAACAGCCAAGTATCTGGCAGATAAGGAAAACGCCACAGATGTTATTGGCGGAGTTGGCGGTGTCAGTCTGGAAGGTAAAGAAGAAGTTCTGAAGTCGGTGTTGGTTGATCTTTCCATGAGCGCCACACTGAGCAGTAGTATCGCACTGGGTCATGGCGTACTGACAAACCTTGGAAAAATGACCACGCTCCATAAAACAGGCGTCGAACAAGCTGGATTCGCAGTATTAAAATCCCCCGATGTGCCATCGATTCTGGTGGAAACCGGGTTCATCTCTAATCCAGGAGAAGAAAAAAACCTCAGTTCCAGACATTATCGCCAGAAAATCGCCCAGGCCATTTTCAATGGTATTACCACCTATTTTTACAACAACCCGGAACCTGGAACATATGTCGCCTGGGTTAAAAACCAGGCTGGACGCTATAAACAATATACGGTCGTCAAGGGTGATACACTCTCAGATATTGCCCGTAAAAACGGAATATCGATAGACCAGATACAGGCACTGAACAACCTGAAAGATAACAACATCAGGATTGGTCAGATTCTCAAGTTACCGGAAGTCTGACACTCACTTGTCCGAACAAAGAATTATGTCCAAGATTCATCAGCTCAGCCCTCGGCTGGCCAACCAGATTGCTGCTGGGGAAGTGGTTGAACGACCAGCCTCTGTAGTTAAAGAAATACTCGAAAACAGTCTTGACGCCGATGCCCGCCGGCTTGACATCGATATCGAGGAAGGCGGTATCAAACTGATTCGAGTCAGAGACAACGGCCATGGTATCGATCAAGAGGACCTTACCCTCGCCCTTTCCCGTCATGCCACCAGCAAAATTCTGGTTTTAGATGACCTGGAGGCAGTCGCCACTTTAGGTTTCAGAGGCGAGGCACTCGCCTCCATTGCCTCCGTTTCCAGGCTGACACTCAGTAGCCAGACTGAAGCTCAGGAGCATGCCTGGCAGGTCACCACATTTGGTCGTGACATGGAAACCGAAGTAAGTCCATGCTCACATCCAACTGGCACCACTGTGGAAGTCCGGGATCTTTTCTTTAACACACCGGCACGAAGAAAGTTTCTGAAAACCGAAAAAACTGAATTTACACATATACAGGAAATCATCAAACGCATTGCTCTGTCTCGCTATGACGTCACTATTAACCTACGTCACAACGGCCGCCAGATTTATGCGTTGAAAGCGTGTTCCAACGCAGTTGAACAGGAACGGCGCATGGCGATGCTGTGTACTCCTGAATTTGTCGACCAGTCCATAACGATCGAAGCAGAAGCATCCGGACTACGGTTATGGGGCTGGGTTGGCCTACCAACATTCAATCGCAGCCAGGCTGACTTACAATACTTCTTCGTTAATGGTCGATCAGTGCGGGATCGGGTCGTCGCTCATGCTGTCAAGCAGGCGTATCGCGATGTGCTGTTTCACGGCCGTCATCCGGCTTATGCACTTTACCTGGAACTGGCACCCGAAAATGTCGACGTAAATGTTCACCCAACCAAACATGAAGTAAGGTTCCGGGAAAGTCGCCTGGTCCACGACTTTCTGTTCAGTCGCCTGCACCGGGCCCTTGCAGATGTCAGCCCGGAAACCATTAACACCACCAAAAACCCGATTAAAGTAGACTTGGAAACTGGTGCCATTACCGAACAGCAACCTATGAGTCTAGCTCCGGCGACTCGCGAATTCAGCGCACCGGTCATCAACGCGGGTCACCCTGAGCGGATGACACAGAAACAATATTCTCAGCCACTGCAAGGCAATCGGGTTAATGACCAGATAGCCGCGTATAAAGCGCTACACCCGGGTACTACCCAGACAGATGAAGTCAAAACCGAAGAAATCCCCCCCATGGGCTTTGCCATCGCCCAGTTGCATGGCATTTATATACTGGCACAAAACACTCACGGACTGATCCTGGTGGATATGCATGCAGCTCATGAGCGCATTACTTATGAAAGAATGAAACAAGCCTTCGACAATAACAGACTGACGGCACAACCAGTGCTGGTTCCGATTCAGTTGCATATCAGCCAGAAGGAGGCCACCGCCGCCGAAGAATTTTCTGACCTGCTCAGTGATTTCGGTTTTGAAGTCAGCCGTACCGGCGAAGAAACAATTGCCGTCAGACAAATACCCGTTGTCCTGCAAAACGCCGATCCTGAAGCTCTGATCAGAGACTTTCTCAGCGAATTGGCAGACCATGGCAACAGTGACGCTATTATTGCCGCACGCAACGAGATTCTGGCGACAATGGCCTGTCATGGATCAGTACGCGCCAACCGGCAACTGACAATTGCGGAAATGAATGCTTTGCTCAGAGATATGGAAATTACGGAACGCAGTGGACAATGTAATCACGGCCGGCCCACATGGGTACAACTCTCCATGAATGAACTCGATAAACTGTTTCTAAGGGGACAATAGTGCTGCCGGTTATTTTTTTAATGGGGCCAACCGCAAGTGGTAAAACAGATCTCGCCATTGAATTGGTACAACAGTTCAACTGCGAAATCATCAGCGTCGATTCAGCCTTAATCTATCGCGATATGAACATCGGGACCGCCAAACCTACCGCCCAAGAACTTGAACTGGCCCCGCATCATCTGATCGACATTATAGAACCCCACGAAAGTTATTCTGTCGCTAACTTTCGCCAGGACGCTTTGTCAATCATTGACGATATTCAGTTTCGTGGCAAAGTCCCTCTGCTCGTAGGCGGTACCATGCTATATTTCAAAGCGCTACTGGAAGGTCTGGCAGACAATTTACCTGAAGCTTCTCCTGATTTACGGAAAGAACTTGAACAGCAATTACAGAAGGAAGGGTTGCCTGCACTGGTACAGAAACTGAAAGCACTCGATAACGAGGCAGCCAGACAAATCCACCTCGACAACCCTCAACGGGTTATCAGAGCACTTGAAGTTATCCTCAGCACCGGAAAATCGATTACCTGGTTCTGGGAGCAACAAAAACATCAACCTGAGCCGTTTCCTTACCCAACCATTCAACTAGCCGTAGCACCGCAGGAACGCAAAGCGCTGCATTCCAGGATCGAGCAAAGGTTTAGTAAAATGCTCAAAAACGGATTTGAACAAGAAGTTGTAAAACTACGCCAGCGCAATAATTTAAACTTGGATTTACCTTCTATGCGCTGTGTTGGCTACCGACAAATGTGGCAATATCTGGACGGCACCCTTAGCTATGAAGTGATGATAGAAAAAGGTATCATCGCGACCAGACAGCTCGCGAAAAGGCAGCTTACCTGGTTAAGGGGGTGGCAAGGGCTTGAATGGTTCGATTCAGACCATACAGCATTGCCAGCACAGGTGAAGGATTTTTTGCTCAATAAAGCCTTTTTCTGTTGAAGTGAATGACGCTGTTGAGAAATTAGTCTTAACTGTATAAAGACCCAAAATTATGGCTCGCTGGCGTTTATGCCGACTGCCAACCGATAACGATACTTATAAAGATACCTATTTAAGGAGCATACAATGTCAAAAGGGCACTCGTTACAAGACCCTTACCTAAACGCCCTGCGTAAGGAAAGGATACCGGTCTCCATATTCCTGGTGAATGGAATCAAATTGCAAGGCCAGATCGAGTCTTTCGATCAATTTGTGATTTTGCTGAAAAATACAGTCA
Organism: Gynuella sunshinyii YC6258; assembly: GCF_000940805.1. Classification (GTDB taxonomy): domain Bacteria; phylum Pseudomonadota; class Gammaproteobacteria; order Pseudomonadales; family Natronospirillaceae; genus Gynuella; species Gynuella sunshinyii. The sequence goes on along the minus strand of NZ_CP007142.1, from coordinate 2,386,113 downwards.
GTCAAATGGTGTATAAGCATGCTATTTCCACTGTAGTACCGAGCCGTAATGTGAAAATAGCGGTAGACGACACCGAAGATGGCGAAGAATAAGGCGGAGATTGAAGAAACTTGCTATTCGATCGAGCCCAGGCAGGGGATCTGGCAGTACTTGTTCATATCGACTTTCCTGAAGGCGATGACAGAGAAGATCCCCGCGAATTTGAAGAACTTGTTATTTCTGCCGGTGCCAACCCTCTTGCTCTGATTACAGGAGTGCGTTCGGTGCCGGACCCCAAACTGTTCGTTGGTTCAGGCAAAGTTGCCGAGATCAAACAGGCAGTTATTGATACCCAGGCAGATGTTGTTTTATTCAATCATGCTCTAAGGCCCAGCCAGGAACGTAATCTGGAGAGGGAACTGGAATGTCGAGTATTAGACCGAACAGGTCTGATTCTGGATATCTTTGCACAACGGGCCAGAACTCACGAAGGCAAACTGCAGGTCGAACTGGCGCAACTGAATTACCAGTCCACTCGACTGATACGAGGCTGGACCCACCTGGAACGACAAAAAGGCGGGATTGGCCTTAGAGGTCCAGGGGAAACTCAGCTCGAATCTGACCGACGGCTATTGCAAGCGCGTATCAATTCGATTCAGAACCGCCTTAAGAAGGTTGAAAAACAACGGGATCAAAGCCGTCGCTCACGTACCCGTTCGGACACTCCTACAGTCTCCCTGGTTGGATATACCAACGCAGGTAAATCCACCCTGTTCAATTATCTAACCGAAGCAGAGGTGTATGCTGCGGATCAGATGTTTGCAACATTGGATCCTACTCTTAGAAAACTCCACGTCAGCGATCTGGGTCCGGTTATCCTGGCGGATACTGTCGGCTTTATCCGCCACCTGCCTCATCGTCTGGTTGATGCATTTAAAGCGACACTGCAGGAAACCGTTGAAGCAGATCTGCTGCTACATGTTATTGACGCCGCAAGTGATGAGCGCGACCACAATATCGAACAAGTCGAAACAGTACTCAGTGAAATCGGCGCAGAACAGGTTCCGATTCTGGAGGTTTATAACAAAATAGACCTTATGGAACATGCAGCACCGGGCATAGAGCGCAACGATGACGGCACGCCAAAACGGGTGTGGGTTTCTGCTAAGACCGGCCAGGGCACTGAACTGATCGGCCGCGCCATCGCCGAGATTCTGGGAGAGGAAATATTCGATCAACAAATCAGAATCTCTCCTGGTGAAGGACAATTACGCGCGTTGTTTTTTGCTAAAAAGGCCGTATTAAACGAAAGTTATGCCGATAATGGCGACATACTGCTGCATGTAAGATTACAACAGAAAGACATGCTGCAGGTTCTGACACAAGCTGGTGTTGAGACCTCTCGTTTTGTCCCGGCACCGGAAAAAGAATTTTATGAACACTAATCATATAGACCAACGGAGACAACCAATGGCCTGGAACGAGCCACCAAGTGGCAATAACGACAAAGACCCCTGGGGCAACCCAAAACGAGGCAATAATGATGGCCCACCAGACCTGGATGAAGTGTTTAAGAAACTCAACAATCTGCTAGGTGGATTATTTGGTGGAGGCAAAGGAGGAAACTCCGGTAACTCCGGATCTTCAGGTGGAGTTATTACTGCACTGATTCTGCTCGTCATAGTGGCATACCTGGGTTTCAATTCTTTTTACACGGTCGATGAGAAAGAACGTGGCGTCGTACTAAGAATGGGCAAATTCAGCTCCATTGCTGATCCAGGCCTGCGCTTCAAAATACCATTGCTCGACAGCGTGGAAAAAGTTGAGGTGACGACGATTCGCGAGTTCAGTGATAAGTCCACGATGCTCACCAAAGATCAGAACATTGTTGAAGTCAGCTTTAACGTACAATGGCAGGCAGCAGACGCACGAGCCTACGCTCTTAACGTCGAAAATCCATCGCGGGTACTGGAACATGCTTCCGAATCTGCATTACGTCATGTGGTCGGAAGCTCGCTAATGCGTCAGGTCACAACATCAAACCGTGCCCAGCTGGCAGTAGAAATGAAAGACCGCCTGCAGTCGCTGATGGATGACTATGGCACAGGTGTTCTGGTCTCCCAGATCAACTTTGCCGATGCCCGGCCACCTCAGGCAGTTCAGGCCGCATATGATGATGTCATTAAGGCAGAAGCCGATGAGCAGCGCTTCCAGAACGAAGCAGAATCGTATCGCAACCAGATCATTCCGGAAGCCCGTGGTCTGGCCCAGCGCCAAATCGAAGAAGCCAATGCCTATAAAGCAGAGCTGATTGCCAAGGCTCAGGGTGACGCTGAGCGATTCAACCGCCTGTACGCAGAATACAGAAAAGCACCAGAAGTCACTCGTCAGCGTCTATATCTGGAAACTATTTCTGAAATATATGCCAAATCCAACAAAGTGCTGATTGATGTAAAAAATGGCAACAACCTGATGTATCTGCCGCTTGATCAGCTTAAGCAGCAGGGCGGCAGCATTTCGGATTCATCAATCTCGCAGAAAGATATCGACGACATTATTGACGAATTCAAGCGTCGCGGCATCATTCGTTCAACCAGTGGCAACTAAGGAGACCAGCATGGGTAATAAGAGTTTTTTTGCTGTACTGATCGTCCTGATTGCGGGGCTGGTATTGTTCAACAGCGTATTCATTGTCAGTGAAAAAGAAAAAGCAGTTATGCTCAGATTCGGAGAAATCGCCAAAGCCGATATTCCCCCTGGCATACATTTCAAAGTACCAATCATGAACACTGTCACCAAATTTGAAGGTCGGGTCATGAACCTGGATACTCGCAAAGAGCGGTTTATTACTGCCGAGGATCAGTTCCTGGAAGTAGACAGCTATGTGCAGTGGCGTATTGATAATACCCGCAAATACTATCAGGCCACTTCCGGCGGCCAGAAAGAAGTTGCCATGAATGTTCTTGCCAATCGTGTCAATGACGGGTTGCGCTCAGAATTCGGTAAACGGACGCAGAACGAAGTGGTTTCCGGTGAACGTGACCAATTGACAGCCATAATCAAAGAACGTGTTGATACCGTTGCCAAGGAACAGCTGGGTATTGAAGTCCTTGATGTTCGGGTCAAAGGTATAGATCTACCGCAGGATGTGTCCGAGAACGTCTTCAGACAGATTCGTACCGCGAGGGAAAAAGAAGCGCAGGAAAAACGTGCTCGCGGTAAAGAGCAGGCCGAAATCATCAAAGCAGACGCTGATCGTCAAAAAATTGTTCTTCAGGCAAATGCTTATAAAGAAGCCGAGGAAATCCGCGGTGAAGGTGATGCAGAGGCAGCTAAGATTTATGCTAACGCTTATTCCAAAGATCCTGAGTTCTATGCATTTACCAGGAGCCTGAAGGCCTATGAAGATACCTTCACTAATGGTGGAGACCTCATGCTGCTTGAGCCTGACAGTGACTTCTTTAGATATTTGAACAATCTGAAAGGTGCTGCCAAATAAGTTTTATCGCTTTATCGTTAATTTAGTCTGGTACTCGGACCGACAAAGCGAGTAGAATTGGTTAACCGGGCCTGTTGCAAAACCGCCCGGTTTTTTTATGCCTGATGGAAATGAATAATGAGTAAGATTGATCGCTGGATCCTCCCGGATGGAATTGAAGAAATACTTCCACCTGAGGCCAATCAGATCGAACATTTAAGACGAAATATTCTCGACCAATTCGCGCTCTGGGGCTACCGACTGGTAATCCCTCCCCAAGCAGAATACCTCGAATCCCTTCTGACCGGCATCGGCCATGACCTCGATTTACTGACGTTTAAACTGACTGATCAGATGACAGGCAGAATGATGGGACTGTCAGCAGATCGTTCTCAGCAGGTTGCGCGAATGGATGCTCACTCCATCCAGACCAGCGGCCCGGCTCGTTACTGCTACTCCAGCCCATTGCTGCACACCCGCCCCGCGCATTTACAGGCCAGCCGCAGCCCTATTCAGATTGGAGCGGAGTTATATGGGGTTATGGATATCTGCTCAGATATAGAAATTGTCTGCCTGATGCTGACCGCGTTGAAAAATATCGGCATCAGTAACGTAACTCTTGATCTGGGCCATGTTGCCATTTATCGCACTGTCGTCAACGATATCGGCCTGGATCATGAAACTGAAGCCGAGCTCTATAAAATACTGCGCCAGCGTTCATTGCCTGAACTTGATACATTTCTGGCTCAGCACATGGACAAATACCCTCTGCTCGAACACATCAGAACACTATCCGGATTGTCCGGTGACGAGTCCGTACTCGATACAGCGATCACCGCACTAAACGGCGTCAGTCCCAGTATCGAAAAATACATAAAACCTCTTCAAATTCTGGCCCAGGAAATTCAACAGGAATTCCCTCTTGTGAATCTGCATTTTGATCTGGCCGAACTCCGCGATTACAACTACCACACGGGATTAATCTTTTCTGTTTTTGTAGATGGATTGGCACAACCTATCGCCAAAGGTGGACGCTACGACAACACTGGCCAGGTTTTCGGACGAGCCAGACCTGCAACCGGATTCAGCGCTGATTTAAAGACACTGGTCAAAATTGCACCAGCAGTATCATCCGAGGGATGCATTTTTGCCCCGGCGGACCCTGACCCCGAGTTAAAAAAACGAATCAGGGAATTGCGGCAGTCAGGCCATAAAGTAGTTCAGGCATTGACTGCAGATGACACACCGGAAACCACTGGCTGCAGCCAAAAGCTCAGCTTTGCGAAGAACACATGGGCAGTAACCAACATTTAACTCCCGGCGTATCAGTACCCGCTGATCGCCTCAACTTCAGGTAAGACACACACCATGGCTAAAAACGTAGTTGTTTTAGGCACCCAATGGGGTGACGAAGGAAAAGGCAAAGTCGTAGATCTTCTGACAGACCAGGCCAATGCGGTCGTTCGGTTCCAGGGCGGCCACAACGCCGGACATACACTGGTTATTGATGGCGTAAAAACGGCACTACATCTTATTCCATCGGGCATTCTCAGAGACAACGTCCAATGCATCATAGGTAACGGTGTTGTGCTGGCACCCGATGCTCTGTTGAACGAAATGAGCAAGCTGGAAGAACGCGGCGTGCCAGTTCGGGAAAGGCTGAAAATTTCCGAGTCCTGCCCATTGATTCTGCCGATTCACTGTGCTCTGGACCAAGCCCGTGAGACCAAACGAGGCAAAGCCAAAATCGGTACCACCGGTCGTGGTATCGGTCCGGCATATGAAGACAAAGTATCTCGTCGTGGACTGCGGATGGGCGATATATACCTGCCGGAATTCCCGGAAAAGCTGAAAGAACTGATTGAGTATCATAACTTTGCCCTGACTCAGTACTATGGCCAGGAAGCTGTCAGTTATGATGAAACCCTGGAGCAGTTATATAGCTGGGGTGAGCAACTCAAAGACATGGTAACGGATACTGTCAGTCTGATTCACGAACTGCGTGAAGCGGGTTCAAACATTATGTTTGAAGGTGCCCAGGGTTCCATGCTCGATATCGACCACGGCACTTATCCCTATGTGACCTCCTCCAACACCACTGCAGGTGGAGTTGCTACAGGTTCCGGGTTGGGTCCGATGTATATCGACTACATTATTGGCATTACCAAAGCCTATACGACTCGCGTGGGTTCAGGCCCCTTTCCGACAGAACTGTTTGATAAAGTTGGCGAACACCTCTCCAAACAGGGTAATGAGTTCGGCACCACAACAGGCCGGGCCCGTCGTTGCGGCTGGTTTGATGCCGCCCTGGTTAAACACAGCATTCGGATCAACTCGATCACCGGAATCTGTCTGACCAAACTCGATGTGCTGGATGGACTGGAAACCATTAAAGTCTGCATTGGCTATGAAGACCAGGAAGGCAAGCGGGTCAGTTGGCCAGGCACTGCAGAAAAGTTTGAACACATCAAACCAGTCTACGAAGAGTTGCCTGGTTGGAAAGAATCCACCTTCGGTGCCAAAACCATGGATGAACTTCCTGCTAACGCTCAGGCTTATGTTCGTTATCTGGAACAAGCTATTGGCTGTCCGATCGATATCATTTCCACGGGCCCTGACAGAGTGGAAACTATTGTTCTGAGACACAGCTTCACCATCTGATCCCAACAGCGGCTCTTCAACAAAGAGCCGCCTCCCCTTGTTAGTGTGACGTTCCCCTAAAATCGAAAGAAACCAGTTTTCCAACAGCCCTGAACAGGATGACAAATGGAGCTGTGTTTATCAGGTCCAGCCAGTATTCTCTTCTATCTCAACCACCTTTTAGCTACCATGCCAATAAATTACTCATATAAAAGGACAGCTACTATCAGCCGCCAGAAAAAAAATCGCGCAGCCATTAAAGACCCTCACGCCCGTCGCGAAGCAGAAAATTACGCAGACCCCATCCCCAGCAGGGAATTCATCCTGACTCATCTGCAGGAACGAAATGGTCCTGCCTCTCATCCCGAACTGTGCCAGGCACTCAACCTGACAACCGACAATCAGATTGAGGCTCTGCGCCGTCGTCTGATTGCCATGGTACGGGACGGGCAGATACGCTGCTCTCGCAATGGCGCTTTTGGTCTGATCGACAAAATGAACCTGGCTAAAGGCAGAGTTCAAGGTCACCAGGACGGCTATGGCTTTCTGATTGCTGAAGATGGCCGCAAGGATATCTATTTGAACAGCAATCAAATGAGCTGTGTATTTGATGGCGATGTGGTGCTGGTCCGGGAAACCGAGCGGGACTTTCGGGGTCGTATGGAAGGCAAAATTGTGGATGTGTTGGAGCGCAATACCCATCAACTTGTCTGCCGATATCATGAACAGTCGGGAATTGGCTTCGGTTGTCCGGAAAATCGAAAAATTCACCATGACATTCTGATCAAACCCGGAACATCTGCCGGTGCCACCGATGGTGACATTGTCCTGATTGAAATTGTTGAACAACCCCGATTCAGACATCAGCCTATCGGTAAGGTCGTGGAAGTGATGGGCAAACATCTGGACCCCGGCATGGAAATAGACATTGCTCTGCAGACATTTGCCATTCCTCACGACTGGCCGGAAGAGGTTGAACAGCAGGCCCGCTTATTTAAAAGCGACGTGTCATCCAAAGACAAACAGGGTCGGGTGGATTTGAGCAAATATCCGTTGGTCACCATTGACGGCGAAGATGCCCGCGACTTTGATGATGCAGTATATGCCCGCAGGACCCGTGAAGGCGACTGGAAACTGTTTGTCGCTATTGCAGATGTGTCCCATTATGTTAAACCCGACTCGGCTTTAGACCAGGAGGCCTTTAATCGTGGAACCTCGGTTTACTTTCCTGAGCGCGTGGTTCCCATGCTACCGGAAGTGTTGTCCAACGGGCTGTGTTCGCTGAATCCACATGTGGATCGTCTGGCCATTTGCTGCGAAATGACATTTGGCCCACGTGGCGCCCTAAAAGAATACAAGTTTTACGAAGCACTGATACATTCGCACGCGCGCCTGACTTATAACCAGGTGGCCGCCATGCTGATGGACCCGGATCTGGAGAAAGCAGATGCCCTAAGACAGCAGTTTTCTGACGTGCTGCCAAGCCTTGAGACGCTACATGAACTCTACAAGGTGTTACGCAAACTCAGAAACAAACGGGGCGCAATCGATTTTGAAACCCAGGAGACCCGAATCGTCTTCAACGACAATCAGAAAATTGATCGCATTGTGCCGGTAGAGCGCAATGACGCCCATAAACTGATTGAAGAGTGCATGCTGGCTGCCAATACCTGTGCCGCGGATTTTCTAAATACACTGGACATTCCGGCACTGTATCGCGTCCACGCCGGCCCCAGCTTTGAAAAACTGGAAAATCTACGCTCCTATCTCGCGGAATTGGGCCTGGAAATAGGAGGTGGATTAAAACCTTCTCCTGCCGATTACCAAAAACTACTGCTGCAGATTAAAGACAGGGACGATTTTGACCTGATTCAAACAGTGTTGCTGCGCTCACTCAGCCAGGCGGTCTACCAGCCTCAGAATGAAGGTCATTTTGGTCTCGGTTATGACGCATACACCCACTTCACCAGCCCCATTAGACGCTATCCTGATCTGCTGGTTCACCGGGCGATTCACTCCGTGATCCATAGCGGTCGCCGAACCAGCCTGGTCAAACGGGTGAAAGATACACCCAAAGCCGATTCGGCAGTCAGTTACCCCTACGACCTGGCAAAAATGTTGATGTTTGGGGAACATTGTTCCATGACCGAGCGGCGTGCCGATGAGGCTACCTGGGATGTGATTGCCTGGTTAAAATGTGAATACATTGAAGATCACATTGGTGACGTATTCACCGGCACAGTTGCCAGTGTTGTCACCTTTGGGTTGTTTGTGCAACTGGATGAAATTTTCGTCGAAGGGTTGATCCATGTAACCTCACTGAACTCAGACTATTACGTATTTGACCCTGCCGGCCATCGTCTTGTCGGCGAACGCACACGCACAGTATACAGCCTTGGAGATAAGGTCAGTGTCCGCGTGGCCAGGGTCAACCTGGATGAACGTAAGATCGACTTCGAACTGGAAAATCAGATAAAAACGGCCCGCAGAACAGCTGCCAGCAGAAAATCTTCGACCAAAACAAGCAAAGAATCGGGGAAAAAACCTGCTGCCAAGGCCTCTAAACATAAAAGTAAGAGTAAAAGCGGAAAAGCCTCAAAACATGCTCCTAAAGCAGATTTCGGCAAAACGCGTTCACGCAGCAAACGCAAGAAGACAAACGGGTAATGACAGTAGAAAACGACATCGCTTATGGCATCCACGCAGTTGCTTCACTGGTTGAAAACAGAAGCAAACGTTTACAGGAAGTACTGATCAATCGTGACCGCAGAGACAAACGGGTCCAAAGGGTTATCGACCTGTGCAAAGACGGACAGATCAAGATCAAGTTTCTGGAACGTCAGGCATTCGACCGCCTGATCAAAAAATACCAACTGGAAGAGGTTCCACACCAGGGGATACTGGCACAGACCACCCCAATGGAAACTCTCAGTGAACATGATCTGTGGCCATTACTTGAGCAGACATCTGAACCGATATTTCTGATTCTTGATGGTGTCACAGATCCACATAATATCGGTGCCTGCCTGAGAACAGCGGATGCAACCGGTGTCACCGCACTGATCGTCCCCAAAGACAAATCAGCAACGCTGACGGCGGCTGCCATTAAAATTGCATCCGGTGCCGCCGAAACCATTCCCTTTATCCAGGTAACCAATCTGGCCAGAACCATGAGGTCTCTTCAGGATAAAGGAGTATGGATTGTTGGGACCGCTGGCGAAGCTGACCACAGCCTCCATCAGGCACGCTTCAAAGGCCCACTGGCACTGGTTATGGGCGCGGAAGGCAGCGGTATGCGCCGCCTTACCCGGGAAACCTGTGATGAACTGATCAATATCCCCATGCTGGGTCAGGTCTCCAGTTTAAACGTTTCGGTTGCTACCGGCGTCTGTTTGTACGAAATTGTCCGCCAGCGACTGGCAAACTAGGCAAACGATACTTTTCAGGAGAGAAAACATGTCTGCAGAATGGATTGGAACAGCAATTACCTGGGGCATTCCAGCAATTATCCTACTATACGGCATCACTATCTATAATCGGCTGGTCAGCCTGAAAAACCGCTTCAAAAATGCTTTTTCGCAGATAGACGTACAACTTCAATATCGACATGACCTGATCCCTAATATGGTCGAAACCTCCAAGGGGTACCTCAAACATGAGCGGGAAACTCTCGAAGCGGTGGTGGAAGCCAGAAATGTGGCTTTGCAGGCTCAAAAAAAAGCATCCTCCGACCCTGCAGATGCATCAGCCATCAAGCAACTTGGTGTTGCCGAAGGAGCATTAAACGGCGCCCTCGCCATCTTTTTTGCCTTACAGGAAAACTATCCAGACCTGAAAGCCAATCAGACCATGATGGAACTGATGGAAACCCTGCAGAGTACAGAAAACAAAGTTGCTTTCGCCCGTCAGGCTTTTAACGATTCTGTCATGACATTCCAAACCTACAAAGAGTCATTTCCAAACAACATTCTGGCCGCTATATTCCATTTTAAAGATGCCGAGCTGTTTGAAATTGAAGACCCCAAAACCAAAACGGCACCACGAGTTTCCTTTTCCTGATCAAGGCAGATAAAAGATGGACTTTTTCGAGCATCAGGACCGTGCCCGACGCAATACCTGGAAACTGATTCTGTTTTTTGTAACAGCCACGCTGTTAATTGTCATGGCCGTAAATGCGCTGGCTTTTACTGTGTGGCTGTCCTGGCAGAACCATACATCTTATCCCCATCTTTCCATCCCGCTCGGCTTTCAACAATGGCTGAACAATCCCAACGCCTGGTTTACTGCCGGTGCGACAATTCTGATACTGCTGTCCGGATCTTTATTGCAGTGGCTCAATCTGGCTAAAGGCGGGGAAGCTGTCGCCAGAATGGCAGACGCCAGACCCATCGAAGAATTCTTCAACGATCCCAAAGCAACACAATTCCGCAATGTAGTGGCGGAAATGGCCATTGCTTCAGGAGTATCTGCTCCCAAACTATATATCATGGACCGTGAGACCGGAATTAATGCATTTGTTGCCGGATACCAGGTAAACCAGGCTGTTATGGTGGTAACCCGTGGCATGCTTACACACCTCAACCGAGAGCAGATCCAGGGAGTGGTCGGACATGAATTCAGCCATATACTCAATGGCGACATGCGACTCAATATCCGTTTGATGTCAATGCTGGCAGGTATCGTCATGATCGGTCAATTTGGGCGATTCATGGCCGATATTGGGGGTCGGAGCGGATACCGTTCTCGCAGATCTCGTAACAATAATAGTGCCTTACCCGTGTTTCTGGCCGGTCTTGCCTTAATGGCTATTGGCGCTATCGGTGTGTTTTTTGGCCGTCTGATTCGAGCAGCGGTATCCCGACAGAGAGAATTTTTGGCAGACGCCTCCTCAGTACAGTTCACACGAAACCCGGAAGCCGTCGCTGGTGCATTGTATAAAATCCAAAAACAGAGTGAAGGATCACTGCTACAGCACCGTCACGCAGAAGACATGAGTCATTTCTGCTTTGGCAACACTGTCCATATTGCCCATTTCAACCACCTGTTGGCCACCCATCCACCATTACCTGAGAGAATAAAACGGATAGCCCCAAACTTTCTCGCCAGACAGCGCAATATCGAAAACAGGGATTTGGAAAACACCCCTCAGCAAAACCAGGCTCCAGAGGCAACCCTGATCGGAGGCATGGCCGCAGCAGTGACAGGCCTGCAAATACAACAGGTAGTTGGACAAACCAGCGCTGCACATGTGGACTACGCCCATCAGCTATACAAACAGATTCCACCTTACGTCAGAACACTGTTGGCGACATCTGCAGGAGCCAGAGCTTTTTGTTACGGCGTCATACTGAAAGAAAACGACCAACAGCAAGAGATTGTCCGGTTCATCGCCTCAGAAGATCCCAATGGAGCTGAAAACCTGGCCAGACTCTGGAAATGGCAACGTCAGGCCGCACCTGCTCTGCGACTTCCTTGTCTGGAACTCTGCATCCCGGCCCTCAATAAACATACAGTAGAAGACATTCTGATATTTCTTCAACGCATACAACGGTTGTGCGAGTGGGATCAACAGATCGTTCTTATGGAATGGATAGTCTTGTCACTATTGGATCACCATCTGAATCCTGCTCACAAAACACGGGACAAGGTAAAACATCATTCGCTGAAAAATCTTGGTGAGGAATTACAACTACTGCTGTCATCTCTGGTCTATCTCAACACTGACCTGCAAAAAGCCAACAATGCCTATAAACAGGCAATGACAAGCATGGGGTTTGCTGATCGATGGCTGCTGAGCCGGACTGCAATTCCACTGACCCGACTACAACCGGTCATGACTGAACTGAACGGGCTCAGTTTTATTCTGAAGAAAACGGTCATCCAGGCCTGCAGCGACATCATACTTTCCGACCAGCAGGTCAATGTCAGTGAATACGATTGTCTCCGCACCATTGCCACTGTGTTCGGGTGCCCAATGCCGCCACTGATACTGGAAAAGGAACAGTTGTTCGGTGTGCATTGAAATTACTCCGGGTTTACTGTAGCATCCGCGCTCCCTTAAATCCGGCTCAAAAGCTGGACTCGGGAACTACAATCCGATCACTCCTTGCCTTACTGGTTAACCAATATCATTAGCACAGAAGGCTAGAACCCATGAGGAGCATTTATGCGTCATTACGAAATCGTACTGCTGGTGCACCCTGATCAATCAGAACAGGTCCCAGCAATGGTGGAACGCTACACCGGTATCGTTACAGACAAAGGTGGCAAAGTTCACCGTAACGAAGACTGGGGTCGCCGCCAGCTTGCCTATTCCATTCAAAAAGTTCACAAAGCTCACTATCTGCTGATGAACATTGAATGCGATGAAGAAACAATCGAAGAACTGAAAAGCACTTTCCGTTTTAACGATGCCATCATTCGTAGCCTGGTTATCCGTCGCAAAGAAGCGATAACAGAACAATCTCCGATGATGAAAGAAAGCAGCAAGGACAGCCGCCGCAAAGAACGTCCAACTGAAATAGACAACAGTGACGAAGATGCGAGCGATGTCGAAGATGAAGATTCAGCTGAAGACGCCGATGATTCTGACGACGAAGCTGAAGCCAAAGCTGAATAATCATTGGGAGGATATTGAATATGTCACGTTTTTTTCGTCGCCGTAAATACTGTCGCTTCACTGCTGAAGGTGTCAGCGAGATCGATTACAAAGATCTGGAAACTCTGAAGGGCTACATTACAGAAACCGGCAAGATCGTACCAAGCCGCATTACCGGCACCAGAGCTCGCTACCAGCGCCAGCTTGCAACTGCGATCAAACGCGCCCGTTATATTGCCCTGCTACCTTACACTGACAGCCACGAATAATCATTGGGAGCATTGACATGAAGTTCCTTGCAGAACTTGCAATGAAACGGCCGGTCAATGCCTTTGTGATTTCCGCGATCAGTGCAGCATTACCGCTGACCTTTTGGTTAGCAGCTGCAATAGTAGGATTAGTGACCCTGAGAAAGGGGCAAACCGAAGGGATAAAGGCTTTATCCGGTGCCATATTGGGTATTGTGATTGGTGCCGTTTCAACCGGCTCTCTTGCAGCCTATGTGACAGTAATTCTGATGTGCCCGGTCGTCGTCATTCTGGCACTGGTACTCAGAAATACTCAATCCTGGGCCTGGACGCTGATGTCTGCGTCTGGCTGTGGCATTGTTCTGGCTATAACAGCTGCATTTGCGCTGGCTGAGCCGTTCAAAGTCATCAACCAGGAACTGGTCAATTTCGTTCAGCAGTCAGGGCAAAACGGCCTGTATGAGCAGTTAATCATGACCCTCACAGAGAAAAATGCACTGCCAATGCTGATGGCAGGTGGCTCTGTAGACATGGCTATTCTGTCACTGATTCTGGCCCGTTACTGGCAATCTGCCCTGTTTAATCCGGGTGGGTTCAGAGTTGAGTTTCATGCTTTGAGACTGCAGCCGTGGATGGTATTGACGCTTATAGCAATGGCCGGGCTGATATCACTTTGGAGTATATTCGCTTTGGAACCAACGATAATGCCGTTGTTGATTTCAGGCACAGCACTGATTCACGGGATCGTTGCTAAAAAAGAGTTGGGTGGGGTCTGGCTTACAGTGTTTTATATTGCACTGTTACTGTTTACCCTTTACGCACTGCCATTAATATTGTTGTTAGCCATTGCCGATGCCTGGTTTGATTTCAGAACCAAAATTCGCCCAAGCAACAACTAGGCAGTCAAAATACGAGGTTATGAAAGATGGATGTAATCCTGTTAGAAAAAGTTGGCCGTGTAGGCAATCTGGGCAGTCAGGTTTCTGTTAAAGCCGGCTACGCTAGAAACTATTTGATCCCTCAAGGCAAAGCGGTTCCTGCCACAGAGGAAAACATCAAGCATTTTGAAGCACGTCGTGCAGAACTTGAAAAAGTTGCTCAATCCAAACTGGATGAAGCTCAAGGCCGTGCTGACAAAATCAACGATCTGGAACTGACTTTCGCAGCACCTGCTGGCGATGGCGGCAAACTGTTCGGTTCTGTGGGTCCCCGGGACGTTGCAGAACTGGTTACAGCAGCTGGTGTTGAGGTTTCCAAGTCTGAAGTCAAAATGCCTGGTGGCGCGTTACGCTCTACTGGTGAATACGAAGTTGATATTCAACTGCACCCAGAAGTTCACGCAGTTCTCAAACTGATCATTATTCCAGAAGAATAAGCGTTAGAGAACCAACTAAAAAAGGCGCTTCATGCGCCTTTTTTATTTAATGCACTAACACAATCACTTACCATTACAAATCCATTTTGTGGGTCAGTATAACGTGCCGGATAGTAACTCTCTGCCAAACAACGATCTTTTCTCAGATACTGATGAACTCAGTCAGATTAAAGTTCCCCCCCACTCGATTGAAGCCGAACAGTCTGTTCTCGGCGCCCTGCTGCTGGATAACAATCAGTGGGACAATGTCAGCGAAATTATTACTGCTGAAGATTTTTACCAACAGCCTCACCGCCTTATTTTCCGGGTTATGGAAAAACTCGCTGGACAGGCCCAGCCATTTGACGTGGTCACTGTTGGTAATGATCTGGAGCGTGACAACGATCTGGATAAGGTCGGCGGTCGCGTGTTCCTGGCAGATCTGGCTGAACAGGCTCCCAGTATTAGTAACGTGGTTGCCTATTCTCAGATTATCCATGAACGCAGTGTCCAGCGACGGCTGATCCAGGCCGCCAACGAAATCGCAGCTGCGGCATATGAGCCCAAAGGCAGGAATGCAGAGACTCTGCTTGACGAGGCGGAACGAACTGTCTTCAAAATTGCAGAGGATCGCCCTAACGAAGGGGGCCTGGTCGGGGTAAACCCGTTATTGAAGAAATCCGTCGCCAAAATTCAGCAGCTGTTCGAAAGCGATAGTCCATTAACCGGTATTACCACCGGCTTTACCGGACTTGATCGCCGCACCTCAGGTTTCAATCCAGGTGATCTGGTCATTGTGGCAGCTCGTCCATCTATGGGAAAAACGACCTTCGCCATGAACCTGGTTGAAGCCGCCGTTATGGCTCAAGACCAACCGGTTCTGGTATTCAGCCTGGAGATGCCAGCCGACCAATTGGTGACGCGGATGCTATCTTCGCTGGGACGAATTGATCAGACCAAAGTCAGAACAGGAAAACTGGAACCTGATGACTGGCCCAAACTGACCATGGCCGTCAACATGTTAAACAGCCGCCCACTGTTTATTGATGACACCGCAGGCATCAGCCCGACCGAAATGCGTTCAAGGATCCGCCGTCTTGTACGTGAACATGGGAACCCGGCTCTGGTCATGGTCGACTACCTCCAGCTGATGAAAATCAAAGGCTTCACTGAAGGCCGTACCAATGAAATCTCGGAAATCTCACGCTCATTAAAGAGTATTGCCAAAGAATTTGAGTGCCCGATGATTGCTCTATCCCAGCTTAACCGCTCTCTGGAGCAAAGACCCAACAAACGACCGGTTAACTCTGACTTACGGGAATCTGGAGCGATTGAACAGGATGCCGACATAATTCTGTTTATTTACCGGGATGAAGTGTATAACGAAGACTCACCTGACAAAGGCATTGCCGAAATCATCACCGGCAAACAAAGAAACGGTCCAATTGGTACAGACCGTTTGGCCTTTATAGGCAAATACACTCGTTTTGAAGATCTAGCCCCTGAATACCAAAGTAGTTACGACGAATGAGCCGCGGCACCTTAGCAACTGTTGACATCAAAGCCCTCAAACACAATCTGAATACCATTCGACAACATGCCCCCAATAGCAAAATATGGGCAGTTGTAAAAGCCAATGGTTACGGTCATGGAGCCGTTTCTGTGGCACAGGTACTTACGAGCCTGGCAGATGGTTTTGCGGTCTCAACGTTTGTGGAAGCACTGGAACTTCAACAAGCAGGCATTGACCGTCCCATACTATTGCTGGAAGGCTGCGTTACTCTCGACCAGACTCGGGAAGCAATATCCCGTAACATGGAAATGGTCATTCACAACGAAATACAGCTGGACTGGTTAAAACACATCGACAATCTGTCCAGCCAAAAGATCTGGCTCAAAATAGACACAGGTATGCACCGCCTGGGATTATCTCCTGAAACAGGCAGACTATGGGCAGCAAAACTCATGCGGGAGCATGGATGTAAAGTGGCCTATATCACCCACTTTGCCTGTGCTGATACGCCTGAACACCCCTTCAATCAGCATCAGCTGGACAGTTTCACTCCTTTTACCATACAAACTGATTGCGAATTCAGCATGGCTAATTCTGCGGCCATATTCTCTCTCCCTCAAAGTCTTGGTGATTGGGTCCGACCTGGTATTGCTTTATATGGTGCCAGCCCGTTTTCAGATAAGTCAGCACAGCAACTTAATTTGATTCCCGCTATGACCCTCACCGCTCCAGTCATTGCCATACACCAGATTCCAAAAGGCCAGCATGTTGGTTATGGCGCAAACTGGTGTGCTGAAAGAAACTCCACTATCGCAACTCTCGCTATTGGTTATGGCGATGGTTATCCACGTCATGCAGGCAATGGCACCCCGACCTGGATAAACGGTCATATTGCTCCTGTCGTCGGACGAGTATCAATGGATATGCTGACCATCGATATAACCAACATTGCTGGAATTGATATTGGTGATGATGTCGAGCTGTGGGGTAAAAATCTAAGTGTTGATCATGTTGCCACTCATGTCAGCACCATTGGTTATGAATTACTGACCAGACTTTCAGCCCGGATTGAGAGAGTTTATAACTAATTTGAAAGGAAGAAAAAAAGCCGCACTTATACTACCTGGCGGCGTTGAATTGACTCGTGGAAGTGGAGTCATTCCCGACTGAGCAATGATGGTAAATCCAAACAACACCTGCTCATCATGAGACAGGCAAATAGACGATTTAACGTATTCGGGAGTTTAATTTAAGGGCGGCAAAGTTGTGTCGGAAGCTTGTAAAATCTGGGTAAACCGATATTACAGGTTCCGCGCGCCTTTACAATTGGCCTCTGAATTTACTGGGACGATATTATGAACAAAAGTCACAACACTCGTATTTTATTAATCGACGACGATCAAAGCCTTGGCCAGTTACTTCAGGAATATCTTGAAGTTGAAGGGTTTCATTTGGAAATGGCTCCCAATGGTGTTACCGGTCTGCAAAAAGCTGATAAAAATTACGAACTGATTTTGCTTGATGTCATGATGCCTGACATGAGTGGCTTTGATGTTCTGAAGCAGTTACGCCAGCGTCAGAATCGCACTCCCATTCTCATGTTAACCGCCAAGGGAGATGAAATGGACAGGGTACTCGGGCTGGAACTTGGTGCCGACGATTACCTG
Organism: Gynuella sunshinyii YC6258; assembly: GCF_000940805.1. GTDB lineage: Bacteria > Pseudomonadota > Gammaproteobacteria > Pseudomonadales > Natronospirillaceae > Gynuella > Gynuella sunshinyii. Next base: position 2,368,636 of record NZ_CP007142.1, on the reverse strand, counting down.
GCTAAACCTTATTCTCACCGGGAACTGGTTGCCCGTATCAGAGCACTGATCCGTCGCGCCAACATGGATAACGATGAGTCACCAAAACACATCACATTGGAGATCAATGAGGTCGTGTTGGATACTGCGACACATACCGTGAAGGTTCAGGGACAGTTGTTGGAACTGACGACAACCGAGTTTCGGGTTCTGCAGGCATTGATGCAAGAAGCCGGTACCGTTATAGACAAAAACTCACTGAACATTGCTGCCCTGGGTCGGCCAATCGAACTGTATGACCGCTCCATTGACATGCACGTTAGTAACCTTAGAAAGAAAATGTCTGTCATTATCGGCGATGACCAGAAAATCAAAACCATTCGTGGTGTTGGTTATATGTTTATCACAGGTGAGGATGAATGAGCTGGAGGAAAATTGCTTCCCGGCTGAATCCCTGGCACACCTTATTTGGAAAGATCTTTCTCTGGTTCTGGATTACCTGTATTTTGATCATCGCCATCACTTCGGTGGTGGTCAAATCCATTAATCGTCCATATCAAATAGAGCCTGCCAATTCTGAATCTATTGAAGCACTTGCCAGTCAGGCTCGCAGGGTCCTGCAAATTTATGCCCGTTACGGTAGTGAAGCAGTCACACAGTTACAGCGCATCAACGAACTGGAACGGGTACAGATCTATCTTGTAGACGAGGAATTTCGAATTATTGGATTACCTCGTCCACCGAGATCAGCCTTCCCCCTGCTCAGCACCATGCTGGATGAAACCCGTCCGGTATTGGGCTTTTGGCGTAATGAAGTCTGGCTTGGTCCGGCAACACTCCAAATTGGTAATCAAGGTTACTATTTGCTGCTACGCGGATGGAATGCCTCGCCACCGTCTTCACTGCCTCAGGAATATCTGAACGAAACAGTCATACTAATGCTGTCGTTATTGCTCAGCGGATTACTCAGTGCATTTCTGGCATGGTCGTTTTCGCGTCCTCTGACCAAATTTGGTCGGGCATACCGGGAACTGGCAGGCGGAAAACTCGATACCCGCATCGGCCACTCCCTGACCAAACGCATGGATGAATTCGGTCATCTGGGAAGGGACTTCGATTATATGGCCAGTCGACTGGAAAACCTGGTCTATGCACAGCAACGATTACTCAGCAATGTCAGTCATGAACTGCGTTCCCCGATCACCCGAATTCAGGTCGCTCTCGGTATCGCTCATCAAAAATGCGGCCCGGAGGTACATGGCATTCTTGAACGTATTGAACGGGAAACCGAAAAACTCGAACAGATGATTGCCCAGGTGCTCAAACTTTCGAGACTGGAAAATAAAATGCAGAGCATGGAGTGGGCGCCCATGGATCTGACTCCGCTGTTGATCCAGCTGGCGGACGATGCCAACTTTGAAGCCAGAGCAGTGAACAAATCAGTCACCCTGAAAACAGGTCACTCCAAATGGATCAAAGGTGAGTCTTCACTACTGCACAGTGCATTGGAAAACATCGTCCGTAATGGTATTCGCTACACCAAAGAGCACACGGCAGTGGAGATAGAAACCCGCGATATGGCCTTTGGAAAAACAGACAGAGTGGAAATTCTCATCCGGGATCATGGTCCTGGAACATCCGAAGAGGTTCTGCAACATCTGTTTGAACCTTTCTTTCGGGCGGTGGAAAATACTGCAGACGGCGGTGCCGGTCTTGGGCTTTCAATCGCAGAGCAGGTAATCAGCAGTCATAATGGAACTCTGTCGGCCAAAAACCACATCGGTGGCGGTCTGGAGTTTCAGATTCAATTACCATCCATCACCAAGCCGGAAACAAAACAGCCACCCAGACTGGAGAGTGACAGTAATATACGCCTGCCACAGCAGTGATATCGTCGGCCGCCCCTCTTTATTTTCTCGCCAGTACATAACAAACTGCCAGCACATGCTGGCATTTTCACATAAGGATAATTGATGACTGACCGCACAGATATTCTCACTGAACGTCTTATCATAAAGCCCGCTCACAGGGATATGGCAGCAGCTGTACTAAAACTTCATCAGGAAAACCGTCATCACTTTCGCTTGGGCTCACCTGCCAGCGTATTGGATCGCAGCGACCTGGAATTCTGGTACAAAAAACTACAGCTGGAAGAAAAGAAATGGAACGATGAAACCGAATATGGCCTTTATGGATATCATAAGGATACTCAGCAACTGATCTGCCAGATTCAAATATCCGGCATTATCCGCGGAGTATTTCAAGCAGCATTAATTGGCTACAAAATTGACCAGCAATATGAAGGACAAGGGCTAATGCGGGAAGCCATGGAGGCTGCACTGAAATTTGCCTTCAATACGCTTTGCCTGCACCGTCTAATGGCCAATTACCAACCTGTCAATGAACGCTCCGGGATACTGCTTAAGCGACTGGGATTCACGATCGAAGGATACGCCAGAGATTATCTCTACCTCAATGGAGAATGGCGGGATCATATACTGACAGCTCTGAACAATCCTGATTTCAACAGCAAAGGTTTGGCCTGATGACTCCCGCAATACAACTGCTCAAAAAACAGAAAATACCCTTCCAAATACACGAATACGAGGTTGAAATGTCCGGCCCGGGTTATGGCAATGCCGTGGCTGCTTACCTGGGACGCCCGGAAGAACAATTGTTCAAGACACTGATCATCACGCCTGACAGCCAGCATTCCAGACTGGCGATGGCAATTGTACCGGTCGCCTTCAGCCTGAACCTCAAAGCTGCGGCCAAAACGCTTGGTTGGAAGAAAGCCCAGATGTCCGATCACCAGAAGGCCCAGAAAGCCACGGGATATGTCGTTGGCGGTATCAGTCCGTTGGGACAAAAACAACGACTGCCAGCAGTTATTGACCAATCCTGCTCAGCATTAACCACGATGTTTTTCAGCGCCGGTAAACGCGGACTGCAGATAGAAATGGCTCCGGAAGATCTGATTAAACTCATCAATGCTCAATTAGCCGATATTCAGGGGTAATTTTTGCCCTGAAATCAACGAACTTGTCTCTTCAATACGTTGTGGTAACGTGCAGCAGCAGGCCAGCTATTGATAATGGCCCCTAGTATCTGGAGAACAATATGAAGAACACGATAACAATAATATTTGCGTTACTCACCGCTCTGACCATGCAGGCATTCGCCGCAGACATGACCTCCCCTATCGGTCAATGGCAGACCATTGACGATGAAACCAACCAGGCTAAAAGTGTAGTACATATCTATATGGATGGTGATGAGCTTAAAGGCGATATCGTTGAGCTGCTGGCAGCCGCAGATAAAGGGAAGGTCTGTAAAAAATGCAAGGGCTCACGCGCCAATCAACCCATCGAAGGCATGAACTTTATCTGGGGACTGACTCAGGACGGTGAGGAATGGAAGGGTGGAAAAATTCTGGATCCGGGCAATGGCAAAGAATATAAAGCCAAACTCATGGTCACCAATGGCGGTAAAAATCTCGAAGTCCGTGGCTTCATCGGATTTTCACTCATCGGCAGAACACAAGTCTGGAACCGGGTCGAATAAAGATTAAAGGCAGGTCAGACAACCTGCCCTGAAGCACGCCTGGAATATTCTGGGAACTAAAAATAGTTCCCTTCTGCTGAAACGGTATTCATAACGGAATACGTTTTCACCCCTTCCTGAGTCGACAGCAGCAACACATCCGCTGCGCGATGTGCGAACAAACCATTGGTCACCACTCCGGGAATCATATTGATTTTGGCTTCCAGGTCCTCAGGATTGGTAATTTTCAGTCCATGCACATCAATAATCTGATTGCCATTGTCCGTAACAACCCCTTCACGCCAGACCGGATCTCCCCCCAACTTAACCATTTCCCGACCCACCAATGCTCTGGCCATTGGAATCACTTCCACAGGCAGCGGAAATGCACCCAGAATTTCGACCGCTTTTGATTCATCAGCAATGCAGACAAACTGTTTGGCCACCTGCGCCACGATTTTCTCCTGAGTCAACGCGGCACCGCCACCTTTGATCAGACACAGGCTCTTGTTCGCCTCATCAGCGCCATCCACATAAACGACAATTTCATCAACCGAGTTCAGATCAAAAACCTCAATACCATGCCCCTTAAGACGCTCAGCAGACGCATCCGAACTGGCGACCGCTCCCTGAAACTTATCTTTGACCGCTGCCAGTTCATCAATGAACAGATTTGCGGTAGAACCGGTTCCCACACCAATAATAGAGTCCGGTTTAATCAGAGTCTTGATATAGTCAATCGCGGCCAGCGCCACTTGATGTTTTAGTTCGTCTTGGGTCATTTTGGAGTCCTCACTGCAATATATGCAGCCATTATAGGTCACTCGTGATTAAAGTCATGATGCAATGATGAAACATCCCCACCCTTCCGCTAAACTGCGCCGTCCAGCCCGTTGGGAAGTGTTGTTTAATACAGGTAGCCACTGATTATGTTGGAAAGTTACGTCAAAAAAATCCTCAATGCCAAAGTCTATGAAGCAGCCGTCGAAACATCACTCGATCCAGCCCCCAACCTTTCCAACCGATTGAACAACCAGGTCTGGATCAAACGTGAAGATCTTCAGCCGGTATTCTCATTCAAACTCCGCGGTGCCTATAACAAAATGGCCCACCTGTCCGACGAACAAAAGGCCAAAGGCGTTATTTGCGCCTCTGCCGGCAATCATGCCCAGGGGCTGGCTCAGGCAGCCAGGATCATGAACGTGAAAGCCACCATCGTCATGCCTAAAGCAACCGCTGAAATCAAGGTCAAGTCCGTCAGGGCCCGCGGTGGCAAGGTCGTTCTGCACGGCGACTCGTTTGAAGAAGCCGCTGTTCATTCACAGCAATTGGCTGAAGAAAAGGGTTATACCTACATTCACCCTTATGACGACCCCGAAGTCATTGCTGGGCAAGGCACTATTGCCAGAGAGATTTTTCATCAGACCCAGGAAGTTGACGCCATTTTCGTGCCTGTGGGCGGCGGCGGTCTGATTGCCGGCATTGCGGCCTACACCAAATATATCCGTCCCACTACCAAAGTCATCGGTGTGGAATTTGAGGAATCCGCCTGTCTGAAAGCAGCCAAGGAACATAATCGTCGTGTCACTCTGCCTCAGGTGGGCATATTCGCCGAAGGTATTGCCGTTGCCCAGATCGGCGCAGAGACCTGGAAAGTCTGTAAAGACTATGTGGACGACGTCATTACCGTGACCGCAGACGAAATTTGTGCCGCCATCAAGGACATTTTTGATGACACCCGCTCAGTGGCGGAAACTGCCGGCGCGGTAGGTGTGGCCGGTTTGAAGAAATATGTCGAAGAAAACCAGCCAAGCAACCAGAATCTGGTGGCCATTTGTTCGGGTGCCAACATTAATTTTGACCGACTGCGCTATGTGGCCGAGCGGGCCGAAATCGGTGAACATCGAGAAGCCGTATTCGCGGTCACTATTCCTGAACGCCCGGGCAGCTATCAGCAGTTTATCAATGTCATTGGCAAACGCCCGGTGACAGAATTTAACTACCGATATACCGATGGAGAGATGGCACAGATATTTGTAGGCCTGCAAACCAGCGATCTGGCTGACCGTGAGCACATTGCCGCATTACTCAGGAAGCACGATTACCCGGTATTGGATCTAACCGATAATGACATGGCCAAATCCCATGTTCGTCATATGGTCGGTGGCCACAGCAGCATCGTCGAACATGAAGTGATCTATCGGTTTGAATTTCCCGAACGCCCCGGAGCGTTGATGAACTTTCTGAAGAAACTCGGTGGAAAATTTAATATTTCCCTGTTCCACTATCGCAATCATGGTGCCGCTTATGGCCGGGTATTATGTGGCATGCAGGTAGCCTCTGGAGATAAAAAAGCCTTTCAAAGTTTCCTGGCAGAACTGGATTACCCCTATTGGGAAGAAACCAATAATCCGGCTTATCAGTTGTTTCTGGCTAACCCAAACAGCTCTAAGCCAGCCTGAACAGGCTCAGGAATATATTAACGGACAACGTGAACTTAATGGAGTTGAAGGAGGTTCCTGTGAAATGTCTGCTGGTTCTGGCTCACCCACTCAAAGGCAGTCTATGTGATTATCTGGCCAATAAAACGGCATCACATTTAAGATCAAAAGGTTACAATGTAAGCTTACTCAACCTGTACGAACGTGAATTTGCGCCGGTACTCACCAGGGAAGAAAGACAGAGTTATTATCAGACTCAATTTGATGAAACACTCGTTCAGGCCGAAATCGCGCAATTGAAACAGGCAGAGTCACTGGTATTGGTGTTTCCGACGTGGTGGTTTGGTTTCCCTGCTATTTTAAAAGGCTGGTTTGATCGGGTATGGGCTCCCGGCCATGCCTATAACCATGCCTCGGACTTGGGTGCGATCACCCCCTGTCTGAATAATCTGAAAGAAGTAAAAGTCATCACCACGCTCGGATCACCCTGGTGGGTGGACAAACTGGTATTACGGCAACCGGTAAAAAGAATTCTTAAAATTGCGTTGCTGGGCGCCTGCACGAAAAAATGCAAATTCCAGATGCTGTCATTTTATAAAAGCGAAAATGCTTCACCTTCGAAAGTGGACGCTTTTGTTAAAAAAATAGCGTTAAAATATTAACCACATCATCTACAGTCTTATGAGCCTGACAAGCATTGATACCGGGTTCATCGTATTATAAGGGATGCAGCGAGATGTCGGGCCACAGCCAATGCGAGCTTCAAGAAATCAGGATGACCATTTAATTGTCAGGTTAATCATATGAAACCGGTACCTGGGCAAAAACTCATGTCAGTCAATCCTCTCTGCGACCACAATTGCTCCGCGATTGCTTTCAGACTGCCAGCCAAATAACACCGTTGGCACACACCTGAAAACTCAGATCTTCCCTGATTCTCAGTTATTTACACTACGGTCATCGTCTGAGAAAAAACCTCCATCACAGTAATTTTCCGGCAACCTGACACCACCCATTTGCTGCTTTATTTGTCCGGCAGCCATCAAGTTACCATATTTACTGCCGTTATTGCCTAACAAGTAATTCAGAATAAAGACTCAGTACCTGACCATAAAAATTCATTTACTACAACTAACGTTGTCTATACTGATTCCAAGCAGATACTTGCTTTTTAAGTGTGGAGGCTAACTAAAGTGTTTATCGGAAAAATGACTCTTAGAAGTCAATTTATGGTGGTGATTACATTACCATGTATAGCGTTGCTCCTGGTCAGCTGGGCGGGTCTTAACGGTATTAGCAGACTTCAGCAACAAACACAGGCTTTAGCCGAAAATACCAGTGCACCGATGAGATCCCTTGCCGAAGTGGCTTCTCGTATTCCGAGAATGCGGGTTGGGATCGATATGATGTTGCTACAGGAAGTGGATGGCTTAAAAGATGAAAGAGGTGTCTTGACTCGGGTGAAAGAAGCCCGTGGTGAAGATATAGCGGAAATGGATGCAGCTTTGCAGGACGCGCTGGATGCACAGGTATCTGACGATGCCCGGGCAGCTGTGAAAGAAATCATTGATCGCTTTAGCAATGTTAAAGCCAATGAGCTTGAACCTATGTTCAACGCGCTGGAGAAAAACGATCTGGCAACGGCGCATGACATCTACAAAAACAAATACGCGAAAAGCTATGGCGATATGCGAAAGGCTGTTAACCAACTGCTGGATACACTGCTGGCGCAGGCCGAAACCCGGTATACCAACAGTATCACTACATACGAAAGCAGTCGCAATTACATGATAGTACTGGTGATTGTCGCGATTGTTGCTTCACTATTGCTGGCCACACTGATCCTTCGTCGCTTAAGCAAACGAGTCAATGGGCTGCGCAATTATGTTGTGGATGCTTCAGAAAATCTCGATCTCAGAACTCATATTGATCTCAGCGGTCAGGATGAACTGACCGAAATCGCGAGCCATTTCAATCAACTCCTGCGTAAAATTCACAAAGCGATTGAGGCCGTGGCACAGAACTCCCAAACACTGGCAAAAACCGCCGGTGAAGTGGCCAACAAGGCCCGAATGACTCACGAAAACTGTCTCAACGAGCGCGACCGGACCACACAAATGGCGACTGCCATCAATGAAGTGGGGGCAACGATCGAAAACATTGCCGAAAACGCCTCTCTGGCTGCAGACTCCGCTAAAAAGGCCAGTGAACGTTCTTCCCAGGGCGCCAAAGTCGTGGCGGAGGCTCGTCAGGGGATCAATACTTTGTCGGATGAAATCAGTAATGTCAGCACCGTTATTGGTTCACTGGCAGAACAGACCAATTCCATTGGCAGTATTCTGGAAACCATTCGAGGCATTTCTGAGCAAACCAACCTGCTGGCTTTGAATGCTGCCATTGAAGCCGCCCGTGCCGGCGAACAAGGACGGGGTTTTGCTGTGGTCGCCGATGAAGTTCGTAATCTGGCCAGTCGTTCTGCGACATCCACAGAAGAAATACAGAACATGATCAATCGCCTGCAAGACCAGTCAGCCAAAACAGTCAGTGTCATGAAAGAAAGCCAGGAACACAGCCTGCGAGTGGTAGAACAGGCGGACGAGGCCAATACCTCGCTTGGCAGTATCACGGAATACATTGGCAGCATCAGCGATGTGAACATTCAGGTGGCAACCGCCACCGAAGAGCAATCCACAGTGGTCGCAGAATTAAGCAAGGATGTCGAAGACATTAATCATCTCACCACCGAAACAGCTGAATTTGCCGATCAGTTGACCGACTCAAGCCGGCAACTACATGAGTTGTCTCAGTTACTTAATCAATTGGTTCAACAGTTCAAACTATAAACAGTCACCATTATCCGTCAGTGGCTGGAGACTACTGGCGGATTCTTGTTTTGGCGATAGACAACAAATTGCCATATTTTACAACCTTGGGCATTTGCTGTGGACGACCTCCGGCCTTGACACAGGAGCTGGAGCGCTATCGATCAGGATTATCAACAACTTCACCCGGAATTGTTTACATCTTATCCAAACATACCGTTAGCAAAATAACGGTCAGTTCAGATTTTCCAGCCGATAAACTCATCTCATCTAAAAATTTACATACACTCTATTAGCGCAGAGATTGCTACAAACAATTACATTCATATCGTGACATCAGTACATCGGCACCATTTTCGACAGGTTTGTACTGAACTTTCGTCAGATTACCAGACAACCTACTGAGATAAGTTAGCTAACCTGTCCAGCCCCTTGCTGACCACGTTAAAGAAAACTTTAGCGACTTAATAAAAACGCAAACTTTCAACCCTTAAATATCCGCCGATTCCGTTCTCGACCCAATGGTAGTATCGATGACATTTCACAGCAGTATTAAAATCAAGCTGATCGCGTTAATCATTTTTACCTCTACCGCCATCATTTTCATGCAGGCGCTGACGTTGCTGAATATGCGTTCAAACCTCATTCTTGAACGTGAGGACAAAGCCAAAGCACTGATCGAAACCGCACAGGCAATTGTGAGTTATTATCGCAGTCGCGAAGACGCTGGTTTCATGACCACTGGCAGAGCGCAAAAGGAGGCTCTGAAAACCATCAAATATCTTCGTTTTGATGGCAACCAGTATTTCTGGATTCTGGACAATGAGGGCAACCTGATTCTGGATCCCATGCATAAGGATCAAAAGGGCAAAAACGTGTCAAACGTCATTGATCCCGATGGACGAAACATTTATCGCGAGATTATCAATCTGGCGGAAACCGAAGGAGAAGGCTTCCTGTCCCGCAGAAATGAAAGCTCTGTAGAGGATGATTCCGACAAGACTCATATCAGCAGGCAACTAACCTATATTCGTAATTACCCTGACTGGCACTGGATCATTGGAACCGATATCGACCTTGAAGACGTGAACCATCTGTTCTTCAACAGTGCCCTGAAGTCATCGCTTTACTGTCTGACCATATTGGCAGTTTTGATACTGGGATCACTACTGTTTTTACGTTACCTGATTCATCCGATCCGCGATCTGCTGGCCGTTATTCAACAGATCACGATCAACCGCGACCTGACCCTGCGCACCAACATCCGCCACCAGGATGAAATCGGCCAGATCGCCACCGGCATAAATGCCATGCTGACGGTTTTTCAGGAAAGCATTCAGGGTATCGCTGAATCAGGACGCCACATTGCCCGGGCTTCCAGTGATTTAAAGGATATGGCCGAGCAATCGGACCAGCGCTTTAACAGTCACAACAAAGATATTGATGTACTGAACATCACCCTGAAACAAAACTTTCAGGCCGCTGAAGAAATCCTCAGTCATGCCCGTTCCAGCCATGAAGAAACCCAGATTGCCAGGGAAGAAACCGCCAAGAGCCAGGTACTGGCGGAACAGACCAGGAACATTATGAACGACCTGGAGCAAAGCGTGGATCATGCCTGCACAGTCATTATCCGCCAGCAACAAAACACTCAGGATATCGGTGCGATTCTTGATGTCATCCGGCACATCGCCGAGCAAACCAACCTGCTGGCGTTGAATGCTGCCATTGAAGCCGCCCGTGCCGGCGAACTCGGGCGCGGTTTTGCCGTCGTGGCAGAAGAGGTACGATCCCTGGCCAGCCGGACCCAGACATCCGTCCATGAAACAGAAACCATGATCCATCAGTTGCAGCAGCAGTCAGAAACGGCGGTGGATGCGATGCAGGAAGGCAGAGCATTGACCTCGTCATCGGTCGAACAGATCGGCAACCTCCATCAGGCGTTATCCGGTATCACCCAAAGCATTGTCTCCCTTGACCAACAAAGCCGGATGGTGACCAGCGAAGCACAGGGACAATCCCAACGGGCTTTCGAAATTGACGGCAAAATAGGCGACATCAAAAGCGTTTCCGAAACCGCGCTGTCGGATTCACATAAACTGCTGAGCGCCAGTCAGAACCTGACCCACTTGTCAGAACAACTCAAACGGGTCACCACTCAGTTTGTCATTGAATAACCTGCGATCATGGTTTCAGTCCCAGTTTTCTGGCCAGCTTATGCAGATTACTGGGATCCAGCTCCAGCACTCTGGCCGCTGCTGCCCAGTTTTGATGATGTTGCTCAAGTGCGGTTCGAATCGCCTGGCGCTGACAGTTTTCCACCTGCTGTCGCAATGACAGCCAGGTCGAACCGGTCGATTCCATCGAAGTATCCGTTACCGCGACAGCGGCCGTCACCGGGGCAACAGGCGTGACAGACAAATCCAGCAGATCAGTATCCAGCGTGACAATCGTATCCCGCCGGGCACCGAAACTGACCGCTTTCAGAGCAGCCCGGCTGAGCACGTGTTCCAGTTCACGAACATTGCCCGGCCAGGGATAACGCAAAATCATTTGCTCTGCGGCGGCAGACAATCGCAGACTGCGTATGCCTAATCTAGCCCGGTTCTGCTCAAGGAAAAATCCGGCCAACAGCAGCACATCGTTATCACGCTCCCGCAACGGTGGAATCGGAATGGGATACACCGACAGACGATGGTACAGATCGGCCCGGAACTGACCTTCACGCACCCGCTCCTGCAGCTGCCGATTGGTGGCGGCGATAATACGAACATCCACATGCCGGGGCTTGTCTTCACCCAACCGCTGAATTTCACCATTCTGCAAGGTGCGTAGCAATTTGGCCTGAACCGTCAGTGGCAGTTCCCCCACTTCATCCAGAAACAAAGTGCCGCCACTGGCAGCCTCAACCCTGCCGGCCCGTCCGCTTTCAGCCCCGGAAAATGCACCTTTTATATGACCGAACAACTCACTTTCGGCCAGTGATTCCGGTAGTGCTGCACAATTTACGTGTATCAAGGGTGCATCGGCACGGGCGGAACGATAGTGCAATCGTCGGGCACACAGATCCTTACCCACCCCGGTCTCACCCGTCAGCAACACCGGCAGATCCGCAGCGGCAACCACATCAATTTCTGCCAGCAGTAACTGCATCACCCGGCTGCGCCCCAGCAGTTCATCAGTATCATTTGCGACCGGATGAGCAACATCTGCTCCCCTGGGCAACTGTCTCAAATGTCGGCGCTCCTGCTCCAGCCGCGTCATCCGGATAGCTGCTTCAACCATCAACGTACATCGGGCCAGATCATCACGTGCCTGGGGATCAAATGTTCCCGGCGTCAGGGCATCAAGAGTCAGAGCACCCCATTGCTCCCCATCCACATACAGACTGACTCCCATACAGTCGTGCACTGGCAGAGGTTCACCGATATTACTTTCCAATAACCCGTCATAAGGGTCCGGCAGAGTCGTATCGTGATCAAAACTGACGGGTTGCCGATCAGCCAGAATGGCCGTCAGGCGAGGATGCTGGGCAACCAGGAAACGTCGCCCCAGCGCTTCACGCACCAGTCCGGCAGCCGCCTCCGGCCGCAGACTGTCGCCATCCAGGCGCAGCAGCGCAACCGCGCCACAGCAAAATTGCGTACGTATGGTTTCAACCAGACGCTGCAAACGGATGCCCTGGGGCAATTCAGTGACCAGATCGGCCAGCAGGGTATATTCAATCATGGGTATTTTTTACCATTAAAAAGGTATTTATAACCCTACCCAACAATGGTTTTATTTACCATATTTAATTTTTATTCTTTAAAATCAATAGCTTATGGAATGGCACAACCATTGCCAATAAAGGATACGAGTATTTACCCAAAGGAACATTCCATGAATTTACTTGATCAATCCGTTGCCTGGCTGGCCCGCAATATCCCGGGCAGCACACAAATCTTTCATGAGTTCGACCTCGATTTTTGCTGCGGAGGCCAGCAGTCCCTGCAAGACGCCCTCCAACAGAAGTCTCTGCCGGCAGAAGTCGTCATCAGTCGCCTCGAAGCACTGTTAAGTGCTACTGAAGTCGAACAGGACTGGTCAGACGCCACCATCGATGAACTTATTGATCATATTCTCGAACGTTACCATGAACATCATCGCCGGCAGTTTCCGGAGCTCATCCGTCTGGCATTGAGAGTGGAACAAGTACATGGGGATCGTCCGGACTGTCCTCAGGGACTCAGCACGCAGTTGCATGATATGCAGCAGGCGCTCGAAAGCCACATGCTCAAAGAGGAAAACGTCCTGTTCCCGATGCTGCGTCAGGGCGCTCGCGGCAAAGCCGTGGGAGGCCCGATTTCGGTCATGCGGATTGAGCACGACCACCACGGTGAGGAACTCACCCGCCTCGCAGAGATCACCCATAACATCACCCTGCCCAAAGGTGCCTGCAACACCTGGCGAGCACTGTACAGCGGGCTTGCACAGTTGCGCACAGATCTGATGCAGCACATCCATCTGGAAAACAATATCCTGTTTGTCGATGCACTGGAGATTTCTCATGGGAGCATATAAAAAACTCTGGCTGCTGCTTTGTACCGTTGTCATCATTACTTTTTCATTATTGGGCTACTTCGGGCGGGAGGTTTATCGTCAGGCACCGCCGATACCGGACACTTTCAAAACTCCATCCGGGCAACTTCTGTTCGACCACGATACCGTCCTGGCGGGTCAAAGCGCCTGGCAGTCTGTCGGTGGTATGCAGCTTGGTTCAATCTGGGGTCATGGCGCTTATCAGGCACCTGACTGGACCGCCGACTGGCTGCATCGGGAGCTGACCCAATGGCTTGAAATTGCCGCCGGTGATGAATATGGAAAACCTTACCGCTCGCTGGATGACGAACAACAGATGCTGCTGCAACATCGATTGAAAACCGAATATCGTCATAACTCTCTGGAAAACAATTCAGTACTTATCAGTGAGCGCCGGGCCAAAGCCATTGCTCAGACCGCTGCCTACTATCAGAATCTGTTTGCCGATGATCCGGCACTGCACAGCACCCGTGAACATTACGCGATGAAAGAAAACACCCTGCCGGATTCTCAGCGGCGTCAGGATCTTAGCGCATTTTTCTTCTGGACCGCCTGGGCGGCTTCCACCAACCGACCGGACAGTCATGCAACCTACACCAATAACTGGCCCCACGAACCATTGATTGACAACACGCCGACAGCAGAAAACATCACCTGGTCCATCGTCAGCGTAGTCCTGCTAATCGCCGGCATCGGGGCTCTGGTCTGGGCATGGTCATTCCTGCATCACCAAGATGAGACCGTGGTACCGGCCAGCCGGGATCCTCTCAGCATTATCCAACTGACGCCTTCGCAACAGGCGCTCGGAAAATATCTGGTGCTGGTCGTGGCTCTCATGTGTTTTCAGGTTCTGATCGGTGGTATCACCGCACACTATACCGTTGAAGGACAGCAGTTCTATGGCCTGGATATCTCCAAATGGTTCCCCTATTCACTGGTGCGTACCTGGCATATCCAAAGTGCGTTGTTCTGGATTGCAACGGGATTTCTGGCCGCCGGGTTGTTTCTGGCTCCCATCATCAATGGCGGTAAAGATCCCCGTTACCAGAAACTGGGGGTAGACATTCTATTCTGGGCACTGGTGTTGGTCGTAGCCGGTTCATTTGTCGGCAACTGGCTGGCCATCGCCCAGATCATGCCACCGGAACTGAATTTCTGGCTGGGTCATCAGGGTTATGAATACATCGACCTCGGCCGCCTGTGGCAGATCGGTAAATTTACCGGTGTGGCGTTCTGGCTGGTACTGATGCTTCGGGGTATCGGAAATGCCTTCAAACAGTCCGGTGACAAAAACCTGCTGGCGCTGTTGACCGCATCGGTGGTGGCCATTGGTTTATTCTACAGTTCCGGTTTCTTCTATGGTGAGCGTACCAATATTTCCATCATGGAATACTGGCGCTGGTGGGTTGTACATCTTTGGGTGGAAGGTTTCTTTGAAGTGTTTGCCACTGCGGCTCTGGCATTTATCTTCTGTTCCCTGGGGTTAATCTCCAAACCGATGGCCACGACTGCCAGCCTGGCCTCTGCCTCTCTGTTTCTGGTAGGCGGCATTCCCGGCACCTTCCATCATCTGTATTTTTCCGGAACCACCACTCCGGTCATGGCCATTGGTGCCACCTTCAGTGCTCTGGAAGTGGTACCCCTGATTGTGCTGGGTCATGAGGCCTGGGAAAACTGGCGGCTGCGCCGCAGTGCTCCATGGATGGAACATCTTAAATGGCCGCTGGCCTGTTTCGTTGCCGTGGCGTTCTGGAATATGCTGGGTGCCGGAGTCTTTGGCTTTATGATCAACCCACCGATATCGCTGTACTATGTTCAGGGATTGAATACCACTGCGGTTCATGCCCATGCAGCGCTGTTTGGTGTCTATGGTTTTCTGGCCATCGGTTTCACCCTGCTGATTCTGCGCTATATCAGACCACAACTGGTCTTCAGCGAAGTTCTGATGAAAACAGCCTTCTGGTCACTCAATGGCGGACTTGTTCTGATGATCATCATCAGTCTGCTGCCGATCGGTCTGATGCAGTTTTTTGCCAGCGCCAGTCAGGGACTCTGGTATGCCCGCAGCGAAACCTTCATGCAATCCGAACTGTTACAAACTTTGCGCTGGCTTCGCGGTATCGGTGATATGGTATTCATCGTGGGTGTGCTGGCCATCAGCTGGCAGGTCTTCAGCGGCATTTTTAATATCCGACTCATCGGTAAAAAAGTACGGACACAGACACAGAGCTGACGGCTATTTTTTGATCCTGGCTGACGGCTTTCCCTGGCCGCCAGCAGATACTAATGCCGGACCGGTCACACCACATTGACGGCTATATTCCGGGAATCCAGACATTGGATTCCCGTTAACGGATAAAATGTTTACCCACCGATCAGAAATATTCGGTTTATTCCATCTTCATTACCTAGCATACTGACACCTTCCTGGTGCTTATTGCTGCCATATCCGACACCAGATATCCAAAACGCTGCAGGACTGCTTTTCCACAGGGCTTTCATACTTTGTGCGATTTTCCATGAGCGATGACATCACATCACTCAGGAGAGCTTAATGATTCGATTCAAGACTCTGACCCTATTTGGCTGCCTATTGGGCAGCTCAACGATATTTGCCGCATCCAATGATGTTGATCCGGAACATACTGTCACCACCACGGAATACAAAACGGTTGTCACCCGAAAATACATGGCCGTTACTGCCAACCCCCATGCCACAGAAGCTGCCACTGCCATGCTGGCCAAAGGCGGCAGTGCCGTCGATGCCACGATTGCCGCGCAACTGGTGCTGGGACTGGTGGAACCACAGTCATCAGGCATTGGTGGCGGTGCATTCATGGTGTACTACGATGCCGGAAAAAAAATCGTAACCAGTTTTGATGGTCGGGAAACCGCACCGGCATCTGCCAGTGCCGATATGTTTTTACAAGCCGATGGCACGCCACAGAAGTTTTTTGAGGCACTGGTGGGCGGACGTTCTGTTGGCGTACCGGGGGTCGTGGCCATGATGGAACTGGCCCATCAAAAATATGGCCGTCTGCCATGGAAGAGCCTGTTTGATCCGGCCATCAAACTGGCGCAGGAGGGATTTGAAGTCTCTCCACGACTGGCCAACCTGCTGGCTGAGGAACACTATCCCGGGCTGAAACCATTTTCCGATACCCGTGCTTATTTCTATCCGGATAACCAACCATTGCAGGCCGGGCAATTGCTTAAAAATCCCGCGTACGCAGAAACACTGTCAATACTGGCCAACGAAGGGGCGAAGGCGTTTTATCATGGCCGGCTGGCCCAGCAGCTGGTGGCTGTCGTCCGCAACAGCCCGGTTAATCCGAGCGGGATGACGGAGCAGGATCTGGCCGGTTATCGGGCAATCGAACGCCAGCCGGCCTGTGGTCCTTACCAGGCCTATATCATCTGTGGCATGGGGCCACCAAGTTCCGGTGGTCTGACCGTGCTGCAAATCATGATGATGGCACAGAGTTATGATATGAGCGGCATGGCCACCAACGATCTGCCCACACTGCATCGTTTTACCCAGTTATCACGTCTGGCCTACGCGGATCGTGATCTGTACATCGCCGACCCGGATTTCGTGCAGGTACCACAACAAGCCCTGCTCAATACCACGTACCTGCGTGATCGTGCCAAGCTCGCAAGCGGAGACCAGGACCATGGTAAAATGGACCCCGGACAATTACCGCAACAACACGCCTGGGCAGAAGGCGACGTGGGTGAATTTCCCAGTACCAGTCATCTGTCTATCGTTGATCAGCGGGGTAATGCTGTCAGCATGACCACCAGTATCGAAATGGGATTTGGTTCAGGATTGATGGTGAACGGTTTTCTGCTCAACAATCAGTTGACCGATTTCTCTTTCATTCCCAGCCGCGACGGAAAGCCGGTCATCAATCGCATCGAGCCTGGTAAACGTCCGCGCAGTTCCATGTCTCCCACTATCGTCCTGGATCAACAACAACGGCTGAAACTGTTGATCGGCTCTCCCGGCGGCAGTCGTATCATCGATTATGTAACGCAGCCAATGCTGGCGGTTTTGGCAGGTAATGCCCCCATTGGCATAGCCGCTAATTTGCCTCATATCACCAACCGGAATGACTATACCGCTCTGGAGCAGAACACGCCCCTGGCCGATCAGGAAAGCTGGTTCAGTGAGCATGGGCACACCGTAAAAGTGATCGATCTGAACAGTGGTCTGCATGCCATCGAAGTGACCACCGAGGGCTATCTGGGAGGCGTCGATACTCGCCGTGAGGGACTGGCGGCAGGACAGTAAAACGTTACTGACAGGTTAAAATATCCGGCCCTGGAGCCAACATTGTTACCAGGGCCGAAGAATCTCAGAAGTTTTCCGGTTTGATGAATTCCAACAACATGGCCCGTGTGTCATCCGGATCGGCAATCCGGCCTTTGCCGTTATTATCCAATAACACATAGATCCGGTTGGCCGTAACCGCCAGCTCCTCGCCAATTTCATATTCCGTGTCACCTGGCGCCACGGAAGAAGCGCTGTTATCCACTTTAGCTTCAGAGGATGAGGATTAAGAGCTGGAAGTCTATCTGAGAGCATATTATCCTACCAGGTAGTATGTTCATCCTGATAAACGAGGTGACGGGTATGGCTATGGTGAAAAAGAGCATTACAGTAACCGACCAGCAAGATAACTGGATCAAGGCGCAAATCGAAATGGGGCATTACGGCAACGAAAGCGAAGTGGTACGAGCGCTGATCCGCGAGCGACAAGTACGCGAGCAGGAGACAACCCGTGAACTCGAAATGATCAGAGCAAAGCTGATCCAGGCCGAAGCCAATGGCTTCACCGATCAAACTCCGGCTGAAATCCTGAAAGACATTAAGCGTGGTCTGGGACGCGATGCGGTATAGGCTCAGCAATGACGCCAAAATGGATCTGGCTCGAATCTACTGGCGCGGTGTGGAAGAGTTTGGTGAACATAAAGCCGAGCGCTACTATGAAGCATTGTTCCAGCGCTTTGATGACATTGCCGAAGCGCCTTATCAATACCAGGCTGTTGACCATATCCGCGAAGGCTATCGACGCAGCGTCTGCGGCGTGGATAGCATCTATTACAGGCTGAACGACGAAGTGGTTGAGATCATACGTGTGCTTGGCCGACAAGATGCTGACGAGAGACTGTAGTACCTATCCATGTGCAAAGAAAAGCGCAAACCAAGGCGCCAGGCTAGGGGTTGTCTACCTTCTGCCGGGGTTGTGATCCCCCATAGGTCCGCACACGTGCGGCCCAGTGGTGCGTTGCACCATACAGTGAGAATAAAAAGGACACCCAAAAACTTGCGGTTGAGTGGACCCATCCGGCGCTGTTTTGCCTGGGCTATAGTCTGGCGCAGGTTTTGATTGATCAGGGATATCGCCCCGCCGGTGTGCTCGGGCACAGTCTGGGGGAATATATCGCTGCGACCATTGCCGGCATGCTTGCTCTTGAAGATGGTTTGGGGCTGGTCGTCCAGCAGGCACAGATTCTCAAACAAACCTGTGCAGAGGGGAGCATGATCACTGTGATGGATTCCCCCGAGCTGTATCGAAAACGCCCGGACATTTTTTTTCGTGCCACGCTGGGTGGTATCAACTATGACAAATCGTTCTTTGTCAGTGGCCTTGCAGATGATTTGCAACGGGTGCTGACGGCTTTGAACAGCGCCTCGGTCTTTTCAGTTCAGTTACCGGTTCGTTATGGCTTTCATTCCAGTGCCATTGATCCGGCAGAGAGTGAATTCAGAAACATCTGCCGGAGTGTTCGCCTTGCAAAGCCGCAGATTCCACTCTATTCCTGTGCGTTGGGGGGTGTTGTGGGTGATCATGTGCTGGATGCTGCTGATGAATATCTCTGGCGAATTCCACGTGGAGAAGCGCAATTTCAAACCATGGTGGCAAACAGCTTTCCGAACCCTGAGCGATATGCGTTTATCGACCTGAGTGCTACAGCCACTCTGTCCGGTTTTCTGAAGTATGGGTTTGGTGATCGATATACCCACCATTTTGCCATTAATCAGTTTGGGCGTAATCTGGATTCCATGGCAACTTTGCTATCCCGGATATCTCTTCAAAATTAAAGCAGGAAATCGCCTTGGTAGTGTTTTACAGGTGATTTTCTAAGCGCTTTTTAAGCATACAGCCTGACATTTTTCCGGGTTCAATGTGGGACGCAGTCTTTTTATTTTTTTACAGCTGGTGCTGGTTGCTGATGGGTTAAGGGACCTCTGAAAAATAGGAATAGTTTTGATGCAGGCGAGGAAGCACCACTCGCAACACCGCAGTTTACTGGCATAAATGAGGATGTGAGACTGGGGCTGACAACATCCTGCGCGAAAATAGGCCATTTTTCAGATGGTTCCTTAATGGTTTTCCGGATACCGGCTATCGATCGTTATATTGATCACCTGGGTGTGCGGCTGATTTCCATTTCGTCAGATATGGTGAAGGTTATTGGCTGTGGTGTTCTGGCCTTTACTTGCAGGTAAACCTGGTTGGGATCATTGATTTGATTGTTCGATGACAATGATTGTTTCGGCCAGTTTGATACTCTGATTGTGTTGTAGATTGGAAAAGGTGGGGTGGTATTTTCTGGTTTAGTAAGTGTTAGATTTGTCATGGTAACTTTGTGTCTTATGTCAGGATAGGCTTGGCATTGGTTTTTTGGTAGTGCGACGGTTATCTGATCTATGTAATTGCCAGGAAGGCCGGAATGTTTTTTTTTGGTATCTTGAATGACACACTGCTACTACTCAGGTAGGCAGTTTGTTTATGATTTATTTCTAATTCTTTAGGATGAGTCGATATTGGCCGATGTTCATGGCCCGGTTGATTTTGGTCAGTGGTTTTTTAATCCCAGGAAGCCTTCTCTGGTATTTTCTTGACAACTTTCTGCTGCTTAGTAGAGTACTTGCCGTCTTCTATCATCGTTCTTTTTTGCTGGTTCAAGTAATTCATTTCAGCTGTTTTTTAACCATTGTTTTGTTGGTTTCTTGTGCTGAACTGGGATAACCATTCTGATTAAAAGGAATGCTGCTTTATTAAGTATCTGTGCCTGGGAGGGGTGTCGTGTCATCAAACTTTTTTTTGCATACCATGTTGTTTATAGGATTGGTGCTTTCTTCACAGTTGAATGCAAATAGTTACTACTTTGAGATGACAGGTTATAAGCCCCCTGAGTACCCTGTATTTGATACTGCAGAGGCTGCGTGTGAATGGTATAAGAATACGATATGGGAGCCTCCCACATATTTTGATAACGTCTATATCGAAATAAAAATTAATGATCGTGTTCCTGTCGGCAATGTTATTTATAGCTACGCTTATTGTGGTATTCACTATGATGAACTGACGCAATACGGTACGCGTTTTTCGCAAGGCTATAGAGCCCATGGAATCGATTACTGGTTCTCGCCTTGCTCTTGCAACGAAAACCTCACCAACGGCGAATGCATCCCCATGGACGTCAACACGTCCATAGAGTGGAGTAGCAATATTGCCTATCTGTATAAATACCCGGCTAACAACCAGGGTCTGCAATGCGATCCTGTTCCTTACAATGAACGCAACAGCTGCTCAGGTTCACCTTCTTCTTCAGGCAAAACCCAGGTTGGTAATCCCATCGATTGTGCCACCGGCCAAAAAGTACAAATTGATACCGACTATCAGAGCAGTGGTACCGATCCACTGAGTTATACCCGGGTGTATCATTCTCCCATGCCTGCCACCGAGTCAGACTCGGTGACATCCGATACCACCGATCCGTTATCGTCCGGTGGCAGCTGGCTCAATGCGGGGTTGCCGGCATTTTCCCTGCAAACCTTTGCTGATGACTCCCAGGTCGGTGTGTTTTCCATCGGCCATTGGGTGCGCCGGGTGTTCTATCGCAAAACCGCGACCAGCGCTTGGTCATCCAATCCCAACCTGTGGCCCATCAGTTTGTCTGATAACAGTGACGGCGGTCGGGTGGTTGTCTTGCGGGGCAAAACCTATTCGCTTAACAGCAGCGGTCAGGCCGAAGCCACCCAGCAGCATCACATCCAGCGTTATATCTACAGCTATAACAGCCGTGGTCTGGTTAGTCGCATTCGCAACCGCTTTGGTGCCTACCTGCAGTTTAGTTACGACAGCAATGACCGATTGGTCCAGCTGACCGATCAGGCAGGAGTCTCGATTCACTATCAGTACGACACTCTCGGGAACCTCACCGATGTTATCTACCCTGATGACACCCCAAATGACCTCACAGATAACCCCCGTAAAACCTATGTATATGCAAACCCTGATTTTCCGGCCCATCTCACCGGTATCATCGATGAGCAGGGTGTGTCGTTTGCGTCCTTTGCGTATGACGACAACGGCCGGGGGATTCAGACCGAACATGCCCAGGGCACGAACCGTGTCGTGATCAGTTATCCCGAAGACGGACAGGCCATCGTCCGGTTCTACCGTGATGTGGAAACGAATGCCTATCGGGAAGAAGGCTACACCTATGGCCAGTTTCGCGGTGCTTACCGACTCACCAGTCGCACGATACAAGTCTGTGATGACTGTACCCTGGGTACTGAAACCTGGAGCTACAACGATGCGGGTTTATTAGTGAGTCATGAAAATCTTGGGGGTCAGGTCACTACCTACTCTTATGACAGCGATGGCCGCAAACTCAGCCAAACGGACGCCAGTGGTACCGCACAGGCGAGAACCACCACCTACACTTGGGACACTGATCTGGACCAGATCCTGACCGAGACTACGGATACTACGGTGACGACGTATCGTTATGGTGATAATGGGTTGTTGCAGAGCCAGACAATCACGCCAATAAAATAATGTTAAGGAGAAGTATCTATGATATGGAAAAACTATTTATCTCGACTCATGATTGCAATCAGCATTATTGCGACCTCGGTGTCCGCTCAGGCAGTGCTGATTTTACTCTATGAGGATGCTGGTGGTAGTCACTATTATTGGGCGGAACATACAGAAAATTGGGTGGATGGAGAAGAAGCCTGTGATAGGTCATTGGGTGAGAACATATGCATTTTTTTTTATGGTGGTATTATAGATTTGGCATCTGACGATGAAAGGGTTCAGGCTCTCCTTAGTGTGCCTGGCGTTGAGCCAGGCATGATATGGGCATGGGGTGGTAATTATTCTTTTAATGACCCACCGAGATCTATATATGCTTTAATGGCCTTCAGCATCTCACAATACTGTCCTTCACCCTACAAATACAACCGTACCTCGAAGATGTGCGAAGCCATTTGCAAAGTAGGTGATACGTGGAACCCAACTTTAAAACGTTGCGAATCAGAACCTGCCGAGCACAACAGTTGCACCCAAAGTGCTAATCCCGTTGATTTTGTGGATGGCTCAAAATACCGCCACGAGTCAGTCATGTCCGTTGGTACGGTATTCCCTATTGAGCTGACGTTTCACTACAACAACTTCCAGAACACTGAAAAAACAGTCCTTGGTGGCCGACGGCCATTGGTTGCTTCCGATGATTATGCGATGAAGTTTACGGACACAGAGGACCGTATTGTGGATTATTACGTTGCGGATCAGATTCCACTGATTGGTACTAGTGATAGTACTGATGCAAAAAAATATAACAATTGGGGGATTCTAAAAACAGAAGAAGCCATTTCCGAACCCTACCGGGGTGATGTGTTACGGTATTGGCGCCACAACTATGATGAAGCGTTGGTCCCTAGATCAGATGGTGTGTTCACCTGGTTACGCAGTGATGGCGAGAACATTGAATTCGATACATCCGGGCATAATGCTATTTACCCAAGATTATCACTGACTACGTTGGATGAGACGATCTATGGCTATAGTGGTCATGTGCTGAAAATCAGCAATGGACTCCAAAAAACCTTCGATGAGCGCGGTCGTTTACGTCGAGTCACCAATGCTAATGGTGTTTATCATGAGTTGACATACAACGATGATGACCAATTAACGCGGATTACGCATTCACTCGGTGGTTATCTGGATCTCACTTATACCTATTACCGGACATTTTCACTGTATGCACCATACACAAATGGCCCCACTGGTCGATCTCATGTGACCCAGGTATCGGATAATGCCGGCCGTCATGTGGATATCGGTTGGTCAGAATCGTATAGCAGTGACCAGCATTATTATGTCATCACCCGCCTGTCACAACCGTACACGACAGAATCGACATCCAGCCGTGAATTCCAATACAACGACGGCCGCTGGCCGGCCAGTTTAACCGACATGTATGATGTGCAGGATGGTACCCGTTCACTCTATGCGCATTTTGAATATGACAACCGTGGCCGTGCCGTACTCAGCCAACTCGCCAATGCCGCCGAACAAGTCTCCATTGAGTATCCGGATGATGATACCCGAGTGATTACCAACGCATTGGGCAAACAGGCGACCTATCGTTTTGCAACGTTCAATGATGTCAACCGATTGGCCAGCGTGACCGGCGAACCCACCAGCCAATGTCTGCAAAGCAACACCCGTTTCAACTATGATGATGATGGCAATGTCATTGAGAAAAACGTCAATGGCGTGATCACTCAATACCAGTACGACAGCCGTAACCTGGAAGTGCAGCGCACTGAAGCCGCCGGCACTGATCAGCAGCGGATCATCACCACGACCTGGGATACCACCTTGCGCCGACCACTGAGTATCCACTATCCCGATCAAACCATTACTTACAACTACGACAACGCTGGCCGTTTACTGAGCCAGACCGTCACTCCGGTTGAATAAAAGGAATTGCCTCATGACACTGAAACAGATTATGAAACCCGTGAACCTCCGTTGCCCATCCTCCCGGCCCATGCTGGCATTATGTACGTTGATCTTTGCCAGCACTTTAAGCTTCACTGCCCAGGCCAGCGAACGCACCACCTCGTATACCTACAACAGTCTGGGTCTGATCAGCAGCACCGATGGTCCGCGCTCCGATGTATCCGATATCACCACCTATGACTATGATCTCGACACCGGCCGCCTGTTAAGCACGACCAATGCGTTGGGACACACCGTGACCCTGTCGGATTTTGATGCCAATAACCGACCCCAAACTGTCACCGATGCCAACGGTCTGGTGACCCGTTTGAGCTACAACTGGCAAGGTAAAATCCTGACCCGGACGATTGAAGGGCCAGAAGGGGATTTGACCACCACCTACACCTACAACGGCTATGGCGCGCTGACCCGGGTAACGGCCCCAAATGGCGCAACGGTGTCCTATCATTACGACGATGCCCATCGTCTGATCGCGATCAGCAATGCCCATGGAGAACGCATCGACTACACCCTGGATGCCGCCGGCAACGTCCTCTCCACCCAGATTCACGATGCCTCCGGTACTCTGGTTCGTCAGCATCAACAGGCCTTTGACGAACTCAGCCGTTTGCGTCAGAGCATCGGTGGAACCGATCAACAAACCACCCAATACGGTTATGATGCCAACGACAACAATACCCGCATCACCGACCCCAAACAAAACCCCGACACTACCCAACAGTTCGATGCCCTCAATCGTCTGACACAGATCACCGATTCTGCGGGCGGCATCACCTACTTCAGCTATGACAGCCAGGATCGCATCACCTCGGTCACCGACCCAAGAGGCCTAGTTACTCGCTACCAATACAACGGCTTTGGTGACCTGACCACACTCACCAGCCCGGACACCGGTACCACCACCTTTGCCTACGATGATGCAGGTAACCTGATTCAGAAAACCGACGCACACGGAACCGTGACTCAATACACCTATGATGCATTGAACCGTCCGACCCATATCCAAACCAGCGGTGAAACCAACCAGCATCTCTATTACAGTTACGACGTTGCCAACTACAACGGCATCGGCCGACTGTACATGATGCGTCAGGATCCGGTGCGGCTGTATTACCGCTACAACTCCCTGGGCCAGGTCACTCGCCAAACCGTTCGTATGTATGACGCCGATAACCACTATACCGAGCGTCATACCCATTATGCTTACAACGCCCAAGGCCAACTCACTCGGCTCACCTACCCAACGGGTACCGTATTGAACTACGAGTACAATGACCAGGGACAACTACAGCACATCACCTGGCAAGCCAACCAAAACGCTGTTGCCCAACCCCTGATCCGTGACCTGACCTACCTGCCATTCGGTCCTGCGACCGGCTTTACCTACGGCAACGGTATTCAGCAGAGTTACACCTACGACCTCGACTACCGCCTGACCGACCTGAGCAGCCGCGTACAGGACTGGGTCTATCACTACGACCTCAACAGCAACATCGAACAAATCCAGAACCTCACCGACAGTACCCTGGATCAGAGCTTCAGCTACGATGGCCTGAACCGCTTGATTGATGCCAACGGCCCTTACGGTGACTACCAATACCGCTACGACGCAGTGGGCAACCGCACCGAACGCTTGATCAACCAAAGCAGTCAGCTGACCACCGAAACCTACACCTACGCCGAACAAGCCAATCAACTGCTAAAGGTGGACAGCACCACGACGGACAGCAGCGCCAACAGCACGCACAGCGACAGCCGCAATTTCCAGTACAGCGAAAGCGGACAGCTGCTGCAGGACCAAAACAACACCCGCACATTGAACCTGGTATACGGCAACGACCAGCGTCTCCAGCACATCGACAACAGCGATACCGGTGTGCAGGCCGACTACACCTACAACCCACAGGGTCAGCGTGTCCGTAAAATCCTCACAGACAACACCGGTACCGTAGTCAGCACCACGTTATACCACTACGACCTAGCCGGTCACCTGATCGCCGAAACCGACGAAAACGGGACTCCGATCCGGGAATACCTGTACCTGGGAGAGCAGGCCATCGCCATGAAAGTCAGTGGCAATCGTTTGTATTACGTGCACAATGATCACCTCAATACTCCCAGAATATTAACTGACCAAGATCAGAACAAAGTCTGGGAAATCCAGACCACGCCGTTCGGGGAAATATCCGAAGAGATCACAACAGGGATTACCCAGCTCAAAGGATTCCCGGGGCAAATGCGAGACCCAGAGACGGGCTATAGTGATAACTGGAACAGAACCTACGACCCGAGTATTGGGCGTTATCTTCAGAGTGATCCGATAGGGCTCGGTGGTGGACTCAACACTTACGGATACGTCAATGGAAATCCGCTGAGTTATGTGGATCCAAATGGTTTAAGAGGTGCATTTGGGCAGGCCACCGCCACTTATTATGACATCATGACCGGCGGTGCAGCTGCCAATGGGCATGGTGGTATCAGTGGTTATGGCAGTCAGTATGATTTGTATTTTGATCAGAATAGGTTACCAACGACTCATCATGGCAGTAACTCATCGTCTTCATCTTCTACTAATAGTGCACCTGAATTCTTGACTGAGCCAAATTGGTCTATAGCTGGGGATAGCGATGCCACAAGCAAAGCAATTGAAAGAGCCCGAGAGAAGCAACGGCAAAAAGAGAGAATTGCTGCCCATAGACAAGTACATCAAATTTGTGACAACGTGCCTAATGTGACAGACCCGTGCGAGTTTGCAAAAGCAAATCTCAAAAGATGGCAGAGCTGCTTAAATATTCGTCAATCTTATCGGGATTTAATTGGTGGTGAATATGATGAACAAATTAATCAAGTAAAAAGAAATATTGAAAAAGCTAAAGAGGCGGTAAGAGAGAATTGTGGTCATGAACCAGATTGCCAATGAAAAACTTACAAAAATTTTTAGAGAAATAGAGGCATCGGGTGCTTTTGGTGAAAAACCGATAACTTCCGTTGATTCAAAACGCCTCGGAGGCGATACGCCTTTGCATATAGTTTCAGTATGGGGAAACTCTGATTATATCGATTGTTTATTAAAGAATGGATCAAATATAAATCTTCAAGGCGAAGAAGGATATACCGCTCTTATGTATGCGGTTGAACAAGGTAATATAGATGCGGTAAGAATACTAATAAGCAATAAGGCAGAAGATTTATTGAATAATCATGGCGACTCGGCCATGGATCTGGCTGCTTTTACGGAAAATGAATCCATATTAAGTATTCTAAGAACTAATGGATATAGAATGACCTTTTAAAAAAAGTTAATGGGACACCCACTCCAATAATAGATCGGCCCCGGTAAAACCGGGGCTGTTCCGTTCAACGATCCATCCCAATACCTTCCATGGTGGTATATTCCAGCCCGGCCAGATGCGCTGTACATGCCTGTACAGCTGTCTGCCCGGCTTCGGCATCCTTGCCTTCGCGTTTAGCGGAACAAAGCAGTGCTTTGTTTGTCTCTGCTTCACCCGTGGCCGGTCGTTCAGCCCTTAGCGAGGCATGCTCGCTACGAGACGGGCTTCACCCACCAGAGCCGGACCGCTTCCACCTCCCCATACACCTGATTCAGTTGCTGTTCGGCCAGCCCGAACAATCTCAGAAGTTTTCCGGCTTGTTGAATTCCAACAACATGGTCCGTGTGTCATCCGGATCGGCAATCCGGCCTTTGCCGTTATTATCCAATAACACATAGATCCGGTTGGCCGTAACCGCCAGCCCCTCACCAATGCCATATTCGGTGTCGCGATAACCATAGCGGTCGCTCCACTCATGTGCCGCATAACTGTAACAGGACAACGATGTAAAACCCTGCAATGTGCGTTTGCATATAGCGGAAGCATTGCGCTCCAGGGTATACAGGTAGCCGTCAAAGATAGCCAGATCAGCAATATCCAGGGAATTTCGAACAAACGTGAGGCCGTCATCGTTGGGCAGATCGGTAAACACTACGGTGTCGGAATCGCCGTTAACGGTGAACATCCCCCGGGGATTCCGCTCGGCAGCGCCATAAAATGTCCCTTGCCAATAAGCAATGCCTTCTATGAATGCGTTGTACACCTGGAACCATCCGGCATTAACTGCCTGAGGATAAACGTCCGTAAAACCGGTCTGGGTTCCGTCAGTCGAAAAATAATACAACCGGGCATCACTTTCACTGGCCAGCACATAGCCCTGATCGGTACAGTCGATGCCTTCCCAGTCGAAACGATGATGATTAAGCAGGCCATCGGCAAAATGCTGCAGACGATGTTTGATGGAAAAATCCACTGCCGGCCGATCAGTCACGGTGAGTGACAAATAAGGCTTGATCGTCGCAGCATTGGCAGACAGATCGATCTTAAAAATATCACCATCGATATTATCCGCCACCGCCAGTAAATCGCCCCCGCAATCACTGAGTCCGGACGCATCCAGCCGTTGCGGCCAGTCGAGCACATAAGCCTGGAGCAGCTGTAATGCCGGTGGAGTGTCCGCCCAAACCGGGGCGGCCAGCGACAGCATGGTGGCCATGCCAGACAATACGGCAGATTTCAGGATAGCAGTCAGTGTCATCGAGTATGAGTTTCCAGTTGTTCTGCCCTTTGCTCAAGCAGAGTCGTTAATGTCCGGCGATCTCTGCCAATCTTCAGAGTCACCACCAACAACAAGGAACCGCATAACAGCCAGAAGCCAATGGCATAGTTCGCCATGGCCACATAACTGCCACTGACCGAGAGCAACAGCCCGCCAATCGCCGGACCGGTTCCTTTGCCGATGTTGTCAGCCAGGTTAAACAATGAGAACACAGTGGCGCGGTGTTCCGGACGATTGACATTCATGATGATGGCTTTCATGTTCGAGGCCGGCACCGATATCAATATGCCGGCGATGACCATCAAGGTGAACTGCCCATGCAGAGACAGGGTTTCAAGATTGAATAACAACAGCATCGGCACCATGCCGATAAAAACCCCGGCACTGCAGATGGCCGGCAAATAGGCGGCCTTGCGCACGAACAACCGGTCGCCGATAACCGCCCAGATCACACCGGAGATTCCAGCTGAGATAGCAAACAGTTCCCAGGCCCAGGTCGCGTCCTCGCGTGACAGTCCTTTGATCTGACCGAGCATGACGATCAGCCAGAAGGGAAACAACCCCCAGGGAATGGAGCCTGGAATCCCCTGCAGAAAACAGAACAGATTGGTGCGGTTGGTAAAAATCGTTTTAAGGTCGTGCCATTGAATGCGGTACTGATAATCCGCGCCGTCGGAAATGGCATGAGCCAGGACGGTCTCGGTCTGGCCACGCTTCGGGTCACGGGCCATCAGGGCAAACAATATGACCAGGGGATAATTTGGCACCGACGCCCAGATAAATGCACTCCGCCAGCCGTAATCCGTTGTCAGTGCCAACGTTCCCAGTACCGGACCAACCATCATGCCCAACCCCCAGGCCAGATCAACACAGGCACTGGCCGTTGCCCGGTGACGCTCTTGAAAGTAATCACCAATCAGGGAAAAAGTGATGGGATAAACACCACCTACGCCGATACCGGTCAACACTCTTAACAGGAAAAAACCACTGTACGTTTCGGTAAAAAACTGCAATCCGGTTAAAAAACAAGGCAACTCACCAATCAAAACCGTCCATATCAACAGCTTTTTTCGCGAGGTTCTGTCAGCCTTGTAACCAATCACCAGACTGATCAGCGCACCAACCAGAGCAAACGCCGAACCCACCCAGCTCAACGAGGCATGACTGACCTGATACTCGATGGCAAGATCATCAATAATAGCCGGCGTGATATACAGGTCGCACATCAGAAAAAACGTCATCAGCACCAGAATGGCGAGCGTCAACTTATCTCGTACCGTCATACTGCAGCCCCACAATTGACTATTTGTTATCGCTTATGTTCGGCAATCAATCGCGCATACCAATAACCACTGTCCTTGATGGTGCGACGCTGGGAAGCATAATCCACATGAATCAACCCAAAGCGTTTCTGATAGCCCGCTGCCCATTCAAAATTATCCATCAGTGACCAGACGAAATAACCGGTCACATGCGAGCCCTCTGCCCGGGCCCTGTTCACTTCGGTAATATAATCCCGCAGATAATCGATCCGTTTCGGATCGGACACCCGGCCATTGATCACATGATCCTCAAACGCCGCACCATTTTCGGTAATGATGACTTCCGGGTTGCCATATTCCTGTCGCAACATTCGCAACACCTCAGCCATTCCTTCCGGTCTGACTTCCCAACCCATGGCGGTATAGCGCCGGCCATCGATCTCCGCCTCCTGTTCTGCCACAGCGGCACCACTGATCCAGCAACGCAGAAACGGAATGTACCATCGATAACTGGCAAATTCGCAACTGTAATGATTAATACCCAGAAAATCCAAAGGCTGGTGAATGCAGTCAAGATCAGCTGCGGTGACTTCAGGCCAAAACCAGCGCATACGTCGTTGCAGCTCTTCGGGGTATTCCCCTTTGAGCAAGGGATGCAGAGTAATACGGTTAATCAGCTGATTGGCAAAACCGGCCGCCCACTGATCCCGCTGACGGTCACTCGCCGGCTGTATCGGAGTCTGACTGAGAGTGATACCGACCCGGGCATCGGGCTGCAATGCGCGAATACGCTGTAAGGCCAGACCGTGACCCAGCAACTGATGGTGCATGACTTTGAAATATCCTGACAGGCTGTGATGTCCCGGAGCATGATGACCGGTCAGATGTCCGAGGGCGGCATGCTCGAACGGCTCATTCATCGTGATCCAGTCTGTGACCCGGTCTCCAAGAGCCCGCACCACCGTTTCGGCATAATCGGCAAAAATGGCGGCCATGTCCCGATGCAGAAATCCCCGGTGCGAGTCATAGAGTGACTGCGGCAGGTCCCAGTGAAACAGTGTCACAAATGGCCGGATCCCGGCATTTAAAAGTCTATCGGTCAGGCGTTTGTAATAGTCAAGCCCGGCCTGATTGATACGCCCGCGGCCTTTCGGAAAGATGCGCGGCCAGGCGATCGACAACCGGTACGCCTGCAGGTTCAGTTGCTGCATTAACCGAATGTCCTGGGGATAACGATGATAGTGTTCACAGGCCGGCTCCGGACGGTCGCCGGCTCGGATGTTACTGCGGCGGTCACTGAAAGTATCCCAGATGGACCGGCCACGACCGTCCAGGCCGGTCGCGCCTTCGATTTGCAGAGCAGAGGTGGCAGCCCCCCAGATAAAATCTTTCGGCAAGGCATCCAAGTCAGGAAACCCTGCCGTGATGGAAAACGCTGTCGGTGTCATTGTTGCCTTTACAGTTAAAAATATGAGCGACGCTCATACTAAACTGATCAACCCTGACAGCAACACCCTGTTTCCAATTCATGAAAGCCGTTCAAGGATGCGGTCATCCACATCCGATAACGTAGGGCCGCTATCGGAAACGTCGCAACCATGCCGACCCGGCGATCATTCAGGGCCGCTCAATACAGTTCGAACGCTGATGAATAACCCGAAAATGCTTCATACACCGTCGTCACCACCATCCAGCGTTTGGCCAGGCCATTGTATTTAATGCGATAGAGCCCAGGTGTTTGCCCACGGACCAGCCAGGTCACCGTGGCCGTGGAGCGGTCGGACAAACTGTTCGGGCCACCGTCGCGAGTCCAGTCGAAGCTGGTGTAAGGATCAGTATCTCTGGCTACCGTGATCCATTGCTGCCCTTCCTGGCGCTGGATCTCCAGAAAGCTGTATTGCTCGGGGTCATAGAATTCAGTCAGACTGCCATCCATTTTTTTCTCCAGAATCGTGCGCGGATGGGCTGCCCGAAACGATACGGTGACGATATCGCGCTGAGCGGAGTATGTGTCGTGAGCATCTTCCTGCACCGCACCGAAATCCCCCCCATCGGTGACCACCCCATTGCTGGAAATCCAGGTCTGTATCAACTGTTGATCGGACAGATCCGGCGGCGTCGGCCCGGCCTGGGAAACCCGGCCAGCGACCATATCGGCGCTGATTCTGTCGAGTTCCTGCGCCACCGCAGCCATCTCCCAGGGACCATAAAGGGTAAAGGCACCTTCAAAATGCTGGGCAGCATACTCCTCGCGAGTCGTCAGATACTGACCGTAGGAATTGGCCATTCCGGCCAACACCACGGTATTCACTCCACCGCCAGCCAGCGTATCAGCCAGTTGCTGACGCAAGCGTCGACCGGTCATGGTGGTCATTTCAAATGGTGTGGCCAGTACAGCCAGATCGCCAATACGAATGACCTGCAATGGAATATCCACCGGCACAAACGGGACATTGGGGTTTGGAAACCAGTAATCGTCAACGTTGCCAACGGGCAATAAGGCAAATTTCTCCTTCTGGCAGGCATCATACTGATCGGTTTTTAAAGCAGCCCTGGCAATCGGCCAAAGTGCGCCGAGGGCATTGCCAAGATCACTTTCCGGCAAAGTGTCCAAATCATATTTTTGCTGCACCCAGGTTCCATCATCAAACAGATAACGGTTTTTGATTTCTCCTTCGGCAGCGAGGTCCACCGGTGCACCTTCTTCATCTCCAGCCAGAAAACCGGCACCGATGACTGCCACACAGGTGGAGGCATTATTGTCCGCAACGTCGGTATCCCATGGCATCATCTGTTCCTGAATGTAGTCCTGCTGTACGGCAACCTGATTAAAGTTCACATAGGTATGACGATAATCCACAGTGACCGGCTTTGCTGTACCAGCACTCTGATACAGAGACAGCGCAGCTTCATATTGATGATTCCCGGCCACGATGGGGTTTTCCATCGCATCCAAAGTGGGGTCGAGATCAGCAGGACGTAAAAACGGGTGTGTGATGTTGTCGGGATCCGGGATATTGGGACTGGAATCCCCCACTGCTCCCTGGGCAAATGCCGCGACAAAACCGTTACCTTTCAGCTGTTCGAAACGATAAGCCGCCCAACCTTTGTTATCGCCATGAATACGGTGATTGTCGATTCCCAAAGACGTGCCATGAACCGCAAACCAGTTCAACAGACCGATTTCAGAACCATCCAAACCATCGAAACGCAACAACCGCATATGATTGTCGACATTGGAAGCGAATTGATCCGCATCATGATTCTCGCCATAAGCCAGACTGGAACGATTGTACACGCCGTTGATAACCTCCCCTTCGGCGTATCGAATAGTCGCCGGTCGACGGGCATCATAAGCATCAATAATGGAACGGGTAATGCCCTCCACCACGACCTGATAATGCAGACGGTCAAAACCGATAACTCCGTTAAACAAATTGAACAGGGTGTACCACGAAGTATTGGATGTGGCCGAATGGGTGTGCGTGGCAGATAACAGCACATTGCTGTCATCGAAGCGATCACCATAACCAAGCGCCTGCAAACGACTGATAACCCCCAGTTTGACGCTCTGATACATATGCAGTTGGTCGGCGGTCACAATCGCAACCATCCTGGCGTCAGGTTGTTCGATCACGAATGCCCGGCTATAGAGTCGCATGGTCAGTCCTGACATCTCGTCACCTGGACTATTGTAACCGGTACTGGAAGCTACAAAGGGACCGGTAATATCCGCTTTACCGGCACCGACCTGATAAACCTGAACACTCCAGCCGTAGCCGGAGACGATCACGGTCATCGCCGCCAACGTGACGGACGCAAATATTCTGAATACTGAAAGAGAAGTTTTCATGGTGTTTTCCCGCTTTTTTCTTATTTGTTAGCACCCAAAAATCATCTGTGTCAATCGGCTTAAAGTTGATTCCATTCATACATTATTGGTTAGGCCATAAACCAAAAACCGTTTTGCTGATCCGACGACGCCACGCTCACATGCAGATGAATGACAGACAACCGTTTTGCCGTACTTATGACAAACATTCAACGTTATCGAGTGATTTTGATTCACATCGTGCTTTTCATTTCATAATGATTTTTACCAATAGTGAAGTTTGCTGACCAGGTACCGTGACAGATGCAAACTACGGAGCAAAACGACCAGGACGTTCCTACAAATATATGAGGGTTTGATAGTTTATTTGCGATAAAGCTATGCAGTGTCAGCCATAAAACCGTCATCACTGATACATAGCATGTATGCAGGAGCCGTGAAAAAAAGATGACAACAACAATCTGAGGAATCAAAATGCGACAATTCTTTATCCGGACAATAATTACTCTCACCATGACAGGACTCAGTACTCTTTCCCAAGCGTTCAGCTGCCCTGATCTGGACAGCGTTTACAACAGTCCCGAGCCACCACAGCCTGAAAAAATCAGCTTCAAACATCTGGGCAGCAAAATTCTCTCCTCTTTTTATCAGCCCTATCACATGGTTCACGATGAAGTGGTGGCTGCCGGCGACACCGGAACGATGGTCGGCAAATTCGATTACGATATTTTTCTGCACAAGGATCTGGAAGACGAACAGATTTATGCCTACATCTACGGTACCGGCATGAGTGACTGGGAATATCTCGGCAGTTATCGGACTGACAGTGACGGCAAAGTCTATGTGCCAGCAGGCGACCGCGATGCCGGTGAATATCTGGTACGCATGGTCGTCGCCGGCGACCTGACCAGTGCGACAGGATACTTAAGCGTGGTGGAACCCGGTACCGAAGCCATTCTGTTTGATATCGATGGCACATTGACGCTGACGGATTTTGAAGCCGTGGGAGACTATCTCGGAATACGCACAGCATTGACGCACTCTTATGCCATCGAAACCGTCAATGCTTACAAGGATAAGAAGTATCGTCTGATTTATCTCACCGGACGGCCCTACTGGCTGGCCAAAGACACTCGTGAATGGTTCGATATCCAGCAGATTCCATCCTGGCACCTGCATACCAACCCTTATGGCGATGGCCCGATTCCTCCTGACACCCAGGACTATAAAACCGCTTATATCCAAAAACTCATCGATAACGGAGTGAATATTATCCGTGCTTACGGAAATGCCCAGACAGATATCGGTGCCTATGCTGCGGCAGGTATCCCGAAAGAGGAAACCTACATTATTGGTCAATTTGCCGGCACTGAAGACACTCAGGCAATCGATGGAGACTACAGCTATCATTTCGCGACCGTGGTAGCAGATACGCCGATGGCAAACTGCCAACCCTGATAAATCCAGCGCAGGCTTTCTGAGCAAAAGCCTCAATCATGTCACGACGACCGTCACGGGCTCTGATGATTATTCATTGGCAGGCATAGGCCCGACGGTCGTTCTTATCGTCATCTCCGTCGTTATCGATACCAACCAATCCAGTCGTGCATACAGCTCTCTACACTGCACATTGTCACCCTGACCATCTGAAATTGCGAAACACCATCGCTCATAAAATTACCATCGTACAAATTGACTCTTTTCAGTTTTGTTATGTTATAACATAATTTTTAGTTTACTCCGATTTTGAGAACCGAAGGATCAGATACCCATGTACCCAACACTATGCAAGTCATTCAGTACGCTTGTGTCCGCTCTGTTGATATCACTATTGTTATCGGCCTGCCAACCCCGCCAGCCCGATGACCTGTTGACCATCAGCGGTCCGTTTGAAGCAGTCAGCCTGGCACCCTCCAAGTCCGGCTACGTCTATACCCGGATGCAGATACTGGAAACCCTGATCAACACCAATGATGCCGGAGAATTACTACCCGGACTGGCTCAAAGCTGGGAGATTGGTGATCAAAACCGCCGTTGGACTCTGCATCTGCGTCCACAGGTCACCTTTCACAATGGTGCGCCTTTGACCGCCGATACTGTAGCTCACAGCCTGCAGACAGCTCTGGGCCATCCGGGGCCATTACTGGAAGCCGGCATCGACAGCATTCGCGCGGTCGACCCGGATACCGTGGTCATTCAGCTGCAACAACCCTATTTGCCGTTTACCGCAGTACTGGCACATTACAGCACCGCCATTCTGGCACCAGAATCCTATGCGGATAATGGTGACGTGGTGGAACTTTATGGCACCGGTCCGTATCAATTAACGGAATATACCCCGCCACACAAAGTCAAAGTCAGTCGTTTCGATGAGTACTGGGGCACACCGGCCATTATTGCGCACGCAGAGTATCTGACCGGTCACCGCTCCGAAAGCCGGGCTCTGATGGTGAAAAGTGGTGAAGCCGATATCGTTTATAACCTTGATCCGGCCAGCGTCGACCTGCTTAAAAAGAGCGATCACGTACAGATTGATTCCACCTTGATACCACGGTCAATTCTCATCAAAGTCAATAACGCGCACCCTTTCCTCAATGACCTCAAAACCCGCAAAGCACTGAGTCTGGCCATTGACCGTCAAGGCATCGCAGCAAATATCCTCGGCGCTCCCGGTACCGCGGCCAGTCAGTTTTTTGGTCCCACGATGCATCACTGGCATCTGGCCGGTCTGCCAGAACCTGTACAGGACCTCGAACAGGCAAAAACGCTACTTGCCGAAGCCGGCTGGAAACAATCCGAAGATGGCACCCTGATACGTAACGGACAGCCGTTTCAGCTGCGTATGATTACCTACGCCAACCGTCCCGAACTCATGCTCGTGGCTACTGCCATCCAGGCTCAATGGGCAGAACTGGGTATCCGACTGGATGTATCCATGGAAAATGCCAGTGCCATTCCTTCCGGACACGCCGATGGCTCTTTGCAACTGGCACTGATCGCCCGGAATTTCGCCAACATACCTGACCCTCTCGGTACCATACTGGCGGATTTCAGTACCGCCGCCGGTGGCGACTGGGGACCGATGAACTGGAACAATGCAAAAGCGTTTTCATTGTTATCGGCCATGAAAACCGAAGCCGATGCCAACGTGCTGGCACAACAACGCCGGCTATTGTCCGCATTACTGGCAGAAGACCTGCCAATGATTCCGGTTTCGTTCTACGTTCAACAAAGCGCAGTGGCCAAACGGGTAAACGGGTTCCACTTTGATCCATTTGAACGCTCCTTTCGAATTGCAGAGATGAACCTGGCCAACCTATGAGCAGAATGATTGTTAACAGATTGCTTCAGGCCATCATGATGGCGTGGAGCGTAGGTACCCTGACGTTTGTCCTGGCCCGCTCCCTGCCAGGAGACATGGCTTATAAAATAGCCGCCGGCCGCTATGGTGAAGATGCCGTATCCTCTGCCGCCGCTGCGGCAGTCCGTGCTGAACTGGGGCTGGACCGCCCGGCGTGGGAACAGTATCTGAGCTGGCTGGCAGACCTGATCACCCTGAATCTGGGTAACAGTCTGGTCAGCGGTGCGCCGGTGATTGAAGAAATTCAACATCAACTGGGTCACTCGTTGCTGCTGGCCGTCTGTGCGCTGTTGCTGTCGGCAGTCATTGCCCTGCCTGTCGGCATCCTGTCTGGTCTGCGCCCCAATGGCTGGCTGGATTATTCCGCGCTGACCCTGTCGACCCTGACCCGTGCGCAACCGGTCTTTAGCCTGGGCCTGATTCTGATCCTGATCTTCGCCATGCAACTGCGCTGGTTTCCAGTCGCCGGGTTCGGCCATCCGGTGCATCTGGTATTGCCATCACTGGCGCTGGCGCTGAGTCTGGCGGCGATATCCAACCGGGTGATTCGTGGCAGCGTCCGCAACGTGGCGGCATCGGCGTATTATCAGTTTGCCCGGGTGAAAGGACTGGGCAGAGGAATCACGTTTCTACGCCATGGGCTGCGCAATATGGCCGTACCCATCGTCGCCTTCATGGGTATACAGCTGGTCGGACTGATCGAAGGCGTGGTCATGATCGAAAGCCTGTTTGCCTGGCCGGGTATCGGTCATGGCCTGTCGCATGCGGTGTTTTCCCGTGATATTCCGATGCTACAGGGCACTGCTCTGGTCATGGGCATTCTGTTTGTCTTATTGAATACGTTGGTGGATGCCAGCTGCCGGTTACTGGATCCACGGGGGCAGCAATCATGATCAGACATGGGTTTATTCGTCTTTCTGGCGCGCAACGCCTCGGGCTGGTGGTGCTGCTGGCATTAATGCTATTTGCTACTTTAGAAAGCCTGTTTGGCGAGCATGATGGGGTCCGGCAGACGCTGCAAAACCGTTTCGCGCTGCCGGGTGGTGAACACCTGTTGGGCACCGACCAGTTCGGTCGCAGCATGGTGGCAAGAATGGCTGCTGCGGTTCGCCTGTCGTTCATTCTGAGCCTGTCCTGCGTGCTGACATCTGCGGTCATCGGTACCGGTTTTGGCGTCTGGGCGGCCTGGCGTGGTGGTTGGGTTGATCATGGCCTGAACTTCCTGGTCAACACCATCCTGGCACTGCCGGGACTGGTTTTGGTGTTGCTATGCGCAGCGCTGGTACCGGGTTCATTTTTCATGCTCTATTTCGCCATCGCCATGACCCTTTGGGTGGAATATTTCCGCATTGTCAGAGCCACGGTGCTCAGCATCATCAACGGACCACAGATCCAGTCCTCAACCATGCTGGGGTTTGGACGCTGGTATCTGTTTCGCCGCCATATCTGGCCGTCGATCCGCCATGACGTATTCACTCTGGCAGCCTTTGGGGCAGCGACATCAGTACTGACCATGGCCTCGGTCGGGTTCGTCTACGTCGGACTAAAACCGCCTGCCTCTGAACTTGGGCTCATGATCGTCGAACTGTTTCCATACTATGCCGATGCTCCATGGGCGCTGGCGCAACCACTGGTGGCACTGTTCATGATGGTGCTGGGATTCAATCTGCTGGCGGGGAAATCCTCATGACAGTTCTGATCGAGATCGACCATCTGCACATTCACAGCCAGGACGATATCATCGTCGAGGATCTGTCATTGCAACTGATCCAGGGCACTCCGCTGACGGTACTCGGCGAAACCGGCTCCGGTAAAAGCCTGCTGGCCCAGGCAATTATGGGACTGCTCCCCGAAGGTCTAACCCGCAGCGGCCATATCCGCATCCTTGGCAAAAACGTCAATCACTACAGCGGGCCGGAGTTACAGGCACTTTGGGGACGCACGCTGGTCATGCTGCCACAGGAACCCTGGCATTCTCTGGACCCATTGATGAAAGCGTGCCGGCAGGTTGCAGATGTATTTCGTTATGTTCGCGGCCTGGCATCGGCGCCGGCACAACTGGCAGCGGAACAACAGCTTCAGTTTCTTGGCCTGCAACAGGCCGGACATAAGCGGCCAGATCAATTATCCGGCGGCATGGCCCAGCGTGTCGCATTTGCTGCAGCGACTGCCGGGGGCGCGGACATCATGCTGGCGGACGAGCCCACTAAGGGCCTGGATGCCAGCCGACGCGACGACATTGTTCGGTTACTGAAACAACATGCCAACACCGGCGGCCTGCTGACCATCACGCATGATGTCGAAGTGGCACGCCAGCTTGGCGGCCGGATCATGGTCATGCAAAAGGGCCGGGTGCTTGAGCAGGGTGATGCCGAACAGGTATTGAACCATCCGCAATCAGCCTACGCGCGTGCGCTGATCGCTGCGTCCCCGAGAAACTGGCCAGTCAATAAACCGGATACCCACGCTTCTCCCCAACCCTTGCTGCAATTGGACAATCTGTCCATGCGGCGCGGCGGGCATGATCTGTTCGCCAACCTGCATCTCACCATTAATCGCGGCGAAATTATCGGGCTATGCGGCGACAGTGGCTGTGGCAAGAGCACACTGGGAGATATCATTCTGGGCCTGCTCCAACCGGATCAGGGTCAGATACGCTACCTGCAGCCGGTGAACCGTCATCAATGCCTGAAACTCTATCAGGATCCTCCAAGCGCCTTTGCCGATGGTCCACCGCTCAAACAGCTGCTGCAGGATCTCATCGACCTGCATCAACTGGATGAACAACGGATTCCGGTGCTGCTTGAGCAGTTGCAGCTGTCTGCGGATCTGTTGGAGCGCAGCCGTGACCAGGTCAGCGGAGGGGAGTTGCAGCGAGTCGCCATACTTCGGGCGCTGTTGATGGAGCCGATGTTACTGGTAGCCGACGAACCCACATCCAGACTGGATCCGCTCACCACCCAGACGGTCACGCAGTTGATGGTTTCCGCCTGCAGACAGCAGCAGTGCACTCTGATACTGATCAGTCATGATCATGAACAACTGTCCCGTGTCTGCGATGGGGTGATCAATCTGGCCGACTATCTGACCACCCAGTGACCGGTGATTAACGACCGAGGATGATCATTGCCAGGGACGGCAACAGAGATGATCCGCAGAGATATTCTGTGACCGTTCTCATTGAAAACGAGAATAACTATCAATAACATGAGCATCGTTAGCAAGGCCTGCAGATCAAACACCCCCCGGCCAGATCACGTCAATCGTATCTGGATGGGCGCAGCCATTCACCGAATTGTCTTACGACCCCCTGTTAAGAGGATGCTATGTTAAATTTCCGTGCTTCAGTCAAACGCATTATGCTGTTTGTTGCCATGGCTATCGCCGCATTCAGCGCACGTGCCGAAGTCACCATACACCACGCCATGGGCACCACCGTGCTGAACGACACTCCAAAGCGCATCGTGACCTTATTCCAAGGTGCTACTGATGCGACCGTCGCGCTGGGTATCACCCCGGTGGGTGTAGTGGATTCCTGGGTTGAACAACCCATGTATGAGTATTTGCGTGAACCTTTGAAAGGGGTCCCTCACGTTGGTTTGGAAACCCAGCCCAATCTGGAGGAAATTGCCAAACTGAAACCCGATCTGATCATCGCGGCTAAATTGCGCCATGAAAAAATCTATCCTCAACTGAGTCAGATTGCCCCCACCATTGCTTTGGAAACTGTTTATAAATTCAAAGAAACACTGCACATGACGGGCATGGCCACGGGTCGCAGACAACAGGCACAGACGTGGCTGGCGGACTGGGATGCAAGAGTTGCACGTTTCAGCAATGCGGTATCCCGCAATCCGGATATTCAATGGCCACAGAAAGTGGCGCTGCTGAATTTCCGCAGTGATCATGCGCGCATTTACTACAACAGTTTTGCCGGTCTGATTCTGAACGAACTGGGTTTTTCCCGCCCTCCCGCACACCGTGAAAATATCTGGGGAGTCAAACTGACCAGCCAGGAAAGCATCCCCAGTATGAACGCCGACGTGTTTTTTATTTTCATGACGGAAACCGATCCAGCGGTCAAGCAGACCTACCAGCAATGGACCCAACACCCGCTCTGGAAAACCCTGGATGCAGTCAAACAACAACACGTTTATGAAGTGAACGAAGTGGACTGGAATATGGGCGGAGGTCCGCTGGCCGCCAGCCGGATGCTTGACAGTATTTTCAAACACTATCAATTGAGCGAGTAAATTCCCGCCAACCACATAGTGTAGTGTCTCAAATAAAACGCATATTTAAATGGGCCGCCGAATTCACTTCGCACATCTACTTTAAGTTCAGCGAGCTGCGCCTCGCTGTGAACATCTTGAGGTGCTTTTTTAATATAGGTTTTATTCAAGACACTACACTCGCTCTGTTGCGATACAAGGAGGTATCGCGCCATTTTGTTATAACCGGAACAACGCTGTGCTGCATACCACTACTGCCAAAACCGCTGGTTTGCTGATTTGTTCACTGGTATTGCTTGCCGCCGCTGTGGCGAGTATCGCATTCGGACAAACCCGCATCCCTTTAAATGTCGTGATTGATGCTCTTTTTCATTACGATGACCACATCACCGAACACATTATTATCCAGTCAAGCCGGTTGAATCGGGCGGTACTGGCTGTGGTGATCGGCACCAACCTCGCCTGCGCCGGTACAATGTTACAGGCTCTGACCCGCAACGCTCTGGCATCACCAAGCCTGTTTGGCATTAATGCCGGAGCATTGTTTTTTATCGTCGCGGCATTCAGCTTTTTTTCTCTCACCTCATTGGAACAGTACATCTGGGTGGCATTCATGG
This sequence comes from Gynuella sunshinyii YC6258, assembly GCF_000940805.1. GTDB lineage: Bacteria > Pseudomonadota > Gammaproteobacteria > Pseudomonadales > Natronospirillaceae > Gynuella > Gynuella sunshinyii. The sequence goes on along the minus strand of NZ_CP007142.1, from coordinate 2,326,523 downwards.
GTGCCACCGTTGCTGGCCTGCTGGTGTATTTGCTGGGCTATCAACAGAGTATCGGTTTTGCACCGATACAGGTTGTGTTGGCCGGAGCCGCCATCACGGCATTGTTTGTGGCATTTACCCAGGGATTGTTAATACTCAACCGCGAGAGTCTGGAAGGTATTCTGTTCTGGCTCGGCGGTTCGTTGTCCAGCCGGACCATGGCCATGATTATTCCGTTTCTGCCGCTTTTCGCGTTGGCCTGGATAGTGACCATGATCATGACCCGGCAAATGAACCTGATGCTACTGAATGATGAAATTGCCAAAGGACTGGGTCAGAGAATCATTGTTGTCCGCCTGGTGCTCGGGACTCTGGTCATAGTGCTCGCCGGAGGATCCGTTGCACTGGCCGGGATGATCGGTTTTGTCGGGCTGATCATTCCGCATCTGGCCAGAATGCTGTTTGGTCGTGATCACCGTTGGGTACTACCGGCTGCTGCCATGTTCGGCGCCATTTTATTGCTGCTGGCGGATACGCTGTCGCGGTTTGTCGTTCCACCTCAGGAGCTACCGGTTGGGGTTATGACGGCATTCCTCGGCACCCCTGTATTTATTGCTATCGCCCGACGCCGGAGTCCTGTCTTATGAGTCACTATTATCTGCTACGTTCCCGTTCCGAACGACTGGCACTGGCGTTTCATCGAACCACGTCCTGGCGGGTAATGTGTCTGCTCTGTATTCTGGCATTTGCCGTTCTGGGGTATTTGTGTCTGGGCAGCACACTGTTGACTCCGCCGCAGGTTATTCAGGCAATCATAGCCCCCTCTGACAGCGACCATGGATTTACGGTTTACACCCTCAGGTTACCGCGAGCCCTGCTGGCAATGGAGGTGGGTGCAGCACTCGGTATTTCCGGCGTTATTCTGCAACAGGTGGTACGCAACCCTCTGGCTTCGCCGGACATCATTGGCATCAGCGATGGTGCCGCATTCGGTGCAGTATTGTTCCTGGCCATATTTGCCGGGGTCATCAGCATCCACTGGTTACCGGTATTTGCGCTGACAGGAGCAGGTCTGACGGCGTTGCTGATTTACGCGCTGGCACGCAATAACGGCATCATTCCCATACGGCTGGTGCTCGTGGGAATCGCCATAGCCGCTGCCCTGAAAGCGGTTGCCACACTCACGATAGTCATGAGTGATCTGAACACCACGGTGAGTACTTACGTCTGGTTGACCGGCAGTCTGTACGGAGCCCAATGGCAGGATGTCATAGGTATGCTGCCGTGGCTGATCATATTGTTGCCGCTAAGCATAGTGATGGCACGCCCGCTGGCACTGATGGGCATGAATGATCAGCAGGCGCTGGGACTGGGAGCAGCGGTTAACCGTAATCGCCTGCTCCTGCTGGCCGGCAGTGTTGCATTGGCTGGCTCGGCGGTCGCGTTCGCCGGCGGCATCGGCTTTGTTGGTCTGATTGCCCCTCACCTGGCCAGAGGCATTTGTGGTCAGACAATGCCTGGTCGCATTCTGGGTTCGGGGCTAACAGGGGCATTGATCGTGTTAGTGGCAGATCTCATCGGACGTATCGGCTTTCTACCTCAAGACCTTCCGGCAGGGATATTCGTCTCGGCAATCGGCGCACCGTTCTTTATTTATCTGCTGTATCGCCGCCGCCGTTGAGCGGCTGTACATCTGTTACCCGCCAGACCGGTACCGCCGTCATCGCTTCATCGTTATCGATTTCGGCACAGGTACCATAGCGTTGCACGCTGTCCTCATAACCGCTGACGATGACCGATCCACGGCAATTATGTGCTCTCCAGAAGATGGTGACCTTGTCAGGCTGCTGTTCTATCACCTGTATCTGAACCAGCCCGGTGATCTGATGATCTGCCAGCCATTGACGGGCCGCCACTTCCGCTGCCTGCTGCTGAGGGTCAAGATGACAGGCACCGCGATAAGCTGGAAGATATATCTCGCCGTTGATTTCAGCCGTCAGCAATGCCTCAGCCTGATCTGGCTCGATACGACCGTATTTATGCATTTGCGGAAACACCAGCGCACTGGCAGACAATCGACAGCCGCCCAGATGGGAACTCTGCCAGACCTCAACAGGCGCATCGAGTTTCCCGGCCGCCGCTGCAAGTGACTGATAGGCAGCATAGCCATATTTAGCACAGCATTTATCTTTATTACCATGAGTACAACAGAGCACCAGGGAACCCTCAACGGATCCGGCAAACCAGCGATACAGAGGTGTGCCTTCCAAAACAGCGGTGAGAAACTCAACCAAAGATGCATGCGGCACATCGTACACCCGGTTTTCCGGCATCAGATAAGCCCGATGTACATCTTCAGGCTGGTCTTTACGATCGATCAGATTGATCCTGCGACCGGCGCTCACAATCGCATCAGCCAGGGCCAGCAGTTCGTCGCTCATATCTTTGGTCTTGCGCAGACTTTTCAGCCATTTGCCGATGGGCCAGCTGATCAGCAGATTGGAGCTTTGATGAACACCAGTACCCGCCAGCGGCTCTGAACGCTCCAGACTGACTTCACGGCAAAAAACATACTTTTCAGGATTCATGAATAGCTCCAGCGACTTCAGCATCATAACCATCGGTGGCCATCACCACCGGCACGCACAATAATGATCCGGAATGGGGATCACGAATCACATTGGCATCGAGATCAAAAACTGTCTTCAGATTTTCGCGATTGAAGACCCGTTCCGGCGGACCCGACTCCACGATCCGGCCCTCACGCATCATGACCAGCGTATCCGCATAAGCCGCGGCCAGGTTCAGTTCATGCAGTACCACTACCAGAGTATGACCCCGTTCATGGGCCAAACGAACCAGCATCTGCATCAGATCCACCTGTACTTTCAAATCCAGAAACGTGGTGGGTTCATCCAGCAGAATCAGATCAGTCTGCTGCGCCAGCACCATCGCAATCCAGCAGCGTTGCCGCTGCCCGCCGGACAGATCATCCACTGGCCGGTCGGCAAAACCGGATACCTGGGCCGTTTCCATCGCCTGGTTTACAGCTCGCTCATCCTCAGAGCTCCATTGCCGTAACAGACTTTGATGAGGGAACCGTCCCTGAGCCACCAGCTCACGGACCGTCAGACCATCGGGCGCAGTGGGCCCCTGTGGTAATAATCCGAGCTTTTTGGCCACTTCACGAGTGCGGGTCTGGTGAATATCTTTACCATCCAACAATACCTGACCGGATTTAGGTGCCAGAATTCGGGCCATCGTTTTCAGCAACGTGGATTTACCACTGCCATTGGGTCCGACCAACACCGTCAGGCGGCCATCAGCAACGGCAAAATCCACCCCCTGCAGAATGGTCCTGTCACCATAACCGACACTCAAACCATCGCCATGCAGGCGTGATTTCTGATGAGTATGACTACATTGCAAATCCATCACTTCCAACTCATTCAATCTGACAGCCGATGGTATTGCGAATGAATTTTGTTTTCAAACGAATGTCCATGGTTATCATTGCAAAGACTGGTCGGTCAATATAAACAATAACCATGCAGCTAACAGTGATATAGAGAGCCGTAGCCACAGTCTCATTCAATCACAACCGAGACACTAAGGAACCTCTGAAAAATGGACTATTTTCGCGCAGGACGTTGTCAGCCCCAGTCTCACATCCTCATTTACGCCTGTAAACTGCGGTGTTGCGAGTGGTGCTTCCTCGCCTGCATCAAAACTATTCCTGTTTTTCAGAGGCCCCCTAAAGAAATGAAGCCATGAAACTGACCAGACAAGCAGGATACTCTGCCAGCTCATCCTGGCACACAATACACTGATCATTTCATTGGCCGGATAAGTCTGTCGTAAGACTATGGATAGCCGCTTCCGAAACGGTCAATGCAGGTGATGAACGGGGGCGTCGAAATCGTCTTCCTGTATTGGATACGGTTCCAGTTCAATCAACTGTACCCGTGCTCCCAACATGATGACATCGCCCTGATAGCGCTGCTCCCCGGTAACGGCAAATTCGAAACCATAGTGACGTACCAACCGAAGCATGCCATTTACCCATCGCAACCGAAAGCGCAGCAGGTGCACACTTTCATCCAGAAACTGCAATTGCAGCTTCTGGCAATGGCGCCTGGCGGCAACAACCGCTCGCTGGCGAATACCGAGCAGATGCCAGACCCAGGCAACCACCATAACCAGCACAATGGCATTAATAAGATCCTGAACACTCAACATAACAGGATGTCAGACCTGTAACGGCAACTGCCAGTTGACCGGAGTCCGACCACACTGCTGCAGGTAGGCATTGGCCTGGGAAAAGTGGCCACAACCGAGAAATCCCCGGTGTGCAGACAACGGTGAAGGGTGTGTGGTTTTCAACACCAGGTGCCTGCGGGTATCGATAAACTGACCTTTGCGCTGGGCATAACTGCCCCAAAGCATAAATACCACATTGTCCAGCTGTTCATTGATCACGGCGATGACCCGGTCGGTAAATTGCTCCCAGCCTTTGCCCTGATGGGCAGCAGCCCGCCCGGCCTCAACGGTTAACACCGAATTCAACAGCAGCACCCCCTGGTGGGCCCAGGATTCCAGATAACCATGATTGGGAATGGTAAAGCCGATATCGCGATTCAGCTCTTTATAAATATTGATCAGACTGGGCGGCACCCTGACCTCTGGTCGAACAGAAAAACACAATCCATGGGCCTGATGTTCGCCATGATAGGGATCCTGACCAAGGATGACGACCTTGGTCTGCTCAAAGGGAGTCAGATCAAAAGCACGGAAATATTCCTCACCTCTGGGATATATTTGTTTACCGCTGGCTTTTTCATGTTTCAGAAAATGCTTCAGCGACTTCATATAATCCATCTCAAACTGATCCTGTAACCGGCTCAGCCAACTGGGTTCAAGTTTGACAGTTGCAGTGTTCAGAACAGTTCCTCCTGTATGGGTTACAAATCAGACGCGCATCTTACTCTTTTGCCAGATCGACGACGACCCGTTTCTGATGCTGACCGGCCAGCATTTGCCGGATCTGTTCCGACAATCCACGCAACCCGACATGCTGTACCATGTTGCGCAATCGCGCAGGTTTCCACATGGAGGCAAGTTTACCAAATGCCCGGATGCGATCATCCCGGCTGGCATCGGCACTGGCAACACCGAGCAGGTTGACTCCCCGTAAAATATACGGGAATACGGTCATTTGCAGGTCAGCTCCGGTGACGTTTCCACAGGCTGCGACACTGGCACCAAACTTAAGACTTTTTACAATGTTCTCAAGCGTATGACCACCGACGGTATCCACTGCTCCGGCCCATTCGGATTTGAGCATGGGCCTTGAAGACTGTGTTCCAATTTCATTACGATCAATGACCCGGCTGGCGCCAAGTTCGAGCAGCCATTCCGATGCCTCGGGCTTACCGCTGCTGGCCACTACGCTGAACCCCATCTGCGCCAGTATCGTCAGGGCGAAAGCACCAACACCACCAGTAGCCCCGGTAACCAATACTTCACCATTATCGGCCACTAAACCGTTATCAAGGAGCTTTTCAAGGCAATATGCCGCGGTAATACCGGCCGTTCCAAGCATCATGGATTCTTCCAGACTGATGTTGTCGGGCAGCTGTATCGGCCAGTCCGCCGGCACACTGATAAATTCCGCAAAACCACCAGAGGTATTCATACCCAGATCGTAACCAATAACCACCACTTCAGTGCCCGGTTGCCAGCGCCCGGTTCGATCTGATACCACGACCCCGGCAGCATCGATACCGGGAGTGTGAGGATATTCACGAGTGACACCCTTATGGCCACTGGCTGACAATGCATCTTTATAGTTAAGGGACGAATAACTTACCTTGATCAGCACATCGTTATCAGGCAAAGCATCAAAGCTGCGCTGCACAACATCCTGCCGAAACTGGCCGTCATCTTCTGTCACTAAAAATGCTTTAAACGTTGCCATGGGGAAACTCTCCTATGAGCCATAAGTATGGTTGTTCTATTATGCACTGAAGGTACCATATTTATCGTCAACACTTATGGACGATTGCAATGAAAAGAAGAACTCTCCTGCTTGGATGGTTATTGTTGTCAATAGTCGGCTGCTCTGATGTCGCAGCCAAAGAACTCGACTATCAGAAGGCTCTGATCGTTGATGTCAGAACGCTGGAGGAATGGAACACCGGTCACCTGCGGGATGCCAAACTCATGCCACTGGATCAGCTGGCAGAACAGATATCCCGGCAACCAATTAATAAGGACCAGCAGATATTACTGTACTGCCGCAGCGGCAATCGTGCCGGCCGTGCACAGAAAATTCTGGAACAGATGGGATACACCCAGGTACTCAATTTGGGCGGGCTCGGACAAGCGGCCGAAACCCTGCAACAGGAGATCATTCAATAACATGACAACCTCTGAATCTTCAGAGGTTGAGTCTGTCAGTCCCCTTCATACTCACACAACGAAAATACCTTGTATCCAGCTTCTTCAAGCTTCCGGCTACCACCAAGATCGGGCAGGTTCACAATCGCGCAAACCTCCACGATGCTGGCACCCAGCTTTTCGATGAGTCTGGCTGCCGCCAGCATCGTTCCACCGGTGGCGATAAGGTCATCCACCAGGATCACTTTGCTGCCAGGCTTGAGCGCATCGGTATGCATTTCAATCTCGGCGCTGCCATACTCCAGTTCATAGCTCTCACAAACGGTTTCGCCCGGAAGCTTGCCTTTCTTACGCACCGGCACAAAGCTGGAACGTAACTCGTAAGCAATCGGAGCACCAATGATAAAACCACGGGCATCGATACCCACCACGGCATCAATATCGGCTTCAAAATAACGATGAACGTAACAGTCGATGGTCTGGCGAAAGCCCAGTTTATGTTCCAGCAGCGTGGTGATATCCCTGAACTGCACACCCTGAACAGGCCAATCGGGAACCGTGCGAATATATTGTCTTGGATCGAATTGGAAACTCATAATTTTTGCCAAACCTGAATAAAGGGGCCAGAGGATAACCAAATCCGCCTGAAAATACAGCTCGAAACCTCTACCATGCGCATCAATGCCAAACTGGCAAACCGTCAGTAAGTAGCTAAGATAATAGGGTTTTAAATCAGCAGTTGGATTTTTCATGAATTATGAGTATCTGGTCTTCGATCTGGACGGCACCATCAGTGACCCCAAAGCCGGTATCACGCAATCCATCAACTACGCACTAGAACACCACCATTTTGATCCCTTTCCGCTGGACGAGCTGAGCCGTTTTATCGGCCCGCCACTGGACAAAACCTTTGCCGAACTCACCCGCAGCAACGACCCCGTACTAATCGCTTCTTTAGTGGAGAAATACCGTGAACGCTATGGTGATATCGGTTTCAGCGAAAACATATTGTACGACGGCATCGAAAGCACCCTGACGACATTGCATGAGCGTCAATGCTGCAAACTGGGCGTCTGTACCGCCAAACGGGGCGATTTCGCCGTTCGAATTCTGGATATGTTCGGTTTACTGGAGCTGTTCAGTTTTGTGAATGGCGCAGAGATCGGCGTGGATAAATGGCAACAGTTGGAAAACCTGCTGAACGATGGTGTCATTAACCGCAACGCCATTATGATTGGTGATCGCGCCTATGATCTGCATGCGGCCAACCACAACCAGCTGGATTGTGCCGGGGTGCTGTGGGGTTATGGCTCACGGGCGGAACTGGAAAAGGAACATCCCAGTCATATTCTGAACCATCCGGAGGAGCTGCTAACACTGATTCCACTATAAGCACTGCTTGGACACGGACGGTTTTTTCTTAATTGCAGATCTGCTCACAGGGTCTTACATTGCAAGTCTGAGCAAGTCATCGGGTAGCGGGCGGGACTCACTATGAATATTCAGCGTATTGCAGCGTTTACTTATCATCATGAAGGCGGAAATCCTGCGGGTGTTGCAATTCTGGAGCAGTTTCCAGCGGATATCGAAATGCAGACGGCCGCCGCCAGGATAGGATATTCCGAAACAGCTTTTTTGATGCCATTCCGGGATGGTTGGCGTATCCGCTATTTCGCTCCTGAAACCGAGGTGCCGTTCTGTGGCCATGCCACCATTGCCAGCGGTGCAGTCCTTGCGGCGGAGCATGGCAGCGGACATTATCGTTTATACCTTAATGACGGGGAAATCAGCCTGGAAGTCAGGCAGAAGGAAGATGGGCATCATCTTATTACGTTGCAGTCACCTCCTACATCCTCCCATCCGGCGGCGTCCTCGCTGATCACACCGATGCTCGCGCTGTTTCATCTGTCGCCACTGGATCTGGATGAGCATTTTCCGGTGCGCGTGGCGTCCGCCGGCGCTCAACATCTTATTCTGGTACTCAAAGACCGTTCCACTCTGGCAGCAATGCGATACGATTTTGACGCCACCCAGGCATTGATGAGAAAGGCCGGACTGACGACTGTCAGCCTGATCTGGATTGAATCCTCCAGTCGGATCCATGCCCGTAACGCCTTCGCCTCCGGCGGGGTGTATGAAGATCCGGCCACAGGTGCCGCAGCAGCGGCTCTGGCCGGCTATCTGCGTGATCTCAACTGGAATGAATGGAACGACCAGAACCGTTTTGAAATCATTCAGGGAGAGGATATGGGCGTTCCCTGCCGATTGCTGGTGGAATTTGACGCCAGTGCGGGATCGTCTGTGCGGGTCTCCGGCACTACCCGGGTGATCGACTGACAGGGTGTGCTCTGCATCTGGATTTGCTATAAACAGCCTTTTCCCACAGACCACAGGTATTTGAGTGGCCAATCGATCCATCAGTACACGCATTTATGAAAGACTGGTTCGTCATCCTGCCCCCCGGCAAAAAGCCGATATGGCACCGGAAGCACAGGCCGGGATTCCCGGAAATTTTGTCATCCTGCTGATCAGCCAGTTTCTGGTACAGCTGGGAGACGCCGTTTCAAACCCTAAAATCATCCTGCCCTGGATCATGGGCAGTGTCGGTGCCCCGCTCTATCAACTCGGCTTTCTGGTGCCCATCCGCGAAGCCGGTTCATTGCTGCCACAATTGCTGATTGCCGAGTGGGTCAGCCGCTATCGGTTGCGCAAATGGTTCTGGGTCTTTGGCAGCCTCTTTCAGTCTCTGGCCATTGCCGGTATCGGTCTGGTGGCCTGGCATGCTTCAGGAGCACTCGCCGGTTGGCTGATCATCGCCCTGTTAAGCGCATTCAGCCTGGCCCGTGGTCTCAGTTCCACTGCCTCCAAAGATGTGCTGGGCAAGACCATCCCAAAGAGCCAGCGCGGTGAAGTCAACGGTTGGTCGGCCAGCTTCTCCGGTCTGATTACGCTGGTCATGGGCGCGATTCTGCTGTTGCATAATGGACACCCGCTTGAAGCGCCCAGCTATGGTTATCTGATTCTCATGGCCAGCCTGCTTTGGGCCGCTGCGGCGCTGGTGTTTATCCGGATCCGAGAGCTGCCGGGTGAAACCCGCAAACCTCATAACGTCATGCAATCGCTACTGCAACGCAGCCGCATATTGATCACGGATAAACCATTCAGACGTTTTGTAATCACCCGGTCACTATTACTGTGTTCAGCCCTGACCGCGCCTTACTACGTGGCGCTGGCGCAGCAGTTACTGGGTAACCCGCTGCAATTGCTGGGTATGTTTGTGCTGGCCAGCGGCGCAGCCAGTCTGGTCTCGGGCCCGGTTTGGGGGAAATTTGCCGATGTTTCCAGCGCCGCCGTGATGGCTGTCGGTTCCTTTATTGCCGCCGGTTTAGGATTTCTGGTGTGTCTGCTGGCCTGGCTTCGGCCGGACTGGCTGGCGTTACCCTGGTTGCTGCCCTTGTGTTATTTTTTCCTCAGCATTGCCCATCAGGGTGTGCGTATTGGTCGCAAAACTTATGTGGTAGATATGGCCGAAGGAAATCTTCGCACTGATTACGTGGCAGTCAGCAACACCATTATCGGTGCGGTGTTGCTATTGGTGGGAGGTCTCGGGGCACTCGCCGGTTTGATTAACCTGAACGGCATCATCCTGATGCTGTCAACGGCCGGATTAATGGGAGCGGTAATGGCCTCATGCCTGAGGAAATAACAGCTCGGTATTGAAAATTCCCTGATACAGACCGGCGGCAACCCGCTTGAAATATTCCGGATCCTCAAGGGCCTGAGCACCGGTCAAACCACCCTGCAGAGCCGCCAGCACTACTGCCGCCTGGCGATCTACCGGTTGGCTATCCACCGACAAATCGTAATAACGGGCGAACGTCTTCCTGAGCCAGGTCAGATTCAATTTGAAAAAAGCCTGAACTTCCATCATGACCGCTTCCGGCAGCAACGGTTTTTCCACACTGAGAACCGCACACAGACACATCTGCCGGGCACTGAGCATTTCCTGATAAAACATGTAAAAGTAATGAGTCAGCGCCGCTTCGGGATCAAAATCAGGCAAATCAGGGTCCATCAGCGCCTGTTCAAACCGGCTGCGATAACGCAATGCCACTGCGGCTGCCAGGTGCCCTTTGGTGGGAAAATGATAATGCACGCTGGCACTCTTGATTCCGGTATCGCGGGCCAGATCGCGAAAGCTGAACGAGCTGTATCCTCCCGTTCGAATATACGTTTCCGCAAGATCCAGTAATTTTTCTGGAGTGTTTTTTTCACCAGCCATGTTCCAATCCCGTTACCCAATTGAGTGACAGTGTACAACAAACTGAAGCAGGTTCGCGTTAAGCGCATTTGACTTCAGCCTGCCCGGCCCTCATCTGACATATTATGACCTGATCAATGGAGAACCTGTCATGGAGCTGTTGCTCGCTTTACTGATTATGATCACCGTCATGGTGATACCCGTTAAACTCGCGGCATCCATGGTCGGTGCCAAGAACACCGGCTTTTTTACCTGTTTGGGGGCCCTCATCGTTGCCAGCATCATTCAGTTAATGGCCATCAGAATTGTGCCTGCGTTGAGCGAACAACTGGGCATTCTGTTATCCCTGCCACTGACAGCCGTGGCGTACATGATGGTACTGGATACCAGCTTTTTGAAAGGTATCCTGATTGCCGTTCTGCAGGGATTTATCCTGGTATTAATGACTTTTCTACTCGCAGGCCTGTTGGTTTTCTGACAACAGATCCGTGACTTATACACAGGCAACACCGGTCCAACCGCCAATAAATCAAAATAGTAAGGATGGAAATCACTATGGGAAAGGCACTCTGGATCGGTACTTTTACGCTGGCGCTTGTCTGGTCAGGCATACACCCCAAGGATCAATTCACCTGGTTTCTGGAAACCGTGCCAGCCATGATCGGTGCAGTCGTTCTGGCCATCACCTATCGTTCATTCCGTTTTACCACTCTGGTCTACAGTCTGATTCTGGTCCACTGTCTGGTGCTGATGGTCGGCGGTCACTACACCTATGCCGAGGTTCCTTTGTTTGATGTCATTCGGGATTACTTCGGCATGGCGCGCAATAACTACGACAAACTCGGACACTTGGTCCAGGGTTTTGTTCCGGCCATGATCGCCCGGGAAATCATCAAACGCAGACAGATCATTAACGGCAATATCATGAGTTCATTTTTTATTGTCTGCTTCTGCCTGGCCTTCAGTGCATTTTATGAACTGATCGAATGGTGGGTGGCCGTTGCAACCGGCGACAGTGCCGAGGCATTTCTGGGAACTCAAGGCTATGTCTGGGATACCCAGTCAGATATGGCTTACGCGCTGTTCGGCGCAATCGCCAGTTTACTGTTGTTAAGTGGCTGGCATGATCGGCAGTTAAGGTCGCTTCCGAGAATGAAGAACCCGATGATTTTAGAGTGAAAAATATCGCAATGCTGGCTCAGCGAGGGTTACTGTGAGTGACGAGCTTTGCTCCGTGAAACCAGAGATCACTCACTTACATCGCCACTGAAACAGCATTTCCGACACCCAAGAACCGCACCAGCGCCTGTTTTATTAGATGACATGGCAACAATAACTATCCGGAGCGGCCATAAGTGCACGCTCCGGATGACAGACTGACAATGGCAGGATCAGTTTAGTTCCGCCAGTTTGTCGGCCTGTTCCTGCAGACTCGCCAGTTTACCCTGCAGATCAGCAGCCTTTTCTTTTTCTTTATTGACGACCGCTTCCTGTGCCTTGGCCAGAAAGTTCTCATTGCTCAGTTTAGCTTCAGTACGCTGCAGATCCTGCGCCACTCGGGTAATTTCCTTTTGCAGACGCGCCTGTTCGGCGGCCACATCGATCAGACCGGCCATGGGCACCAACACCTGAGTCTCACCCACCAATGCGGTTGAAGACAGCGGTGCGTCTTCATCTTCATTGAGCCAGCGAATACTTTCCAGTTTGGCCAGTTTGATCAGGAACTCAGAGTTTTTCTGTAAACGCTGCTGATCAACGGCATTATTGCCTTTCAAAATCACATCGATGGCTTTGACCGGCGAAATCTGCATTTCACCACGAATATTACGCACACCAACGATCACACCCTTGATCCATTCGATGTCCTGCTCAGCACTTTCATCCAACTGGGTTTCATCCGCCACCGGGTAAGGACGCAACATGATGGTGTCGCCTTCCTGCCCGGCCAGATCCCGCACATTCAACCAGATTTCTTCGGTAATGAAAGGCATGATCGGATGTGCAATTCGCAGGATGGCTTCCAATACCCGCACCAGCGTCCGTCGGGTTCCGCGTTTCAGTGTTTCGGAACCATCTTCCTGCCACAGCACCGGTTTACTCAACTCCAGATACCAGTCGCAGTATTCATTCCAGACAAAGTCATAAATGGCCTGGCTCATCAGATCAAACCGATAGTTATCAAAGTAACGGGCAACATCCTGTTCCAGACGCTGCAGGCGGGAAATGATCCAACGGTCGGCCAGCGACAGCTCATAGGATTCATTGTTCAGATCCTGAACCGCCAATGCCTCGGAATCGTAGGCTTCCACGGTATTCATGCGAACATAGCGGGCCGCATTCCACAGCTTGTTACAGAAATTCCGATACCCTTCCAGTCGCTTAACATCAAAATTGATGTCACGCCCGGTAGCCGCCAGTGAGGTCAGCGTAAAACGCAGGGCATCGGTCCCGGAGCGTTCGAAACCATTGGGAAAGGACTTGCGGGTGTTTTTCTCGATTTTGGCCGCCAGCTGTGGCTGCATCAGTCCGCTGGTGCGTTTGGCCAACAGGTCATCGAGACTGATACCATCGATCAGATCGATCGGGTCAATCACATTGCCTTTGGACTTGGACATTTTCTGGCCGTTTTCATCCCGGATCAGACCGGTGACATACACTTTTTTGAAGGGCACCTGAGGCTTGCCATCGTCATCTTTGATGAAGTGCATGGTCATCATGATCATGCGTGCCACCCAGAAAAAGATGATGTCAAAGCCGGTCACCAGTACATCGGTGCTGTGGAACTCTTTCAGAGCCGCGGTTTCATCAGGCCAGCCCAGGGTCGAAAACGACCACAGGCCAGAACTGAACCAGGTATCCAGCACATCTTCATCCTGAGTCAGCTGTACATCATCCGCCAGTTTGTATTTCTGCCGGACCTCCGCTTCAGAACGGGCCACGTAAACTTCACCATTCTGGTCATACCAGGCGGGAATCTGGTGTCCCCACCACAATTGCCGCGAAATACACCAGTCCTGAATATCCCGCATCCAGGCAAAATAGGTGTTTTCCCACTGTTTTGGCACAAATTCGATATCGCCATTCTCTACAGCTTTAATCGCCGGTTCCGCCAGCGGAGCAGTACGCACATACCATTGATCGGTCAGCCATGGTTCAATCGCTTCACCTGAACGGTCCCCTCTGGGCACCATCAGGGTATGATCCTTGATCTCTTCGAGCAGCCCCAACTGTTCAAAATCTGCCACGATTTTGCTTCTGGCCTCGTATCGGGACAAACCGGCATAACCGTCCGGAATGGTGCCGGGGACATCCGGGTTGATACTGCCGTCATAGTGAAACGCCTGCGCGGTGGCGAGAATGTTGGCACTGGCATCAAACACATTCACCAGCGGCGCACTGTGACGCTTACCCAGTTCATAGTCGTTGAAATCATGAGCGGGTGTAATTTTCACGCAGCCGGTGCCAAATGCCATATCCACGTAGTCATCAGCCACAATGGGCAGCCGGCGACCAACCAATGGCAGTTCAACATATTGACCGATAATGGACTGATAGCGTTCATCTTCGGGGTTCACGGCAACTGCGGTATCTCCGAGCAAGGTCTCTGGCCGGGTGGTTGCCACGACAATATAATCCTTACCGTCAGCGGTTTTCACGCCATCTGCCAGTGGATAGCGAAAATGCCACAGTTTGCCGTTTTCCTCTTTGTTCTCGACCTCAAGATCGGAGATGGCGGTGTGTAGTTTCGGATCCCAGTTCACCAGACGTTTGCCACGATAAATCAGCCCTTCGTCATACAGACGGACAAAGGTTTCTTTGACTGCTGCGGCCAGATTGTCATCCATGGTGAACGCTTCACGGGACCAGTCCACAGAGTCTCCCAGACGACGCATCTGCCGGGTAATGTTGCCGCCGCTTTCCTCTTTCCATTGCCAGACCCGGTCTATAAAGGTTTCGCGCCCAAGATCGTGACGGGTTTTGCCATCCGCCGCGAGCAGACGCTCCACTACCATCTGCGTGGCAATACCGGCGTGATCAGTTCCAGGCTGCCACAGGGTCTTATGACCACTCATGCGTTTGTAACGGGTCAGCGCATCCATAATGGTCTGCTGGAAGGCGTGGCCCATGTGCAGACTACCGGTCACATTCGGTGGCGGAATGACAATGCAGTAACCTTCGCCTTCTCCCTTGGGGGCAAAGTAATCACCTTGTTCCCAGCTCTGATAATGTTTCTGCTCAATGTCCTGAGGCTGATAGGTTTTTTCCATGGGGAAATGCTCTCGATTATGCGATTGTCGTTTCAGAAAATATTAAAAGGAGGGGGATTATAGGAAAACAAACGCCCGTATTTCCACCAACAGAGATGATAAGCCGATAAAACACGAGCATTAAATATCGTATAGCACCCACTCTGTTGGCAGAGACCTGCACAGAACTTAGGAAAAGAGGCCTACAACAACCGCCTGGCCAGTTCCGTATGGTGTAATCTCAACGCTTCCAGATCGATATGCAGCAAACCATCTTCCACAGCCCATTGTCCGGCAACCATTAAGTGACTGACTTTTTGGGCACCGCAGAGCACCAGCGCAGCAATCGGATCAGCAGCACCGGAGAACCGCAGTTCATCCAACACAAACATGGCAAGATCTGCCTGTTTGCCAACCTCAATGGCACCGATATCGCTACGCCCCAAAACCTTGGCAGAACCACGCGTGGCCCAGTTCAGAACGGTATGTTGGGTGATTTTCTCAGTCCCATATTTTAACCGTTGCTGCAATAACGACTGGCGAACCTCCTGCATCATATTCGAGCAATCGTTACTGGCTGAACCATCTACACCCAAACCAATATGACAACCAGCCTGCTCCAGTTCCAGTGTTGGACAGGTACCTGAAGCCAGCAGCATGTTGGACGTCGGGCAATGTGCGATACCCACTTCTGCTTGCCCGAGACGGTATATTTCCTCATCCGTAAAATGGATGCCGTGAGCCAGCCAGGTGCCTTTACGCAACCAACCACAATGTTCCAGGTAGTCGGTCGGACGCATACCATATTTCTGTACACAAAAATGGTTTTCATCCACAGTTTCGGCCAGATGAGTATGCAGCGACACCTGATATTGCCGTGCCAGCTCGGCAGTATCTTTCATCAATTGCTCACTGACAGAAAATGGTGAACAGGGAGCCAGAGCAAGCTGTATCATTGAACCTTCTTTGGGGTCATGATAACTTTTTAACAACCGTTCTGAGTCGGCAATAATGTCCGCTTCAGTCTGTATGACAGAATCCGGCGGCAACCCACCCTGGCTTTCACCAAGACTCATACTGCCCCGAGTCAGAGTGGCACGAGCTCCAAGATGCTGGACAGCAGCAATCTGGATATCAATGGCCTGTTCCAGGCCTTTTGGAAAAACGTAATGATGATCACAAATTGTGGTACAACCGGACAACATCAACTCCGCCGCCGCCAGTTCTGATGACACCTCCAGCAGTTCCGGCGTCAGCCGTTCCCACACCCGATATAAAACCTTAAGCCATGGAAATAAAGGCTTATTCATTGCCTCGGGCAAACACCGGGTCAGGGTTTGATAAAAGTGATGATGGGTATTGATGAGTCCTGGGATAACGACCAGGTTACGGGCATCAAAAACTTCGTCTACCGGGAATGACGGCTGTTCGTTCAACCCCAGCAGTTCCACAATTTTGGATTGTTCAACCACGATTCCGCCACGACAATCCGCAACAACATCCTGGTAAACGGCCAATGGTTCCTTTATCCAGATACGTGCCACGATTTATTCACCCTGACGATATGCATAAGTGGCATCAAAACGGGACTGAATCCAGTCACCACTGTATATTGGTTCATATTTGGCCGGCTTCTGTTCAGACTGACAACTCGCCACACAGGCAACCATGGTTTCGTAATCCGGCTCAACAAAAAAAGGAACTGAATAGCGATGAACTCCCGGCATCGATGCTTTTACCCGGTGTGCCGTGGATACGTACTCATCATTGGTCCAGCGTTGCATCAGATCGCCGATGTTGACCACTAACGCTCCTTCTACCGGTGGTGCATCGAGCCACTCACCATTGCGGGCACGAACCTGTAAACCGCCCACTTGATCCTGTAATAATAATGTGACACATCCATAGTCCGTGTGAGCCCCGGCACCATTATCATGTTCCATCGTCGGTCTCGGCGGGTAATGGATAAGCCTTAAAACGGTTACATGAGTATTGAAACAACGAGTAAAAAAATCGTCTTCCAGTTTTAACGCTTTGGCCATAGCCATCAATAAACTCTGAGATGCGGTGAACGCAGCCTGATAATAGTTGAGCAAGGTATCTACTATGGCTGGATCCTGGGGGTAACGGTTGGGGCCATACATTTTGGAATACTTGCTAACCATTGGATGATCAGGTGGCAAATCCAACGCCATATCAAATGTTTCTTTCCAATCAGACAGATTGCCTTCATCGAGCTTTTCTTTACCAATCGAGCCATACCCTCTGTGGTTGGGGCTGGTACCAATATCGATCTTTTGCTTTTCTTCCTGCGGTAAGGCAAAAAAACGCTTTGCCGCCACAAAAATTTCCTGCATCAAGCTCTGGGAAATACCGGTATTGGTCAGATAGATAAAGCCGATTTCGCGGCAGGCGTAGTCAAGGCGCTGAATTTCGGCCTGTTGAATGGCATGGTCGTGGGACGTTAGTAAACTAAGATCGATTAATGGTAATGACATGGCTGATACTCGAAATACTACTTGAACAGCACGTCCTGTTAATTTCAGAAAAACAATCAGCAGGATGAACGTCGGGCTAGCCTGTCGAAAAAAGCGAAAACTGTCAACAAGTGTTCTGTTACCAACCAACAGTAACTGCAGTCATCATCTTCAGGAACAAATACTGCCGAACTAACTTTGATCAGCAACCTGAATATTGGAAATCAACGACATCTGTTGATCCACCAGCAAATAAGCAACACCCGATTCCTTTAACCAATCAGGATCGGTTTCACTTTTCAATAATGCCAGACTGGTAAAAGAACCAGCTATCAAACACTGATCGGCCACAACCGTTGCCCCGGCAATTGGTGACTGTATGGGATAGCCGGTGAATGGATTAAGAATATGACAATAGCGCTTCCCGCCAATCAGCATATAACGCTCATAATCACCACTGGTGGCAATGGCACCGTGAGTCATAGGAATTCTGGCAATAGCATGATCAGCCTCACGGGGATGCTGAATACCAACCATCCAGGGTTTTCCATCCGGATGCGGCCCTATAACAGAGATATCACCACCCAGGTTCACCAGCCCATGCTCCACCCCCCGGTGACGCAACACCGAACCAAGCTGATCAGCGGCAAACTCTTTTACGAATCCCCCGAAATCAATTTCCATCCCGGCTTTCGGCAAAGCAAAAAACGGCGGCTGCCAATGTACGTTTGACCAGCCAATGAGTGGCAATAAGGCTTCTATGTCGGCATCAGCGGGCAAACAACCGGAACGAAAATCCCATGCCCGCCGCAGGATGCCGGAGGTAATATCAAACAGCCCTTCACTTTGTTCATGCAAGGTGGCCGCATAATGCAGCAGTCCGACGGTTTCGCTATCCACTTCGATCTGTTCACCATTGCCGGATGCAGCATTGATCCTGCTGGTAATACTGTCAGGACGATAACGAGTGTATTTGTTTTCCAGCTGAATGAGACGCTGCCGGGCAGCCGCCAGTAGTTGCTGATTGTCTTCAGCCGGAGCGTAATACCATAGCTCACACCGGCTGCCCATTGCCCGGAATTGATGATGATGAAGTGGAAGTGCCGACGACATGATTTAGAAATTCATGCCAATTCCCACAGACACCACATCAAAACTCACCAGTGCCGGATGATCTCCAAAGGCACCATAGTGTTCGTAGGAAACATTGCCATAAAACTGTGACCATTGTTTTTCCAGTTTGATACGACCACTCAATGCGGTAAATTCTGAAAGCCGGTAATCACTGGAATAGTAACCATCCTGGCGAGTGCTTTTATAATAAGGCTCGTAAAAAGCAGCTGCAGACTGATGGTAAAGACGCATGGACGGAACAATCTGCCAGTTGTTACCAAAGTTCTGGTACCAGCCAACATCAGCCGTCTGGGAGAACACTTCCCAATCATTGTAGTAAAAGCTCAGATCAGTATGCAGTGCTGCATCATAGTCATTGAAGAACTGCCTGAATAACAACGAACCACTGAACTGACTCTGGCTCTCCGGGCGCGAATCCTGAACCTGCATACCATTGACGGTCGCCCATTTATAAGGATCTGACAAAAATCCCTGTAACGATGTCATACCGATATTCGCACCTACCAAACGGTTTTTATCAATGACTTGAGAAAAACCAACGAAACCGGATACCCGTGATTTGTCTTTTCCGCTTGGTCTGGTGGGATATTTATCGGTATCAGATGCATCAATATTATCCTTTCCAGCACTCATCCCGTAGTTCAGAGTCGTCAGATTATTGTTCAGACGCCAGATACCGGAAAAGCCAAACGAGAGCGAGGAGTAATCATTTTCGGTTGAATAGCTGGCGGACAAAGTGGACTCACTTCGCAGATTATAACTGCGAAAATCAGCGCCGACTTCCATCCGTGTTTCATCGATGGTTGCGCCACTCATCACCTGCACGGGATCACCTTTCTCATCGGGCACCACATACCATGGCGAAGCGCCGGACATGGTCTCGGCGATACCACTGATGGTCAACTCTGTGTCTTCAGTCACCGGAATCTTGCCTTTTGCCTGAAACACATCGATATCATAACGGGAAGAGGATTTACCGGTATTGGTGTTACCCGCCGGGATCTCCCCTTCATGATAGTGGCTGTATCTGAAGTCAATTTCATTATCTTGATTTGGTGGGTCCGCCCGTACCGTTTCTGATAACGTATTTAACAACAGTGCCGCAGCGCTTAAGTTCAGCAGAACAGATTTTTTATCTTGCATTGCTATTCCTCAGTTACAGCCACAACCACCGCCTGCTCCGGCAGTGACGGTTTGAGATGCTTCTTTACCATGATAAATATGATCCTGGATTTTCTGTTCCAGTGCATCTGAACTGAAGGCCATTTCAGGCCGGGCAAGATTACCCCTTTCCCAAGGCTTCACTTGAGCGCAGCCCTGACAAAAAAGCACCAATACCAATAAAGGCAGGAGCAGTTTATTCATTATTAAATCTCTTCCAAAGCCGAAAAAGCTATCTTATACCAATATCCCACTCACAGGACCATTGGCATCATACGGTTTTATGACACCGTAGACACCCATATATTCCGCAGCTGTATCCAGCAGCTGATGATGGTTGTCCGCAGGAATAATAGTTCCCCGGTTAACGGCATTTCCACCACCCGCAAACATAAAGGCAGCATCAGAGCCGGTATGGGAACCACCATCGCCCATATCCGTAACCTGAACAACAAGCGTCGAATCTATCATCTTGCCGCCATTCGGATCATCTTCCGCTTTCAAACGCTCGATCAGATGCGCTATGCGTTCGGAGAAATAGGTCCGATACTCAGCATAAAAGTCCAGATTCCCGCTGTGTACCGAGGTGTGGTAATCCGCATCCAGACCGGTCACACCAAAGTCAGACTGATGGGTACCCAACTGAATGGTGACCACCCGGGTGATGTCACACTTAAGCGCCAGGATGGCATTCTCGGTCTGTAATGCAAACAAGTTAGTAAACTCGCTATCCACCAGATCGGCTGACAGACCGCTCGGGTTAAATGTTGGATCACTGCAACCCATCGGTGTTGAAGAACTGGACGTACTATCGATATCCGTCTTCAGTTTTTCGATGGCCGCCTGGTGTTGTTCCAGGCGCTGTAGTTCATAGGTGCCGAGTTTGGTTTTGATTTTGGCCAGCGCCGCCTGGTTGATCTCCAGACGTTTTTTATCTCGCCGGGCACCGATAGGACTGGTATCCACCGCACCGCCAAACAGTTTTTCAAACGCTGTTTGCGGGTTGTCCTGATAATCGGTTACCCCGGAATACCAACGTGCCGACACCGGGTCCAGGTTACGGGTACGCACGCCAAGCCGTAATGAAGCCACCGGAGAAGTGGCTCCAACGGTTTCTTCCAGCGCCAGGTCGATGGTGCCACCGACACCATCGGCAAAAGCGCCCAAAACCCGCTGAGAGTTACCATGACCACCACCACCAATGATCTCGATCCCTTTGCTGGCATCACTGCGGCTACGGAAAAATACGCACTCATCCTTGACCGATTCCAGCGGCTGGGAACAGGTTTTCAATGCCAGATTAGCGGATGGCAGGAACGAGTAGGAGGCCCCCTGAGGGGTACCATCCGGAACGTAGATAAAGATCACCCGACGCTGGGCAGTATCCGCGGCCAGCGCCTGACGGGATAACAGCATACCGGCGCCCAGGCTCGACGCCTGCAGCAGGGGCAGGGAAAGCCCTGCCTTGCCGATGAACTTTAAGAAGTTGCGACGTTGCATCAACGCAGCTTGTTTTTCATGACTCATGTTAGACCTCTTCAATATCCGGTTTGCCATTAACGTACGACATTTTTACGGTAACGGACGCTGTCCATCGTGCCGAGTGCTTTCAGCAGCTCAACGGTGCTGTAGTCACTGGATTTCATGACGTTATCCAGGTTCTGCACTTCACAGGTGTAGTTATTGACCTCATCAGCGGAGAGATCGATATCCATTGCCCGGTCCAGATAAGTTGATCCGGTACCCATGGCCATCCGGAAAGTATTGTCGATGAAGCACTGACGGGTGACATCCAGATCGGCGATCGAGTGCGCCAGCTCTTTGGCTCCGTTGAAGCTGATTGAATCGCCATCTGTCAAACTGGACACACCGTACATGGTTCCCGAAGAGTCAATGGTCAAACCGTTGTAATCTTTGGTCTGTGGCAGACCAACGGCATCGTAATCTTCAAAACCGCCACCCAATGGGTTGATCATCTGCGCGTGGCAAGACTGACAAATGCTGGCAGATGTCTGGAACTCATACTTCTTACGGGCAGTTGCCAGGCCATTGTGTTCTTCCAGGTATTTTTCCCACTCGATTCTGGCCTGTTCACGGGCTTCATCGAAGTCATCACCATTGAGCGATACACCGGTTGGTGGCGCTGGCACATCATGGCAGAGGAAACGTTTACGCAAATACGTAGCGCGTAATATCGGACCAGTTTCCTGTTCATGGGCATGAACGGTCAGGAAGGCACCCGAGGTGACCAAGCCTGCGCGGCTATTGATACCGGTAACTTTCTGCATATTGCTGCCGGTCACACCACCAACCCCATAGAAATCAGCCAGAGTCTGATTGGCAAAGGTGAAATTACCGTCATACAGCGCGGAGAACGGCTCGCCCTGATCCAGTACCACGTGGTTGAAGACATCACGCACTTCCTGGGCCATCGCTGTACGCACATTAGCGGTGAAAGTTGGATACAGATTCGAGTCTTTGACCATGTCCAGTACCCGATCCGTCCGCAGCCATTGCGCTGCGAAGTTACCAAAATGCTGATGAGCGCGGTCAGTTTTCAACAAACGTTCCACCTGGGCAGCAACTTGTTCATCAGTATCCAGTCCACCTTCAGCTGCTGCTTTCAGCAGAATGTCATCAGGAGTGGAACCGGTGAAGGTATAACTCAGGTAGGATGCCAACTGATACGATGTCAGAACATATGCATCATCATCCAGAGCCACATCCGGTGTAGACGGAACAGCAATCTCGGCGGCCGATACTTTCAGACTACTGATGGTCAGAGTACGACTGTCGTGCACGTTGGCTGTATTGGCATTCTTGGCAACCAGGTAAATGTAATCATTCTTCACCTGATCACTGTAGAAACGATAGGTTTTATAGTAAGTATGATCCACTTCAACCTGACCGATGACGGTGCCACTTCCTGTCTCGATCGACAAGGTAGGCCATACACTGCCTTTTACCGCTTTAACGCTGACCTCAACCAGATCTTTACCGGTGAACCGGGTATTACCGAAACCAGCCTGGTTATATAGGGCAACTTCTTTAGGATTCTGAGCTTCAACCAGTACCTGTACTTCCCCAACCGGCTGATAATCACCATTGTCAGATGAAGAACCTCCGGCTTCGATGTCTTTGACAGAAACACCGGTTTCATCACGATACAGGAACTGAGGAGACGTCAGAGCGGTTCTGAGTGCCAGACTAAGACCTTCATTGATATCACCTGCGGTATAGTCGGTGGTAAACAGAGATTGATAGGCAGTATTTTCTTCCGCAGTCAGAGGACGACGGAAAACCTTCGGCAGGAAGTTCTCAACGAAACTGGCAGCACACGCAGCAGTATCATTAAAGGCTGAGCAATCAATGATACTGGTGTAGTCCTGCTGCGCGAGTTTATCCACTACTTTGTTGATAACCAGGCTATAAGACTGCATTGCACCAGTATCAATGGAAGCCATGACATTGTTGGAAAAACCATCGATCAGGTTATCGGTTGGAATTGCATCATAGGTACTTTGTCCCAGATCCCGGACAAGGTTAATCCCGGTCAAATCCTCTACTGAGTTTGCAAACTCATGATCGGTCAGCACACGCAGACTTCTGGGTCCATAGGTCACATCACCACAGGATAGGTTATCACCAGAACCGTTGTCTGAACCTGATCCGTTATCAGAGCCATTGTCTGAACCCGAACCGTTGTCAGAGCCGGAACCATTGTCTGAACCCGAGCCATTGTCAGAGCCAGAACCATTATCTGAACCCGAACCATTGTCAGACCCGGAACCATTGTCTGAGCCTGAGCCGTCACCTACCCAACTGCGGATATAGGCTGCAGTATTGGCAGCACATTCACCCACACACTGGGCACCAGCACCGTACGGCATGGTATCGACGATATAATCAACCAGATTCTGCTTGTTGTTACCAAACACAGAAGCCGTTGCGTCGATTGCAAACTGACCCTTTCCGTCACTGCCGTGACACGTGGCACACTGAGCATCATAAAGAGTCTTGCCATTCGTCACATCACCATTTGATGTTCCACCACCATTGTTACCATCACCAGAAGAACCATCACCGGATGAGCCACCGTCTGATCCAATTGGATCACAACCTACAGCTTCCGTTGATACAACAATATCATCCATCCACACATCAGCACTGTTACCGCTGAAGCTTTGGAAACCAAACATGACATAGTTGAACTTATCGCTCATCCAGTCTTTACCCAGAGCACCGTTATTCCAGTCGGAATCGGAAGTAATGCTATGAACCAGTTCACCATCGACCCACATGCGAACTTCGTCATAATCGGTATCAGCATACAGTGCAGTTTCAACGCAATACCAAGTATTCGGCTTCAACGCCTTACCGGATTCCCACTGACTGGCTGTAGGCGAAATATTATCGGATGGGACATCGTTAGTACCCAAAACCCCTTTGATTTGACCAATACGGACTTCGTTATTGGCATCCTGGGTTTTCTTGATACCCATGATGTGCTCATGGTTGTCGCCCGGAACATTACCCATTTGCTTATTCATACGGACAAAGGCGCGCAAATGCAGCTGCTGAGTGTTGTCTGGCAATTTACGAACTATCTGCGACAGACTACCTTTAAAGTGAATGGAATGCGTACCGCTGTAGGCAACTGAATCATCCACCAGGGCATAGGTACCATAGTCTTTGGTATTCGTTGTGTTGTAGTTATAACTCAGGAAGTTATCCCAGTCCTGCGGCTGAGTATCAGCAGCCACATTTTCAAACGTTTCGGAAAAGATAACTGCTGCAGACGACCCGCCACCATTATCGGAACCGCCGTTATCAGAACCGCCATTGTCGGAACCGCCGTTGTCGGAGCCACCGTTGTCAGAACCGCCGTTATCGGAACCACCGTTATCGGAGCCGCCATTATCGGAACCACCGTTGTCGGAACCACCATTATCGGAACCGCCGTTGTCGGAACCACCGTTGTCGGAGCCGCCATTATCGGAACCACCGTTGTCGGAGCCGCCGTTATCGGAGCCGCCATTATCGGAACCACCGTTGTCAGAACCGCCATTATCGGAACCACCGTTATCGGAGCCGCCATTATCGGAACCACCGTTGTCGGAACCACCATTATCGGAACCACCGTTGTCGGAACCGCCATTATCGGAACCACCGTTGTCGGAGCCGCCATTATCGGAACCGCCATTATCGGAACCACCATTGTTACCGGTTCCAGAATCAGGCGCAGGAAAACCAGCTACGACATAATCAGCAATCTGTTCAGCACAGGTCTGACCACAAGAGCTCGGGTTGCTCGGAGGCATTGTTTGAACCGTCGCAGAAATAAATGAGCTACGGTTAACATTCTTTAAACTTGGACTAACTCCACTCCCCTGGCCAGAATCACCATGACAAACGGCGCATTGACTAGCGTATAACGCTCGTCCAGGGAAATCGTTTGAGTCAGAACCAGAACCGTCATTGGGTGATCCGGATCCCTGGTCTGAGGTGTCATTTGTGCCTGATGAACCATTAAAATCGGGGGAGTCTGTACCACAGCCCTGAAGCCCGGCCAAAAGGCCCAGCAGCACAAGTCGTGTGGCGGTGTATCGAATCCAGTACATATCGGGAGTCCTGAAAGAAATTTATACGAAACTATCAAGTAGGCAAAAATGTTAGTGGCATATACATTTGGAGTACTTGAAATGGTTCTCATAATTACTTTTTTGTAAATAAATAATAATTTTGAGAAGTGATCCCGACATGAAATTGTCAAGATATCTAGAATGGCACGCCAAAAATTCCGACAAACCATCAAGGTCTCATAAAATTTGGAATTCCTTCACAAAATTCAAACTGGAGATCAGAAACACTTGATCGAACCTCTTTTGCCCTAAATCCATTGTTTTTCAATTACGCATAATAACTGGCCAGATAACGAGGAATTGTTCCCTGGAGGAAAAATAGTCAACGACATATCGGTTAACGATTCTGAATAAATCATGCATAATTCCAGCGGCCTTGGGATGCTCCATACAGTAATCCATGCTTTTACTTGGCTTTAGTCATCCTACCGGCGTCAGTCGGCCGGTCTATTAAATTGCAACTGGCTTCCGTTTCAGTCAAAACTGCAGGGTACAGAGGGTTTTATGAAGTTAGCATATTTATTATTAGCTTTTTTGCTGGTTCTGACATCATGCGCCAGCCAGACAGTTTCGACACAGATGTTTTACGCCTCAAAACAGTGCCGCGAACAAAGAGCCAGCGTCAAGCTGTTCAATAATAAAGAAGACTTGAACAAAGTATCAGGACTTGCCAATGCATTTGGAGCCAGTGACCAGAAACTGGATCTGTTCAGCAATTTTGATTTCGAAAAATACCTGGCAGTGGTAGTCGCAGCTGGCCGGCAACGTAACAATGGTTACGATATTGTCCTTACCAGCTCACAATCCAAACTCAAGGGAAAAACAGTGGTATTACCGGTGGAGTTCGTCATGCCTGCCCAAGGGGTACGTTATAACCAGCTGGCGACGACCCCATGTATGGTGATTGGTGTAGAAAAGGCCGACTATTCGAAGATAAAAGCCGGCAAATTGGAACTAAATCTTAAGTAAAAAACGAACAACGGGCCTGTCGCGACTATACCAGCCCTGGGCCCGTACCTCCGATCTGGCGAGCCAGATACCCGGAATAGTTGTCGGTCATACCTGTTACGAAATCCAGCTGGCGCTGATAAATCTCATATAGAGCCCAACGGGGCATTGGCGCATCCCCACCCATCAGATCAAAAACCCGTTTGGTCCGATATGAAAGATCATGGTTGTCTTTTTTCTCAAATAACTCAAAACCCGCAGGGATAAAGACATCCAATAATGTGCTGATGATGTGATAAGCACCTAACTCTGTTTCAGTCTTGGCGCTATCCAGAAAAACCTTATTTCGCGCCAGACTCTTAGCCTGTCTCATTCCTTCCACAACATGTTCAGAGGTGGCAGCGAGCAAATCCCCGGTGAATTCGCCACACATAATAGCCGGCAAATGGGTTTCAAAAGCATCGACAATGGAGTCAATGATGGCCTGCATGGCCCGACCTCTCAGTGCCGCCAATTTACGATGCGGAGCCACGTCATCATGCAACAGCTCCGGGATCTCCATCTGCCGCTCGCCACACAGGGTCAGCAGAATAGGTTTAACCTCTTCGTAATCAAGAATATGAAGTTCGACGGCATCTTCCAGATCGATAATCGCGTAACAGATATCATCAGCAGCCTCCATCAGATAAGACAGGGGATGACGACTGTATTGACCACGATGCCCCTTGATCAAACCAAGCTTACTCGCCAGTTCGTCCAATACCCGACGTTCAGATTGAAAACAGCTGAATTTTCCCTTGGCATCAACATGCTCGATAGTCCAAGGATATTTGAGCAGTGTTCCAAGGGTTGGATAGGTCAACCGCAGGCCACCATGAAACAAGTGGTATTCCAGCTGCGATACAATTCGAAAGCCCTGGGCATTGCCCTCGAAACCTTTCAAATCAGCTCGTTCCGGTTCACTCAATGGTTCCGTCAGCCAGGCATTGCGGGACTGCTTGAACCAGTCCTGAATGGCATATTCACCGGCATGTCCGAACGGCGGATTGCCAATATCATGGGCAAAACAGGCTGATTGTACGATCACACCAAGATCATCAGCCTCGATCCACTCGGGCAGATCCCGGGCAATACGCTCACCTACTTTAATACCAAGCGACCGACCGACACTGCCCACTTCAATGGAATGTATCAGCCGGGTGTGGATCTGATCATTGATGGCCAGAGGATGCACCTGGGTTTTACCCGTGAGTTTGCGAAACGCAGCCGAAAACACAATACGATCCTGATCTTTATGATAATGACTCCGACCCAGTTCCTGACCAGATATAAAACCATGACCGTAGCGTTCGGTAGTGAGCAGTTTGTCCCAGTGCATCGTCATAGGCTAACGGGAAGGCGTATGTGCCACCTCAGTGATTCTGAGTTCCTGGGCCAGCTTATCGAGTACACCATTCACATACTTATGACCATCGGTGGCACCAAAAGCTTTAGTCAGTTCGACACCTTCATTGATGATCACCCGGTAGGGCACATCCAATCGATGCAGCAACTCATAAGTTCCCATCCGCAATACAGCGAGTTCAATCGGCGTCAAACGGGACAGCTCACGATCAATGTGACCGGCAATTTTGTCATCCAGAGAGGATTTTTCTGCAGGTACACCACGAACCACTTCGGTAAAGTATTCCTGATCGATTTTTTCCATATTGTTGTCAGCGAGGAACTGGGCAACCAGAGCAGAAACACTGGTTTCCGCCATGTGCCACTGGTATAGAGCCTGTAGTGCCAGCTTCCGGGCCTTACGTCTTTTCGAGGAAAGACTTGGGGAATGATCGTTGGCCATTTAGCCTCCAATTTGGTTGAGTAAATTGACCATTTCAAGCGCGCTCAATGCTGCTTCTGCGCCTTTGTTGCCGGCTTTCGTACCTGCACGCTCAATAGCCTGTTCAATGCTGTCTACTGTCAGAACCCCAAAAGCAACCGGGATGTCGCTACTCAGAGATACCTGAGCCAGGCCTTTAGTACATTCGCCAGCGACGTATTCGAAATGAGGTGTACCACCACGAATTACTGCCCCGAGCGCAACGATGGCGGAAAATTTCTGCTGATCCGCGAGTCGCTTTACAACCAATGGAATCTCGAATGCTCCGGGAACATAAAATACTTCTATTTGTTTATCTTCAATACCATGGCGCCTGAGGGCATCAAGCGCACCATCTTTCAGACTTTCCACAACAAACGAATTCCATCGACCCACCACCACTGCGTAGCGGCCTTTATTTGCTGCAAAATTACCTTCTGTCGTCTTTATCGTCATGTTGTTAACCTTTTATAAAAATCGTCTGCATAATGTGCAGATCATTATTCGGTACAGGGAATGTATTCTATAACTTCCAAGCCAAATCCTGATATCCCACCAAATTTCATTGGTGAGCTTAATAACCGCATTTTTCCAATGTTCAAATCGCGCAGAATCTGAGAACCGGTACCAATGGTGGTGTAGGCGCCGGATTTGTCCGCATTTGGGTCGCGTCTGGGTGGATGCTCGGAATGGAAACGATCCAGCTCTGCCAGTACATTCTGGCCGCGGTTGATATCCAGCAATACCACGACACCATGTTGCTCGGCAGCCACCTTTTGCAGCGACTTCTGAATTGACCAGCCATGGCCATGTTCCGAGTCGATCCCCAGAACATCACGCAATACCTGAGTTACATGTACCCTCACGAGAGCCGGTTCATCTAAGGTGAACTGTCCCATCGACAGCGCTACATGCTGCCCCCCCTCGATCAGGTCGCGATAAACATGCATCTCAAATTGACCCCAGGCAGTATTCATTGGCCTGACATCGATCAGTTCCACTGAACGTTCATGCATGATCCGATAGTGAATCAGGTCAGCGATAGTCCCTATTTTCAACTGATGTTCAGCGGCAAATTTTTTCAGATCCGGCATCCTCGCCATGGTGCCATCTTCATTCATAATCTCGACGATCGCCGATGCCGGCGACAATCCCGCCAACCTGGCCAGATCACAACCGGCCTCTGTATGTCCGGCACGGCTCAGTACGCCACCGGGCTGTGCCCGCAAAGGAAAAATATGCCCCGGTTGAACAATATCCTCCGGTCTGGATGCCGGTGACGCCGCAACCTGTATGGTGCGAGCGCGGTCAGCCGCAGATATCCCGGTGGTGACACCTTCGGCCGCTTCGATGGAAACAGTGAAAGGAGTGCCATATACAGCTCCATTTCGTTGTACCATGCTGGGTAACCCAAGAAAGTCACAACGCTCACCGGTCAAAGTCAGGCATATCAGCCCCCGTGCTTTGGAGGCCATGAAATTGATGATTTCAGGCGTGACTTTTTCAGCAGCAACGATCAGGTCGCCTTCATTCTCACGATCCTCATCATCCATCAGAATAACCATCTTACCCAGACGAATATCCTCAATAATCTCTTCAATGCTATTTAACGTCACTTAATCTAACCTGCTGCTAAGTTCGGTGGAGAAACCCGGCACGTGCCAGACTTTCTAGGGTCAGGCCCGCCTGAGCTTGTTGTTTGGATTCGGCGGGCATCAGTAATCGTTCCAGATAACGGGCAATCAGGTCGACTTCAAGGTGCACCATGGACCCCACCCGATAACTGCTGATAATAGTTTGTTGGATAGTGTGCGGCACTATATTGAGGCAGAAGCTCTGTGCTTCAAGCGCATTGACCGTCAGGCTGACACCATCTACCGTAATCGACCCCTTGTGAGCAATGTATTTCTGCAGCGCTTCGGGTGCCTGAATCCAGTACCGGGTACTGCGCCCGGAAGGCTCAATGCGCTCAACCCTGCCGACACCATCCACATGGCCGCTGACCAGATGCCCACCAAGCCGGGAAGCCAGCGTCAGCGCCAGCTCCAGATTCACTGATTCACCGGCGCGCAACTGTTCCAGCCGGGTATGCTCCAGAGTTTCGAAAGATACATCGGCGGTAAACCAGTCACTGCCAATATCAACGGCTGTCAAACAGACGCCATTAACAGCAATACTGTCACCCAGCCTGGTGTTGGCAAGATCAAGCCCCTTGGCGTTAACCGTCAGTTTCAGGTCACCTGCCGGACTCTTGAGTACTTTGGCAACCTGACCCACGGTCTCAATGATTCCAGTAAACATCAGTGTTCCTTGATTTGATAAATCAAACGAATATCCACCCCAATCTGGCGCAGATCTGTCAATTCCAATGCCACCGCTTCAGCCATTGACGCCAAGGGCAAAGTCATCAACGGCCGGGCATCGGAACCCAACAATTTCGGCGCAGTATAGACTATCAATTCGTCAACCAGACCTGCCCCCATAAAAGCCCCTGCCAGGGTAGCACCGGCCTCGACCATAATTTCGTTATATCCTCGTCGTCCGAGTTCAGCCAGCACTTCCCGCAGCCAGTTCTCTGAAGAGGGTATACGACACGTTTCCACTCGCACAGGAAAGCGCTTATCAACATCAGTTACTGCGCTGATGATCAGCGTTGGCGCCGAGTCATCATACACAGAACTCATTGGATCGGTACTCAGCTGACGATCCAGAACCACTCTGAGAGGCTGTCTGACAGGGGTAAAACCAATCAGGCTTTCCCGTACCGTCAGACTCGGATTATCAACTTTGACGGTTCCGGAACCGGTCAGCACCGCACAACTCCTTGCCCTCCAGCGCTGTACATCGCGGCGGGCATCTGCTCCGGTAATCCACTGGCTCTCTCCGGAAGCCATAGCCGTACGGCCGTCCAGACTTTGAGCCAGCTTGACCCGAACCCAGGGTAGTCCAGTGGTCATCCGCTTGATAAAACCGGGATTCAAGGCTCTGGCCTGGGTTTCCAGCACACCGTTCTCAACACCGATACCGGCAGCTCGCAAGCGCTCGATCCCGGCACCGGCCACCAGCGGATTAGGGTCAGTACTGGCACATACCACGCGTGCCACTCCGGCTTCGATCAGTGCCACCGAGCAGGGACCGGTGCGGCCGGTATGGTTACAGGGTTCCAATGTCACATAGGCCGTGGCCCCACGGGCTTCGGCACCTGCTTCCCGCAGAGCGTGAATTTCAGCATGAGGACCTCCGGCCTGCTGATGCCAGCCGGTAGCGATTACCCGATCATTCTTGACCAGTACACATCCCACCCGGGGATTCGGGCTGGTACTGTACATTCCCAGGCGCGCCAGCTGCAGCGCCTGGGCCATAAATTCGATATCACGACTCACCGGGATTGTTCCAGCCGGTCAATCTCATCGCGGAATTCGCTGATGTCCTGAAAACTCCGATACACCGAAGCAAATCGCACATAGGCCACCTGATCCAGAGCCTTCAGCTCATCCATGACCATTTCCCCCAGCGTCCGACTGCGTATTTCGCGCTCACCGATGGCTCGCAGGCTGTGCTTGATTCTGCTGATGGCAGCCTCCAGCGATTCCATACCCACAGGGCGTTTTTCCAGTGCCCGGTGCAGTCCGGAGCGTAATTTGTCCTCGTTGAACGGTTCCCTGGAACCATCGGTCTTAATGATTCTGGGCATGACCAGTTCGGCTGTTTCATAGGTTGTAAAGCGCTCACCACATTGCAGACATTCACGGCGGCGGCGAACCTGATCACCGTCTGCCACCAGCCTGGAATCGATCACCTTGGTATCAGTCGCGCTACAGAATGGACAGTGCATGGTTTTTTCCCTGATTCGGAAGAACAGCGGATTCTACTATTATGGTCTGATATCCGCCATGCGATATTCATTCGTTCAGCCCGCGACCTGAGAATCGGTTCGTTTCCGTAGAACCTCCATTTGAATCAGCAGTAAACCACGGCTCAATACGCTCGACCCATTCAGGAGTAACAGCGGCCAGGCAGCTGTCAGTGGAATAGTCAGAGCAAAAGTCAATGTACTGATATCTTTAATCAGGATGGTCCGGAACAAAGAGAACGAGAGCGCCCCTACTGCACCTTGTTTGCGTATTAACAACCATTGATGCAAAGTTCCCTGTACCAGCAGAACAGTCACTGCCAGCATCAAAGAATTGGCACCCAATCGGGCAAATCCGGGAAACGGTCGAAATAACATGGACACAAAGCCCAACACCAGAATCGTTAGTCCACTCCAGAAAGTGATCGCGCTCCACCACGATCTCCGCTCAACCCAGATTCGGAACAAGATGACCAACAATAACAGCAGGGCTCCGCAACGGGTCCAGACCAGATAGTGATTGAAGGGTTCAATGGAGATGCCATAAAAAAAGTTGGCATAAAATGCGAAATAACTGGAGGCAAACTGATTGATCGACAAACTTTGAGTGGCGATCTGGCCGTTTCTGCGCCGTTTTTCAATACTCAGCAGTTGCTGACCCAGGCCATACCAAGTCAGCACAAACAGCATGGAACTGGTCCACCCAAGTATGTGATACCACATAAAATAAACCCCGCATCTAAGCGGGGTCCTGAAGGAAAAACCTTATTTTACTTCAAACTTGAAAAATAAGCTGCCAGATCGGCAATATCCTGGTCTGTTAGTTTGCTGGCATATACATACATCAAAGCAGCCTGATTACCCTTACGATCCTGTGAACGAAAGGCTTTCATAGAACTTTCCAAATACATGCTCTGTTGTCCGGCCAGATTGGGGTAAATTCCTACGGCTGATTTTCCATCAGCGCCATGGCAGGCGACACATCCCAAAGTGGTCACTTTCTCTTTTCCGGCAGCGGCATCACCAGCAGCGAATGCCATACCGGGAACCAGCAGGGAAAGAGCAATTGCAGCAAATAACTTTTTCATTCAGATCTCCACATTGTTACGAAAGTAGCTGGATTGTTTTTGGATACGCCAGACTGTGATTCGTCCGGTCGATGATTAAAGACGGGTCAGGGTTGTAAGAACAGTTCGACACAAACGGTTTTCAGACGATACATTCTACCGTTTCAGTTTCTCACTACACGCCTTCACAAAATCAGACTTATATAGAAACATAAAAATATGTCATTGTCTGGGATCAAGTTTTCGCAAACTAATCACACAACACCTATACGGCATCAATTTTCATGAGATCGTCGCCATGTGCACAGAAAATCCCCGAATATCAGATATAATGCTGGCTATCGATAATCAAATGAATGAAACCGGTATTTATGAAGTCTTATCTTGTTGGTGGCGCTGTCAGGGATACTCTACTCGGCCTGGCGGTCAAGGATCGCGACTGGGTCATTGTAGGTGCCACTCCGGAACACATGCTAAGTCAGGGATTTCAGCAGGTTGGTGCTGATTTTCCTGTTTTCCTGCATCCTGAGACACACGAGGAATACGCCCTTGCCCGGACCGAACGCAAAAGTGGACAGGGCTACAAAGGTTTTGAGGTAAACTTCTCCACCACTGTCACACTGGAAGACGATCTGCTGCGCCGGGATCTGACCATTAATGCCATGGCACAGGATGAGCATGGCAACATTGTTGACCCCTATCACGGTCGCCAGGATATCGAAGACAAAGTCCTGCGCCATGTATCTCCGGCATTTCGCGAAGACCCGCTCAGAGTCCTGAGAGTCGCCCGGTTTGCTGCCAGGTTCGATCACCTTGGCTTCAGCATTGCCGATGAAACCCTCGCACTGATGCAGGAAATTGCACAATCCGGTGAACTCGACACACTGGTACCTGAACGGGTGTGGCAGGAAATACAGCGAGCCTTGACCGAGCGCTCACCTTGGGTTTTCTGGCAGGTTCTGAGACAGGTACGGGCACTGGATATACTGGTACCGGAACTCAATCGTCTGTTCGGTATTCCACAGACACAGAAATGGCACCCGGAAGTGGATACCGGCATTCACACCATGATGGTACTGAAACAGGCCTGCACACTGTCACAGGATCCCATCGTTCGCTATGGAGCGCTGTGCCATGATCTCGGCAAAGGACTGACACCGAGTGAAATACTACCGCGCCACCACGGTCATGAAGAGACCGGTGAACGACTGGTCAAAGCACTGGGCAAGCGCCTGAAAGTGCCGAATGCCTATCAAAGCCTCGCTGCTAAAGTCGCCAGGTATCACACCCACTGTCATCGAATCCGGGAACTCAAGGCAAGCACCATTGTCGATACCTTACAGGCGTTTGGAGCCTACCAGAATCCACTGGTGTTTGAGAATTTCCTGCTTTGCTGCACCGCCGATTTCCAGGGACGCTCTGGATGGCAGAGCAGAGCCTATCCGCAGGCAGATTACTTCCACCGAGCCTACCTGGCTTCCAGAACCGTTGATACCCAGGCGTTAATGGATGCCGGTTATCATGGCAAACAACTTGGCGAGGAAATCCGACGCCAGCGCATTAACCGTGTCAAACAGGAGAAAATATCTTGGCAACCATCCTGATTACCGGGGCTGCTCACCGCCTGGGTGCAGAAACCGCTCGCTATTTTCATAAAGAAGGCTACAACGTGGTGATTCATTGTTCCGGATCGACCCGCAGAGGCCAGGAACTGGTGGATACCCTCAATCACCTGCGCCCAAACAGTGCGGCGTTAGTGCGGGCCGACCTGAATCATCCGGACCAGATTAACGAGATGGCCGAGCAGGCGGTTGCTGCCTTTCAGGAAATGCATATTCTGGTCAACAACGCGAGCACCTTCTATCCAACACCGTTTATCGATGCCAATCTGACACAATGGCAGGACCTGATGGAAATTAACCTGCAGGCACCATTTTTTCTTAGCCGGGCACTCTACCCGGAACTGAAGAAAAACAAAGGCAGCATTGTAAACATGGTAGATATCCACGGAATACGGCCACTGCGTGAGCACAATATCTACAGCATGGCAAAATCAGGACTGATTGCCCTGACCAAGTCTCTGGCTCTGGAACTGGCACCCGATATCCGGGTCAATGCCGTTGCCCCGGGGGCCATTTTATGGCCTGAGCAGGAATCTGCCATGAGTGACCAGGCGAAACAGAACATTCTGGAAAAGGTACCCATGAAACGCACCGGTGCCGCCATAGATATCGCCGAAGCGGTATGGTTTCTCGGTCATCAGGCGCAATACATTACTGGTCAGATTCTGGCCGTAGACGGCGGCAGAACCCTGAGCCAGTAATCTTACTCTTGATGCAAAGGATCCAGTGAAGTACCACAGAATTTGCAATAGTGAGCGTTTACATCGTGACCGGTTTTACCACATCCCGGACATCCTCTGGCATCACGCCGGGTGGTCATAACCTGACTGATTTCTGCGGCATAAATACCTGTGGGCACAGCAATAATGGCATAACCCATGATCATCACCGCAGAGGCAATAAACTGGCCCAGCGGAGTATGCGGAACGACGTCTCCATACCCAACAGTCGTCAACGTGACAATAGCCCAGTAGATGGCTTTTGGTATGCTGGAAAAACCGTTTTCAGATCCCTCAACAACATACATAAGCGACCCAAACACCACTACCATGGTCAATACCGCATACAAAAACACCAGTATCTTGCGCAGACTCTGGCGGATCGCCAGAGTCATGACTTCTGCTTCGCCGATGTAGTGCATCAATCGCAACACCCGGAACACCCGTAATACCCGCAGAATCCGCAGTACCAGGAATGAGTTGACCCCGGGGATCAGAACCGACAGATAGGTTGGCAGTATCGACAACAGATCCACCATCCCGTAAAAGCTGAAGGCATAACGAACGGGCCGGGAAACACTCATCAGGCGAACAATGTATTCAATCGTGAACAGAATGGTGAATCCCCGCTCCATCCACAGCCAAAGCAGGTGATACCGGCGATCAAGTGAGGGCACACTATCGGCCATCACCACTGCCACACTGATCAGAATGGCAACGATTAGCAAAATATCAAACAACTTGCCGGCAAAGGTATCAGCTCCGAAAATAATTTCGTTTGCCTTTGCCCGCCAATTGCTCAACCCCTCCGCTTGTTCAAACCGTCGCCGGCGATCGATCATTAAAACGCTTCCTCAAACGACACAACTGTACCAATATCCTCACCATCCACCAGTGCCAGATCAACCCTGAAATTCAAACGGGTGCCTTTGGCAAGGTTATATCGAACGCCAACACCAGTGGCATTATGGAAACGATTCATACCAAACTTGCCGAAATCAGGCGCCACTTGAGCAAAATCGGAAAACAGATCCATCCCCCAGCGATCACTAAACACCCAGCGGAGTTCACCCTGAACACCGAGTAATTCGTAATCAGCAAACTTCGCACTGTTTGCTCCCCGAAGAATGCTGGACCCTTCGGGCGCCGGCAGTTTGTTAAAAGGGGTGTCATCCGTCGCTGTCATATAAGTGGCTTTGAACGCCAAGGTGGAATCGCTCAATACCGGCACATACTGCATGGCAGAAACTTCACTGATCATGAATTGTTCAGCACTGCCAAGGGCGGAGAAATATCCGGTAGAACCGGCTTCAATCTTCTGTCCTGACCGTGGAAAATCCCGTGAATCTGTTTTATCCCAAGTCAAAGTCGCACCCAGACCATGGTAGAAACCACCATCACTCCCAGGTGTTTTATCATTAATCAGATCGTTATCGTCATCGGAACTGATGTCGCTCCATTGCAGGGTCCACTGCAGCTTGATCCATAATTCGCTGACCAGACGCTGATCAAAAGACAACCGCACCACCTCATTGGTTGACTCATATTCCTCTTCCAATTTAGGTTCACTATTGCCGTTTTCATAGTAAGTACCCGGCCAATAGTTCAGGCCAAACCCAACAGTCACACTCTGGTTGGCATTTAACCACCAGGTCGGCCAAACTTGCGCCATATACATACCTTCGGACGTACCACTGACCAGGAATGAATATCGGTTGCCTGGCACGCCTTCATCGTCAGATGCTTCCAGCTTGGTGGCATACAGGCCAACCATGAATCCTGTTTCCGGCGCATTGGCGACAACTGGTAACCATATCCACTGATCCTTGTCTGCCCTGCTATTCACCGCCAGACATAACA
Organism: Gynuella sunshinyii YC6258; assembly: GCF_000940805.1. Taxonomy (GTDB): domain Bacteria; phylum Pseudomonadota; class Gammaproteobacteria; order Pseudomonadales; family Natronospirillaceae; genus Gynuella; species Gynuella sunshinyii. Next base: position 2,289,290 of record NZ_CP007142.1, on the reverse strand, counting down.
GTATTAATACCGGTATTGCTTTTAGCATCGTAGTCCTCTCGATAATTTCCAGTTTTTGATTGGGTATTCAGCGAAGATTAAATCTATACTGCTAACAACAGAAAAATTAAGCCGCAACCTTATTGGAATTACATGCAAGAGTTCAACTTAATCCTTCAGTTTTATGGCGATGATCTGCTGGTACAGGAAAATGGCCTGGTTGCAAGGTTGACTCAACACATTCAGAAATCCCAGCCGAACTGCATTGTTTACAACCAGGGAATCAAACATGAGACCACTTCCCAGTTACGACAAAGATTCGCAGATGAAGCCATCCGTCGCTGGGTTCCAGAAGCCGATAACCGGATAGTCTTTTGTTACGGCCTCAATGACTGCAGCACAGATCCGGAGAATCCCGGTATACTGCTGCGCGAAACTATGGAAAATACCCAACATTTGTTACATGCCTGTAAAGGCAAGTTCCGGATATTCATGTTGGGAGTCCCGTGTGTCTACGACCCTGCCTACAATGCCAGAGTCAAGAAACTGAACCAATGGCTCGGAGAGTTGTGCAACAAAACCCGAACACCGTATATATCACTATTCGATGCCACCGATCGCGACCCTATTTACAAACGCGAACTGGTTCAGACTGACCGAATCTGCCCCGGCAGTCGTGGCATTGATAAACTCCTCGACCTGCTCAGGAATGATCGTCTATGGTGGTTTGCAAAAGATTAGTTACTTGCTGCTGCGCTTCCAGCGCCAGTTCTTTTCGCTGCTTTTCAGCCGCCGGGATAGCATGACCCACCTGAATCACCACATCAATTGCTGGTGTTCGCAACAATCCCCATAGGTTGGCAGCCAGACTCTGATCACCCAGGTACGGAACAGTCGGATGTGGCTGCGGCTTATGCTGATAAAACAGCGCAACCGGCAACACTGGAACGCCAGATTCAATTGCTGCGGCAAACAAACGTGGGTGAAACCGATGGACTTCGGTTCCGGCATAGGTGGTGCCTTCCGGGAAAAACAACACGTAAGAACCTTTGGCAACCCGATCTGACATGGCCCTGCTGATTTCAGCAGACTGATTCCCACCTCTGGGCAGAAACAGAGTGCCAGCACTTCTGGCCAGCGTTCCCACCACTGGCCACTTTGCCACTTCGGCCTTGCTGACAAAATAAGTATGAAAACGGGAACCCAGCACAATGATATCCAGCCAGGAGATATGATTGCTGACCATCAAACCACTGGCGGCATCCGCCGTTCCTGTCACATGTACACGCACCCGTAGAATACGGAGCAGATTACGGTGCCACCAACCGGCCAGTTTTAAGATACTGGCTTCCGCTAACCAGGGAACTGTGGTGATCGATAATAACAGCCCCAACAGACACCATAACACCAGCAACGGCGATTTAATGGCAAAACGAATCAACCCCATACAACATTTCCTTATCCCAAACCTGTGCGCATAGTAACGTTAACCGGACCAATGACAATAGTGATCGCACAACTATATTCAGGGTCGAGAATCTGCTATCTTCGCGCTTTCCAGTTAGCCACAGATTAGTCAAGTTTATGAGTAAACAGATTGTTCTGACCGGGATCACCACAACCGGCATTCCCCACCTGGGCAATTATGCCGGTGCTATCCGCCCGGCCATCGAAACCGCCCTGAAAGACGATGTTGAGTCCTATTATTTCATGGCCGATTACCATGCCCTGATCAAATGCCATGATCCTGTACGGGTACAGGAATCCACCAAGGCCATTGCTGCAACCTGGCTGGCCTGCGGACTCGATCCGGAAAAAGTCTTTTTTTACCGGCAATCCAATATTCCCGAAATTCTTGAACTGAACTGGCTGCTGACCTGCGTAACCGCAAAAGGTCTTATGAATCGTGCTCACGCTTATAAAGCGGCAGTACAGGAAAATGTCGACAGCGATGACGTCGATCCGGACAAAGGCATCACCATGGGACTGTTCAGTTATCCGATACTGATGTCTGCGGATATTCTGATGTTTAACGCTCACAAAGTGCCCGTTGGCAAAGACCAGATTCAGCATCTGGAAATGTGCCGCGACATCGCTGCCCGCTTTAATCATATTTTCGGTGAGACATTTAATCTGCCAGAAGTGGTGGTACAGGAAAATTCCATGGTATTGCCAGGACTGGATGGTCGGAAAATGAGCAAAAGCTACAACAACACCATTCCATTATTCGAAGACGAGAAAAAGTTTCGCAAGCTGATCAACAAAATCGTCACTAATTCCCTGGAACCTGGTGAGCCCAAGGATCCTGACGGCTGCAACCTGTTTGCTATCTTTTCGGCATTTGCCACACCGGCGGAAATCGCCGCCAAACGGCAACAATATGCAGACGGCATTGGCTGGGGTGATGCTAAGAAACAACTGTTTGAATATCTCAATGAGATGCTGGCAGAAAAACGGCAGACCTACAATGAACTGATGGCCAATCCGGACTACATCGAATCCACCCTGAAAAAGGGTGAGGCGAAAGCCCGGGAAAAAGCCGCAGTATTACTGGCAAAAGCCAAAAAAGCTGTTGGTATCGCTCCTATCTATTAACCACTTGTCAGGCCCGGGCTCGCTCCGGGCTTAATTATTCATATCCATGCTATTCAACACTGCTCTTCTGATAGGCAAGAACTGGCCGGAATCGCGCTCCAGCGCTGCCGGTACCCGGACATTACAGATCCTCTCCGACCTAAAGTCCTGCACACACAATGTTCATTTTGCCAGTGCCGCCAAAGCCGGCGAATTCTCCGATGAACTACCGGGAATACATTGCAGTGCAATCGAAATGAATTCAGATTCATTTGATCTTTGGTTGAGTCAGCTGAACCCCGATATCGTTATTTTCGACCGTTTTATGACGGAGGAACAATTCAGTTGGCGGGTACGGCAACAATGTCCCGAAGCGATCAGAGTACTGGATACCAGTGACATACACAGCCTGCGTCATATACGAGAACAAAGCCATAAGAGCGGACAACCCACTTCTCTCACCAATGACATCGCGTTCCGGGAAGTTGCCGCCATTTTGCGTAGCGACCTGACTCTGGTTATCTCTGACTATGAAACGGCCTGGCTGCAATCGCAGTTTCAGATATCAAGACAACTGTTATTGCACCTGCCATTTGCAGCCCAATCGCTACCAGCCACGGCGATGCTCCCCTATGAACACAGGCACCATGTGTGTTTTATTGGCGGCTTTCTGCATGCCCCGAATATTGATGCGGTGGAATGGTTGTATCAGGATATCTGGCCGCAGATATATTCACAGCTGCCAGGTGTGGAATGTCATATTTATGGAGCGTACGTACCGGCGCGTATACAGCAGTTGCACCAACCATCGAAGCGATTCCTGATCAAGGGCCGCATGGAATCCATCGACCTCGGTCTGCCCGCTTACCGGATCAATCTGGCACCATTGCGTTTTGGTGCGGGTAATAAAGGCAAAGTGATCGATGGCTTCAGAACCGGCACTCCTAACATTCTTACCTCCATTGCCGCTGAGGGCATGAATGGTGAACAGAGCTGGGAACTTCCTTCTGCCGATACCGCTTCGGTATTTGCCCAACAGATAATTGATGTCTATCAAGACCCGCAACTCTGGCACCGACTCCAACAACAGGGGTATGAAGTCCTCGAATCAGTCAATCATCCCGAGACTTTGAACTCACGACTGGTACAGCGATTAGCAACCGTGAAACAGCAGCTGCCGACCATCAGAGAACAGAATTTTTACGGCAACCTGTTATGGCAGACTCAGTTTCGTGCAACAGAATTTATGGGAAGATGGATAGAGGCTAAAAACCGGAACAAGTCCTGAAAACACTCATAGCCAAAAAAAAAGCGAAACCAAATGGTTTCGCTTTTTTTCGGATCCTGAACGACTATTTTCTGCCAGAATCAACCGCCTGCTTCTGATCAACCTCGTCGGTGTCAGGCTCATCTTTGTCCGATGAATCGGAAAAAATATCAGCCACACTGCTACGCTCAAGTTCGCCTTTAAGGTTACCCTCAGTATCAACTACCGGTAGCGAATAAGAGGATTCAAGCGTGTCCGGTATGACCCGTTCGAGAATGTCATCAGGCGCGACCGTTGGCAACTCCTGATAAACTTCTTCACAGAGCTTACCGGTTCCACCCTGATCGTCACGACATTGCTCCAGCGATGCCTGAGTTACAAAACCCTGATAACCGTCTTCTGTAACATGATAACCATACTCGCTTTTAAACTGCTTCATCTGTGCCAACGCTTCCTCGATGGTTTCAGCAGAGATCCGGTAAGGCGCGGGTTTCATGACAGTCTCAACCGTTAGTGCTCTGGCCCGGTTTACATCTTTGACAAACGCTTCCACATAAGCTGTCGCCGGATGCAACAGAATCTCGTCAGGAGTGCCCTGTTGATCCAATACTCCGTCTTTCAATATTGCAATACGATCGCCGAGCCGCAACGCTTCGTCGAGATCATGAGTAATAAAAATGATGGTTTTGTGCAGCTTCTGCTGCAATTCAATGAGCTGGTCCTGCATTTCACTGCGAATCAACGGGTCCAGCGCTGAAAATGCTTCATCCATTAACAGAATTTCAGCATCAGTGCACAGCGCCCTGGCCAGTCCGACACGCTGTTGCTGACCACCTGACAGTTGCGATGGGTACTGCTGTTCGTAACCCGACAAACCAACCGTTTCCAACCACTGCCGTGCTTTTTCGGTACGGGTGTGTTTATCCACTCTCTGCACCGCCAGACCATAGGCAACATTCTCAATAACGGTTCGATGCGGCATCAGGCCAAAGCGCTGAAACACCATTGACATTTTATGGCGTCGAAACTCCTGCAACTCTTTTTTAGAAAGCTGCATGACATCAGTATCTTCAACCCGAATGATCCCACGAGTTGGATCAATCAGGCGATTGAAGTGGCGGATCAGTGTCGATTTGCCGGAACCGGACAGGCCCATAATGACAAAAATCTCACCTTTCTTAATACTCAGGTTAATATCCTTCAACCCCAGAGTATGACCTGTCTCAGCCAGGATCTGCTCCTTGCTTTTGCCTTCCATGACCATGGGCATGATCGCTTCCGGACGATCACCAAAAATCTTATACAGCCCCTCTATCCGAATCATCGCCTCATCCATTTTTGATGCCCCCAAGATGAGCCTGGGTACGCTTGGCATAGGCCTGGGAAATCCGGTCAAACACAATAGCCAGGACAACAATTGCAAGTCCGTTCAACATGCCCAAGGTGAAATACTGATTGGTAATGGCCTTAAGCACTGGCTGCCCAAGTCCCTTCACACCAATCATTGAGGCAATCACCACCATGGACAATGCCATCATGATCGTCTGGTTGATACCGGCCATAATAGTTGGCATGGCAAGCGGAATCTGTACCCCGAGCAGACGTTGCATTGGACTGGCACCGTAAGCCGTCGCGGCCTCCATCACTTCGGCATCCACCAGCCGGATTCCGAGATTGGTCAGTCGGATAATCGGAGGAATTGCATAAATGACCACCGCAATCACTCCGGGAACCTTACCGATCCCCAACAACATGACCACTGGAATCAGGTACACAAATCCAGGCAGGGTCTGCATGATATCGAGCAGCGGGGTTACGATCATTTGTGTCCGGTCCGAGCGGGACATCAGAATTCCTACCGGCAGACCAATGAGCAGCGCCAGCACCGTACTGACAATAATGATACTCATAGTTCGCATGGTATCTTCCCACATGCCAAAATAGCCGATCAGTAAAAAAGAAATCACGACTCCCAGACACAACTTCCAGGAGCGGCTGGCAAAGTACGCAAGTGCGGTAATACAAAGAAGAACAATCCACCAGGGAGTATTGAGCAACAGCTTTTCAAACCAGACCAGAAAAGCTAATAAGGGATCAAAAAAAGATTCGATGGCATCGCCATATGCCCGGGAAAAATTACGAAAACCCTCGTCCAGTGTTTTGCGGATCGCCAGCAGATCGGTGCGCTCCATTTCCGGAAAACGGGTTAACCATGATGAGTCTGCCATATGGATACCTTTTGTTTATGACTGTAACAGGCATCGGCCACCACCAGGGGTGGCCGGGAAACACTCATAAATAAACTAGAGGGCATCGCTGACTTTTTTGGCAACGTCGACTGAAACCCAGGGTTTCCAAACGTCCTGATAATTTGCCAGGAAATGATACATGGCCGTTTCCCCATCGGCCTGATTGTCTTCCATCCAGGCCAGCAGCTCGTTCATCAAGGCATTGGTGTATGAGCGCTTGGTCAGATAAGCGTATGCATCGGGAGCCTGAGAGGCAAAGCTTTCTGTGGTAACCGTTTGTACCAGAGAAGGTGGGTACATGGTGACTTTTGGATTTTGACAGGCATCGCTGCTGGTACAGTTGATGTATTCATCCTTATCGATGCCGGAACCAAAGTCCACTTTCACCATTTTGTATTTACCCAGAATGGAGGTGGGTGCCCAGTAGTAACCAAACCAGGCTTCCTGACGTTCATACGCTTTGGCAATGGCACCGGCCAGACCAGCACCTGACCCCGGATCAATCTGATCAAAACCATAATCGGCCAGGTTAAGTGCTTTGAACAGATTAGTGGCCGAGATCTGGCAATTCCATCCAGCCGGGCAACCATAGAATGCATGTCGCTTGTCGTCTTCCGGGTGTTTGAACAGGTCTGCATGCTTGATCACTCCCTGGATGGTTGCCATTTCAGGGTATTTGTCCACCAGGTACTGAGGCACCCAAAATCCTTCTTCACCACCGTCGGACAGCGACTTGCCAGCATAGCGAAGGCGTTTTTCCTCAACCCCACGGTCCAATGCCGCTTTCATGGAATTGCTCCACATTTCCGGGGCAATGTCCGGTTCACCTTTCTCAATCATGGATGTTCCGGTCGGCATGGTGTCGCCCGGTACGATTTCAGCATTACAGCCATAACCGTGCTCAAGAATAAAACGATCTACATTGGCCATTAAGGTTGCTGAACTCCAGTTCATATCAGCAATCGTCACCTTTCCACAAGCAGCCTGCGCTTGTGAAAAACCAATCACTAGCGCCAGCGTTAACACAACTCTGATATTCATAACAACTCCAGTATTACGATTTGACATTCTTTTTAAGCATACACATCTAATATTTTGAGTTCAAATCAATAACTTAGACAGTCTGACCAGAAACCCCATATATATCCGTCTATCAAAAAACTGGAAATTTCTGAATTCACGTTATAATAAAAGCCGAATCAGAGGTTATATTAACCTGGCACGTATACGTGTCGGGTTAATAGTGTGATGCAGGAATGCACCGAGGTGTCGGACCACACCATTGACCATAGCCAATGCGAGCCCCGATAAATCAAACGGTCCGACGATTCGGGGTTGCGCACAACACCACCAGATTTATCGGGGCGACAATTAAAGAGATCAGGACGATCTATTTAATTGCCGGATTAATAGGAAGGTATGAAACAAAATACATATTGGCAGGAGGTTCTGATATCCCTGCGGCGAATTATCCGGGCTACCGACTTACAGTCGAAACGCATTGTGAAAGCGTGTGGCCTGACGATCCCACAGGTTATGGTGCTACGCGCCATTGAAGAGCTGGGGGATGTAACCGTTAAGCGGATATCGGACAGCGTATCGTTGAGCCAGGCAACCGTCACCACTATCCTGAATCGCCTGGAAACCCGGCATTTGATTGAAAGGGTTCGCGGCAATACCGACCGCAGAATTGTCAACGCCCGTCTCACTGCGGAAGGGCATGAAATACTCCGAACCGTGCCTCCGCTATTGCACGAGGAGTTCATCAACAAGTTTGAAAATCTGAATGAGTGGGAGAAAACCCAGATCCTGTCCTCTCTCCAACGAGTGGGATCCATGATGGATGCAGAGTCTCTGGATGCGGCACCACTGTTGGATATCGACATTCCCGGTCGCTAAGTTGTTCATTTTGAACAGCTTTTTTGTACATATTCATTTCATGTCAAATGATTTCTGCACTATCGATTGACAACCAGAGCGTACAACCGGGAAAGAAATAATGAATACTCCGTTTCAGACATCTCATGAGGATGATCCAGCACAACGATTCCGGAATCGTATATTTCAATCAACCTTGCAGCCCAGTAAACTGCCACGGTTTCATGATTACTGTAGAGAGCAACTTTGAAGTCCCAGTCCATGACCAAACGCCAGCAACAGGCTTTACAAACCCGACAACATATTTACCGGGTCGGCCTGAGCCTGATGGAAAAAAAAGGTTATCACGGCACTACAATTGAACAGATCAGCAAAGCTGCAAACGTGTCAGTTGGTGCCTTTTATCATCACTTTCAATCAAAAGAAGACATTCTGTCGCAGTTGTATCACGATGCTGACGACTATTTCGAGAACACCGTCAGACAGCAATTAACCGCCACTACGGTCATGGAACGAATCGTTCAGTACTTTGGTTGTTACGCCGATTACAACATCCGCATGGGTGTGGACACCATGAAAGTGCTGTACCACGCAGAAAACAAATGGTTCCTGAAAAAACACCGGGGTATGCAGGAAGTACTGCTGATCGTAATTCGACAGGGGCAACAAATCGGTGAACTCAGCTCACAACAGAGCGCCGAGCAAATTGCCGAATACCTGTTCATCGCTGCACGGGGTATCGTTTTCAACTGGTGCCTGCAGGACGGAAACTATGATCTTCAGCAACAGATGAAGCAATATATGGGGCGACTCATCACCCTCTTTGAAAACTGATCGTTCCGCCCCACAGCACCCGCGGCAAATAATATTTCCACTGTGATTGATAAAGGTCAGCTCGTCGGCCTTAAAATCGCGCTACATTTTTAACCGAATAGATTCGGTGAATCGGTTCGCAGACTGTAGCAAGTGCAGAAAGATCAGTAACAGGCGGCTCCAGCACCCGCAGACAAACATACGTTTTCGGGCAGTATTTAAGCAGATTTATCACCGCATTCCGCGCAGGTCATAAACAACAGTCTGAGCAGTAACGGGTTCGAATACAGTTTTTTTCTTTTAAGCAGGTGATGTTATGAGCAAACAATATCCAAATCTTTTTGAGCCAATCAAAATCGGCAGCGTGGAAATCAAAAACCGTTACATGCTGGCTCCCATGGGTCCTGGCGGTTTCTGCGACGCAGATGGTTCCTTTAATGAACGCGGCGTTGAATTCTATGTCGAGCGTGCCCGCGGCGGTGCCGGCCTGATCATGCCGGGAGTCACCATGGTAGAGAACGAGATAGAACAATGCGCTCTGCCATCAATGCCTTGCCCTACCCTGAACCCCATTAATTTCATCAAAACTGCAAAATTGATGACCGAGCGGATTCATGCTTACGACGCAAAAATATTCCTGCAACTGTCTGCCGGTTTTGGCCGGGTCAGTATTCCTTCCATTGTTGGCAGAACAGCTGTGGCACCTTCAGAGATTCCCCACCGCTGGATTCCTGGAGTTACCTGTCGGGCGTTGACCATTGAAGAAATCAAAACCTACATTCGAAAATTTGCCGACTCTGCAGAAATCAGTCAGAAAGCAGGTTTCGATGGTGTGGAAATCCATGCTGTCCATGAAGGCTATTTGCTAGATCAGTTTGCTATCTCATTCTTTAACCGCAGAACTGATGAATATGGCGGCAGCCTGGAAAACCGCTTGCGGTTTGCAACGGATATCGTCAAGGCGATCAAAGAACGTTGCGGCCAGGACTTCCCGGTATCGCTGCGATACAGCATTAAAAGCTTTATCAAAGACTGGCTCAAAGGTGGTCTGCCAGGCGAAGAGTTTGAAGAAAAAGGGCGCGACATTGAAGAAGGTATCGAAGCGGCCAAAATTCTCGAAGCGGCAGGCTATGACGCACTGAACGGTGACGTCGGCTCTTATGATTCCTGGTACTGGAGCCATCCACCGATGTATCAGGACAAAGGGCTGTACCTGCCCTATAACGAAATTCTCAAAAACACGGTGAAAATTCCGATCATCACCGCCGGTCGTATGGACGACCCCGAGCTGGCATCCAGAGCCATTGCGGAAGGTAAAACCGATATGATTGGTCTGGCCAGACCCTTACTGGCTGATGCGGATATCCCCAATAAAGTCAAAGCCGGAAAAGCGGAAAAAATCCGTCCATGTCTGTCCTGTCAGGAAGGTTGTATGGGACGCCTGGCAAAATTCACATCGGTTTCCTGTGCCGTCAATCCGGCCGCCGGACGTGAGAAAGACTACGCATTGATTCCTGCATTAATTAAGAAAAAAGTCATGATCGTCGGTGGTGGTGTCGCCGGTATGGAAGCCGCTCGGGTTGCCAAACTGCGTGGTCACGAAGTGGAATTATTTGAAGCCAGCGACAAACTCGGCGGAGTGGTACTGGCAGGCGGGGTTCCGGATTTCAAAGAAGACGATTTCGCCCTGCTCGACTGGTACCGCGCCGAACTCGAAGAACTGAAAATCAACGTTCATCTGAACAGTCCTGTCGGTCCGGACACATTTGCGCAACATAAACCGGATACCGTGATCATGGCAACCGGATCAAAAGCCCGAATGCTGGAAATACCCGGAGCCGATAATGTCTATACTGCCACCGACGTATTGCTGGGCAGGAAAGATCCTGGCGACACCATTCTGATCATAGGCGGCGGACTGGTCGGCTGCGAGACCGCACTGTGGTTGCACAACATGGGTAAAAAAGTATACATGGTTGAATTACAGGATGGCCTGCTGCAACTTGCCGGACCACTGTGCCATGCCAACAGTGAGATGTTACTCGAACTCATGCGATTCAAGAAAATCGAGATTTTCACCAGCTCCAAAGTCGTTGAACAGAATGCAGACGGTTTTGTCATCCATAATCAGAACCTTGGTGAGAAAACGACTATCAAGGCGGATTCAGCCATTCTGGCCGTTGGCTATCACTCTGAAAGAAGCCTATTTGATGAGGTGAAAAACCAACTGGCGGATGTACACCTGATTGGTGATTCCAGGCAAGTACAGAACATTATGTACGCAGTCTGGGATGCCTATGAAGTGGCACGCAGTATCTGATTTTTGTCCACTGACCCAATTTTCAAACAGGCCGCCAGGTCTGTTTGAAAATCGTTCTGGAAAACCTGGAGGAATGTTTGAGACTCCCTGGTTTTGCAGTGCAAACATTGGCTTTTGGCCAATGGTAATGCGTTTACGCATTACACCATTAGTCCGGTAAAACTACCTGCCTGACTAATGGAATCTACCCTTCGTTTGTGGCCAAAGTTCGCTTTGGCCACCTTTTTTTTCTTCCCTTGCCATTCTTCGAACCCGAAGACCGTGCCATCATCGTTATTATTTACGGCATATTTCCGTCCAAAATTACTATTAATCTGGCGTTAACTCTGGCCAATAGTGACACCTTCCTGAAACACATTTTTAACCCGACATACTCATGAGACGTTTGAAAGGAGTACACACTGCTCCAGGCTGTACACAGCATGAATGCTGCATACGAGCCTGTGGGGATATGTTCACTGCGAGTCTGAACACTATTGCTTTCCCGGTAATAAGCCACTCACAAGGTTAATACAAACTTTCTGTTGTGTGCTAACTACGATTTCCAACTGAATAAAGATCTGCTAACCGCACTTGGAATCACCACAGCTCAAACAGGTAGTGCAGCCATCCATCAGAATCACCGCCTTGGTATGACATTTATCGCACAAGCGGGCATCTGCTGGAAAATCACCTCCCGTGATTTCGCGGGCCTGACCGTTCATGGCTTCATATTCGGCACGTTTTTCAGCCAATATCTGCCGCTGGGTTTCGCTCAGCCCTTCCGGCTCCAGCATCCCGATCATCCTCAGATGGCTTTCAATGGCATAGCCGATTTCGGCAACCACCGACGGCATGAAACGGCCTCCGGGTTTAAAATACCCGCCTTTCGGGTCAAACACGGCCTTCAACTCCTCAACCAGAAAAGTCACATCTCCACCTTTGCGAAAAACCGCGGAGATGACCCGGGTTAGTGCCACCACCCACTGGAACTGATCCATGTTTTTGGAATTGATAAAGATTTCGAAAGGTCTCCGTATCTCATGCTCAGTACCGGGATTCAACACCATATCATTAATCGTGACGTACATGGCATGTTCACTCAGAGGCGTCTTGATTTTATAGGTTGCTCCCATCAGCAGCTCCGGCCGTTCAACACTTTCATGCATGTGCTGGATATCATGTTGCTGCTCATCTTTCTGCTGCTGGATTTTGCGCTGCTCGTCCAGATTCACCACTTCATAAGCAACGATCTTACTGTCTATTTTTTTAACCATTATCTTGTCTCCTGCATCAAACCGTCAGGTCTTCAGCCATTATAATTTGCCGTAATAACCTTCTTTTAATGCATCGTATAAATTGGCGGCGCTGTGAATTTCCCCGTCATATTCAATCTCTTCATTGCCTTTGGCCTCGATGACCGTGCCATCCTGCAACGCAAAGCGGTATACGGTACTCTCCAGATCTTTTTCCTTCACCAGAACCCCCTGGAAAGCTTCGGGATTGAAACGGAACGTGGTACATCCCTTCAATCCTTTCTGGTAGGCGTACAGATAGATATCCTTGAAATCCTCATACGGATAATCACTCGGTACATTGGCCGTTTTGGAAATAGAAGAATCAATCCACTTCTGCGCCGCAGCCTGAATATCAACATGTTGTGTGGGTGTGATGTCGTCGGAGGTCAGAAAATAATCCGGCAGCTTTTCATCGTCCTGTTGCGAATAGGGCATGGCCCTGGGATTGATATGGGTTCGATATGCCAACAGTTCGTAGGAAAACACATCGACTTTTTCTTTTGATTTTTTCCCCTGACGAATGACATTGCGGCTGTAATGATGGGCAAAACTCGGTTCAATGCCATTTGAAGCATTATTCGCAATAGAAAGAGAAATGGTACCGGTCGGCGCAATCGAGCTGTGATGGGTAAATCGTGCGCCGGTTTCCGCCAGCTGTTCCACCAGTTCCGGAGCCTCTTCCGCCAATTGCTGCATATAACGGCTATAGCGGGCATGTAAAATTCTTCCGGGCACCTTATCACCGGCTTTATAACCATCAGCCAGCAGTTCAGGACGCTTGCGCAACATCGCTTCAGTCAGCTCATATTCGTGCAACAACGCCGGTGCTGCGCCTTTTTCCTTCGCCAGTTCCAGTGCCTGCTGCCAGCCAACCAGAGCCATTTGCAGCGTGACCTCTTCGGTGAAAGCAATCGAATCAGGATCACCGTATTTCATACCCAGCATGGTAATGGCCGAGCCCAATCCCAGATATCCCATACCGTGACGCCGTTTTTCGGTAATCTCAACTCGCTGTTGCGGCAGAGGCAGGCCATTGATTTCCACCACGTTATCCAGCATGCGGGTAAATATGGCCACCACTTCACGGAATTTATCCCAATCAAAACGGGCATTGTCGGTAAACGGAGATTCAACAAATTTGGTCAGATTGATGGAACCCAGCAAACAACTGCCATACGGCGGCAGAGGCTGTTCACCGCAGGGATTAGTGGCCCGTATTTCTTCACAGAACCAGTTATTATTCATCTCATTGACTTTATCAATCAGAATAAAACCCGGCTCAGCAAAATCGTAGGTGGAGGTCATGATCACATTCCACAGCTTTCTAGCCGGAATTTTGCCGTATATTTTAAAAGCTATCTGGCCAAGATCATTGCTGACGTAACCATCGGTCACATGAAAATCCTTCCAGACAATTTGCTCTGGATTGTCCAGCTCAAGTCCGGAACGTTCCAGCTCTTTCTCAGTCAACGGAAAACACAGGGGCCAATCCTGATCATTGATCACCGCTTCCATAAATCCATCGGTGATCAGCAACGACAGATTAAACTGACGCAATCGACCATCTTCACGTTTGGCTTTAATAAAATCGAGAACATCCGGATGGCTGATATCAAAGGTTGCCATCTGGGCCCCCCGGCGGCCCCCGGCGGAGCTGACGGTGAAACACATTTTGTCGTAGATATCCATGAACGACAGTGGCCCTGAGGTATAAGCGCCAGCACCTTCTACAAAAGCATTTTTTGGTCTCAACGTGGAAAACTCGTAACCGATGCCGCAACCCGCTTTCAGGGTCAGGCCGGCTTCATGGACCTTACCTAAAATGCCATCCATGGAATCGGAAATCGTGCCCGACACTGTGCAGTTAATCGTTGACGTCGCCGGTTTGTGTTCCAACGCCCCCGCATTGGAAGTAATACGGCCAGCAGGAATGGCACCATTTTCCAGTGCCCACAAAAATCTTTTGAACCACTGGCTCTGAACATTCTTTTTTTCAACTTCGCAGAGGGCTCTGGCAACGCGGGCGAACGTGGCATTCAAATCACTGTCAACGGGATTTCCTCTGGAGTCCTTGAGGCGATATTTACTGTCCCAGATGTCTAGAGAGGCTTCTTGATATTGAACAACACTGCTATCGGTTTGATTAGGCGGCACGACTTCAGTCATATAAAGATCCTTCTGCTATGCAAAGCAAACTTGATGGATTTACGGGGTTTTAAGGTTAGTGACTACAAACCTTGAGACTACTATATATAGTTTTAACGGGACTGAATATGCCACTATATGTTGGGATTGGAAATGTTTTTTTTGGAAGATTTTTCTGTCTTTGACTGATGTCATAAATCAGCGAAATTAAAGAAAGATTACATAAAACAAAAAAGAATTAAATGTTCAGAAAACTCGTAAAATTATCCGTAATTTTTAGTTATCAAAATAACATTCAATACATCAATAAGTAATTAACCTGACAATTAAAAGAATCTTACAGAAAATTTTTTGCATCCGTAAACAGCGACTGAAAGTGCTTACAGTCTCAATACTGAACACTGCAACGCTCTCCAAAAAAGAAGAGCGTTCAGGCAGATGTGATATTCAGAAAATCCAACAGAACTCTGAAAACAGGAATTGTGTTTCATGCTGAAGAAATATTCAGCTTTACTGAACAGAATTATTTTATCTGCGCCCGCATGCGGTTGATGACTTCGCGATAATCCGGAGCACCGAAGATAGCAGAACCAGCAACAAACGTATCCGCACCAGCGGCTGCGATTTCACCGATGTTATCGACATTCACACCGCCATCCACCTCCAATCGGATATTCATTCCACTGCGATCAATCAACTCCCGTACCTGACGAAGTTTATTCAATGTTGAGGGAATAAAAGACTGACCGCCAAATCCAGGGTTAACACTCATCAACAAAATAATGTCGAGCTTGTCGAGCACATATTCAAGATAACTTAACGGCGTGGCTGGATTCAGTACCAGACCGGCCATGCACCCATGACTTTTGATCAATTGTAAAGTCCGGTCAACATGGTCAGACGCTTCCGGATGAAAGGTAATGGAGCTGGCACCGGCAGCTGCAAAATCACCAACGATACGATCCACCGGCCGTACCATCAAATGAGCGTCAATATGCGCGGTTATTCCATAGTTCCTCAATGCCTGACAAACCATCGGCCCAAAGGTCAGATTGGGCACATAGTGATTGTCCATCACATCAAAGTGAACCCAGTCGGCGCCGGCGGCCAATACGTTTTCAACCTCCTCACCAAGACGGGCCAGATCAGCAGCGAGGATGGACGGAGCAATAACAGCAGTGGACATGAATATTCTCTCTGGCTAGGGTCTGAAGGGCGCGCATTGTAACTCGGCCACGCAGACAGTTACACCAATAATGGTCGCTGGTACTACCTTTGCAAAGGAACCTGAATAATGTTGGCGGGAAAGCCAGGGCAATACAAAAATCTGCGACCAATCCGCCGACAACAAACATGGATCGATCCGGGGTTCAGCGACTGAGACACGGGATATACCGGGGTTCATCAGTGCAGTTTGACAGGATGTTTAATGCACTATTGGCAGCGCAAGCAGAAAATCAACAAGTCGCCGGAAAGGACAGAAGAGGAAGTTTGGTAAATTCATGATAAACGGCAAACACTGGCCGGCGACGGCGAAAATTGTTATCTGTGCGAGCCTGCTGTTCAGCAGCAGCACAGCGATGGCGGTGACAGAACAGCAACAGATGGAAGATCTGAAAAAATACTTCACTCAATCCATCGTTGCCGACCAACTGGTCGATATTTCCATGAGCAGCGGCAACATCACCGCACTCTTTATTGAGCAGCGAACTGCGTCTCCACAGGGAGCGATATTAATCATCCCGGATACCGAACAATCCCCGATGTCACCTGAACTGCTTGAACAGGTACGTAATTATCTGCCCGATGTGGGCTGGTCGACTCTGGCCATCCCACTACCCGATCCCGCCAGTTTGCCGATTCCGGCCAGACAACTGTCACCGGCACCACAACCCTTCAATTACAACCCGGATCAGACGGAGCAGATGTATGAACGTATCCGCGCCGGTATTGATTTTCTGCAACAGCGCAATATTTTTAATCTGGTGCTGATCGGATTTGGTTCCGGTGCTGACTGGTCCGCCGCCTACATGTCTGAGCAGCTGACCCAGGAAAACAACGAAGGTTACGGGCTGATAATGGTCAATCCCCAGACTCCCAGGAATATTCCCGTCCCGGATCTGCCACGTAACCTCAGTACGCTAACAATCCCTGTCCTCGACATTTACTTCGACCAGGCTCAGGCAGATACTGTTCGTGCCAAACAGCGTAAGGCAGCCGTTGCCCGGGCCGAATCCAAACGCAACAAACCCATTAACGCCTATCTGCAGATTTTACACCCTACAGCAGCGTCACGTTTTGCTGACGGACCCGATCGCCTCACCCGGTCCATCTGGGGATGGTTAAAAACAAACCTCGGTGGCAAGCAACTTAAAGCAGGAAAAGCCACTCAATAAAGATTGAGATTTATACGCCCCGAACCGATAACCTTATAGCGAATGGTAATCATCACGGAATCAACTGGAAAAATCGTGTGTGCCTGATATCCCTGTCATCGATTTGTCAAAAAAAATTCCAGGTTAATAACTGCACCAATATACGTCATCCGATACCATTAACCCGCTGAGCATTTATGCCGGACTAACTGCAACGGATTATTTCTATAGTCACCATGGAAACCTGATCGGATAATTCTCATCATCACCCAATTGAACAATTTGTAAGCCAGAATGGACATTAATGAAGCCATTTACAGTTTCAAGAATGACAATATGAAGCATCAACCTGAACAGATCTGAATACTGCTCACAAATGTGCAGAGTCTTTATAAAAATCACCAGCCACCATGAAATACCCGAAAAAAACCTGTTTTCAGGTCAAAAAATCCGGCTCCACATACAGAATCCTGTGCTTTTTTGTAGCAATCTGTTTTACATTGCAAACGGACTTTTGTGTAACTACGAAACCATTTTTATTTATCAGAGGTTCTCTATAATCTGATTGCGGATTCGCATATCAAAATAAATCGACGACAACGCCATTTGCTGCCAATAAAGACATAAACCATCACAGCAACCAGCCTCTGATATTTCAATTAATAATATAAGATCATCCTAAAGTACGATTGAAAAGATAAACAGAATTTATCCAGCAGGCCAAATTCGAACCAAAATCATTCAATCCGATTTTTCTGCCAAATTGTTCACACATTTACTGAATGAGCGTCATTCCTCCTGTGATTTTAAACAAATCAAAGAGGGATAATATGAGAGTTTCTGTAACCCACACGGACCTTGATCAGGCATTTTCGAAAATCTGGCTGGAACATAAGAACAGTGTTCGTCGTTATTGTCTGCGTTGCTTATCTGACAATCCCGACACCGTCGATGATGTCATGTCAATTACCGCCGAAAAAGCCTGTCGTTTTTTACGCTCTACCGATACTTCCATCCAAAATCCTTTAGCATGGCTCTGTACTATGGCACGCAATGTCTGCACTGACCTGCACCGTACCGAAACCAGAGAATTTGAATTGGTCAAACAAGTCTGCAATTCTCCGGATACATTTTTTTTTGCCGCTAATAACAGCGAACCGCTGGAACAGGCTATTGAGCGGGAATATGAATTATCATCATTGCTTTCGGCAATTATGAAACTCCCACAAAGACAACAAGAACTATTATCCATGAGAGTCCTGGATGGACTGAATTACCAGCAAATGGCATCGCACACACACATATCGACCGTCAATCTGCGGAAAATTGTGCAACTGACCCGACAGCAGTTACGGACAATCCGATTTAATCAGACTTCACATATTTAATCTGTCACCGTCTATTACGAACTATAGAAACATTCTTGTGACCTGAAATTATCAGGACTGGCGGAGCCTGCCGGAGGAAAAATGATGGACTATGCATGGTATGCGGCATATACCAAATACCGAAAAGAATTATGTTTGATTGCAGCGCTCGCAAAACAAGGTATCGAAGGCTATACCCCGCTGGATCAGGCAAAAATGCCTTTATTTAAAAATTATGTATTTGTCCAGGCGATGGAATCACAACTGCATCGCCTGACCTACTTACCCGGTTTTGCCTATCTGGTCAGCTTTGGCGGTCAGCCCGCCACCATTCCCACAACACAGATCAATGCCCTAAAGCATCTCTCCCATCTGGGTCAGGCCATCAGCAAACAGCAATACACCTTACTACCCGGAGACCACATCAGAGTAGCCACCGGCCCCCTGAGAGGACTCATCGGCAAACTGGTGGAAGTTAAAGGCAAACACAAACTCGTGGTAGAGATCAGCAGGCTCGATCAGGCACTCATAGTCACCCTGTCGGCCGATCAGGCACTACCCATCGAAACTCTCATTCCCATGCCTCATGCAGGAGAACAACATCATGCTGAGTGAACACAGTAAACAGTTGCTGCAAGCACAATTGATTCGTCACGAAGGCCTCAAAACAGAAATTTATCGTTGCCCTGCCGGAAGAAGAACCATCGGTGTCGGCCGCAATCTGGACGATAAAGGACTGTCTGTCGAAGAAGCAGCCTGGTTGCTGGAAAACCGTGGCCGGTCAGATCAGGCAAAAAAGGTACTGCAATACGGCATCAGTCAGCGCAGTCAGATTGCTCTGCTGGATAAAGGTATCACCGTCGCCGAGGCGCAGACCCTGCTTGACCATGATATCGATGATACCTGCCAGCGATTAAACAGCGAACTACCGGTCTATCTGGTACTTGATCAATGCCGCCGCCGGGTGCTGATTAATATGGCATTTAATCTTGGCGTCAACGGCCTGCTGAAATTCAAAAACATGCTGGCAGCCCTCGCTAACCGCGACTTCAGCCGGGCTGCAGTTGAAATGCTGGATTCAAAATGGGCACGGCAGGTCGGCAAACGGGCTGAAGAACTGGCCAGAGAAATGGAAACCGGTCAATGAACCGGGCACCGGATCAGGTTCAGATTGAACAGCAACTGGCTGCCAGTCTTTATCGTCTTGGAACTGTTCTGTCAGAGCAGGCGGATATAGAAGTCATCCGTTCACATCACCGGATATTTATGGAAACGCTCCGTCAGTTATCATGCTGCTCACCGTTTGAACGGCTGAACACAACGTTCAAAATCGATAAAAAAAGCCGTTATCTGCTGACTCTTGCATATATCTGCACGATGGAACCCGATGCGATTACATCCTTTCTCAATACCTCATGGTATGAACAGGGACCCTCACTGAGTCTCTACCGGGCAACTCACCTGCTGACCGATACCCTACCCTCGTCACAGGCCAGCACACTGGACTGGTTGAACTCACCATTACGACGCTGGCATTTAATCACTGCCAACGGTCCGGTATCTCACTCACTGCACCTGGACGAAACCGTACTCAGAACACTGGCCGGCCTGTCATCCGGCATAGAGCAGACGACCCTGCCGGCCACACTCAACACCGGGCATGCCATCTGCTATTCCAATCAGTTACAGCAAACCACCGCACCGATCATAACCATTGATTGCGGAAATCCGGACGAGCGGCTGCACTGGATATTATCCAAAGCCGCCACCCTTGGACACGACCGTTGCATCATTCTGGATACTCCGGAAATACCGGACAACGAACAACTTCGCTATCTGCTGCGCGATATTGCGCTGGACAATTCCGATCCCTTTATTTACTGGCCACAGGGAGCGGCTATGTGTCAGATCAGACCGGCGCTGACGGGCATACTTGATGACTGGCGGCAGTTGAATACCGGGTGCATTGTCTGCGACCAACCGGAACCATCAACAGCCGGCGATGCTGCCTATTACCGTTCTCTGTTAACAGCGACATTTACACCCGTCAATTGCCCACAACCAGATGAACCCACACGTTGCGGTTTATGGCAGCAGCTGGGCCAGAACATCGGCAACAACGGCCTGACCATGGAACAGGCGCAATGGCTGGCGCGTCTTTATCCGTTCATGCCTGGCAGGATTGCACAGATCTGCCAAAGCGCCGAAGAGCTGGACGATAACGAAACACTGCTGACCCAATTGCAACACGCCTGTCTGACTCAATACCAGAGCGAACATCCACAACTGGCGACTTTATCTCCGCCGGGTGTGAGCTGGACCGATATGGTCCTTACCGCCAATACTCGCCAACAACTGCAGGAATTGATCTTACGGGTACGCTATTCCTCTGAACTAAGCCAGCAGTTGACCCGTTTCAAACCGGGTCTTCAGGCGCTGTTCTGGGGTAAGCCCGGCACCGGGAAAAGCATGGCTGCAGAAGCGATGGCCGCCGAACTGGTGTTGCCGTTGTACAAAATCAACCTCGCCAATGTTGCCAGTAAATGGATCGGCGAAAGTGAAAAACATCTGGCCAGTCTGTTTGATCAGGCCGAACGTCAGCATGCCATTCTGCTGTTCGACGAAGCCGATGCCATTTTTGGCCGGCGCAGTGAAATCTCCTCCAGTCATGACAAACACGCCAACATGGGGGTCAGTTATCTGCTGCAGCGCATGGAGCACTATCAGGGCCTGCTACTGCTATCGACCAACTTCAAAAGCAACCTGGATGAAGCCTTTTTACGCCGCCTCCACAGCGTTATTGAATTTCCACTACCGGACATATCCACCCGCCTGAGTCTCTGGCAACACGCACTTCGGGGGCAATACCAACCGGCAACCAATATCGGTCTGGACAGCCTGGCAGCCGCCTTCGAGTTCAGTCCGGCCCAGATCGCCAATATTGCCGAACTGGCCATGCTGTATTGTCTGGCAGAACAACACACCCGCATCTCTGCTGACATTCTGGCGCGCGCCATTCTGCGGGAACTGGACAAACACAATGCCGGTTATCTGGCTATCCAGAAAGTCAATCAATGGCTCAAGGGCCAACAGTAAGGAGCCACCATGGACCCACTTATTCTGCACAAAGTACAACAAACGCTTCAGGCGCTGATAGAACGGCGCGTTCTGGCTCTGGATAACGACAGCGAGCGCGAGATTGAACTCAGTTTCGTAGCCCCCGACGAAAGCTTCGTCAGCGAACTATCGACCCGTCCGGTTATCAACTGTTACCTGATCGGTATTGCCGAAGACCGTAGCCGTCGCCGCAGTGATCCGGTGCGCGCCGTGATCAATGATCAAAAGACCTCAAGCACCATTTATCAGGAGCCGCGCTACGTCGATATCAGTTACATGCTAACCGTCTGGAGCAAGGACAAAACCGGCAGCGCTCTGATTGAACACATGTTAATCGGTTATCTCATTACCGGATTGGGTTACTTCGATTTTCTGCCGACAGACTTGCAACAGGCATTTCAATTGAACACCGATCCATTCGGCATCCGCATGACGTTATTTGGCAGCGAACACAGTGAAAAAGTGACCGGACAAGTCTGGCAGGCCATGGGCTCCACTCCCAAACCAAGCCTGATGCTGTCGTTATCCATTCCTGTCACCATTGCAGAACCCGGTGCCGTCTCTGTGGTCCGGGAAATTGATCGTGCCATGGAACACCATTAACCCAACATCAACACCTTGCCGGGTTCATACAACCTCCCGGAATCATCCTCAACCCAGCATAGAAAACACAGGACATTCCTATGACTACGAACATAAAAAGTACCCTGGCTGAGTCCACTGACACCCAAGAACCATCTATCGATGTACGCCTGAAAAAATATTTTGAACCCGGTGACGTGCCCACCTCAGATGAGTTTGGCGAGTTGATTGATGCCGTCACCAGTGCAGACGCACTGATCACAGGTACTCTGGACAATGCCCGGTTTCCAACACAAATCGATCTGAGCAAAAGCGGCACTGTTTCAGGCAGTTATATCAAAGCCGGTAGCTTCGATGGTAAGGGCGCAAACCTGACCAACCTCAACGCCAGCAATATCAGCAGCGGCACCCTTGCCAATGACCGACTGCCAGCAAAAATCGATCTGAGCAGAGCTGACACCGTCACAGACAGCCATATCAAAGCCGGAAGCTTCGATGGTAAGGGCGCAAACCTGACCAACCTCAACGCCAACAATATCAGCAGCGGCACCCTTGCCATTGACCGACTGCCAGTAAAAATCGATTTGAGCAGAGCCGACACCGTCACAGACAGTCATATCAAAGCCGGCAGCTTCGAAGGCAACGGCGAAAAACTGACTGACCTTAATGCCAAAAACATCCGCAGCGGCACCCTTGCCAATGACCGACTACCAGTAAAAATCGATTTGAGCAGAGCCGACACCGTCACAGACAGTCATATCAAAGCCGGCAGCTTCGAAGGCAACGGCGAAAAACTGACTGACCTTAATGCCAAAAACATCCGCAGCGGCACCCTTGCCAATGACCGACTGCCCGGCCACATCGACCTGACTCAACTGACAGACGGCGCAAACACTACCGTTAAAGCCGGCAGCTTTGAAGGTAACGGTGCAGAGCTGACCAATCTCGATGCCAGCCATATCAGTCAGGGCACTTTGAACCCTGAACGCCTGCCGGCACAAATCGATCTGACAACACTGACTCAGAACAGCGACAGCAAAGTCGTTGCTGATATGTTTGAAGGCAATGGTGCAGGACTACAACAATTGGACCCGAAAGCTCTGAGCGACCTGGTACCGGTGGACAAATTGCCGGTGACAGATATCGAAAACGAACTGAGCTTCCTGACCACTCAAAAGAAAATCAAAACTGCCAACCTGCCCGTCGCCAGCCAGTCCCAGAAAGGCATTTTAAAACTGGCGACAGCAGATGAGGCAGCAGATACGACCCGCAACGATGTAGCGCTGTCACCAGCAACGCTGGCCTCTGCGCTCTCACTCGAAAACCTGTTCGAATTTGTTGAGGATACCGGTCAGACGATCACCGCCGATGATATTCCGGATGGCAAAATTCTCGCCCTGTATATCACTGTGAGTTGAGGTGCTTATGCTGTATTTCAAAAAAGGTCAGGAGTTCCGGGCATTAACCAGATGCTTTATTAAAGATGGCAACAATACCCGACAACTTCAGCAGCTGCACACTGTACATGACAGCAAACTAAAAGGGCTCGGTTTTGGCCGGCCGACAATCACCATTGGTCAGGATGGTGACGATGTCGGTGGCGGTCTGGTGGTACTGAATGGCTGTGGCATTATTTTTACCAACCCTGGCAACTATACCTTTACCGTGCCAACTGGCGTGCAGTACCTGCACATGGTGGTGGTCGGTGCCGGAGGCAGTGGCGGACGCGGCCCCGGAATAGGCTCTGGTGGTGGTGGCGGTGGTCTGGCAGCAGCCAATTCTATCAGGCCATTGACCAACAGTCTGAGCATCACCGTTGGTGCTGGCGGTGCTGGCCACAATCAAGACAGCCAGGGTGACGATGGTGGTGACAGCGCCATACTTAATTATCTCAAGGCAACCGGTGGTAAAGGCGGACGAATGGAAGAAGCAACCAGCGGCAACGGTGGTATTGGCATGGGTATCATCACCCAGGCGATCATCGGTCAAGGAGGAGCCGGTGGATCTGCACTGGAAGAAGGTTTTGATGCCGGCGGCGGCGGCGGTGCCGGCGGCTATGGCGGCAACGGCGGAAATGGCGGGGGTCTCAACGGCAATCCCGGTCCAGGCAGCCATGGCGCTGGCGGTGGTGGAGGCAGTGGCAATCAAGCCGGTACTGGCGGCCAGGGTGGCGGTGTAGGCCTGTTTGGCAAAGGCGCCGATGGCCTGGCCGGACAAAACAGTCAAGACGTACAGGGCGGCGCTGGCGGTCCCGGTAGTCTATTGCAGCAATATCCCTATGTCGCTGGCGGCGGCGGCGGTGGTGGCGATCAGCCTGGATTCTCCAACGCCGGACAAAATGGCGCCGTCATGATCTGCTGGGGCGAACCACTGAGCTTGTAACGCCACGCCTTGCACCATGCCATCACATTATCCATTCAGCCAATACAACAGGACTCAGATATGAACCCCAACATCTCCATCAAATATGCGGTTTACGGCGGTAGCACTGGTACTTCACAAGCCAGAGACATTACCACCACACTGCAAAAACGTATCAACAAAGGCGAGCTCAATATCACCTTTGACAACAATACCTTCGGCGATACCGCACCCGGTCAACACAAGGGTTTTGCGGTGATCGCCGACATCAACGAACAGAGCTTCGTTTATGCCGGTATCGAAGGTGACCACGTGGATTTCTCAAAACCACCCGTGAACGGTTATGCCCACCGCAACCTCAAAGTCAGTGACATCAGCGCCACTTACGATCCCGGCAATAACCAACTGTTCAGTCATTGTCAGCTGGACATCGAAAATCTGGCAGCCGAGGATTTTCCCAACTCCCACTTTCCCAGCACCTGGATCTGGCTGGATTTTTACCTGGTGGCTGATGATGATCCTATTCAGACAAGCGATCAGTTCACCAAAATCGGTGCTCTGCCCGTTGCCATTAAACCGGTTCTGGAGCACTCCCACATCCAGTCCGTCAGCATTTCCAATTCAGACACCTACGACATGGCTGGATTTCTGCTGAGCAACCCCAATCTGGTGCCGGTGGGAGATTATTTTCTGTATGTTCAGGTACGCAATGATGACAACACTATCGCAACAGCTACGGGAGCGTTTTCGTCCGAATCATACTCGTATATTTTGAACGATTATTGACAGAAAAAGTTCTGAGGACGACCATCAGACAATAATGAAACCTTCAGTCAGTGACCCGGTGGCGATTCATGTTGTGCTCATGCCGGGCATCAGTACATCCGGTTGCTGACAGCAGAGCAACATCACCATCTGGCAGTCATCGATTTCCCTGAACTACTAGCCTGAGTTAGCAGCCTGCATTCCTGACCATCATCCAGACAGTTGCCACTTATCAACGCCGTCCACCCGTATATGAACTATTCAAAGGTACCACTATGTTAGCGCAGAAACCATCAGAGACTGAACCGCCAGCAGCCGAACAATCCAAAACCGCTCCAGCAAGAACCCCGACAACGACTCCAGCAAGTCCTGCTACAACCGCTCCACCCAATACCCGTGAGAGCATCAACAACCGTCAGGGTTATGAAGGGCCAGAGGGTAAAGTCTCGGCGAAGCGATTAACCATCAACACCATTCACTTTCCGGCAATTGCCGCCAAGGAAGCCAAAACCGGTAGCCATGATATTGAAATCCGGCGCAGCGACGTTCCCCGTAAAACCGGACAAATTGCCGTGTGGCAACAAATGACTCAGGGTGGTTCAGGACTGGCGCGCAGGCTCGACAACAAGCTTCAGTCACGCCGGGCCTGGCATACCGGAAGTGAAGAAGATCCTATCTATTTTCTCAGCGTCGCGCCTAAAAATGAGCAATTTGTGATTGGTAATCGGGATACCCTGATCAAACGCATCATACGTCCATACTGGACTCCCGAAGGCAACACCCAGCTCTACGATGTGGACCATAAGAAAGAGTATCAACTCGGTGGTGATGACAAAAAACCGGATGAAGACAATTTATGGTTATTGGACAGCTCCACCAACCGCAGCGCCGGCGCTCGTATCAACAATGCCATCAACAAGGGTATCGGCAGTGTATTAGAACCCTGGAACAATCCGAATAAACCGGATGTCGATACCGTCAGAAAAACCTACAGCGTCACCCTTGAAAACATCATCTGGGATGCTCCGTTCAAAGGCAATTCCGAAAACTATACGGCAGCGGACATCGCTGAACGCGCAACCCAGTTGGAACCGCTGAACGCCATGAGTCGGTCAGAAGTCAAAAAAGCCGGCCTGCAGCCCGGAAAAGGCGAATTCCTGATCTTTAACAACGCTTCAGGCGGACGTTCCCGAACCATCGAACTGGCAGAGTCAGCAGATAAGTCAATTCCATTTACGGATACCGGCTTTATCACCGGCTTCAAGCCCCACGCCGCCATTTTCAACGATAAGGACGAAGACCCGATCAAAATCGTGGGGGTACTCTGGCCGGATAACCCAGCTCTGAAGAGTGCCGGTGTCGAAGTGGCTTTTTCAATCTCGCCCATGCCCGGACTGGCACAGACCGGATACCTGAACTTCAGTCAGGCAGAACGACAAATCAATAAAATTTTTCAGCAGAACCTGGAAGTCAAAGCCCTCAGTCCGTTAACACTCTCCTCGGTCACTCTGGATGAGAATAATAATCTGATAATCAAAGGGAAAGTCGTGACCAATCTGCCACTGCTGCGCGGAGCGGACATAGATTTTACCATCACAGGCAACGAACTGAGTATCGAAAAAACCTTCGCAAGTCAGGAAGTTTCCGTACCAGCCCCCTTCCACCTCAATGAATCATCACTGACGCTGGCACTCTCTACCAGCAAAGGACTCAGTGCCAATGGAGAGGTGAACTTCGCCATAGACCGCGTTGGGTCCGGCAAAGTCAGCGCAACAGCGGATACCACTGGATCACTGGCTCTGGCGGGTACATTCAAAATGGATGAGCAGATTTTTGGCAAGTCAGACATCGCCGTCGGTTATCAACAAGGAAAATGGTACCTGAATGGCAGTACAGAAATAGCCGAAGGCAAAATACCGGGTGTCAGTCATGCCAAGGCAACGGTTGGTTATCATCAAAACGATGGGCTGTCCATCACCGGTACCGCAGACCTTAACCTGCCGGGCATCGACCAAAGTTCACTCACTATCGGCTATCACAGCCGCACAGGCCTTTCCATGCACGGCACTGCACAAACCGGCAAGACCATTCCCGGTATCGATAATGCCGAACTCGCCGTGGAAGTCACTGAACGCCGCGATGCGCCTGGATTTAAAGTATCCGCCAGCGGTGCAGTCGAAGCACGGATCGCCGGAATCAAAGGAAAATTTACCGTGAGTTATGACGACGGCGCCTTTACCGCCGAAGGCAGCGGTCAATACAAACGTGGCTTATTCAGCGGTGAACTGCACGCCGGAGTCACCAACCGCGGCATTGATCCAAAAACCGGTAATCTGATGAATACACCAGCAGCCGATGGCAAATTCAAAATCTTTGGAGGTGGTCGTCTGTCGATGCAACTGACACCATGGTTACAAGGATTGGTTGGGGTTCAGCTGCAACCCAGCGGGGATATTCTGGCCAACGGTCAGTTGTCGTTGGCCAATCCTGTCACGTTGTTTGAGCGCAAGGCGTTTAATCGTAAACTGTTCAGCGTATCCGTGCAGGTACCGATTGTGCCGCTGATCGTTGCCGAAATTGGCGCTAACCTGAAAGCCATCGCCAGTATTGGCCCTGGCCAGATAACCAAGTTGCAGTTGGGCGTGAGCTATCACTCCGCCCACCCCAATAACACCACCGTCTCGGGAGATGCAGAAGTGAAAATACCCGCTGATGCTGGTATTCGACTTGCAGCCCGCGCCGGCGTCGGTGTTGGAGGCGGTCTGGCCAGTGCAACAGGCGGTATCGAATTGGGAGGGATGGCCGGCCTGACAGGTGTTGCCAAAGCAGATGCATCCACCCGCTGGAGCCCTGCAAGCGGACTGATCATGGACATGAACATGGGACTGCATGCTTCACCCAAATTTACCTTCGACATTGCCGGTTATATCAACGCCAAACTATTGGGTAGAGATATTTACGATAATACATGGCAATTTGCCTCCTATAGTTTTGGGCCGGACTACCGCTTTGGTGTCACGCTGCCAATTCATTATGAACAAGGAAAGCCATTCAGCATGAGTGTCAAGGATCTGCAGTTTGAAGTCCCGCCGATTAATGCTAAAAAGCTGATGAGAGACCTGATCGAAGACATTGTCTAAGGACTTGAGCAACCGCCGTTGTGTCGTAAGCGTTCATTCTGAGACGTACTTGACCGGCTATCAGCGATCACTTCGGCATCCAGAAAGTCGTTCTTGTTGGACCTCACGTAGGGTTTGACGAACTGCCTTAGCATCAATTTCGGAGTATGGCCAAATGCAGATACTTTCCTTGCCCAATAATGAGCACCAGCACACGCTTCAAAACCAATAAGGCTTTGATAGAAATTCAATCAGCTTCGTCCGTGATAATTTCTGCTTAATAAAGACTTTGCCGTTTTCATCTACAACCAACACATGAAAGCAGCGCTTGCCAAGATCGATACCTAAGGTTTTAATGGCCATGATGATTCGCCTCTGTTGGTTTGACGCCTCCATCCTACTTGAGGATGAGGAGGCGAGTCATCTCAGTAGACCTGCCCCCTTTATCATTAAATGAACAGCTCCAGTTGGGGGGATTAAGCCAACTCAACCAAATTCTCTTGCCACTGACAAACCACATCAAATAAATATTGATCACGTGCATTATCTGGAACATAAGTCTGACCTGAGTAGTGATTTAAGAACCCACTAACTCTTCTCTTATTAGAGATCAGTTGATCAGATTCATACATTGACGTGATCCAGCATTTGGATTTAGCAGGCAAATAAGGCGGCACTTATCATCTGATGCTCTAAAAAAAACGAGTTTGATTTAAGACTATAAATTCACTGTCCACAACCGCATCCTCCTGAATTAACATATTTTGAAGGAATATGAATTGGAACTAGCCACTCATCATCGCTAATTGCTTGGCTAGTAGATGCAGTTATTACCAATAAACCGATACTGATAATCCATAACATACCACCCATTGTGATTATGGTGTGAAGAACTTGAATTGATTAATTGCTGACAAAACGCTTCAATGCACTCTAGACTTGGGTGTATTTAGGACATTCTTCGTAACAATATAGTTGGCGGAATGATCCCCACACTTAAAATGATGATCATGCTCGTTACAGTAGTTATCGGAATTGTCTTGTTAATAAGGTATACAATAGCAACTCCTGAAAACCACGACGACAGTAAAGATAGAATATATATTGAATAACCATATACTACCCTGGGTATTGGTTTTGAGTATTTAAATGCTGTAATCAATCCTCCTAATAGCTGCATAAGCAATACCACTCCGCACAAAATAAAAATATTGTTTATTACATAAATTTCACCCGCATATGCAGGTGAAAAAAAAACGCTTACAAGTAAAACAAATAAACTAGTAAATATGCTTATATATTTTTTATAAATCACAATCGCACCTAAACACTTTTGGCTGTTTTCCTGGTCTAAAACCCCAGTCATTCCACTTTATCCTGTTATAATCCTCAGAGAACAAGTGACTTTTATCTGTAGCTGCCGAGATAGTAGATGGGTCTACCATTTAAGTGTAAGCAGGTTTAGGATAGTAAAACCCCATATGCCCATATGGATCGTCGGACGTAACTACAACATCTCCTATTTGGGCAGTATTTAATGAAACTTCAGTATAGCCCTCGTATATAGATGATGGCTCTGGTCGTACTCTTCAATCGTCACATGAGTTTAGAGCAAACAGGCCACAGTTGAGAGAAGAGATAAATAGTGATTGCATGTGCCCATTGTTTTCTATTCCAAAATAGATGAGTCCATATTTTTCGGTATAAAAAAACTTAATTTCACCATTCTTTATATGCCTTGAAATTTCATATCCCTCAAAGTGTTTTCCCAAGATATTTAACTTTTTAATCATACCTCTCGAATACTCATAGCCGTTGTACTCCCATTTTGAAATACTTTTAAATTGTTCTGGTATGAATAACTCAAAGGCTCTATTTTGAATGCAAAAACCTTTCTTTGTTGTTTTGCATTCATGGTTATCCGTCGAAACATCTATATATTGGGTTGAGTTATTCCTAAATATAAAATAAAAATCAGCGGGTTTGTTGATACTTTGATAAATATACTCTCTATCGTCATTTTCCGCGTACGTATACACAGAAAACATGAAGATAATCAATAAATAAGCTTTTTTCATTGCTCACACTCGCAATTACCAGATAAAAACCCTGAAGCCCACTTGTCAGCATCCTTTTCGTGAGGCAGGTAAGAATCTGTATTAAACAAAAGAGCTGCATTACCAGAAGAATTAAATAACCGATCATTCTCTGGCATTAAGTGTCTGAACTCATGTACGAACGCAAAATAGTCACCGCCATTTTGAGTAAAGAAATCATGATTAATCGTCGTTGTCAGAGTTCCATATACAGTGGTGGCAGGCCCAACGCTATATAAAATATGCTTCATGTTTTCGATATCGGGGTTAACAATGGTTTACCGGAAAGCAAACCTATGCAAAACCCGACGCTGTCAGAGCAGAGTGAAGCAGTACAACCTCCCTGCTCTGCCATCAACCCAAACTGTCAATCCTGGCCCGACAATGTTTTTCCGCCAATGCTTGCAGGTGCTCGATCCGCTCTGCCAACCAAGTCAGTTGTTCGGTGGTTATGGAATATCCGGGGTTGTAACGCGATTCCACGTAGGCTTGCCGTAGTAGCTCAAAGCAGGTTTGTTCAAATGGAGTGTTTTGCGGAAATACTGATAAAAATTCGGGCTCGATGCTGCCGGTTAATGTACGGAGTTTTTCCAGATCATGGAGTTTGGGTTTGTAATGGGTAAAGACCAATAAGATCATTGCATATAGTTGTTCAGTCGCCTGATGAAGGTGAAAAACTGCTTTTTTGTCCAGTCCTCCATCAAAAATCAATTGAAAAGCTTTAATTTCCCCATTCACTGAATTCAGCCAATACTCAAAATGCCTTTGCGCCTCCATTTTCCGTTCAGGCAGAGACAGTTCTTTCGGCTCCACCAGTGCCAGCTTGCCGGTATCATGCAGCAAAATGCCCTCGCGATAGATATCGGCATAAAAATATTGGCCCTTGGCCAGTTGGGCATTCACAAACGAAATCTCTTCTGCAATCAGGCTGACCGGCGTTTTAACTTCCCGCATCAAACGATTGCTCAGTGACCGTTTGGATTCAATCTTGCGCGCCAATGCACCGTTCTTGGCAATGGCGAGAATATCCATATCACTTTGATAGCGGTAATGGACACGGTCCTCTTCGAGATGGTCCACCCAGTCACCACGGGCATAACTGCCGAATAAAATCAGCATACTGGGCTTAACCGCTTGCACGATGATCTCAACCGCATGGCGCAGTTGCTGTTGTTTATCCGAAGGGAGGTGATCGAGTGATGTTTTCATCCCGGCATCGTAGCAAGTTCTGTGCATAGAACCAATATGAACCTTTATTAACCACGCCGCTCCCACGCGATCACCACCGCAACGGGCACTGCGAACTTCGTCATATAAATCACACCCGCATTTGACCTTTGGTTCGTTTACTGAGATAAGACTTTTTAAATTGATCAACCAGCAGAGTGATTAAGCGGTATGCTCTGATCTGTTTATTGGAATCACCACAGAATAAGGAACGTTGAGTCATGTCCCAGGACATCACCGCCCTGCCGCCATCCATCAAAGATTTTATCCAACGCAGGGGTTATTCCCTCAATCCCTTATGCTGGCAGACCAGTTATCAATATCCCGAAGAAGCTAAAGCCTTTACCCCGGAACAACACCGGCTGCATTTTTTCGTACTGGAAACAGGCGGGCAATTATCCTTACTCAGCCGGCATGATCCGCTGAAGCGGGGCGTGGTGTATGAATGTGGCCCAAGAGAGGTCCACGGCGCGCCTAAGCCGGCCAAGCCCAGAATCAACCTGGACAAACCCGCACCGATCTGGACGGCGGATATCCCCGACACCTTGCCCGAGGGTAAGCCCGGCGTGGATGATATCTACAACCCCAAGTACTTTGCCCAGTTGCAGTACCTCTATCCCGATAGCCAAACCAGTGTGATCACCGACTACCTGATCAGCACCCCCACACAGACCTTTCAGGATCAATTGAAAGGCTCAACCAACAAGTTATCGCTGTTTGGTCCGGAGCAGATCCGCTATGACGTGGGTACACCGGTCACTGCCGGGCAATGGCAGCAGGCTCACGACGCTCTTCAGCAAAGCAGTGCGCAACTGAGTGAACAGCGGCAACATGCAAAACCGGTCCAGGATTGGCCCCGCACCGTTCAGCCGTTGCATTTAATCAATACCGGGATTCTGCATCCGGGCAACCCGAAGAAAATGGACCCGGCATTATTCCAGGACGATGGCTATCCACTGGAGCCATTGTTCAACAAAGCCCGGGAGGTCTGGGAACAAAAATGCCAGCGCCCCGATGTGTTTGCCAAGCGTTTCAGTCGCAGTCAGGATGTCGATGTACAAACACTGTCCAAACAGCTGGATCAGAGTTTCGGCGTGCGTGGTCTCAGTGTGGCGATGGTCGGACAGTGCATGGTCGATCTGATTTACCTGCTGGACCATGAAGACTGGCTGCACCCCCTGAAGGCTGTTGCGGAACAACTGAACTATGCCAATCCGGCTGCCTGGACCCAGGAAGCAGCGTTAGTGGCACTGATCTGCTATAACACCCAGCCGAAACCAGATGACCGCCCCGGCAACCGTTCACCCTATTTTGAATCCTTGCAACAGATTGGTCAGCACCTTTACCAACTCGCCTGTCTGCAACGCCAGCAGGACAAAGTATTCACCCAAACCGGGCAATACAACTGCCTGATACAACACACCCTGCCTGTTCCGAAGATAGGTGCTAACTGGCGTTACCAACCCTCCAAAAACCTGTCCAAACCCAAACGCATCTTAAGACTCGGCCTGTTCTTCGATGGCACCAATCAGGATCGCTATAACGACGAGCATTTACCCGACCGGGATATTTCCAATGTGGCGAAGATGCATGACCTGTATGTCGAAAAAACTGATCAACAGGGTAATGAGATTATCACCACTCGCAGAGTATATGTGCCCGGTGTCGGCACCATTACCGGCCACCAAACCAAGGATGGTTTTAAAGCGGAAGACAGCAAAATTGGCCTTGGCCTGGGTATGGGTAAAACGGGGGGTTATGCCCGGATTGAATTCGCTATCAGACGGATGCGTGAACGCATAGAAGAACAGGAATACGACGAAGTAAAATTCGATGTCTTTGGTTTCAGTCGGGGTGCGGCCCTATCCCGACACTTTGTCAATCTGATCAACCAATGGCCGGAACAGATTTCCATCTGGGAAGTTGAGTATCATAATCCGCTGTGGGACTTTGCCCTACCGATACAACCGGTGAAAAAACGGATCAAAGCCTTTCCGCAGCATCTGGCTGGCCGGGTTTGCTTTGTCGGTCTCTGGGATACCGTGGGCAGTTTTGGCTGGCCCGGTGACGAGCAGAACCTGGATTTCAATCTGAACCTGAATACCCGTAGCGCCGAACGGGTTGTGCATTTGGTGGCCGCTGATGAAGCAAGGCATAATTTTCCCTCGACCCGCATCACCGACGAATACGGCCACCTACCTTCGAACTTTACTGAAATCATCTTTCCCGGCGTTCATTGTGATGTGGGCGGCGGTTATGAGAACCCAACGGGCAAAGGCACTGAAAACTATGAGGACCTGCGTATCAGGACACCATTGGACTATAACGATAACCGCCCCTCACCATGGGTCCTGAGAGGTCCGGGCAGTGGTTTGTTGATCGATGCACTGGAAAAAGAAATCAGGGCTTTTCGCAGCGCCATTGGTATGGAGCAATCCTATACCTATAAACATATACTCAAAGCCACTCGTAAGGAGCTGGCGCTATACCCTTTTTATCGGATGGATGCACTGGCCAGACAGGCTGATGTTCCATTGGATCAGATCAACCCGAAGAATACTGCGTATATTATTCCGGATGAGCTGAAACGCGTGTACGGCGCATGGCAAAAAGCCGGAGGCCAAATGCCACAGGCCAGACAATACCTGGTCGATTATATTCATACCTCCGAAAAATACGGCGATATGGTTGACCGCCCGCATATGGAAAACGGTCGCAAAATTCGCCAGATATATGATAACCACCCTGATCAGGCCATTATTCCGGAGTCACAGCATGCACATCATTAAGTACATCGGTTGGTTACTTTTCTTACCCCTACTCATCAGTGGTTGCGAAGAAAAAACCTATGACTATGGCTTTGATACGGGTGGCTTTGGCGGCCCTGGCTGGCCTATATGGGTGGAGTATTTGATTATCAATGAATCCTGGCAACTTCCGGTCGGTAACTTATCAGGAGGAAACGCTGATACGACTCATCGTCCTCCTGGAGGATCTTCAGCCGGTGCAGGCTGGGTACCGCTGCCTCATACGGTACGGGCGCGCTGGTTTTCCTATCGCACCCAGACGTTTTATGAAGCCACGGTGGAAATCCCCAAGGATAAACAAACAGAAATCAAGCAGTGGCTAAAGCACTATCCTAGCGTTAATTACTTACACTCGTTAAGTACGGGGATTGCGGGCCAGGGAGATATTCAGCTCTGGTGGAAGGCAAGTTGTGTCGGTTTCGACTGTCCAGAATATCCAGAACCTTTTGAATCCCATTTTTTCGAACTGACCCCCCGCATTAAAGCTATACAAGTGGATGGTGATGCAAGCGGATATCGTGCCGGAACGCTCCAACGGATAGAAGAAGGTTTTCTGCCCCCTGATGTACTGAACCTGTTACCACCCGACCCAGACAAAACCGAAGCGATAGAAAAAGACTCATCGACAGAGAACACAGGAACAGACTGAGTTGTGATAGATGCGCATCATTAGGTACCTCTGCTGGTTACTTTTACTACCCTTACTCATCAGTGGCTGCGAAGAAAAAACCTATGAATACGGCTTTGATAGCGGCGGCATTGGTGGTCCTGGCTGGCCTATATGGGTGGAGTACTTGATTATCAATGAATCCTGGCAACTTCCTGTAGGGGCATTATCGGGAGGAAACGCTGATACAACTCACCGCCCCCCTAGTGGCAAATCAGCCAGTGCAGGCTGGGTGCCGCTGCCTCACACAGTAAGGGCGCGATGGTTTTCCTATCGTACTCAGACGTTTTATGAGGCCACGGTGGAGATTCCCGAAGATAAGCAAAAACAGATCCGGCAATGGCTTAAACGCTACCCAACCGAGCGATATTTTCCTTCCCTCATTACAGGCTTTGCGGGCCAGGGGGAAATCCAGTTCTGGTGGGACGAAAGCTGTGTCAAACTTGGGTGCCCGAGAGGCCCTGAGAATTTTGAATTTCACTTTTTCGAACTGACCCCCCGTCTCAAAGCCACCATTGCAGAAGGTGATCCAGGCATGTATCGAGTACGCACCCTGCAAGAAATAAGAGAGGGCTCCATTCCACTGGAAGTTCTAAGCCTGTTACCACCCGCCGAATCCATCGAAACAGAACCATCCACCGAAAACACAGAGACAGACTGAGTTGTGATAGATGCGTATTATTAAATACCTCTCCTGGCTAATCTTATTACCCCTACTCATCAGTGGCTGCGAAGAAGCTACCCAACCGAGCGATATTTTCCTTCCCTCATTACAGGCTTTGCGGGCCAGGGGGAAATCCAGTTCTGGTGGGACGAAAGCTGTGTCAAACTTGGGTGCCCGAGAGGCCCTGAGAATTTTGAATTTCACTTTTTCGAACTGACTCCCCGCATTAAAGCTATACAAGTGGATGGTGATGCAAGCGGGTATCGTGAGGGAACGCTCCAACGGATAGAAGAAGGTTTTCTACCCCCAGATGAACTGAACCTGTTACCACCCGACCCTGACAAAACCGAAACCATCAAAAAAGAACCATCCACCGAAAACACAGAGACAGACTGAGTTGTGATAGATGCGTATTATTAAATACCTCTGCTGGCTAATCTTATTACCCCTACTCATCAGTGGCTGCGAAGAAAAAACCTATGACTATGGTTTTCGAGAAGGCGGTATAGGCGGACCAGGTTGGCCAGTCTGGGTGGAGTATTTGATTATCAATGAATTCTGGCAAGTTCCGATTGGTAACTTATCGGGGCAAAGCAACACACACTAAGTGTTTCCCTCCTCAAGGTCACAGGATGAACACCTTTGTCCTGCTGACCGAAAAAACCGGCGATGTTGAATGAAACGGACCGCTTGATTTTCAGGAGCTCGCATGAGCTGTGACCGAAAATGAAACATAAGGGTATCACTAAAAAAGCAGGTTTTTTTGAAAGCACCACGCGCAAAACCACAGTTTACATCTCGTCAATGAGGGTGCCGCCTTCGGGTGAAGCTGACGAAATCATCGCAGAAAAAGGCTCTTTTTTAGAGTTGTCGGTAATGAACAGGCCCATCTCAGAGCCGCTGTGAACGGTTCGAATACAACACCTGTCCTGCACACGGTTTGATAAAAAGTTGCTGTCATTGCCAATATCTCATTCGTCATTTTTTCACATCCTTCAACCAGATCCGTCTATTCAATACCCACTCAATTGGGTGGCGGAGCCTGCCCGATACCTGACAAGAATGTTTCATCAGACCTAGGAGTAGGAATGAAAAGTTTTATCACCACTGCACTGGCAAGTTTGTTTAAAAAACGTTCCAAATCGAAAAAGAAATCCAGAAAAACACTACAGATGTGGACACTTGTAATCCTCTCGATGCTGGTGGCTTTCTGGTTCGATATGGACCCAACCATTCTGAAGGAATTACTCAGCTTACTAACCGTTTTTCTACACTGAGATACAACCACACGCCATACGCTGTGTCATATTTGTCTTCACTCCTCTGACAGGAATCCAACCATGGCCAAAGTCTTAGCCGCCAATGCCGTTCTCACTGTTCAACTGGACAAAGGTATCTCGCTGCTTCCGATGCTGCCACCCCTGCAGGTTCAGTCAACCGGGATTATCGATATGGCCAACGAGCTGGTTGTTGAGGCTGATTTAGAACAGTTTCTAACCCAGAACTTCACCAACATCCCCTACATTAACCCGCCTTTTGTCAACGGCTTTGTGAGCTTCGCCTCCATAAGCAGTATCGAGCTGGCGGAAAAAACCATTAAAAAAGGTGATCCTGTGGTACTGGTCAGCGATATCAAATGCAGTGTTACGGCTATCCCGGCAATAAATCCTGGTAACGGTCAACCCGACAGCAACCCTCCGACAGAAGTCACCCTCAGTAGTGCCGCCGCTGCTGGAAAAATCGACAGTGCCTGACGGGAAACAAACACCATGGCCAGTTATCAGCATGCGTTTAACCACATACTCACACACATTCGAAAACTGATCGAAGAAACTGACTACAACGGTCATGAGCTGATAAACCACCCCTTAACGAGCTGGTATGACATGCAAACCATCGGCTTCAGTCAGGGCGAGTTATCACACTTACTACGCGAGTTGTATTGCGCGGAAATCTGGCAGCAACTTGGTTGTGACCAGTTTCGGGATCAACAGCTCGCAAACCTGTTTTTTGATTTCGCACTAGCGACCAATGGCAACCTGACGCTGCGGCTTATCCAGATCTGCCTGGATCTGCCAGTGAACGGAAAACTCAGCGACCAACTGATTCAACGCATCAATGAAAGCGAATCGGAATGGCTGCAACAACAGTTCGAGCATATTCAGCTCAATTTCTACTGCGCCATGCAGTCGAACCGGAAAATATACCACTAATGCCGTCTATTCGATGTGACGGCAAAACCCGAAAAGGCCATCCACCTTTGCTTGTTTTTATCCCGTTACTATAAGGAATCTCCAATGAGTCAATACAAAACCCCCGACGTTTATGTCAAAGAACGGTCGCTACTCGGCCCTTCTGTAGCAGAGGTGGCAACTGCCATCCCTGCTTTTATTGGTTACACCGCACTCACTCAAGACAGTGCCGGTAATCTCATCACTCAAAAACCTTATCGCCTGACCAGCATGCTCGAATATGAAGCCCGGTTCGGTGGTAAATATCTTGAGTCTATGGATGTTTCCTGCAAACAGGACAGCGGGGAATTTTATCTGGATTACAAAGAGATTGAGCAGACAGCAAAGTATTTCCTTTATCAGGCCGTTGCACAGTTTTTTGCCAATGGCGGTGGCACCTGCTACGTCGTCAGCCTGGGCGATTATGACACCGCCAAGAATAAGACAGCCTATATGACTGCCATCGAACTCCTGAAAAAAGTCGACGAAGTCACCCTGATGTGCTGTCCGGAAAGTGTGAAGCTTGATGCCCAGAGCCATTACGATATCCAGAATGCGGCATTGTCTCATGCAGAACAGATGATGGACCGTTTTGCGCTGGTCGATGTGCAATGCAGCAACAACATTATTGCAGATGCTGCCACTATGCGTGACAAGGTCACTCAGGGTCTTAAATATGGCGCCGCCTATTATCCCTATCTGAAAACCTCCACACCAAGAAGTTATGATGAAAACAAAGTGATTGTGGAACTACCGCCGATGGTCACCAGACTGCCTGAGCTGCATGAAACGGTGGAAGGTTATTATGCGTTTGACATCGTAAAAGATGAGTCCGTAAAGAAAGTCGAAATTGTGGAAGTTAACAAGCATGGTTTCAAAATGGTTTCCAAGGAGGGGAGCAGTGAACTGGAACCATCCTACAAAATAGAAGATTATCGTAGTTCGATCTTCGTCAAGTTCTCAGATCAGGATCTTTATATGGATTTGCAAGGCTATCCTGTTGATCACGAGAACATTGAAACGCTGGGGCAACGTTTGGCCGGTGAAAATCCATATGGAATTTTTGCATCTGGCGGTAAAGCCGATGAGGATTCTAAACCTGCAGAAGACGATACAACAAAGGCTCTCGATTGGCAGGGTTACGCCATCGATAACGCGGCTGACAATGATGGTCGGAAGGTCAACACCGAGACCACTCCTCCTCCCACCTTGTATAAACACGTCAGCGAAAGTAACCAGGGTTCGGCGCTCCTGTCCAAACTAAACGACCCAGACTATCTGTTCTATTCCACCGCCTACTACAATCAGGTCAAAGCACTGCTCGCCACTCACTACCTGGTGCTGCCACCCAGCGCCGCCATCGCTGGCGTCATGGCCAAAACCGATGCTCAGCGTGGCGTCTGGAAAGCACCGGCCAATGTCGCCCTGGTGCAGGTCATTGCCCCCACCGTGGATATCGATAACGGCGAACAGGAAGATCTGAACGTCGATACCGTTGCCGGTAAATCCATCAATGCCATCCGCAGTTTCGTAGGCAAGGGCACGTTGGTCTGGGGCGCCAGAACCCTGGACGGTAACTCCAATGAATGGCGTTACGTTCCGGTCCGCCGGCTCTTCAATATGGTGGAGGAATCGGTCAAAAAAGCGTCCTATTTCGCGGTATTCGAACCAAACACTCCCTTCACCTGGCTCAAGATCAAAACCACCATCGAAAGTTATCTCGAAAACCTTTGGAAACAGGGAGCATTCTTTGGCACCACCACGGACCAGGCATTCTTTGTCAACATCGGTCTGGGCCTGACCATGACCGAAGACGACATCAACAACGGCATCATGAACATCGAAATCGGTCTGGCGGCCGTCAGACCGGCCGAGTTCATCGTACTGACCTTCTCACATAAGAGCATTGAAGGTTAATCAGGCTGTGCAGGGATGCTCGCCCCTTGTCTGCAGTGATTGATTAATCGTTCAAAAACTCTGAGCTGCCCAAGGAGAACGACCGACAGTTATCGCCTTATCACTCGGTAAGGCCCACGCAAAGTTGTCATTACTAACCCGGCCAGCAATCGGATCATGCTGATCTCTTTGATGGTCACCCCTTAGCTATAAGGAACCCCTATGAGTCAATATAAAACCCCTGACGTTTACGTCAAAGAACGCTCCCTGCTCAGCCCATCGGTGGCTGAAGTGCCCACCGCTATACCGGCTTTTATCGGTTACACCCAAGTGACTGAGAACAGCCGTGGCGAGGACATAACACAGAAAGCCATCCGCATCACCAGCATGCTGGAATACGTGGCTAATTTTGGCAATGCCTGTGCAGAAGC
The DNA here is from genome assembly GCF_000940805.1 of Gynuella sunshinyii YC6258. GTDB lineage: Bacteria > Pseudomonadota > Gammaproteobacteria > Pseudomonadales > Natronospirillaceae > Gynuella > Gynuella sunshinyii. The sequence continues at coordinate 2,249,083 of NZ_CP007142.1, read as the reverse complement.
CGTAACGGTCAAATATAACTCTGACAGTGCGGAATTTTTCATTCCAGGGACGAGCACTGCCGGTCACTTCCTGTACCAGTCCGTGGCGCACTTTTTTGCCAACGGCGGTGGTACCTGTTATGTGATCAGTATTGGTGATTACAGCACAACCCTGACGGAAAATGATACCACCGAGCCAAAAGCAAAGGACGAGTTCATCAAAGCCATCAACAGCCTGAGCAAGGTTGATGAGGTGACCCTGATCTCCTGCCCGGAAAGTGTGCTGCTCAGCTATCAAGATCATTACGATATCCAGAATGCGGCACTGACCCATGCAGAAACCATGATGGACCGTTTTGCGCTGGTCGATGTGAAGTGCTCCAATGCCATCCGGGATGACGCCGCCAACATGCGCAATAAAGTCTCTCAAGGGCTGAAGTACGGTGCGGCATATTACCCTTACCTGAAAACGTCCATGGCACGCAGTTATGGTGAAGAGAAGGTTACGGTCACGCTGCCGGATGGAACAGAAGCTTCGCTCAGCGAGCTGAATAATCCTGATTTCGATCACTATTCCACGGCTTATTACAATCAGGTCAAAGCACTGCTCGCCACTCACTACCTGGTGCTGCCACCCAGCGCCGCCATCGCTGGCGTCATGGCCAAAACCGATGCCCAGCGTGGCGTTTGGAAAGCACCGGCCAATGTTGCCCTGGTGCAGGTCATTGCCCCCACTGTGGATATCGATAACAGCGAACAGGAAGATCTGAACGTCGATACCGTTGCCGGTAAATCCATCAATGCTATCCGCAGCTTTGTGGGCAAAGGCACACTGGTCTGGGGTGCCAGAACCCTGGACGGCAACTCCAATGAATGGCGTTATGTTCCGGTCCGCCGGCTCTTCAATATGGTGGAGGAATCGGTCAAAAAAGCATCCTACTTTGCGGTGTTCGAGCCGAATACCCCATTCACCTGGCTCAAGATCAAAACCACCATCGAAAGTTATCTCGAAAACCTTTGGAAACAGGGAGCATTCTTTGGCACCACCACGGACCAGGCATTCTTTGTCAACATCGGTCTGGGCCTGACCATGACCGAAGACGACATCAACAACGGCATCATGAACATCGAAATCGGTCTGGCGGCCGTCAGACCGGCCGAGTTCATCGTACTGACCTTCTCACATAAGAGCATTGAAGGTTAGTGCGGCTTTCCTCTGACCGGATCAAACCGGCCAGAAACAATACCCACTAAAATCACCTGTTAATCTTAATTATTCGTTTGGAGTTTACAAATGGCTGAAAGCATTGATGACTTAAAAAGCAACTACCCTATTCCGGTCTATCGTTTCCGGGTCTCTGTGGGTGGCGAATCCATGGCCTTTTCTGAAGTATCCGGCCTGGACATCGGCAATGACCCGATTACCTACAAAGACGGCCTGGGCAAGAAACAAATGCCGGGTCAGGAAACCGACGTGAATATCACCCTGAAACGCGGTCTGGTGCGCAAGCAGAGCCAGCTGTACGAATGGATCAATTCCATCAATCTCAATCTGGTGGAAAAACGCGACATTACCGTTTCGCTGGTGGATCCGGAAACTGATGGCGGCGCACTGGTCACCTGGACTATTGGCAACGCCTTCCCGAAAAAACTCACGGCGCCAAGTTTCAATGGCAGCTCCAATGAAGCCAGTATCGAACAGCTGGAACTGGTAGCCGACAAAGTCACGATCAGTTTCGCCTGATCCTCAACCAGGGCCGAACAACTACGAATCCTATCGTAGTTGTCCGGTCAATCAAAAAGGAGTTTCCCCATGCCCATTGATCCAGGCAGTGCCCTGGTGGGTTACCGCTTTGTGGTGGTAATACTGACCACCGGCCTGCCCAATACTATCGATATCGCCTTTCAGGACATCAGTGGCCTGAAGATGAGCCGAACCATCAATCGTCGTGGCCGCATGACGACTCTGGCCAACGAACTGCCGGACCAGACTCTGACGCTGAAACGCGGTGTATTCAGCAACGTCAGCCCGCTCACCACCGCCAATACACTTGAGTCACTGTTCTGGGGTACCCGGCTGTTGCGCAAGGATCTGTTGATCAGCGTCCTGAACAGCAAAGGCAACCCGGCCAATGCCTGGATCGTCAGCAATGCCTATCTGGAATCGTGGGACTGGGATGCACTGAACGCCGAAAACAATCAGATACTGATCGAATCCATGAGCTTTAAATACTCCGATCTCAAGTACGTATCCTTAAATTTTGGTTAGGGAGAAAATAACTATGAACACCGAAATTGACCGTTTCACCATCAATGCCAGAGTCGAGGAACATGACTCCGCCACCGACACTGGTACCGCAGAACTGCGGGAACTGGCAGACATCCGCCAGCAGTTACAGACCTTGCAAACCAGCCTCAACCAGTCACAGCGTCATCCCCACGCAATGCATGAATATTTGTCATGGCAACTGGAAGAACAACTGGCGGCCATACAACTGACCAAGAGACCTTAATCATGTCCAGCTATCTTGACGCCAGCCAACTGACACTGCCCATGTTAAAAATCACCAGTTACCAGGACAACAGTCGCAGCAAAAAAATAACCAGTGTGTCACTGCCATTTCTGCAGGAAAGCCTCGATGTGGATCAGCAGCAGTCGTTCAATGTGGTCAATGCCCAGAACAACCAGGAAGTGATCACCGGTACCCGAACAGCACCCGCCGGCCTGAAAGTGACCTTCGTTCTGGACGATACCACCTTTGCAACACCGATCATTGGCAGCACCCTGTTTTCGACGTCGAATACCGGTAAATTGCCCATGAGTGTGGAAAAACAACTCAAAACCCTGGCCGATATCTGTTATTCCAGTCAGAAAAAAAACGCCCTCAATTACCTCACCATTCAATCCCGCAATATGCCGTTAATCAACACCCCGGCCGGCACCTTTCATTGTTTGCTGAAGAGCATGAAGGTCAAAAACGAACTGGTGGATATCTGGGGTGACCGCGTCAAGGCACTGGTGGAGTGTGAGTTTCAGCACTGCGCCAAAGAAGACACTGAAGCCGGTTCAGCCAGCATCGCCGCCCTGACCAGCAGCATCACCTTAGACGCCGGCACTGGCCTGGCGCTGGCTGCCGCAACAACGTATGGGTCAGTCGCATTTGCCGCCGCGCTGGCGGCTGCCAACGGCATGAACAGTTTCCGAGGTAACCATAACGGTACCAGCCTGAAGGCACCACCCATCAGCCAACTCGGTGGCTGACAGACTGACCGGAGAGCAACTGATGATTCATTACAACTACTTCATCAACGGCCGTCAGATCAGTGGCCTGATCGTTTCAGTCAACTGGCAATATGCCGTTAACCGGATTGCCGGTTTTAACATCCGACTGGCCAATATCGATGCCGAAGCCGACACCGAAGAAGCCGGCAGCTTCAACCTGACGGCGGCTGGCATTCCCCAGGCCGGCGAAGAAATCACCTTTAGCGCCCGCGCGTTTGATGGCAGCGATATGGTGGCCGAGGCAAGCTTCAAGGGCATCGTCACAGCTCAACGTATTGGCATAGACACCCATCCCTACGCCGAAATCATCGCCCATGGCAGCGCCGGCACCCTGACGGAAGGCGAAGAAACCCTGGCCTTTAATGCCGACACCCATGCCGATGATACCCAGATCATCAAAGCGCTGGCAGAACTGCGCGGCATCACTCTGACCCTGCCTAAAGCCGATCAGGCCATCCAACAACAACAGTTTGTGGTTTACCGGCAGACACCGTGGCGAGCCATCATGGCGAGAGTACTGGCCAACGGTTTTCTCTACCTGCCAGGTCCAGAGGGTGACAGTATTGTCCACCCGGAAAGCATTCAGTCGGCCGCCGGCTCAGCCCAGACAATCAATTTCAAAAGTAGTGGTATCGAACATTTTTCCATCGCTCAGGACATCTGTTCACAGTTCGATGAACTCAAACTGGCCGGCTGGGATATCAAGCAACAGGCCGTTACCAGCAGCCACACCGGCACATCGTCATACCTGAACGATCTGCTCAAACCACCACACCAGAGTCTGGGGCTGACACAGGACCAGAATATTGCCATCCCGGTCAGTGATGCCGAACTGCAGACCCAGGCCAATGCCGAGTTGTTTTACCGCCAGCTGGATCTGATTCAGGGGAAACTCGTCATCAATGCAGCCCTGTCACCCCAATCGCTGACCCTGCAGCCGCTGACCGTCATTGACCTGCAGGATGTTGGTGACACGTTTTCCGGTAAATACCTGATCAGTTCGGTCACCCATCAGATTACCAAGAGCGGCTGGCGCATCCATCTGGAACTCGGTCTGCACCTGAACCACACCCTGTTTTCAGACTGGCGCAAACCACCGCCGATTCCACCGCTGACAGGCATTGTCGGCAAATTCGCTGCCGACCCGGAAGGACTGTACCGGATTCCGGTCTGGCTGCCGGGCATCAGTAAGGATGATAAACAAGTCATCTATGCCCGACTGGCAACCCCGTTTGCCAGTAGCGATCAGACAGGCTTTTTTATGCCGCCAGGCGAAAAAGATGAAGTGGTGGTGGCCTTTGTCGGTGGCGATGGCCGTTGCCCGGTGATTGTTGGTGCGATGCACAATCCGATTAATGCTCCGCCGATGGAGTATGCCGAACAATATGAGCAGGTTGGCCTGTTCTGGGGTAAAGAAAAAATGTCTCTGACGATATCTCTCAAAGAAGGCGAACCCGGCATGATCCTGAGCGGTGGCGAAAAAACCATGCTCACTCTCAGTGACCAGGACGGCTGCCGGCTCAGTGGCGAAAAAGCCTCACTGGCCGTCGGCGAAGCGCTGGAACTGATTTACAACGATGAACCCGTATTGACCGTCAATGACAATGTCGAAGTCAACACTGCTGCCTTCAAAGTCACTGTCAGCGACAAAATGGAGGTTGCATAAATGTCCTTAAATCAACTGATCGGCAGCGGCTGGAGTTTCCCACCGCGGTTTCAACGACCATCCACCGGCCCTGCCATGCAGGCAGACGAAGCACTCATTCAGCAAAGCCTGTTTATCATGCTGAATACCCGTAACGGGGAACGGCTGCATAACACGGCATATGGCTGTAATTTGAAAGACTATCTGTTTCAACCGACCGATTCTGAAACGCTGACAGACATCAAGGAGGATATCGCCCGTTCCATCAGCCAGTATGAAAAACGGGTCACCCTGGAAGAGATTACCTTCAACACTGACGACCTCTATGACGGTCTGCTCGACATCCAGCTGAGCTACCGGATCAACAGCACCAATCAGGCCGGCAATCTGGTTTTCCCTCTCTATCTCACCGAAGGTTGACCGTTTTCAATCATTCGTCTTTTGCAACAGGAACACCCATGGCAAACAACACCTCTCTGTCCAGTAGCAGTGAACCTGAGTTTCACAGTAGCGGACAACTACAGACACAGCGCGCATTGCCGGCTTTGCAGAGCAATGCGTTTAACATTGAGCAACGCAGCTTCGCCGACTGGATCAGTTACCTCAGAACCATTGCCGGACGAATCAGTTTCTATGATACCAACAGTGGTCAGGCCGAAGGCAATTGGCAGGCAGCACTGCCGAACGATGTCCAGGCCAGAGCACTTGAATCATTAATGTCCGGCAGTGCGGTGACCGATGATATCCTCGCATTGGCAAGCCGTGCCGATATAACCGCATTGATGGCATGCTATCAGATGTTGCGTTATCCAGTGGCTCAAACGCAGCGTTTTACCCGGCGTCATCTGGATTATTACTATCAGGACGTACTCGGATTTCGTACCAACCCGGCAACCGCCGACCGCGCTCATCTGGTGTTAACGCTGGCACCCGATACTCCCTCGGTCACACTGCTCAAAGGCACTCGTTTTAAGGGTGGTCAGGACAGCGCCGGCAACAACCTGATTTATCAGACCAACAACAACGCTTTGTTCAATCAGGCAAAGATCGCGCAACTGTTCACCCTGTCACGACTGACCGACGCCGGACAACTGCTGCTGACCGAAGGCATCAATGTCGACCAGGATGCGGAAATGCTGGAGGAAGGTATATTCACCTTTGGCGAGGCTGCCCAACCGGCTGAATCGGAGGATTCTCAATCCCAATCCACCGAACTACTGGAGCGGCAGTCCCAGCCGCGCCTGGGTTTTGAACTGGCATCCTCCTGTCTCCATCTGGCTGGCGGTCAACGCTCCATCACAGTAACATTCGTCCGCAAAGGCCAGAGTCCTGAGCTGCCAGTACCGCTGGCAGAACTGTTTGATGTTGCCATCACCACCGCCGACGGACTGCTGGAGCTGACGGATGAAGTCACAGACGTCGCCTGGCAGTGGCAGGACAACGCCCTTACGATCACCTGTGAACCCCAGTTTGCCGCCATTACCGGCATAGACGGCGAACTGCCGTTTTTAAAGCTGCTGATCAAACCCGAATGGCTGCAGGAGAACGAGCCGGATGCGAGTGCGGCACTGCTGCACGACAAACTGTTTGCCGATATCCGGCTGCACGTCTCAGTCACCGGTCTGCCGGGTCTGGTGATCGGTCATGGTGGCAATGCCCTTGATGCCAGCGCGCCATTTCAACCTTTCGGTGCACGTCCGGCAGTGGCGTCACGATTCGACTTCACTCATCCGGAATTACTCTGCAAATCCATCAGCAACGCGAGTCTGAATCTGTCCTGGCTCAGCCGGCCGGATGACTGGAACAAACACTATTACGCCTATCGCGATTATGCCGATCCTGACCATGAATACAGTGGTGATCCAACTGTGGATGATTTTCCCTCATGGCCGTCTTACACCACAACGGTCTTTCGGTCCGACCTGGAAGACCCTGTGCCGTTTGACCCTCTGCCACCACTGTTCAGCACTGAATCACCAGTAGACAATATCGATCGCCATTCACTGGTATTTATAAACACCGAACTGTCCGCCGTTCAGAGCTACGAACAGCTGCCGCTGACCAGCACCCGGCCGCGTCTCTGGCCACGCTACTTCAGCCTGCAATTGAACAGCCCGGATTTTGGTCACAAGGATTTCAGTCTGGTCAGCCAGTATGCCGCCCAGCTCAACGCCCGGCATTTTAACGATAGCGATTATCAGCCATTAATGGTGCAGCAACCTTACACCCCGCAACTGGATCGCCTGACCCTGAATTATGACAGCAGCGTCAGCCTGACAGACGATACCGGCCAGCTGCTCATGCGCCACGTCCTTCCCCTCGGTCGACCGGTCATCAGTCAGGTGAACAATGGGCTGGCACTGCTGCCGTATTTTGATCAGCGCGGTTATCTGTATATCAGCATCGGCCAGTTGAAACTACCTACCCAGTTACGAGTGTATTTCCAGTTGGATCCGGTGGATGGCAGTAATATTACCGACTATCCGCTCATCGATTTTCAATACCTCAGCGACAGCGGCTGGCAGTATTTCGACAGCAGCCTCAGCAATAGCGCCAGCATCATCGAGGACTCCACGTATCAATTGCTGGACAGCGGCATCATAACGTTTGACCTGCCGGCACTCGACTACCACAACAACTTCATCGATCCGCAGCGTTTCTGGATCCGCGTCAGTATTGCCAACAATGCAGTGGAAGACGGCAGCAACCATGCCCGCTATTCACGCATCCGCGATATCTACGCGCAGGGGCTCGAAGTGGAACTCGCCAGTGACACCGTTGCGGCTGATCATTACACCCAGCCACTGGCCGCCGGCACCATCAACGCCCTGACGGAGGCCCAGGCGGCAGTAGCCGAAGTCGCCCAACCATATCCTTCGTTTGCCGCCAAACCGGCCGAAACCGCAACCACCATGCAGGTGCGTGCCAGCGAACGGCTGCGCCACAAACAACGCGCCCTGCTGGCCTGGGACTACGAGCGTCTGGTACTGGGCAAATTTCCGGAACTCTATCTGGCCCGCTGCATTGCCACGGACACCAGTGACACCTCCGATAACGGAGATACAACGGATAGCGGTGAAAATCCAGACACCAGCGACACCTTCGATTTCAGTACCGGGTTTCCGGTGACAATGGTAGTGGTGCCAGCCAACCACAACCCCGAGATTCTGCAGCCCAAGATACCGCTTTATCTGAAGCGTCAGATCCAGCGGTTTATCGACAGTGTCAGCCCTGATGAAGTAACCCCCATCGTTCAGGATCCGATTTATGAAGAGGTCACCATTACCCTGGTTGCGCAGATCTACGACGATTTCGACATTGAACGGGTGCAGGGGGAATTGAATGAGCTGCTGGTGAATACCATGACGCCGTGGAATCAGGCTGCGTCTGCAACCACCCTGCAACATACCATTCAACTGACTTACCTGGCCCAGCGACTGGAACAACATGAAGCCGTGGAAAGTATTTATGTAATGCGTGCCAACCAGACGACTGCCACCGGTATCAAGCGCTACCCAAATACCGACAACGGCGATTCAATCTCGACGAATTCGGGTACCGACATGACCGGTCTAAACCAGAATTATCAGGCGGACAATATCATTACCTCAAGCCGCTATGATGCCATTCTGGTACCGGCCCGAACCCACAACATCACCCTGTTCAACAACTATCAGAACGTTTTCGAAGGCATTGAAAAATGGCGCATCGAAGTCGACTTCAGAGTCGGCTGAGCCACTTCCCGGGATTCACACTTTTCCTCCGTTTCCGTCTATTCAAAACGTCACCACTCTGATGCCGGTGCATCAGAGTGAATCTGTTTATTGAGGTCACTATGTCTCAACCACAACTCTCCACGCTTACCGATACCGAGCTGGCCAGCCAGAGCCAGAACAGCCTGTATCTGAAACAACAGGCCGTCAATCTGGTACAGCAGGTGTGCCAGCAGAACTGGACCGATCACAATACCGCGGACCCCGGCATCACATTATTGGAAGTCCTCTCCTTCGCCATCTCCGATATGTGTTACCGGCTGGAGTTTTCGGTACCAGATCTGCTGGCACCGGACCGGGCGCGCAACGACTGGGAGCCGGACGCTTTTTTCCTGGCCCCGACCATCCTGCCGTCCAATCTGGTCACCCACACCGACATCCGTCAGGCCATTATCGACGTGGCCGGCGTGCGGAATGTCTCCATTATGAGCGCCAGTCAGACCCCTGAAGACGGCTCGACCAGTTTTCCCATTGCCAGCATCCGGCTGCTGCTGGAACTGGACACCCCCTGGACCGCCATGACCCCCTGCGAACAGGCAGACCTGATCCATCGGGTCCGGCATCGCTTTATGTCACTGCGCAACGTCAACCAGGACCTGGACGGCATTCTGATCATGGATACCCAACCGGTAGCCGTGTGCATGTCGCTGGGATTGGAAGACGTACAGGATCCCATTGCCAGTCTGGCCGAAGTATTTCGCATCTGCCGTCAGGTGATCACGCCTGACATCCCCAGATACAGCCTGGAGAAGCTGCAACAGCAGGGCCTCAGCGGCGATGAAATCTACCAGGGGCCTTTGACCACCAACGGTCTGATGCAACAGAGCGACCTGAAGGATGTCGTCCTGCCCGAACGACTCTATACCAGCGATATTCTCGATGCAGTCAGAACCGTCGACGGTCTGACAGAAATCAACGGACTCAGTTTTGCCCAGGTGGTGGTGGAAGAAGATGGCGAACGAAAAGCCGTTATTGAGGACCGCCGTTATTACTGGCGCATCGATCTGAGGGACCTGACCGGAAGCAGCGCTTCCGAGGCACAGAAAATCCTGACGCTGGATCTGGCCACTTCGCTGGCGTCACTCGAACTCACTGTCGATGGCCAGCCCTACCGCCTGAGCGAAGAAGTACGCCAACAGATCATCGACCAGGTCAACGCCGACGGCGATGCCAGCACGGTGCTCTCAACCCCGGTGCTGAGTGATTTCGTCAGCCAGCGTTACCGGCAGCTGCGCGACTACGTATCGATCCAACGGGAATTTCCGGAAATCTACCAACTGATGGAACAACGTTTCGATGATCCCAAGCGTCGTTTAGACAATGCCGGGATTCTGCAACTGAAAGGATTTCTGACCCTGTTCGATCAGTTGCTGGCCGACCAGATGGCCCAACTGGACAACCTGCGCCGGCTGCTGGCGATACCGGATACTGCGGTCTATACCCGGCTGACCGGCATTTTCAACACCATGCTTGCCAGCGAAACACTAACGTCTGCCGCCATCAACCAGTTCTGGCAGGATGTCCGGCAACTGCCGCACACCCAACTGAGTCAGCCGATTACCGGTATCAGCGGCATGCAACAATTACTGACCGATTATTTTGATCAATATCAACAGCAGGGCTTTCAAGATGACCTTGAACCGATCCTGAGCCAATGGCAGCTGAACCGGCTGGTTCACTCACTCGATCACCTGCTGGCCCGGTTTGCGGAAAAGCGACTGGACAACAGCCTGTTGAAATACCGGCCGGTGTTCAGCCACTATATTGATCAGTTCAATCCCATACCCGCCGACATCAGCCAGGATCAGCCACTGCTGGACAAACTCGTGGCTCTGAAATCGCTGCTGGATATGGCCGCCATCCTCAACGATTACCCGCGCCTGAGCCAGCAACGGGCGGGGGCAGCCAATTATCTGAATCCGCAACCATTAACAGCGCCTCCTGCCGGGCTGTTGAGTCGCATCGGCCGTTTTATGGGTTGGTCTCACATTGGTCAGATTCCGCTGGCGGTGAACAATCGCGAAAGCATTTATCTGCTCGAAAGTGAATTGCTGCGCCACGGTGCCGATGCCGAAAGTTATCAACCCTACCTGCTCTATTTTGTAGTACCCGACTGGCCCAGCCGGTTTGCCAACTCCGAGTTCCAAAACCTGCTGGCAGAGCAGTTGCGCCGTCAGTCCCCTGTGCATCAGCGCATTAGAGTGATCACCCTGTCACGGCCATTAATGAGCCTGTTCGAGCGGCTGTACTACTGCTGGCAAAATGCCATGACCCAAAAACCGCTGCCGGTTACGTTGACCACTAATACTGATCCGGACAACGATCAGGGTCAGACCGATGACAGTGAAGACCAACCGGTCAACCGGCTGTCCGGTCAGCTGCAAAACGCCCTGATCCACAAACCGCTGAGGTTTTCTCTGAGCTGTGATGGGGACTCAGGTACGTGCGACGATCCGGAAAAGCTCGACGATGAAAACCAACGGATCAGCCGGCTGTCCGCTCATCTGCGCACCTTCATCAAGGCACCCGACAGTTTGCTGGAACAGATCCTGAGTACACTTGTGGACCCGACCAAGAATAATCCGTGGCAGCCGCTGATCGACGCCATCGAAGTGTGGCTGCACACCGATGACAAAGACAAGATCAATGGAAGCAATTTCGAACAGATCCACGATCAACTGGCCGAGCTGCTGAGCCCCAAAGCCGAAACTTACGGAGGTCTTGACGCAGACAGTCTGCTATTTGCACTGGCCCACGAACGGCTGGAACAGATGTTCAACCCCTACCCAATTGGTCAAGCGACCATCGGCTGCAATTTCCGGATTGGCTATCAGCCGCTGGATTATCTGAAACCCAGTTACCCGATCAATGCGGCGTATATCAACCCGGCTACGCCGGGACTGCCGCGTTTTACCGTACATATCAGCGCCCCCAACACCCTCTAAGGAACCACTATGATTGATGAAACACTTCCTACATCTGATGACAGTTCAGAAACCACTGTGACTAATGACACAAACCCTGCATCTGGTGACAACTCAGAAACCACTGAAACTGAGGCCACAAACCCTGGATCTGATGGCAGTTCAGAAACTCAGCAATCGGTCCCGGCCAGCGAAACCAAACGCAGCGAGCTGAAAGAAAAGTTCGCCGATAACCAGCGCCCAGAAGGCAAAGATTTTGCCAGATTTATAGATGCCACCGTCATTGCCGAGGATGATGGTCTGACCATCAGCACCGACAAACTGACGATTGATAAATCCCTGTCTGTCACGGGCACCCTCAAAGTCGGCGAGCAATTGAGCTTCAGCAAAGATGACCGTTTGACCGCCTTTAACGCCCTGAAGGTTTACTATCAGGCAGAACCCAATGGCAGCGTGGAAATCAATGCTACCGACAGCCAGTTAAAGGTCACTGGCGATAGTAAAATCACCGGTACCCTAAGCGCTCAAGATGGGCATTTCAGCCGTTCCGTCACCACCGGCTGTGGAGGAGGTGAAGTAGATGGAGAAGAGCCCACGGCGTTGACTGTCAAAGGTAAAGCCGTTCTCGAAGGCGATCTGGATATGTCAGGCAGTGCCAGCATCGATGGCTCCTTGCAAATCAGCGGCAGCCATACCGATGAAACTGCACTGTTATCACTGCAACAGACCGGTAAAGGTGATTTGTTACACATCGATGGCGATGCCCACGACATTGTGGTCGATCAAAACGGGAATCTGGGTATTGGCCACGCCACCCCCAGCAACCCGGTTGACGTCAACGGCAGTTTGGCCATCGGCTCAACAGTTCAGAAGGTTGAATCGGACTACAGTCTGGCGGTGAGCAACAATATCGGGATCGGCACCAGCGCACCAAAGTCACGCCTTGATATCCTCTGCGATGACGAACAAAGCGCGCTGCGATTGCGCCAGAACGATAGCACCGTCCTCAGCGTCCAAACCGGTATGGATAACCACGATGCCCAACTTACATTCAGTGGTGACACCCAACTGCAAGGCGAATTGACGGTCGACAAGAAGAGTTTACTTGCAAACACCGAAGTCGACGGACAACTCAATGTCGGCGAAGGCATCGAGGTGCAAAAGGACATTACCGGCAAAGCGAACCTGAGCCTCAAGGGGGACAGCCAATTGGGTGGCAATCTGACGGTGGCCAGCGACAGCCACTTGGGTGGCAATCTGACGGTGGTCGGCGAGAGCAAGCTGGGCGACAAACTGAAGGTAGACGGCGAAAGCAAGCTGGGCGACAAACTGACCGTGGCCGGCGAGAGCCAGCTGGGCGACAAACTGACGGTAGCCGGCGAGGCCCGCTTTGATGAAACCCTTATACTGTCGGCGGATCAAAATCTAAAGCCCGGTGCCACCCTCCATGTGAAAGAAACCGAAGGCCATGCGGGTCTGCGTATTGATGACCGCAACGGCGAAACCACCGTGCTGGTCAACGATACAAATGTTCGCCTGGGCAGTAAGAATCCTGCCAGCACGTTGGACTTTTATGGTGGCACGGACATCTACGGTGATACCCATATCCAAGGAACCCTGACGGGTCAAGGCCACGCCTGGCTCAATGACGGTCTGACCGTGGACAATACTCTGGAAGTATCTGTGGGCAATAACCAGGCAGGGACCGAAGGTATAGTACCAGCCGGCGTGACCGCTGCGACCATCATTGCCCGCGGGGCAGATAATCAAGCCCTGCTGGTGTGTCACGATGACACCACATTACTCGCCACTCAGGGGGATAAAGTCGGCATTCTGCGCGCTGACCCCGAAGCTGATCTGCACATCGGCGGAACCCTGACTGCCGACGGTGAAATCACCGCCGCTGCCGGCCTCACGGTTCATCCGCAGGGTAAACCTGAGATCGACGCGCTGTCGGTATCGGATACCCGAATCAGCCTTGATGGCGAGCGACTGAACGATGGTATCCAGCTTAAAGGCGCTACCACCATCGATGGTTCGATGACGGTCGCCAACTGGATGAGTGTTGACCAGCAACAGGTCACTCTGCGACAGCTCGACCATCGGCCAGTACTTGAAATTCACGATGCCGATCCGGGCCATCTGTTACACCTGAATGCCGATAGCATAGCCATCAACACCGCCACTCCTAAGGCTAATTTACACATCAACGGCAATGCCCTGATCGAAGCCGATCTCGATACCGATGAGTTGCGGGTACGCACTCACCTGCAGGCTGATGGACAGGCGGACTTCGACCAGGGCCTGCGAGCCCAGGGGTCGGTGTTACTGAATCAGCCAGCCAGTTCCGACCGCTACGTGGATGCGGCAGTGGACATGGACGTGGACCTGCATCTATGGCAATCCAGTCGCAACAGTGTGGCCCTGCGCATTGATCAACCCACTCAGGCCAGTCCGGTAGTCTGGGTTCAGGATGACCATGTCGGCATCAATACCGACACCCCCGAAAAGCAACTGTCCGTTAAAGGGGACACCCACCTGGATGGCGCGCTCAGTGTTACCGGTCACACCGATCTCCAAGCCGATGCCCAGGTGACCGGTCGTGTGAACATCGGCGATGACCTGAACGTCGCCGGTAATGCCAATATCAGTGGCAGCCTGAATGTCACAGGCGCGTGTTCCCTGGCAGACGAGTTGCTGGTCTCCGGTCACGCGGAGGTGGTGGGATCAGCCAACTTTGACGAGAATGTTCAGGTACAAAAAAACCTCGCCATCGGCGTCAAAGAAGCCAGTGCCCGTATTCATGTGCAGGCCGATGGCAGCCAGCCGGCACTGCGGATAGACGGTGACACTGCCAAAACCTGTCAACTGATCGTGACCCAGAACAAAGTCGGTATCGGCCAGCTGACACCGCAGGTCGCTCTGGATGTCGCCGATGATGTTCATATCGGGGATTCCCTGAGCGTTGATGGCCGCACCTATCTCAACGCCAGTCTGGACGTTAAAGGGGACACCCACCTGGATGGCGCGCTCAGTGTCACCGGTCACACCGATCTCCAAGCCGATGCCCAGGTAGCCGGTCGTGTGAACATCGGCGATGACCTGAACGTCGCCGGTACCACCAATATCAGTGGTCACCTGAATGTCGCAGACACTTGCTCTCTCGGTGATCAGTTGTCAGTCTCGGGAAGCGCCGAGGTTCAGGGACCAGCACACTTTGATGACCATGTGCAGGTACAAAAAAACCTTGCAATCGGCGTCAAAGAGGCCAGTGCACGCATTCATGTAGCCGCCGATGGCAGCCAGCCGGCACTGCGGATAGACGGCGACAACACCAAAAGTTGCCAGCTGATTGTCTCTCAGAACAAAGTCGGTATCGGTCAGCTGACCCCGCAATCCGCTCTGGATGTCGCCGATGATGTTCATATCGGGGATTCCCTGAGCGTTGATGGCCGCACCTATCTCAACGCCAGCCTGGACGTGGCACAGGACACTTATCTGAAGTCAGATTTGCTGGTCAACGAAAAGTCGAGGTTGCGGGAGCAGACCATTCTTGGAGTCACTACCCCTGACATGGACGAGACCAGAGCCCAGCTGTTTATCGCCGATACCAGTTATGCCGAGGCCATGCGCATCGAATCCCCCAACCACGACAGCATTGTGGTGAAAGAAGGCCGCCTGGGCATCGGTACCGCCAGTCCGGATCTGTCCCTGGATGTTCGTGGTGGTGCAGCCATCAGCGAAACCCTGAGAGTGGACGGCAATGCACAATTAAACGGCGAACTAGAAGTCGAAGAAAAACTGGTGGCACGCGGCAGTCTGGATGTTTCGAAAAAATCCGAATTCGGATCAGACGTGCAGATCAGTGGTGATCTGAGCGTTGAAGACCGGGTCAGCATTGAAGAAACCCTGACGGTCAGTGGAGACACCCAGCTGGATGCCGAACTGACGGTCACCGCCGGCACCACCCTCAACGGACCATTAACCGTCAATAACAGCGCTGTTCTGCAACAGGCGGTACAGATCAACGATCAACTGACGGTCGCCAGGGATCTCCGTGCCGGTCAGACACTCCAGGTGGCAGACTCACTGGCCGTTGGTACCGCTACAGCCCAGGCCAGCCTGCATGTACAGAGCCAGACCGAGCAGACACCATTACGGGTAGACCGCAAAACATCCGGCAGCCCGGCCCAAAATCTCATGACCCTGACACCGGCCGGCGATCTCGGCCTGGGTACCAGCGCACCGTCAGCACGCCTGGATGTGAACGGTAATGCGATGATCAACGGGCAACTACAGACAGTCGCTCTCAGCAACAGCGGCCCGCTGGCCACTGCCCGGTTGCAGATCAGTCAACAGTTGCAGTTGGGTGACGGGCCGATCATCTCCGGTATTTCCAATGATTTCACCCTCGGTGGCGACAGCGGCGTGAGCGGTTTACTGCCGACCCAGGCAGCGGTTAAGGGGTATATCGACAATGTCATCCTGCCATTTGGCAACGGTGGTAAAACCCACATCATCAGCACCCAGACCGAGTTCGATCGGCTGTTCAACAAAGAAGGCTATGAATCGGTGCCAATTACCGAAAACACCACGGTTATTCTGCTGCCACAGGGCAACAATGATTACGGCATCAGCCCTTATTTGTTGCGTAAAACCATCCGGCTGGCCAGCAACGTCAGCATCGTCGGTTTCAATCCGCACTCAACGATCATTCGCAAACAGACGCCCAAAGCCCGGTTTGAATTGGTGGGTTCGAGTGCTCAATGGCTCAGCAACGTCCATCTTGAAGGTTTTACCTTTGACGGCAACAACCTGCATACCACCCAGAATGGCGGCGCTTTCTATCTTGAATACGCCCGTGACTGCCAGCTCAATTGTGTCATCCGTTATCACCGCATCAGCGGTAACGGCGCGGCACTGTATGGCAAACGCATCGACAGCCAGAACAGTTCTGCGGTCAATATTCAGGCGTTGCATATCAGTCACTGCCAGGCCACGGAGCTCAGTTCCCAACCGGATAACCTGCTCAATGAAGGCGGTGCCGCCTGGGGGCTGGGGTATTCTGAAATTCACGCCGACCACTGTCAGGCCGATCAGGGCGGCGCGGTTGCCTGGTGCAGCGACTGTCAGGTCAGGGCAACGGCCTGCATCGCCACGGCCAATGGTGGCGGTGCCTATCGTTGTGAACGCCTGAGTCTGTACGCCAGCGATTGCCGGGTGCAAACCTACGGTACCACCTTAACCGGTAAAGGCGGCGGCGCGTACTACTGCTCCGATCTGATCTGCGACGGTTTCTGGAAGGGCAATAACGCAGCCGAAGGTCCGCATATTTATGCCAGCAACAGCCTGACCGATGATCAGGAGGAACGTCATTACTGGCGCGGAGATTATGTGGGTCGCCGCATCGACAGCGGTGAAGGTGTCTGGCGGGTGCACAATGAATAAGCGTTCATGCCGGATCCGGCCGGGAGCAGCTCATGACGACACGGAT
The DNA here is from genome assembly GCF_000940805.1 of Gynuella sunshinyii YC6258. Taxonomy (GTDB): domain Bacteria; phylum Pseudomonadota; class Gammaproteobacteria; order Pseudomonadales; family Natronospirillaceae; genus Gynuella; species Gynuella sunshinyii. Next base: position 2,231,985 of record NZ_CP007142.1, on the reverse strand, counting down.
TAGTCATCTGTCACTGGCGTTGCATTATTTGCAACGCCCTGCCTGTGCTGACGACCTCGAAGCAACACTGTCGAGGTTGGTCAGACAGGCCATGACAACACTGACGGCAACCGCCGGAACGACCATTACCAGACTCCCTGAGGTGCAGGTCGATCTGCCCTGCATCGACGCCACGGCATTTATGCGTCATCCGGACAATTACTTCGCCGTATATCTGCTGCCAGCTTTGCGCTTGCAGCTCGAACAGATCACCCGGGGCCAGTTCACGCTGGCAGGTAATGGCCGCAGCGGCCAGCATCGGGATGCCGTGTCGGCGCTGAAACTACAGCATTACCTGCGTGATGATATCGCCCTGGGTTTTGCAGACTTTTGCGCCGGCCTGCAAAAATGGCTGTCACGTCCAAATGGTGCGGTCATCCTGCACGACTGGCTGCGCCAGCCAAGGGTATTCCAGCGCTTCAGGCGCCAGTTCGAAGCCAATCGCAGTAACGCTCAGACCATGGACATTCTGATCCGGCTGTTTCCAGCCGGGATGGCCCGCGCGTTAATGACAACCGCACGGGCCGACGACGACAGTCGGGAAATCTTCTGGTCTCTGGCTCAGCTGATGCTCAATCAGCCTGTTGGCGAACGCCAGTCAGATAGCTGGAAACAGGCGGCCAGTATTCTCAGTCTGATCCGAGAAGCCGGACTGCCGCTGACCCAAGCTCAGCGACAATCACTGCTGCGCGGACTCATACAACCGACCCACAGCGGCAAATTGAAAATCTGGCTGGCGGTGGCTGACACCCAGTCAGTCAACCCTCAGATGTTGCAGCAACTGATCCAGATGGTGGCACAGGATCACCCGGACAGCGTGGCAACTGCACAAATCCTGGAAGCAGAAGCTGATACCAGCGCCACGGATGTAAGCTCCCTGATCCGGATCCTGACAGAACAGCTGGCGGCTCTGAACCAACTGGAACGTTTGTCACTGTCCGATGATCTGATGGGTTACGGACGCATCATCAGCTGCATCAACAAACTCTCTCGGCAACCGCACGGGCTGCCCGTCGACTGGCGGCTGCGGCTGCAACTGCATTCCACTCATGCCTGGTCCATGCAGACGGCAGCCACGCTGGCACTGCAATGGCTGGATCGGGAGGCCGAACAAACTGAACGGCTGCCAAATCTGTCACCACTGCTGAGCCTTTCCGGCCTGCCAGTCAGCACCCTGCTCTATCTTCGCCGCAGCCGGGCCCGGCTGCGTCACTCCGGCTCGGTGGCAACCATCATCCGTGAGCTGAAAACACAGTTGTCATCACTCACCGGGCCTGTGCACTTTGATCCCGATGACCGCCACTGGCATCCCATCCAGCAGGCCCTCTCAAACATCCAGCAGGCCGGCGCCGATCTCGAAGCCCGCCTCACGCTCGCGCTCAGTCTGTCCACCCGGCTGGTACAACTTCCCATGGACACCCATCTGAACATACTGAACTGGCTGCGTTGTCCGGATGATCAGCGATATGTTCAGGCCTTGCTTGAGTCACTCAGGGAACTGGGACTGACTGCCCTGGCAGAAGACGAACAGTCCCGATCTACCCAACAACAACCTCATCACCACATATCTGCCGGATGGCTGAAGCAACGGTTGAAAACCTTGGATGCCTCGATTCGCCAGGCCGGAGAACTTGTGGGTCAACTGGTGACAACACCGGACAACGGCGATACATCTGAAAATAAGTTTTCCAGCGCCACCTCCAGTCTGGCAATTACCCGGCATTTAACCGCATTAGGGCTGTGCCGGCGATGGATGCTGGTCACGCTGTCAGAACAGGCCGACACGAGCAGCCTCGACCTGAAGAATCAGTCCATCCAAGCGGTTACAATGGTACTGGATCGCTTTTACGCCCAATTGCCGGTCAGCACATCAGATCTACTGCGGCTGCAAAACTGGCGCTTCGAACTCGGTGACAGCATCGCTGAACAGGTCAGCCAGTCATTACCGACAGTCATTCAGAAACAGCATGGCGCAGACTTCAGCGACCAGAAAAATATCATCAGACGTCTGACCCAACTGAAAAAACAGCTCCGTGAACTGACTGTCTTGAGTTCACGTCATGTCATCCGCCGGCAGTTGTTATCCACCTGTCTGTTGTTGCGTCAGTGGTTACGGGTCTGTCAACACCAGCCGCAACCGGATCTCAGACAATGGCTTATCCCTTTACTCCATGACACCCACCGGTTGTTGCAGCAATGCAGTCAACCACATGAGTCAGGGCAGGACAGGCTGGCATTGTCCGCGATATTGTCCTTGCTGCAGCCATCCCAGACGTGGCAACCCGGCAGACTGGCTGATCACTGTGACCGGTTATTGCTCAGTTTGACAGGGGACAATGATGACAGCAGCGATGTACCGTTCGTGGATCTGCTGACGGAACAGGATCTGACCACCGAACCGCAATTACAACGCCTGCTCACGGCAACCCGAAGCGTCACCCGACGGCAACGACAGGTTTTTTCACAGGCTGACTTTTCAGCAGTGACAAATCCTCTGAAACAGCAGGTACAACACCTGTCGCTATTATCAGAATCGGGTCCACGAGTGATGTCGGATGCCGGATTGAGTATTCTCTGGCCATTTCTGCAACCGTTATTTCAGCACCTGGAACTGCTTGACCCTGAGCACCAATGGCGCAACCAGTCAACACAGCAAAAGGCCATGGATCTGCTTATGTGCCTGTACGGTCATGACACACCAGGAAACATTCCGGTCTGTGCCAATCTACTGACCGGCCGGGACGCAGATATGCCCTATGCACCAGGTGTGCTGAATGTGCAGGAACAAGACCATTGTGAACACCTGCTCACTCGTGTCATTCAACAATGGCCGGTACTCAGACAGATGTCCAACCAGGGCTTTCGCAATCTGTTTCTGCACCGGCCCGGCACTCTGGAAACTCATGAACACGGCTACACACTGGAGATTGCACCAATGCCCCAGGATGCGCTTTTACTCAAACTTACCTGGGGACTCGGTATTGTCCGCCTGCCCTGGCTGCCGAACTGCCTGCTGGATATCCATTGGAACAGTGGTCTGTAACAAACCCCGTTGAGTCAATAGCTATATTTATATATATGACTCATACGAACGATTGAGATAAGGAGAATTCATTTGAGTGCTGCATAGAACCTGTTTGACAGATAAAAGCCCACTACTGACAGAAGAAGGATTTATGCTGCTTACCAAACATTTTCGTGTGGTGATTTTGGCCCGGTTATGGCTAAATCGCGGCCTGGAAAATTGTCTCATTCAGCACTTAAGGAAATCGCTCATGCGTACAGGCATTTTAGTACCCTCCGTCTTGTTAGTCGTTCTCAGCAGCTGTAATTCTTCTGACTCAAAAGATTCTTCGATCTCACCACCGGACGAGCTTTATAAAGGCCCAAAGACCCAGGCCACTGTAACGTCAGAAAACTACCAGGCTTTGGCCGCTGCGGCTCGTTATGGCGCAGAGTACGCCATGGCTGTCGGTGAAACTTTTGACGACATCTACACGGTTACTACCCGCTGTCAGCAGGAAGGCAAAGCAACCGTGAAAGAAACAGACACGTTGGCTACTGTCAGCTTTAATAACTGCAGTTACGACTCACGTACTCTCAATGGTCAATACGTCATCAAATCGGAGACCGACACTGAGACCGAATACTCTAGCAACATGGTCATTGGCTGGAACAATAAAAACTATCGGGTCCAGTACTTCTATATCTGTAAAGATGACGATGATCATTTCTGCAATGGCGATTTTGCCGACTACGTCGAGTTTTCAATAAACGATAAACACTACCGTCTGGAAAATACCTTCATCGAGAAGGTTAATGAGCAAAACAATCAATGGCGTACAAGTACGACGGTATACGCCGAACCCTATGGCTTTATCCTTGTGGATACCAATACGTCACCGACGTTATGTAATGGAGGGGGTTTCAGCAGTGGAAGTCTGAGTACTGAGGATACCAATGGTTGGGGCACATTGGATGTTCAGTTCACTGACGCCAGCTGCAACACCATGACAGCCAATTATCATGGAACCAACAACACGGTTGTTTCCAGCACTGTAAATCAGTAACCAGACCCGTTCCGGAGGCAGATCCGATCAATGCCTCCGGTTTTCTGAGGACAACGTTCTGGTTATCTACCGTGTTGATTTGAACGCCGCAAGCATGACGGCCTGCCATTTCTGATCAACGACTCTGTCGAGACTTTCTATCCTGCAAATTCCGGTTCAGCCGCCTTTACGCCGACTCTTTTTAATCAGGTCATAAGCATGCTGGATTTCCTGGGTTCTGGCTTTGGCAAGATCCTGCATTTCCGCCGGTAAACCGTTGACCGCCATTTTATCCGGGTGATGCTGACTCATCAGCCTGCGATAGACTTTCTTCAGTTCGATGTCGTTGATGTCAGCGCTGATTCCTAATACCCCATAAGCATCGTTGAGTTGATCGGCACTGGATTTTTGCCGGCTGTGGCGTTGATAGTTGGAAAAGTTCTGCTGGGCAACGGTGCGCTGGCGGATAAACTCGAACTGTATCTTGTTGATGCCCAGGATCCGACAAATAGTCTGCAGGATCTGGCGCTCACCCGAACCTAACTGACCATCGGCATAGGCGGTCTGCAGCTGTAGTTCCAGAAAAAACTGAGCCAGTGTAATGCGCCGGCCAATCACCTGTTTCAACTCCATCAGCGGCGGCACGATGTCAAAATCGCTCTGCTTGCCCTCATTAAACAAGCGCATCGCTTCCAGTCGCTGGTCTTCGCTCAGTCGCAACCGTTCCATGATACTGCGCGCCTGATTGATCTGCTGCTCGGAGACTACCCCATCTGCACGGCAAAGCTTGCCCATGACCCAGAAAGTCACCTTGGAAAAGGTATTTTGCATGGCCTTGCCCTGAACCTGGGGACCTTTGCTCTGCATGCGATCCAGTGAACGATCAAACAGATTTCCCAGAAACAACCCCAGTGCCAGACCAGCCCACTTACCAAATAAAAAACCAATACCCGCACCGAGTACCTTTCCTGTCCAACGCAAGATTAACTCCAATCAACAGAATTGAGGATTTTGACAGCTCCGAAAGTAAACTTTAGCGCAAGCTGAGAAGCCTGTGCTACCTCCCTTGCTGTTAATTCAGTATCATCCCACGCTTTGTGTTTTTTGATAACCGGGTGTACGTGGTTTGCGAAGGAAATTCTTATTCATTCAGTCGGCAATTGCTCTGGCCACGATCTCATCGTTTGGCACCACAGAGGATTATAATGAAATTGACTGGATGGAATACGACTCCCTGCCTAAAGATATTCAAAGCAAAACCGCACCCTATTGCAGCGGCGCCTTTGTAGACCCCAGCCGCTTCGATGATCAGGTGGACCTGAGCATCGGCTATCAGCATCAACCGGTGGTCATTCGGGCGCAACAGCTGAACTACTCACCCCAGTCCGGTTATACGGCATCCGGTGATGTTGAAGTACGCCAGAACTCACTACGCCTGTTTGCGGGTGAAGCCGCCTACAATCCGCTGACCGGACTCGGTAACGTTAACGGTCAATCCACTTTCCGGGCCGAAAACCTGTTAGTGATCGGGTCGGATGCCCAGGCGGATTTCGGTCAATCGGAAATCACCATTGATAACATTCGTTTTGTGCTGCACAACACTGGTTATCATGGCACCGCCACCACCATGTATAAAGATGGTAATGATGTTATTTATTTACGTCATGCCACCCTGACCCGTTGCGCCCCGGACAACCCTACCTGGGAAGTGACCGCCGGCAAACTGAAGGTCAACCGTGCCACCGGCATTGCCACTACCCAAAATGCAGTGTTGAAAATCCGCGATGTACCGGTCTTTTACACACCATATTTTCGATTTCCGATTGACGGTCGCCGATTGACCGGGCTGTTGTCACCGACACTGGAATTCAGCTGGTCGGATTTCAGTCTGTCTGAACTGGCGGTACCACTGTATATCAATCTTGCTCCGAACTACGATACCACCATTACCAGTCGTTATCTGGCTGAATATGGTTGGGGCTGGTCGGATGAGCTCCGCTACCTGGGCCGGAATAATGAAGGCATATTTACCGGCACCTGGTTTGCTAACGGCAGCAAGGCAGACCGTTGGACTTATGACTGGAACAACACCACCAAACTGGGTGATAAAACCAGATTGTATTTGCATTATCAGGACATGAGTGATGCAAATTACCGGATTGATTTCGAAAACGGCTCTGACGAAGTCGATTATCTGGATCAGTCTGCCAGACTGACCACTGATCTGTCCGGCTGGGACACGACTTTCAAGGTACAGCACTGGGCCATCGTCAATGACGATCTGGCATTGAAGGATTATCCCTATGCTGTACAACCCGGCATCAGTACCCGAAAATCCTGGGGTGGAGCGGCCAATCAATTTGGGTTTGGCAGCGGCTTCGCAATCAACCGTTTCAGCCGCAACCTCACGGATGCCGAAACCAATAGCGTCGGCTTGGACAGCGGTATTCCGGTCGAAGGCTACCGGTTCAACAGCCAGCTGAATTTTAACTATCCACTGGAAGCCAGTTACGGTTTTTTCAAACCGGAGCTCAATGTCTATCATGCCAGCTACCAACTGGAGCAGACCGGTTCAGCCTGGGACAAAACAGTATCCAATACGGTTCCACAACTGGTACTCGACAGCGGTCTGAAGTTCAGCCGCCCAGTCAATCTTAAGTTTGCCCAACGACAGACCCTGGAGCCACGCGCTTACTACGTGTACACCCCTTATATCAGTCAATATGACGCGCCCCTGTTTGACAGCGAAACCATCGATTTCACTCAGTCCCGCTTATACAGCAATCGCCGTTTCTCCGGATCAGACCGTATCGGTGACATGAATCGTCTGACCGTCGGAGCCAAAACCCGCTTTCTACAACAGGACAATCAGGAGTGGGTCAGCCTGAGCCTGGATCAGCTGTTCTATCTGGAACCGGAAAAACTACAGGAAGAAGTGGACAGCACCAATAAGGATCAGAAACTCAGCCAACTGTACTTCGGCGCTAACTGGCAGATCTCGCCGGCCTGGCATTTTGCCACCGAACAGGTCTGGGACTGGGACAGAAACACCCGTGCCTGGGAAGCCTGGCATCTGCGCTACCGAACTCAAAGTGCGGCACTGATCAACGCCGACTACTATAACGGCTACAATGAGACCGAAGAGGAAAATGAAGAAATTGCACATTTTTCCTTTATTATGCCGTTTGCCCAGCGCTGGGGGATTACCACCGCGCTGAATTACGATTTTTATGCAGAAGGACTCGATGAATCTGTGGTCGGTATTGAATACGACAGCTGTTGCTGGAATATCAGAGTACTGAACAAATTCGCCTGGGAAGGCAATGTCAAAAGTTCGTTCCTGGTTGAGTTTGAACTCAAAGGCCTGGGCGGCTATGGCAACAACATCGACAGTCTGTTACGTTCAAAAGTGACCGGTTATACCGGTAGGATCTACGAATAATATTTGGAACTATTCATGCCAATGCCTAATGTCTCTCGTTTTTTAACCATTGTTCTTGTATTCATCAGCAGTCTGACATCCACCAGCAGTCTGGCTGCCCTGAAACTGGTTGATGAAATCGCCGCTGTCGTCAATGACAACGTCATTCTGGTGTCAGAACTGGATAAACGGGTTGAAGACATCAAAATGCGTTATTCCTCAAATCCCAATCTCCTGCCTAGCGACAAAGAACTGAAAGATCAGATTCTGGATGTCATGATCACTGAAGAAGTGCAACTGCAGATGGCCGACAAACGGGGAATATATATCTCTGATGATGCCATCAACCAGGCTTTCAATAGATTTGCCCAAGGCAACAAACTCGACCCCGAGGAATTCAAACAGCGCTATCCGGGACAATATCAGTTTATCCGTGAACAGATTGAGCGACAGATAAAAATCAGTCAGCTGCAGCAACGCCTGCTCCGTTCGGTGATCAAGGTCAACCAACAGGAAGTCGACTCTTATCTGAATACCGAAGCAGGTCGTGAAGCACAGGGCAAAGAAATAAAACTGATCTTTCTCAGTACTGATGATGCCGATCAGGCCAAACAGATTTATCAGCAGGTACAGGCTGGTAAACCCCTGACAGATTTTGATGGTAGCAAAGACCTTGGATTCCGCGCACTGGACAAAATCCCCAGTCTGTTTCAAAACCGTGATCTCGGAAACAAGGCCAATGGTTTTATCCTGCCTCCTATCGAGGCTAACAACCGCTACAACCTGGTACAGGTGGCTGACCAGCGCACTACCAACACCCACAAGGTTGAACAGGTGCTAGTCCGTCATATTCTGATCAAACCGAATCTGGTACTGACAGATGATCAGGCCGTGTCCCTGCTGAAAAACCTGAGACAGCGTATTCTGAATGGTGAATCATTCGCTAAACTGGCCTCACAATACTCTGAAGATCTTTATAGCAAGGAACTGGGAGGAGAGCTGGGCTGGACCGAACCACAGGTGTTCCAGCCGGAGTTTGCTGATACGGTTAAGAAGCTGAAAAACGGACAACTCAGTGATGTCATCAAAACCGATTATGGTTATCACATCCTGGAAGTGGTAGACCGGCGGACTCAGGATGTCAGTGATCAGGAGTTGCGAAATAACGCATCCCAGGCCATCTTTAATGCCAAGTATGAAGAAGAACTGCAGCGCTGGATTGCAGAAACCCGCAGCGGCGCATTCATAGAGAAACGCATATGACCAAACGCATCCTGGTAACGCCGGGCGAACCGGCAGGCATCGGCCCTGACCTGTGCCTGTCGCTGGCCCAACACCATTTCGACAGTGAAATCATTCTGGTGGCAGACCCGGAGATGCTGAAGATGCGGGCCCTGCTGCTTGGGCTGGACCTGATCCAACTGCAGCAGGTCGATCTGAACAGTGCACCGCAGCCACACCAGCCGGGCACTCTGAAAGTTCTGCCGGTCAGCTGTGGTGCCAACTGTGAACCCGGAAAGCTGAATCCACAGAATGCCGGATATATTTTAAAAACCCTGGATATCGCCATTGATGCGTGTCTGAACAATCAGGCTGACGCAGTCACCACCGGTCCGGTGAACAAAGCCGTGATCAATGATGCCGGAATTCCATTTACCGGCCATACCGAATACTTTCAGCAACGCTGCCACACGGATCGGGTCGTCATGATGCTGGCAACAGAGGAACTCAAGGTCGCACTGGCCACCACCCATATTCCGCTGCGCAAAGTCGCTGACGCCATCACCCCGGAACTGCTGGAGGAAGTCATGGACGTACTCATGCACAGCCTGCAAACCGATTTCGGACTGGAAAAACCCCGTCTGCTGGTCGCCGGACTCAACCCTCATGCCGGCGAAAGCGGCCATCTTGGCAGCGAGGACGAGGAAATCATTGCTCCGGTAATCCAGCAATGGCGTGAACTCGGCTTCCCGGTGACCGGTCCTCTTCCGGCCGATACCCTCTACGCCCGGCACTGGCTCGATCAGGCAGATGCCACCCTGGCGATGTACCATGACCAGGGGTTGCCGGTACTTAAATACTCCGGTTTTGGTCGGGCCTTGAATATTACCCTGGGACTGCCGATCATCCGCACTTCAGTGGATCACGGTACGGCCCTGGACCTGGCCGGCACCGGGCATGCCAATAACGGCTCACTGCTGGTGGCCATTCACTACGCTGAAAAAATGGCCGCCAACCGGGCCAGACACGCGAACTGACGCTCACGGGATCATAAACAGACACATGCATAAAGCTAGAAAACGATTTGGCCAGAATTTCCTGCACGATCAACAAATCATTGACCGGATCGTCAGTGCCATCCATCCCAAACCTGACCAGCATCTGGTGGAAATAGGTCCGGGACAGGGTGCCTTGACAGAACAACTGCTGGCTGCAACCGATGGCCAACTAGATGTCATCGAACTGGACCGGGATCTGATTCCGATACTGCAGGTGAAATTTTTCTCGGCCAAAGCGCTGACTATCCACGAAGCCGATGCTCTCAAGTTTGATTTCGCCAGCCTTTATCCCGGCGAACCGCTGCGAGTGGTCGGTAACCTGCCGTACAACATTTCCACTCCGCTGTTGTTCCATCTGCTACGCTTTACCGATCACATCACTGACATGCACTTCATGCTGCAAAAAGAAGTGGTCGAACGTATCTGTGCCAGCCCCGGTGGTTCTGACTATGGCCGTTTGAGTGTCATGATGCAGTATTTCTGTCAGACCGAGTATTTGTTTACCGTGAAACCAGGTGCTTTCAACCCGGCACCCAAGGTTGACTCCGCCATCATCCGGCTGGCACCACGTCCCAAACACGAACTGACAGCCCACAGTCTCGAAACCCTCGAAACGGTGGTCAGAACGTCGTTTTCGCAGCGACGTAAAACACTGCGCAACAACCTCAAACAACTGATGACCCTGCAACAGATTGAAGATACCGGCATTGATCCTGGCATTCGTCCGGAAAGACTGTCTGTTGCTGATTTCGTTAATCTTGCCAATCTACTGACGCCCCATGACTGATTATGCCATCGGAGATATCCAGGGTTGCCTGGAGCCAGTACTGAGATTACTGGCGGAAGTTGAATTCAATCCTGCCCGGGACAACCTCTGGGTGGCCGGTGATCTGGTTAATCGCGGACCCGACTCCATAGGTGTCATTCAATATCTCAGGCAGATCGATGACTCATGCCGGATTGTGCTGGGCAATCACGACCTGCACATGCTGGCCGTTTATTATGGCTATAAAAAACCCGGTGCCAAAGACACCCTGGTCCAGGTCACTCAAAGCCCGGACGCCAAAAGTCTGATCGATTTCGTTCGCAGCCAGCCGATGATGCATCACGACAAAACCCTCGGCTACGCCATGACCCACGCCGGCATTCCCTCAATCTGGCGCACCCGTAAAGCCCGCGAACTGGCGGAAGAGGTGTCAGAAGTGCTGCGTACAGAGCGTCTGCTCAGAATGTTTCTGGCCAATATGTACGGCAATACGCCGGATGTCTGGAAAGACGGACTGGAAGGCACCAGCCGCTGGCGGGTGATTACCAACTATCTGACCCGCATGCGGTTTACCGATGACAAAGGCCGGTTAGACCTGGAACATAAAGAAGGCCCGGACCAGCCACCCAAAGGCATGAAACCCTGGTTTAAATACCCGGCCCGGAAAAAACGCTCGGTGCGGCTGATTTTCGGTCACTGGGCGGCCCTGGACGGACTGTTTACTGACAAAGATGTACTCGGACTCGATACTGGTTATGTCTGGGGGGGCACCATGAGTATGGTGAATCTGCAGCATCAGGAACTGCTGCAAATCGATCATAATGGCGTCATCAGCAGCAGTGATATTCGGCTGGAAAGCCCCTCTGCGTTCGCAGATACAGCATCCGAACCGACGTTATGATCCACCCCCGACAGCAGAGAATCAGCGGACGCACCGCAGAACTGACCGTCGGGCTGCCGGTGCAGCGATTTCTGCCAACCCGGGAGCGTCGCATGATCGGCGCGTGGGTGTTTCTGGATCATATTGGTCCGGCCGACATCAGTGCCGGCAAGGGAGTTCAGATAGGTCCACATCCACACACCGGGCTGCAAACCTTTACCTGGATGATCGAAGGGGAATTGTTGCATCGTGATTCACTTGATACGGTGCAGACGATACGTCCGGGACAAGTCAATTTGATGACAGCCGGCAAAGGTATCAGCCATAGTGAGGAATCCCCTCAGTCACGCTCCCGTTGTATTCATGCAACACAGCTGTGGATTGCCCTGCCCGATGAACAACGATTTATCGAGCCGGATTTCGAGCACTGTGCCGAACCGCCCGTAACCCATCTGGGCCCGGCACAGATAACCGTGATCGCCGGTTCAGCTTTCGGATTGCAAGCCCCGATCAAAGTCTACTCCCCATTGATGGCGGCAGAAATCGTTTGTGCCGACGCAGGCACTCTGAATCTTCCGCTGCAGCCTTCATTTGAACACGGCCTGCTGGTGCTGGATGGAGTCATCTGCTGCGACGGTCATGAACTGGATTCATCGGAGTTAATTTATCTGGCCACAGCCACCGAATCCCTTAATCTTACCTGCCAGGGCCCATGCCGGCTGCTGCTGATTGGTGGCGAACCTTTTAATGAGGATGTGTTGATCTGGTGGAACTTCATTGGTCGCAACAAACAGGAACTCCACGACTATGTCAGGCGCTGGAACGCTGCTGAAGACTTCGGCACCGTATCCGGTTATGACGGTGATCGATTGGCTGCGCCGCTGCCACCCTGGAAAGACCAGAATGGTGGCAGGTAAATTTGCCTCCCCGGTATCCGGAAGATTAAACCCAGGTTCTGCTAACTATCAGTTCCAGTCATCACGTTTGCTTGTGTTTCATAACTCACCATCATGAGTCGGTCATGTCCATGGCAAACCGGCTTTTCACCAAACCGGTTATCCGGGAACAAAAGATAGATCAGGCAAATCCATTATTGATGACACCCGCCATCGACTGACCACTGACTGACCTGCTGCCATGCCGATTTGAACAAAGACCAGTCCGTCAGTGCTCGCTGATATTCTCCAGCCCGCCCTTCCAGGGACACCCCATAGATGCTCAGCCTGGAGGCCAGCACCGCATAAAACGCATCGACCGCTCCTGGCGCATCAAACATATACTCGCCGGTTGCCTGAGAAAATATCTGCGTCACCCGCGTCAGTTCTGCCTGAATCGCATTGCTCACTACCACCGGTTCAACGACCTCCAGTGTGTAAGGGCAAGTGCTGCGTAATTGGAAAAAACCCGAATGCAACTCAGCCAACAGGCTTCGCGCCATCGCTCTTGCCGATGAATCAGCTGGCAGTAAACGACCACCACTGTGCTCATTTAAATACTCGGCAATGGCCAGAGAATCGTGGATCACCAGATCACCATCAATCAACACAGGCACTAACATCGATGGCGAATAACGAGCCAGTTGCTCGCGATACCCATCACCGCTCAAAGCCACCGGAATAACCTCACATTCGACACCCGCCAAACGCGTACACATCCATGTCCGCATAGACCAGGTTGAAGGTCTGCCAACGATTAGTTTCATGATTTACTCTCCAAATACATGCTCATATGAATTAACGGCCATCAGTAAAATCGCTGGTAGTGATTACTTTGCTTAAACAGGACTTCAATGACCGGGCAGCAACACAAAGTTCAGGATATAACCTCCTATCATCAAAAAACCAAATGCACATCCGGCCAACAGTATGGGTTTCAGGCCGGCCTCGCGCACAGCCCGTAAATGCGTTTTAAGACCCAGACCAATCATGGCCATAGTCAGGAGGAGATTATCCAGCCCAAGTAAAAACCGGTTCAGCCATATTGGCAAGCTGATCAACGAATGAATACCACTGACTGCCACAAACAATATGGCAAACCATGGAATGGTGATACGACCCGGATGATCCTGGTGGCTCTGACGTGACTGATGCATGGAGAGAATCAACAGAAACGGTGCCAGCATCATCACTCTGCTCATTTTTTCGATGATAGCACTTGCCGCAGCCAGTTCCCCGGCACTGTTCCCTACCACCAGTACCTGTGCCACTTCGTGTATGGTGGATCCGGCATAGATACCAAACTGCCAGGGCGCCAGCCCCAGCCGGGTATAGATTATTGGGTAGACGAACATTGCCAAAGTACCGAAAATCACAACGGTTGCAACTGCCACAGATACCTGGTTCGACTTGGCCCGGATCACCGATTCTGTGGCCAATACCGCTGCTGCGCCACATATGGAACTGCCGGCGCCAATCAGGATAGCGGTATGACGGTCCAGCTTGAATATCCGAACTCCCAGAAACAGAGTCAGAGCAAACGTCGTCAGCATCATCAGCAGAGCCGTTAACACTCCATCGAAACCCACCTCGGCAATTTGCTGAAAACTGATTTTCAGGCCATACAGTATTATGGCCACTCGCAGGATTGATCCCTTGGCAACATCAGTTCCGCTGTCCAGTTGTCTGGCAAAACGGGGATACCAGGTATTGCCGAGTATCAGGCCGACCAGTATTCCCAGAGTCAGCGCCGAAATACCATATTGCCGAAACCATGGTTGTGCAGATACAGTGAGACATATCACCGCCAGAACAGTCACCACGATCACTCCGGGTAACTGCGGGTATCGAGGCTTTTGAAACATCAGCCACAGAGAGTGACTAAAACGATTGCTCATGACATAACCTCAAGACTTATTGTTAATTGGAATATATTTAATTCAATAAGCTATAAACTGTTATTACATGAAGCAAATACATAATTATCATTGAAATATAATTTAAAGTTATGCGATTAAACCTTCACCTGTTGCGGATCTTTCACGCAGTCGTCGAGCATGGCAGTTTTTCGCTAGCTGCGGAGAAACTGGCCATCAGTCAGCCAGCAGTTTCAAAAGGCGTCAGGGAGCTGGAAAATCAGCTCGATCTTGCTCTGCTGGAACGACGTTCAGATGCCGCCAAGGGCCCGCGTAGAATTCAATTGACCGATAGCGGTCAGGCACTGTTTGAACATGCTCGCGGTATCTTTGCCCTTGAACGCGTCGCCATAGAGGATATTCAGGCTCGTATCGGCCAGCAGCGAGGTCAATTGACCATTGGTGCCAGCACGACGGTTGCCAGTTACTGGCTGCCACCAGTCATTGCCGTGCTGCTGCAACAGCATCCTGATATCGATGTCAGGGTGTTCAGTGGAAATACCCAGACCGTTGCCCAGGCTTTGTTGGAATGTCGGGTGGATGTGGCGCTGGTGGAAGGTCAGGTCAACGAACGTGGCATCAAAGCCAGTCATTGGCAGGATGAGCCTTTGCAGCTGGTTATGCCGGTCGCCTGGGAACAGGCATTAAAACAAAGCGGGCCAAATGCCCTGCGGAAAAAAACCTGGCTGGTGCGGGAACCCGGTTCAGGCACCCGGGATGTGATTCAGCAGGTCTTACAAAATCACGGGCTTGCCACCGTTAATTATCTTGAAATCGGCAGTAACGAAGGCATTGCCCGCTGCGTTGCGGAGGGTCTGGGAGTTTCCATTTTGCCAACCAGTGTGATTCAGGAGCTGGTGGAGCTGCGAAAAATCGCCGTCTGGCAGGATGTCTGGGACACCCCGCTGTTCCGGCCACTGTTTCTGTTACAGCTGGAAGAGCGCCCGGTATCACCACTGGTCAATGCTTTGTATGAGATACTGGCAGGCAGTTAATGCTCTGCCTGCATTTACGAATGCATCACTCATAAATCAACGGTCTGCTAAAAACCAAATCCGGCGCCGGCCCCCAGCAATGTTGATATCGCCAGCATCACAAATAACGCCGCAACAACCCCATGTACGATTTTCATCGGAATCTTGTCGGCCAGTTTATTGCCGATAAATACCACCGGAACATTGGCCAACATCATCCCGAAGGTGGTACCCAGCACCACCCAGACAACAGAACTGTAGTGGGCAGCCAGGGCAACGGTAGCTACCTGGGTTTTATCACCCATTTCTGCCAGAAAAAAAGCAACCAGAGTGGCCATCAACACGCTGCCGTACCTGGTTGCCGACATGTCCTCGTCATCGTCCATTTTATCGGGAATCATGACCCATATGGCCATAGCGAGAAAGGAGATGCCCAAGATCCAGCGCAGGGTCTCAGGGCCTGCTAATGAGGACAACCAGCTTCCAACAGCACCGGCGACGGCATGATTAAGAATGGTGGCAAGGAAAATGCCGAGAATAATAGGAACAGGTTTCTTAAAGCGAGTGGCCAGAATCAACGCCAGCAACTGGGTCTTATCGCCCATTTCAGCCAGAGCCACAACGCCTGTCGAGATAAAGAAGGATTCCATGGTAACAATCCTGGCCGGTTTAAAGACGAATGACCACTACGCATCCCCGGCCATTCGGAGGCGTTGTGGTCAAAGGTCTTGCCAGGTCGTCAGACAGGTAACAAGCCGTTAGTTGCTACCAGTATGAAGGACTGCTTATGCCATGATCTGTGGATCAATTATGTTGACACAAGCCTCTTTGGGAAAAGAGCGGCTACTCCCCAATGACGCCGCGCATGGTACTGGATTAAAGTAAAAAAGCAACCGGATGTCAGACTTTGCTATTCATAAAACATAATGCGTTTTTCCATAAACACCCGCCGGCAACCATTTTCAACCCGGCGTTCCACTTCCTGATAACCCAACCGCTTATATAAACGAATACTTTCAGTCATTAATTCATTGGTATGCAGAACGATAACATTGAGCCCCAGCTGCTGAGCTTCCGATTCTGCGTGCTGAAACAATCGGGTTCCCAGACCTCGGCCCTGATACTCAGGATGCACGGCAATGCATTCAAGCAGCAACCGATAATCCTGGTGCATCAATACCAGTACCCCTGCAATACGGACATCATCTGCCAGCACATATACCCGGTGCCGGCGAATCAGCTCACTGCAGTTATCCTGCAGAGGAGCCGGCGCCAACCCCGTTTTGGAAACATAGGGAATATAGGCCTGAGTGATGCAATCACTGATTTCCGGTGCATCCTCCAGGCCCGCCCGGCGGAGAAGTATCTCATCCATCGCGTTTTCCTCATGCCTGCAGCGCCACCGCGACATGTTTGAAAGCCGGTGTTCTGCTGCGTGGATCAACAGCTGTACCAATAAGCACATTGGCCTCAGGATAATAGGCCATGATTGTACCTCTGGCCAGATTGTAGGGAACCACTCTGACTCCGACCATCTCCCCAAATGCAGAGCGGATAGTGATCTGCTGCTCTGGCTGAATGCCATTCTCGAACATATCCTGGGGCGACATCAGCACCGACCAGCGGTCTTTGGTACCACGATAACTATCCTGCTGTTCATAAATGATGGAATTGAACTGCCCTTCACTTCGCACGCTCATCAATCTGAATGGATAATTCTCATCTTCGGCTGGCATGTCCAGCGTGACGCAATTGAACTGAGCCTTGCCATTGGCAGTGGCAAACTCCGGTGTTTTCAATAAACGTTTTTGAATATGAAATTCCTCTTTGGAATCGGCGATATCGCGAATTGCCGCCATTCCGGGAATCACTTTAGCGATAAATTGCCGTATACCGGCATGACTGGACACCTGCTCCAGATTCACACCGGGCAACTCAACACTGCGTTTAAGGATTTCCAGCAGAATCACACTTTCCGGCCTGACATTTTCCAGCCTTTGAATCCCGCCATCACTGAGGCGGACAAAATTGAACATTGATTCCTGCGTGGTGGGTTCCCATTCCTCATCCCGGGCGGTCACCGGCAACACAATCACTTCACTGTTTTCAACACCACTGATATGACCACGATTCAGGGTGGTGGTCAGAAACACCTTGAGACCAATGCGATCCAATGCCTGTCTGGCCCATTCCGTATTGGGTGATGCATCCAGCAGGTTTCCACCCATTAGCAGGGCAAAGTCCATTTGCTGCTCATAGGCCCGCTCCAGGCAGGCCAAGGTATCAAGCCCCGGTTGTTCCGGTAACGGCACCCCCAGTTCCCGTTGCAAAGCATTGAATACCTGTTCAGGCAGGACAGGTTTGACACCTATCGTCCCCACTCCCTGAACATTACTGTGCCCTCGCAATGGCAACAATCCAGCCCCGGGTTTACCAACCATTCCCCGGCACAAAGCCAGATTGGCAATGGTTTCCACATTATCAACACCATTCAGATGATGGGTAACGCCCATACCCCACGCAAAAATGGTGTTTTTGGACTCACAGTACAGCTCACCAACACGCTTGATCTCCGCAAGCGTAACACCGGTGCGGGAACAGATATCATCCCAGTCGAGTTGGTCCAGTTGTTCTGCAAACGCGTCATAACCATCGGTATGCTGATCGATAAACGACTGATCCATCGCCTGACGCTGCAACACTACTTTGGCCAACCCCATAAGTAATAAAGCATCCGTGCCGATTTGGGGCTGTAGATACTCGGAAGCGATTTCAGTACCGCCCGTTAACATGGATTTGGCACTTTTAGGCACCGCAAACTTCACCAGCCCGGACTCTCTGGCCGGATTGATGACCACTACCTTTCCACCACGGTCACGTATGGCTTTCAGCTTATGCATCAGCCGCGGATGATTGGATGCCGGATTGGCCCCGATCAGAAACAGCAGATCACATTCATTCAAATCCGCCAGTTCAACGGTCGCCGTGCCGACACCCAAGGCATTATATAAACCAACACCGGTGGCCTGATGGCAATAGTAGGAACAGTTATTAACGTTATTGGTCCCATAGAGACGAGCCAGCAACTGCAACACAAAACCCGCTTCATTGGATGAACGCCCGGAAGAATAAAAAAAGCTGCGCTCAGGACTGGTATTACGCAGCCGCGATGCAATCCGATGAAAGGCATCCTCCCATTCAATTGGCTCATAACGGTCGCTGTCGGCGGCCTTATAGACAGGCATGCCCAACCGGCCAAGATGTTCCAGTTCATTGCGGCTGAGTTTATGAAATTCGGATAAGGGGTGAGCAAAGACTTCTACCGGAATGGGCGACTGGATATCGGTGGATTGCGCCTGGATACTCTTGTTACAGACAGATGGAAACTCATCAAGCTCGTTCGTCATACCGCCATGCTGTCCACCCATCCCCAGACCACAGGCTTTACAGACATTGTGACTGTTCAGAGCTTTGGCAGAGTTCTTAAGACCGATGCGATTGACGGTCATTAACGTATAGAGGACTTTCTTGGGTCCCCCGCCGACGATTTTCTTTACCTTGGGAGTGTGCAGTTTTTCTGTCATGGCGAAGCTTACCGGCTGAAAAAACCAGTAAACTATCATTTTTAAATTATTACCACTGTCTACAATCGATAAAGATTCAGGCTGACCAAACCGACCATCGTAACTTGAACGATGCAGTGTAGTTGACCACTGAGGGGAAAAGGAAAAGTCCGGGCCAGTCAGGCATCAAAGCGAATCTGATAGCCCAGTTTATCCTGACTGAATCCGGCATGCTCATAAAAACGTTTAACCTCCGGACTGGTTGACCCGCTCATCAGCATGACTTTGTAGCAGTTCTTCTGCCGGGCTATCAAAACCGCCCGCTCAAGCACCCGGCGCCCAATTCCCTGGCGGCGATAATCCGTATGAACAATCACATTCTCTATGACTCCGAACGGGCGTCCTGACCAGCTTAAGTTGGCACATATGTTAATCGTGGATGTGGCCACTACTTTTCCGTTATCGACAGCGCCGATCACCTCACCGCCGTTAGCTTTGATCTGTTCATAGATCTGCGTTTGTAATAAAAAGGAAGGACGGGGAGACACAGGACGATCATATTGCTCAATCAGCTCCAGAACTCCATTCAACTCACTGAATTTAAGACTACGTATATCCATTCTATCCTGTCCTTTGCATGGGTCGTTCAATGTGTATGCTTGGTACCGAGAGTGGATATAAAGAACAACAGCAATCCCAGCATAACGGCCATATCTGCCACGTTAAAAATACCGGTACGCAAAGATCCAATACCCACATTCAGAAAGTCAACAACATAACCTTCAAAACGAATCCGATCAACCAAATTTCCGATTGCACCGCTAAAAATAAGTGCCCAGGCAACTCTTTCCATGGTACCTATTCTGCTTCGAAACAAATGATAGAGAATAGCGATAGAGATCAGGCTAACCAATACGGTAAAAATCAAAAACCGGGCATGATCAGGCAACTTTGCCCCCAGGCTCAACATACCGCCTGGATTTTCAGCATACCGAATGACAAATATTCCCCCCAAATAACTAAGGTCCGGCTCTCCTTTCATCCAGGTCATTGCCGCCCACTTACTGACCTGATCCAGTACCAGGCTTACCAATATCACCACAACTGCCACCAAGTGCCGCTTCATCCAACATCCGTCCTTATATCTTCAGGTATCAAAAAATCTGCGGCGCAATGGTAAACCAATCAGGCGTCAGACACTATTCAGGATAAAGCAAAAAAAGGGCCCGATATTGGGCTTAGGTCGCACTATTAAAGTCCGGTACCATCTGCAACACCATCCATCCCTTCAACATCATGGCTACCCGGCGCAAGCGCCGTCACGATCCGCTTTCAGAGTCCGACTTTTCCATGGATTTTTCAGAGACTCACCGAGGCTACCCAAATCTATCCACGAGCCTTTTTCTGGAACAACCGGCTGTATATTTATCAGGATATATCCTGCAGTATTCACCAGACGTGCCCTATGGCTTTGGCTCAGCAGCGCCCCATCATCAATCTTGAAGATGATTTTTTAAAACTGCCGATCTACACCCAGTCCGCTCCATCTCAGTGCGATAACCCATTTATTTCAATCAGGCAAAAAAGAGCCACTCCTAAAATATCGTTTTTTAACTCATGAGCGGATTCCATCAACCATGTGGACCCTTCGAAATGGTTGATAAAGCCAGGGTTTGAAATCGCAGCGCCAACGCCAGATCACCCTGCCTCTGCTGAGCGAGCGATACATATATAGTGTTTGCAGCAATAGCTATATGGAAAATAATCCAGTATTTCGTAAAGAACATTAAAAAATACTGGCGTGACTAGACGGTATTTTGATAACTCTTCTTATCGTCGGTATTGCTTCGAATTTGAGCACATTCAACCTGGCAAGCATTGATACCGGCCCTGGCATCGGTCTGTTAATCTCCACTCCTTTTTACGAATTCCGGTCTCCGGCACAGGTTGTACTACTGTTTCATGGTCTGCCGACATTAACGGTAATACGAGTACTCTGGCACTGGTCAGGCACAGCCTGACACAATCACAACGCCTGCCGGATACTGATGGTGATCGCCCGGGAGATCTTATCAATAGCCTCTTTCGATAACCTGCGCCGCTGGATGATCATGCTCCAATAAATATTGGCAATAAAAAAATCCAGCGCGATGGGGACATCAATTGTTTCGAGCAAATCACCCCGGGCAATCGCCCTTTCGAGTATCACCGTTGCCTGGTCCCGACGTTTTTTAGTCACCAGTGTTATCAAGTCTTCCAATTCGCCGGAGCGAACACGCTCTGCATGCATATCCGGCAAAATCCGTCTGACCAGCGGGTGACGCAGGGCTACCGCGAGAGAATGAACAAAGATACGAACATCCTCTTCAAACGATCCCGTATCCGGTATTTCTGTGATTGTGACGGCTATCGACGGCATGGCGTCGTAAACCAGTTCTTTCTTTGACTTCCACCTCCGATATAACGCTGCTTTACCGACACCGGCACGAGATGCAATGCGCTCCATCTTTAACGAGGAATACCCGACTTCAGCCCATTCCTCAAATAATGCCCGCTGCAAAGCAAGAGTCACTGACTCCTGAAAAACAGCGGCACCAGAGGCTTTTCGGCGCTTTTTGTCTATATTTTTTTGGATGGAACTGTTGCGTTCCATTGAAAACACTCCTATATTAAATTGGATGGAACGATATCGTTCCATCGAAATTACAAAACTTCAGCCGATTCTGCAAGCCAAGGAAGCTTTGAATAACGTCGGCGAAGAAACCAAGGTAAAAATCTATAACTCCACCATCGGGAGCGAATTTGGGCTTCACCTGCGATGCAGGTAATTTTTCACAGCGGCCCTCACGCAACATGGTTACGCGAATAATTTCAAGCCGGAATGCCTTCACCAAAATGATCTGATCAATCTGGTCACATTTATAGGAAGCATGACAACAGGATACTGGTATGCGTGTTATCCGACAGCGCTGTTGCCAAACCGAGCAAACTATACTGGGGAGATAATCACATTATGTCAGACAGAAAAACAATTCCGAGCTTTGGAGCGATGCTCCGCAAAGCTTTAAAAGACGCCATTATTCCAGAAGCCGGTGAAGACTTTCTGGCCATGTGCGCTGACGATATCGTCTTTAAATTTCCGTTTACACCCAATGAATCCTTGACGGAAATCATAGGTCTTGAGGCAATCACTCGTTATCTGGCCAAGATTGGAGCAGTGCTGGAGTTTGAATCTTTCAGCGACCCGATTATTCATGAGTCCAAAGATGGAGAGACCTTTATACTGGAATTTTCCTGTCAGGGAAAAGGAACTCAAACAGCTGCCCGGTACGACCAGAACTATGTTGCAGTGATCTCTATTCAACAAAAACGAATTGCTCAATACCGCGATTACTGGAATCCGCTGATTCTGCTAGAAGCCACCGGGGGCCTGGAAACATTCAAGGAATCCATCAATGATTAACAACATACTGGTGACCGGCGGTACAGGTAAAACCGGCCGAAACGTGGTTGAACAATTGCAACAGCAGGGTTTCATTCCAAGAATTGCCACACGTAACCCGATGGCTCCAGATACAGTAAGGTTCGACTGGAAAGACCCCAGCGCTTTTCAAGATGCATTTGAAGGTATCGATGCCGTATACCTGGTCGCTCCAACAGATGACTTTGACTCGCTGGGCGCAATGCAGAATGGACTCTCGGCAGCACTTGATGCCGGTATAAAAAGGTTTGTATTACTGAGCGCTTCATCTCTTGAAGAAGGTGGACCGATGATGGGTGCTGTACATGCCTGGCTACGTGAAAATGCTCAGCAATGGGCCGTGTTAAGACCTTCCTGGTTTATGGAAAATCTCTCAGAAGGGCAGCACCGGAACTCCATCAAAATGGAATCCACTATCTATTCTGCCACCCAGCATGGTCGTATCGGGTTTATCTCAGCTCAGGATATAGCAAGATGTGCCGCAACATTGCTTACCTCACCTCAAGTAGAAAACAACGACCATATCCTGACCGGCCCGGAAGCAATCTCATATGATCATATCGCAGAGATCCTTTCACGCCATCTTGGTAAAACCATTCAACACAAATGCGTCTCTACTGCGGAACTGGCAAAACGTTTTCGTAACCTTGGATACCCGGAAGACTATGCCGATGGCATTGCCGCCATGGACGAAGCTATCTCAATAGGATCTGAAAATCATATAAGTACCAACGTAAAAGCCATCACCGGTATATCACCAGTATCAATGAACACTTTCGTTCAAAATAATATTGAGGCATGGAAAAATTAACACTGTATGATAGAAGTTATTCAGAACTGTGCGCCAGGTAAGTCTGGCCACAGGACTCATCAAAGCCCGCCTAAACTGTCGTTATAAACTTTTATTAAAACAACCGAACTGACAATAAGTAAGCTGGCTTAAGACCGCTTTATAGATTGCCATAGCATGCCGTCCTTGCTAAATTCTGAAACCATTCCAGCTTAGCTCCATTCGTAACGCTTACAGGCTGATTAAAGGTATCCAAGAAGCCTCTGAAAAAAAGCGATAGTTTTGATGCAGACGAGGTAATACCACTCGCAACACTGCTGTTTATAGCAGTAAATGAGGATGTGAGAGGCTATCCACCTTCGGACGAGGATGACAACGTCCTGCGTGAGAACAGGCCATTTTTAAGAGGTGTCCTGATTTACCATGACCCAAAACGGACTTAACCTTACTACCGACCCGGCATAAATGCTTGCCAAGTTATGATTAAGAAGCAGATAAGAATGAATGGTTAACTGAGTAATTCAGATGAGGTCTATAGCAAATCTGACTGACTCATGCATCGTGCACTATTTAAAAACTCTCACAGGTGGATCTGATAATGAATTTTCTAGTGTTTTTAGGCATTTGCCTGGTTGCTACCGCCAGCCCGGGTCCAGCAGTTTTTTTAGCAATCAAAAATGGTGCTAAATATGGACATAAAAATGCAATGTTCGGAATCGCCGGTAATGTATCTGCCATGCTTACATTAGCCTCAGTCTCAGCAGCAGGCTTGGGCGCGATAATTCTTGCATCTTCACATCTATATACTGCAATTAAAATAATCGGCGGCCTGTATTTGATTTACATAGGCATTAAGTCTTGGAGACAAAGTTCCGTTCCACCAGTCGAAGAAGAAGAAACAGACCCGACATTATCAGCACCTCGCAAACTCACCCTGTTTCGTGAATCTTACTTCGTAGGCATTAGCAATCCAAAGGCAATCGTGTTCTATACGGCTCTATTTCCTCAATTTATCAACTTGGCAAAACCTGTTTTTCCTCAATTTGTCTTACTGGCACTGACTTTTGCTACCTGCTCGTTCGCGTTTTTAATGTTTTATTCATCGATAGCTTCTAAGCTTAAACCGTATATTGAAAGGGAAAATATTTCTCGCTGGTTTAATCGTATAACGGGCGGAGTTTTCATTGGTTTTGGAGCAGCACTTCTTGCAAACAACCGGGTATAACACATTGCCACATACAGAAACACGAATTACCACGCTGTCGAGTTTGCAGCAAACGAACGTTATATAACAGTAGAGGATCTCACCATGAGCACTAGTTACAAAGGCAGCTGCTTATGCAGCCAAGTCACATTTCAAGTTTCCGGGTTCAAAGAGCATATCGCAAACTGCCACTGCTCAATGTGTCGGAAATTCCATGGCGCCGCTTTTGGTACGTTATCCCAAGTGAAAGACTTAATATGGTTATCAGGCCAGGAACGACTTAAGGACTATGTTGCACCTAATGGAACCATTCGTACCTTTTGCTCTGAATGCGGTTCAAGCATTGGATTCAGAAGCAAAGGCAATGCGTTGCCAGATATTGAGTTGTCATTAGCAATGTTTGACACAGATATTCCTGTGAACATTGATGCACATATTTATTCAGCCTACAAAAGCAACTGGCACGAAATAACCGATGATCTTCCTCAATACAAAGAAGGCCGGGAGTGAGAACGGTTTATACCATAAGTGAAAATTATCAGGACTGTTTTATCATTACGCTCTAAAACAGGAACAGGTACGAGTGGTAAAATGACAACAGCCATAAAGGTATCATGATAAATTTTTCATAATTAACGTCATATCATATAGGGAGAAAGTAATAATGTATGAAGTAAACGGTGGAATTCTTTTTATTTCTGACTCTGCAGTTTTATTTACACTTAAAAAAGACTTTTCTGCAGAAGAGCTCAAATCGTTTGACGAAAAATCGAAAAAGAAGTTAGGCGAAGGATCGATTTTTATTGCGAAGGATAAAATATCAGGATTAAGAATTGCATCCGACCCAAAACGTACAACGATAATTGAAGCAAAAGGAATGGGTGATGACATTGGTGTAATGACACTAACAAAAGAAGTTCAAGCAAAAATCGTTGCAGATATACAGTCGCTTGTTGGATCATCAGGCGAGGTCAAGATCACCGAACCAGGTTTATTCGTAAAGTCGGGAAAGCACATAATATTGTCAATCCTGGCAGCCATTATGACCTATCTTTTATTTTATCTAGTGACATCTCTAAATGGTGAAGAGGTTGATCTGGAAGGCAAAAACGCAAGAAAAAAAGAGCTACTTTATAATATCGCAGATGTTCTTGGACCAACGGGAACGATTATAATTGGCAGTCTCATAACTGCACTACTACTATTTAAAGCCTATAAAAATAGCAAGATCAGCTTTAAGATTAAGATATACAAATTTTAACCAGCAGAAAATCAGACCACGCTATCGAGATACACCATTACCGTTCTAGCTATTCGTTTGGAATGGTCTAATAAAATCTGACACCCATTAAGATGGGCTATGGCGACCACAATGAGTGTCAGATGCAAAAAGATGGAGATCATTTCCTCTCGAATTTAAAGCTGAGGCATTCTGGTTACATAAGGCCGGTGAAGGATCCAGGCCTAACGTCAGCGAGGCTAAAAACATTACTCAAACTAAAGAATAATAAATTCACCACCACCATCGAAAACATCCTCCCTGCCACAGAGCAAACCTATACCCCGAGTTTCATTGTCCAATAGCCGATAGAACAAAGACTCGCTTGTTATTGGTATCTCTGACGAATCACAAAAAGACCATTTGTGGATCTCGTAAAAAACACTAACATCCGGATTTAAGTCACCAGAAAACCAGGCTGAAAGCTACCCGACTTCAACAAATATTACTGGATCAGAAATAAAGAATACTGAGTCGTAGCGTGTGATAATCGCGTCCATGAAACAAGACGCTTCTTTCCGGCGCTATCGGTATCCAAAAACCGATGCGCATCCTTTTTATCTTTGCCACCAGTAACCGCGGATTGAATTAAAAGACTGAGTGCAGTTCTACGCTTTATGTCTTATTGCTCTCTTAAAAGCGAATTTGGTAGGCTGGTACCGCTACCACATCGAGCTGTATGGAGCCGAGTGCAACTTTTTTTTGGAAATTTGCACTCAATGACTGAACTTAAAAACCCATCCAGAAAATGATAATAATTATGAGAATACTTACATTATTGCTCGTTATTGCCGCAAGTCTGGCCAGCTTAAGCTCTCATGCAGAAGATGGTTACGACCTATGGCTCCGATATCAAACCCTTCCTGAAAGCTACGCCAAAGATGTGAACCGAACGATCAAAAACCTGGTGCCTGGCGACATAAACGACCCAACCCGAGCACTTGCTATTGAGGAACTGCAAACCGGATTTAGCAAAATGTTAGGTAAACCATTACCCATCAAAAGCAACGCGGGCAAAGCCAGTCTGATGCTGCTGACCAGCGAAGCATTAGCACAAATCTCTAACGATGTAGACACCGCAAAGCTTACCGAGCTGGGCGATGAAGGCTACCTGCTCACTCAAGCCAAAATTAATAACAAGCCGGTAACGTTGATCGCAGCGAACAGCGAGCAAGGCTTACTGTATGGTGCATTCGAACTCTTACAACAAATGCAGTTACAAACCAGCCTTAAAGAGCTAAACCACTCATCATCCCCCAAAATACAACGGCGGGTGTTAAACCATTGGGACAACTTGGATGGCAGTGTAGAGCGGGGCTATGCCGGTTCCTCCATTTGGGACTGGTGGGAGTTACCTGGCGTTATCAACCCTCGCTACAAAGATTATGCTCGCGCAAATGCAGCGCTGGGCATTAACGGCACAGTATTAAACAACGTTAACTCTAAAGCCATTTCCCTTGACCACCGCTACATTGAAAAAGCCGCGGCGCTGGCGGAGGTATTCCGCCCCTACGGCATTAAAGTGTATTTATCAGCCCGCTTTAACGCACCAATGGAATTAGACGGCTTCGAAAATGCCGATCCACAAAACCCAAAAGTGCGCCAATGGTGGAAAGATAAAGCGAAAGAAATTTACCAGATCATCCCCAATTTTGGCGGCTTTCTGGTAAAAGCCAACTCTGAAGGCCAACCTGGCCCTGGCGATTATGGCCGCTCTCACGCAGAGGGCGCAAATATGCTGGCCGAGGCATTAGAGCCCTACGGCGGCATTGTTATGTGGCGTGCGTTTGTGTACTCCGAACACGATGCTGAGGACCGCGGTAAGCAGGCTTACAACGAGTTCAAACCGTTGGATGGAAAATTTAAAGACAATGTTTTACTGCAAGTTAAGAACGGTCCGATCGATTTTCAACCACGCGAGCCCTATCACCCCCTGTTTGGTGCTATGCCCAATACACCTTTGATGATGGAGTTCCAAATCACCAAAGAGTACCTGGGTTTCGCGACCCACATTGCCTACCTCGCACCGCTCTATCAAGAAGTGCTGGCAGCAGACACTTTCGCAAAAGGCAAGGGCTCCACTGTCGCCAAAGTCATTGATGGCAGCCTCGATGGTCACAAATTAACCGGTATTGCCGGCGTCGCCAATATTGGTCATCACCGTAACTGGAGCGGCTCTATTTTTAACCAAGCTAACTGGTATGCTTTTGGCCGCTTAGCATGGGACCCATACGCCGACTCGCAAACGATTGGTCGTGACTGGTTAGCCCTGACTTTTACAAATGAAGAGCAATTTACAGAGCCCACACTGGGAATGATGATGCGCTCGCGTGAAGCAGTAGTGGATTACATGACTCCGTTAGGATTAGCTCACTTAATGGCCACTGGTCACCACTATGGCCCTGGTCCCTGGGTAAGCGATCTTGGCCGCCCGGAATGGAACCCTGCTTACTACCATAAAGCGGATAAAAATGGCATTGGCTTTGACCGCACCAAAACCGGCAGCAACGCCCTGGCTCAATACTCTAAAGAAGTAGCCCAGAGCTTTGCTGATCCCAAAACCATGGATGAGAGATATCTGCTGTGGTTTCACCACTTACCATGGGACTTCAAACTACAGTCAGGCAAAACACTATGGCAAGGTTTGGTGGAGCACTATGACCACGGAGTAGAAGAAGCCAAAGCCATGCAGCAAACCTGGCAAAGCTTAAAGCCTTATGTGGACCAGGAGCGCTTTACAGACACCGCACAGCGCCTACAAATTCAGGTGGATGAAGCCCAATGGTGGCGCGATGCCAGCTTGGCCTACTTCAGTCACGTGTCTGGCAAAGCCATACCACAAGGCACAACTCCGCCAAAACACGACCTGCAATACTACATCAAACTCAGTTTCCCATATGCACCGGGCAACTAAGGCTTGATGTCAATTTCAAACGAACTGACCGGTAAACCGGACTGCCCATACAAGTGGCACTCCGGCGCATCGGCCCAACAATAACGAACGCGCGTTGCATTGGTCATTTGCGACAATGCAACGCGCAGCTGCCCACCGAGCACGGTTGCATTTACTCGCTTACAAGAATCCGCGCACAGCTCCACGTAGTTAAGCTTACTGCTGCCCTTAACTTGTAAAGTTTCACCCGCCGGGTCGAACGTCACCACAACATCGCCATCATTTGTTTCAGCTTTTACAGGATAAATTCCATCTGTGATGGCTGCTTTTTCGCCCATCAGCGCTAAAGTAACATCGGCCGTACGCTTGCCCACAATGCTTTTATTTTTCGGGTGAATGTCGGCAGGATCACCTTGATCGATTGCAATGACCAGGCCTGCATTTTTGTCGTTTGCAACTGCTTGCCATTGGCCCAGACGCAACTGCGCCCAATCGGATTCCATAGCACTGCTCGCGCCGGTGTTACCATAGCCGGGTAGCTGCACAACAACAAATGGCAGGTTTTTGCCAAAGTCTTCCCGCCAGTTACGAATGAGCGCTTGCATCAAGTCTGCATATTCACCGGCCCGGCCGGTGTTGGATTCGCCCTGGTACCAGGCCACACCACGAATTTTTAACCCTTTAAGCGGCGCAATCATAGAGTTGTATAAGCCGCTCAAACCATTAATGCTTTGCCAAGGCGCATTGCGCGGGTAACCATAACTTTCCTGTACTCGGCTGGCTTGCCAGCCTTCACCCAACGCTATGCGTTTACCATCACTGAGGGTTAAAGCTATATGATCGGCAGGGCCAACCAAGCCACCAGCACCATAGGTGCTGGTGATATTAATCATTAACAGATTCTCACCAGCCTTCAGCACGCCGGGTTCTACGTCATAAGTACGCTCGGTACCCCAGCCAAATTCGGTACCAACGATTTGACCGTTCAACCAGGTGAGGTCCACCTCATCTATCCCGCCAATCGAGAGTTTCCCACCCAATTTTGCTTCGGCCTCTGTTAAATTAAAGTTATTACGATACCAAACCAGTCCGTTGAAATCTTCAAACCCCTTCCAGGTTTGCCAATTAGCGGGCTCCTGAACATCAAACCAGGTTTGCGTTAACGGGGTTTTCCAGGGCTGGGTTTGTTGTTGCCACCAGATCTGCCACTGATCAGCATATTGCTGTTGTGCCAGCTTGGGATTATCTACAAAGGTGCTCAGCAACATTAAATCATTATCAAAGCCACCCACCTTTTTAAGCTCTTTAGCACTGATCCATGCCTCTATCTGCGATCCACCCCAAGATGAATTAATCAACCCAACGGGCACATCCAACTCTTTTTCCATCTCTTCACCCAAATAGGCACACACAGCGGAAAACTCTGCCAAATTAGCGGTAGTAGCGGGCTGCCATTCAGCTTTCTTAGCCAACTCCGCCTCAGACGCGGCGTCATAATCACGCTCAACGGTCATTATACGAATACGTTCAGGGGCATCTTCGCCACCCCAAGGTTGGTCGCCGGTAGCATCTTTAATGCGAAATGCCATATTGGACTGACCAGAACAAAGCCATACATCACCAACCATTATGTTATTAACTATCTTGGTGTTGTCTCCGTCCGCCAACTTCAGCTGATAAGGGCCTCCCGCGTTTAGGGGTTTTAGCTTGGCTTGCCAGGTACCGTCGCGGCCTACTTTTACTTTTTTTGTCGTGCCGGCAAAGCTTAAATTGAACTTTTCCCCTGGCTCACCGCGCCCCCAGAAAACCAGAGGCTCATCGCGCTGTAAAACCATATTGTCATTAAAAACAGAGGCTGGCTCGAAGGCAAAAGCAGGTGCAGCAAAAGCTGAAAAGCCTATGGCAGCGGCAAACGCTCCAGCGTTGAAATATTTGTTCATGTGTATCTCGCTTTTTTATGATTGTAATTGGTAAGACACACGAAAGTGTACCGAAACAAGCTGCTCGAAAGAACTAGCCGAAAGAACCATAGAAAACATAAAAATGTAATTCACTAAGAATTAGATAAGACGATAAGGAAGCAATGGAATATGCTGGCTAGAGCGTTTTCAGTTTTGTATTAAGCCGGCGATTAAACATACCTGTTATGCAGCGTAAGCAATTTTTTTATGGATAAAATATTTCCGCACTCGACCAGGTTTCTTTTGTAACATCTGCATATGACTTCGAACTTTTTCTTTAATTTTTCTTTGTTTCTCGCTGGCTTGCCACTGTGAACACCTGCTTTCAAATCACAATTCAAATATTCATCCGGATTCAGTTCCGGTGAGTAGGATGGTAAATAAAATACCGCTATGTCTGCCCGATGTTTTTCCTGCCAAGCTTTAAATACTTTTGCGTGGTGAACACGAAGATTATCCAGTATCAGATAGACCTTTCTGCCCGCGCTTTTGATGATACGCTCACAAAAATCAATCAGAATGTCGGTATTCATTGACCCATCGAATATCTTAAATCGAACTTTTCCCTGATTGGTCACCGCCGAAATCATATTGGTGGAGGTACGGTTGGCATTAAG
Organism: Gynuella sunshinyii YC6258; assembly: GCF_000940805.1. Classification (GTDB taxonomy): domain Bacteria; phylum Pseudomonadota; class Gammaproteobacteria; order Pseudomonadales; family Natronospirillaceae; genus Gynuella; species Gynuella sunshinyii. Next base: position 2,200,938 of record NZ_CP007142.1, on the reverse strand, counting down.
CCGAACAACCGGTGTCTTTCCTTTTGGGGCATAGCCTCGTTCGTGCTGGCTGTCATTACGCATACCCGTCTCATCGCCCCAGTATATCTCTGCGTTTTCACGTTATGCTTGAGCTTTGATCTTCGGATAATCGTCATCCAACCACTGTTGAACGGCTTTCGGATTTTGCTCGTACGCTCGCTTTGCAGGTTTTTGGGGGGTCATGCCCCAACGTTTGAGATAATCACCGACCGTTCTCACTGGCAACTGGATCTTGAATTCCTGCTCAATCAACTCGCACACGGCTTTTCGTGTCCACAAGACATAATCCAGTTTTAACTGGTCGGGCGTTTTGTCGATGATCTGTGATCTAATGTGTTTTTCCTGGTCAGCAGATAACCGTCTTGCTTCTCCCTGCTTACGCCCCCCTCGATTGACAGTGAGGTTGGTTGTGTCGAGCTTTAACCATCGACCGATCGTATCTGGATGTACGCCGCCGAGCTCTTGACCAATCTCTGCGCGTGTGAATCCACGCATGCGTAACCGATGTGCCATGCGGCGTTTTCTTCGATCACTTCTCGTGGTAGTTTTCTTGTGTCTGTTGTCGTTTCCATTGGACTATTGTATCAGATATCTTTTTCGCCGGGTTAATAATAGAAAACACAGTAAATAGTCCCTATGACTGAATGCTTCTTCTAATGCAAATCAATCTCTCTTTCAGAATTTCTACCACTGAAGAAACGGAACTTACTCACTAACCCTCAGATAAGAATTAATGGTTAACAGAGAAATTCACGTGAAATATTCAGGTTAATGCACATTTTGTTCTGAATGTGGTTCGAACATTGGATACAGAAGCGATAGCAATGCGTTGCCAGATATTGAATTATCATTAGCATTATTTGACACAGGTATTCCAGCGGATATTGATGCGCTCATTTACACAGCGTACAAAAGTAACTGGTATGAAATAGCCGATGATCCCCTCAATACAAAGAAGGCAGGGAGTAAGAACTCTTTATATTACAAGTGCATATTGTCGGACTGTTTTATCGTTGCGCTCTAAACCAGGAACAAATACTATCGTTAAAATGATAGAGATCAGAAAGGTACTATACTAAATTTTCTAAGATCAAGATCATATAAGGAGAAAGTAATAATGTATGAAGTAAATGGTGGAATTCTTTGTATTTCTGACTCTGCTGTCTTTTTTACACTAAAAAAAAATTTTTCTGACGAAGAGCTTAAATCGTTTGATGAAAAATCGAAAAAGAAGTTAGGTGAAGGGTCGATTTTTATTTCAAAGGATAAAATATCTGGACTAAGGGTTGCATCCGACCCAAAACGTACAACGATAATTGAAGCCAAAGGAATGGGCGATGACATTGGTGTAATGACTCTAACAAAAGAAGTTCAAGCAAAAATTGTTGCAGATATACAATCGCTTGTCGGATCATCAGGCGAGGTCAAGGTCACCGAACCAGGGTTATTCGTAAAGTCGGGAAAGCACATAATATTGTCAGTTCTGGCAGCCATTATGACCTATCTTTTATTTTATCTAGTGACATCTCTAAATGGTGAAGAGGTTGATCTAGAAGGTAAAAACGCAAGAAAAAAAGAGCTGCTTTACAATATCGCAGATGTTCTTGGGCCAACGGGAACGATTATAATTGGTAGCTTGATTACTGCACTACTGATATTTAAAGCCTATAAAAATAGTAAGATCAGCTTTAAGATTAACGTATACAAATTTTAACAGGTCAGACATCCGGCCAGTCTATCGATATGCATTATCACCATTCTTGCTATCTGATCCTGGCTGGCCTAATGATCACTGCCTTAATTGCCTGGAAGTTATGTAAAACATCCAAACTTCGACAGACAGAACCCTCTCACGCTCCTTAGTGCCACTGTCGTAATGAGGTGAGGAAAGCAACGTAGACCTTATTCCTCACTCATTTCCAGATCTCGCCGTAGTTCCAGAATAGCCTGAGACCAATCATCTGGCTGATGTTGTCGATAGAGGGTCATTGCCGGATACCACGGTGTACTTTTGCCTTCAAACCACCGCCAATCCGAGTAATGCAATAACATAAGCTTAACGGGTACACCTATCAATCCTGCAAGGTGTGCAGCCGATGTATCAACCGTAATAACGTAATCCATTTCTTTTAAAAGCAAGGCTGTTTCATAAAAATTATATATATGAGAAGAAAGGTCTATTATAAAATTCTCATATCCATTCTTTTCGATATCAGATTTACGGCTATCAAATTGAAAGCTATACACCTGAATATCCGAATTAAAGAATAGAAAATTGAAATTTGAAAGGTCACATGAACGGTCCTTGGGTGTCTTTTTTCCGGCCCATATCAATCCCACTTTCTTTTTACCGGAAGATGGAAAACTAAATGCAGTACGCTCTTTTATAGCTAGGGGTTGGTCTAATTCAAACAGTTGATTTTCAGTAGTCAATCCAAGTAAAAAAGGTAAACTCATTATTGGCACATAATAGTCAATAGACTCCACTCTTTCATCGGAATCAATCAATTGAACCCCAGAGATACATTTAAACACCCCCTCAAAAACAGGCTTGGATTCCAGAAAGACAACTGCACCAAGTTTATGCAACAAGGGAACAAAGCGAAGAAAATTCAACGCGTCCCCCAACCCTTGTTCGAGAGTGACGCAGATAGTCTTTCCAGACAGATTCTCTCCGCACCATTTTTTATACTTTCGAGTTGGATAAAGATTTGGATGTAATTGAGTTCTCCATTCATACGCCTCCCAGCCTTCCTTGAAACGCTTTAGATGTAACAAACAAAGAGCACGATGCCAATGATAGTCGGCATTATCAGGCTGATCCTCCACTAATAACTCGAATAGCGCCAAAGCCTCCTTGGGTTTTCCCCGATGAAAGTAGTGAAGACCCAGGTTACGAACGATATCATGGCTACTATGAATACTGCGTGCCCGTAAGAGGTAAACTTCGGCCAAGTCAAACTCTTTCAAATCAGTTAACAGGTTGCCGTAGTTGGATAGCAATGCAGGAGCCTTTGGAAACTTCCTCAAACCTCTTTCATAGATTATCTTAGCCAAGTCATATTTTTTGCGTCTACGATAAAATGCACCCAACTGAAGAACAGGCTCGATACGGTCTGGATACTTCTCCAACTGTTCATATAAAAACTGCGTTGCCGCCCTAACCCTGCCATGTTTGAGCAACATTTCTATTTTATGAAAATTATCGAATTTTCCTGCCATTTGATTACCAACTCATCCTTATAAATCGCCTTCGACTCGATGCGCCTTATTTCAAACGCATATCTCGTCACCACACTATTTAAAACAGAATTATGTAGTGGCATAGTTAATTTGGCCACCTGTTAAGAGGTGATATTATCACCATAATAGACACAGGTGGATACATGAAAAAAGATACTCGTCGTCGCTTTAGTGACGAATTTAAATTAGAAGCAGCACAATTAGTTGTTAGTCAAGGTTACACGGTACGGGAAGCTGCTGAAGCCATGAATGTTGGCAAATCAACTATGGATAAATGGGTACGCCAACTACGCAATGAGCTATCTGGCGATGCAGTACCAGCAAACCCAATGACAGCGGATCAGAAAAGAATTAAAGAACTCGAACGCCAGCTGAAACGGAAAGATGAAGAGAACGAAATATTAAAAAAGGCTACTGCTCTCTTGATGTCCGACTCGATGAAAGGTTTGCGCTGATTCAGCGACTGAAAGAGAGCTACAACGTGAGCCGATTGTGTGAGGTCTTTGAAGTGCATCGCAGCAGCTTCAAATATTGGGTGAATCGGCCAAAAGGCCCTACAGCGTCAACCCTAAAGCTGCATTCGAAAGTTGAACAAGCTTATGAATTGAGTGGCGGCTCTGCTGGCTCTCGTACTATAGCTTCCATCGCTACAACGGCCGACTATGTAGTAAGCCGTTATCGAGCAGGTAAGGCAATGAAAGCCCTGGGTTTGAGGAGCTGTCAGGTACCGAAGCACAAATACCAGCGTGGTGGCAATGAGCATCATGTGGCACCAAATATTCTGAACAGAGATTTTGCACCTGCGGCTCCGAATCAGGTTTGGTGTGGCGATGTCACTTATATCTGGACGGGCAAACGATGGGCATACCTGGCTGTCGTGTTGGATCTTTACGCAAGAAAGCCAGTGGGTTGGGCTATGTCCCACTCGCCGAACAGTAGGCTAACTAAGGCGGCACTACAAATGGCATTTGAAATGCGAGGGAAACCGGAGGGTTTATTATTCCATAGTGATCAGGGCTGTCATTACACCAGCGTAGAATTTAGGCAAACGCTATGGCGCAACAAAATAAAACAAAGCATGAGCCGTCGAGGCAATTGCTGGGACAACAGTCCGATGGAACGACTCTTTCGGTCACTAAAAACGGAATGGGTACCTGTTAAAGGTTACGGAGACTTTGAATCGGCCAAGCAACATATTGTGAAGTATTTAGTCGGCTACTATAGCCAGAAAAGACCTCATAGTTTTAATGGTGGATTAGCTCCCAATCAGAAAGAGAAAGAATACTTCAAAAACTATAAAGGGGTGGCCAAAATTAGTTGACCACTACATTACTGTTCAACATAAAGACTGACTGATGTAACAGCCAGAATAGATTAACCGGTTCTAAGATAACACTCCGAAGACACTTTAACCCCCTTACTCCATCGACGCTTAAATCGATCCGCATACTGCAATAACGAAACCCGCGAACCGGCACTGTCTCCATAAGACCGACCATAACTTTGAACATGTTTCAGCCATTGATTCGGGTCGATACCCAGTCGGCTGATCAGTTTTTCGGTGTCAGGATGTATGGCACCCCGTTTGTCATCTCGCAGACAACGCCCGGTGGTATCAATCAAATCGAAATAGTCTTCCCGGGTGAATGGAAGGGCTGCATGAATGGAATCCTGCTGACGTCCACTGAAAGGCATCAATGGAGATTCCGGTAGGTGATCAAGCTTCAACTCACGCTTAAGTTGGCGTTGTTTGGAAACACGCTGGGTGAGTGTTTGTTCGGTAGCGGTTTTGGTTTGGGTGGTTTTGTATTTGGCGTAATCGAACAAGCGTTGCTGAATTGAGGTAAAGTCGCTATCGATCAGATCATCCGCCATGGCAGCACGTACTGGGTTCAGGTCCACATAAGCCATACAGGTCAGTAATGCACCTTCATCCAATAAAGCCTGAGACTTGAAGCGCCCTTCCCAGAACCGGCCTTTGCAGTTGTCTTCTTCATTGGCCATACGGGCAATGGTTTCATTGACACCACGCATAAACCAACTAATGGAACACAAACGTTCACGCCACTGGGCAATCGTAACCGACACGACTTGTAACTCGGCGGCTGACATTGTTTTACGCGCCGCCAGCCAACGGTTTATCAATACATCCCCGTTGTACAGCTGTAACCAGCGTTCCACCACCTCATCATCCGACCAGCTTTGAGCGCGTGCCTGATCGACATGTAGCACCACATGATAATGATTGCTCATGATCGCATAGGCACAAATATCAATGGCGTACACATAGGATAAAAACCGCAGACGCGACACCAACCACTGCTTACGGTGATCAAAATTCTCACCAGTTTCAGAATCAGCACCACACAAATACGCCCGCCGAACACAGCGCACCATGCAGTGATAAAAGGATGTCTCTTCCAGAGAGACTTGTTCGTTACGGGGTTTGGTCATGGTGGTCGATGTTAGTTGATGTGGGGATATAATTCAAGTTTATGGGTGTCCTTTTTATCGTTATCGTTAGCAGCGATCAGGATGCCCTGCTGAACAATATTCATTCCCGCATAAATCGCCGCACCAACGGCCGCAGAAGCAATCACAGCAGCCGCAACAGCGACTGTCGTCATAACCACACCGCTGGTGGCAGCCAGCGCTGCGCTCATGATGAGCATTTCGCTTTCTGCCGAACGTTTGGCATGGTCGAGCCGATGATCTCGCTCTCGTTGTAGACCTTGTGCGTATCAGCGTCGAGCTTGCCGCTTTCTACGCTGTTCGGCACGGTAATCGTCTGACCGGCTTTGAGGGTAGCTGTACCACTCAAACCATTCGCCTCTGCCAGGATAAACCACAGATTGGCATTGCCCAGCAGATTGGCTGCCACTTGACGCAGGGTTTCACCGCCGGTGGCAGTAAAGCTACTCAAGGCACTGGTTGGAAAGTCTTCACTGATATTGACCAGAGAGCGGTAATCACCCGTTCCGAGATTGGTGACCTGATTGCCTTTGTCATCCGTGCCTTTATCACCAACGGCATGGCCATTGGCATAAAAGTAAGTGCGGTTGTGGGTTTTCAGGTCCTCATCCGCCGGATTAATGTTTCGATATACGATCTGACCATCGTTGTTGTAGCGGAAATCGCCGATTTCAGTAATTCAAGTTTATGGGTGTCCTTTTTATTTTTATCCCACTCAATCCAATCGTCAGGTTTATAATAACCACCTACATCAAAGTACTCAGCGTTTGCGTCTTACTCTTTATTTCTCAAAAGTCAGCCCCAATTTTTCCCTAGCCAATTTGATAATCATATCAACTTCCCAATCCAATAAGCGATTTCCATAGGAGTCATATTTTCCAAGAAGTTGAGACTCTATCGGGAATTCTTCACTGAGTTTTTCGACAATCCATTGGCCATCATTTTTTAAATCAAACTTAGAAACAACATAATCATAAAAGTCTATTTTCTGTTTAATCATTGGGTTGGGTATGAAATTTTTAAATTCATCCAACTCTTCATTTGTAAGCATATCAATGAAACCATCGACAACGTCATTGATACTTTTTGCCTTCGAATTTATCATGAAATACACCCTAGTTCTTTATAAAGCTATATTGGATCCATTCATTATTCTGCAACACTTTATCCAAAATAATTTTTGCGTTGAAAACTTCCATTTCCGCTTTTGATGCACCAACTGGTAATTGTCTGACACCACTTTGAAATTCGGACTTTAACTCAGATATTGCAATCTCTTGCTGTTTAGACATGTAACCAATAGCCCCCATTTGGTTACCTGCATATTTAGGGGCATTGTCTGCAAACTTTATTACATGTATTCCTTCTTCAGTCACAGCTCTAATTTCCTCAGCACCACTACCAAGTCCAGTTGAGATATCTTGTATAGAAAACGTAGCGCCACTCGGATGGTTATGTGTCATAATATTTCCCTCAAGGGAACGCAACTGTTCTTCATCAAAACGAAGTTTCCTTGGATTCGAAATAGGTGCTCTAGTGGTTGCTAATACCTCTCCTGATTTACTATCGACAATATATCCAATTTCTCTTGGCCTTCCAGCTATTTTAGACTCTAACATCTCCAGAGTAGAGTTCACATTTTTACCCTTTGGAAATACAGTAGACAATTTGCCTTTTGCAAGATTACCAAGCACTCGTAACTGTCTGACACCATACTGAAGGCCCTCTGCGGATAACTTGGCCGCCGCTTTCCCACCATTCCAAAGTGATTTGGCACCATCAATGACACCCTTTGGATTTCTGACTGCGGAAAATCCCAGAGTTGCTATTGTGGCAATCAGCTCAGCTCTAGCTGCTTCACTCTCAAATGCGGAATAGCCTATCGTCTGATAAGTCTTCTCATCAATGAAACCTGTTGCGCGTAATGTCTGCCATGTATTAAGAGATACCCCTTCTGCGCCCTCAGGATTAGCAAAATACTGGATGGTGGCATTATCTACACGATCGATCTTATCGTGCGAAATATCAGGTAAATCTGAGTAACCAAGTTGTTCCATGCCTTTTACAGCAATAGCGCCAACAAAGTTTCCTTGATCGATGATTGTTTCTGCGAATCTTTTCCGATTATCTGCCACTATGCTGGCTAACAGCTCAGTGTCATCTGTTTTTAAAACGAGACCACTGATCTGTGCATAAGGTGAGTCATAACCATTTTCGCGGATATCCTGTACAACGTGAGCAAAGAACTCGTCATCGTTCAGAATATCTCTACCCACTTGATCCAAGTTATCTCGATGGGCTAGTAATGCTTTGAAATTATCCGTTGCTATTTCTTTATCGGACAATTTTGACTCTGAATCAATTACGCTATCGAATATCGCACCTTGTTCACTAGAAACTATTTCTCGGTCATTAACGTCTATGAAAGACATTCGTGATATTGCTCGTTTTTGTTGAACCCGCTTCATCGCATCCTGCCCCCAGGTGTCTGTTTTCAGCACCTGCTTAATTTTTCCACCTGCGTATTCCCCGATTTCTCTCGCAACGCTGTTCTCAAAGTAACTGTAGGCGGCTTCTTTATCGATGCTCGACAGCGCCACCGCGCCAACGGTTTCCAGCGCCGAACGCTTGATCACATCGGTGTAGCGGGTACCTTGAACGTTATCTCCCACCACCGCATTGAAGGTCTGACCAATGGCATTGACCCAGTCTGCATCTGTTAGCTGACCATTATGATTGATGGACGTTTCTGCCAGATTCAGCCAGGGACTGATGTAGTTTGCGTTCTGGTTGATCCAGTTCACAGCCGCCATCGCTTTGTTGGCGTTATCTGCGGCCTTGCCTGCCTGATTTGCGGCTTCACTGCCATCACCGAAGACCGAGAGCATCTGCAACGTCATTCCACTCCAGTTATTGATATGACCATGCTTGTCTGTATAGGAGGAACGGTTGACGTAGATCCTGGTCGCCTGGATGGCGACTTTGGCCAAGGTCTGTGCTACGCCAGAGAGCATGCCGGCTCCGGCCGTGGCCGCTGCGAATGCACCACTTTCCGCGCCGCTAATGGCCTGTTTTCCAACTTGGGACCAGTCAAATCCATCCTGGATGTCAGCAGCGATCAGGATGCCCTGCTGAACAATATTCATTCCCGCATAAATCGCCGCACCAACGGCCGCAGAAGCAATCACAGCAGCCGCAACAGCGACTGTCGTCATAACCACACCGCTGGTGGCAGCCAGCGCTGCGCTCATGATGAGCATAGAAGCTCCAGCAGTCAGTGCTGCAGCGACTACTGCTACCACCACCATGATGACAATGGCAAAGAAGTTTTTACAACGTCTGCTCTTCGCTTTCTGCCGAACGTTTGGCATGGTCGAGCCGATGATCTCGCTCTCGTTGTAGACCTTGTGCGTATCAGCGTCGAGCTTGCCGCTTTCTACGCTGTTCGGCACGGTAATCGTCTGACCGGCTTTGAGGGTAGCTGTACCACTCAAACCATTCGCCTCTGCCAGGATAAACCACAGATTGGCATTGCCCAGCAGATTGGCTGCCACTTGACGCAGGGTTTCACCGCCGGTGGCAGTAAAGCTACTCAAGGCACTGGTTGGAAAGTCTTCACTGATATTGACCAGAGAGCGGTAATCACCCGTTCCGAGATTGGTGACCTGATTGCCTTTGTCATTGGCATAAAAGTAAGTGCGGTTGTGGGTTTTCAGGTCCTCATCCGCCGGATTAATGTTTCGATATACGATCTGACCATCGTTGTTGTAGCGGAAATCGCCGATTTCAGTAATTCAAGTTTATGGGTGTCCTTTTTATTTTTCTCTTAGCCAGTTCTCACCTGACGAGAAGAAGGTAGCCAAGGAGCTACTAGACAGCCTAATTCTTAAACACACCGCCAACCGGCTATCTGCAAGCAACGGGTGAACTATGACTATCCCTACCCGGCAGATTCGCGCTGTCTATGACGATAAAACCATTCGTGTGTATCAGGCTTACAGCGATGCGATTGCGAACTCTGCTTTAGAGCACGGCACTTTCAAGTCACCGCCCTTCAAGATGGAACGCATGACGTGGATTAAGCCATCTTTTCTTTGGATGATGTATCGCTCAGGTTGGGGTAAAAAAGACAGCGGCCAGAAACGCATTCTGGCCATCGACATTACAAGGGAAGGTTTTGAGTGGGCGCTGGAACATAGCCTGCTTAGCCATGAAGCCAATAACTATAAAAACAAAGAAGAGTGGCTAAAGATTAAAAACGCAACTCCCGTTCGCATCCAGTGGGACCCCGAACGGGATTTGCATTTGCAGCCTTTAGAGCATCGGGCAATTCAAATCGGACTCACTAACGAAGCTGTACCACTCTATGTTAATGAGTGGATTCAGAACATCACCGAAGTGACAGAACTTGCGGAAGAAATCCATACTCTTGTGGAGAACGGCGAATTGGAAGCCGCCAGACAGCGACTTCCTGTTGAACGCCCTTACCAAGTGAACAATAAATTGGCGCAGACACTCGGCATGGCGTTTATTTAGATACCGCCATTTCTACTACGATTTCTGAATAGTTTATCCTACCCCCTGGCGCTGGCTGCATTTTCAATTCATCCAGCGCGTAGAGTATTTCTACTCGACTACCCACTTTAAAAAGCTGGCGATATTTCTCACTGTCAACAAAAATACTTTCCGTATGCGACCCTCCATCATTTAGCAAGAGATCAAAGGTATTTGCTTCCATACCTTTCTCTTGCCCTGAGACAAAAAGACGCTCTATAACACCAGAAACATGCCGCACCGGCAAAACACCTTTTCGAAGGTTGTCCCACCATTCATCTGAACCAAAAAGCCCATGCGTTCCTTTTAATCCGAAGGGCCTAGATTCATCTTGAGTTAATGCTTGAGCCATCGCCACTTGCTCTGGGTCATTCTTGAGTTCTTCAGACAATTGGTAAACCAACTGCAAAGAAGAATTATCTTCATCTAATTTTAAAAACATAAAACTTCCAAAACTTAATTCAGTGGCTCGTATTTAAGAATATTGCTATTAAATATTTTTAGTGCTTCGCCTTTCCCAAGCCCCGTATTTACAACACCGTAACCTTCATTCATAGCTCTAATATGTGCGTTCTTAGCACCCTTAGAGCCTTCCAGCTTGAACATTGCATTATTGGCTGTCCAACCACTGGTTTCCGTTGGTAAATCAGGGAACAGCTTCGAAGTACCAGGATTACCCGAAACACCTATAGTTTGAAGTTGATCCATTGTTCCCTTTTTCACGGTAATCCTTACAAGCGTTCCGTCATAGCCCGCTGAATACGCCTCCAAAGGAGATACAAAAGTTTCACCGGTAGCTGGCACTTGACCAGTACGTTGCATCTTCGCAAAGTCGGCAGGACTCATTGTTCGATATAAAATTTCGTTCCCATGAGCATCGAAGTCTAATACCGGGCTTACTCGATTGGGCGAATGCGTGACTGGAATTCCAATAGTATTTTTGTTTGGAACTCTACCCTCCAACTCCTTCACCGTCAACGCAGCTTCATTATCCACATCAAACCAGCGTTGACCTCGGGTATCGGCAATCACTTCTCCCGTCTCACCCAAACGCTTCAGTGAGGCCAGCTCATTCAGAACCTTAATACCCTTACCAATTGGTAAGGCCATTGCTGCTTCTATAGCCAGGTCTTGTACACCACTATCCCGGATAGATCGTGGCGCTTCGGCGTAATTCATTTTCTCGAACCCGGACAACACCGCATCCATTGTGCCTACTGTCAGAGAAGATGCCACACCACCCACACCGGTTACAGCACTGGTAAAGTAGTTACCATCCCTGAAGTTTTCTACCGCCAATTGGAGCCCGATATCTCCGGCTTTACGGAAATCACTCTTCTGGGCATACAGGTAAGCAACCGCTCTCGATTCTGACGTCGTGGAGGCAATGGTCGTATCCAATATCCGTGCCCCTCCTCTCATCTGGGTTTCCAGGCGATTATATTCTGAACCATCTGCCAGATAGCCAATAGAATCGACGATAGCCTGATAGGATTTCATCGCATCGTCGCCTTTGGCGTACTGAAAGATCCGATCAAGACCTTTGTCTTGAAGGTATTGGTCAGACACTCCGGTATCTATGGCTGAGGAAAGCATGGCAGCAACATCTCTTAAACTCTCTGCTGAGTATTGTGTACCTGCCATCCGTGAACGACTGATGCTTTTCACCGTCCAGGGTTTACTTTCCACACCAAAGGTCCGCAAAAAGTCCCTGAGTTGGTTGTTGGCATCTATTTGATTGCTACTACCTATTTTCAGAGATTCACCATTGGCCACGGCATTCAGGATCTGCCGAGCGGCAGCGCCTGATAGCTGGCCAGATGCATTTGTATTGACATTCATCAACGAGCTATAGACTTCGTCCGCCTGGCTTGCAAGATCACCCAAAGTACCCATTTCTTCCGTACTGAGGTTCCAACGCAGATCCACATCATTGTCGAACGGTTTGACACCTTGATCATAGAGGTTGGTTAACGTACGTTTCTGATCTGGGCTTAAAGCTCCAAAGTTGTCATTACCCAAAGCCCTCATCGCAAAGATAGCGTCTTGTATCGGATTGGCGAACTCGCTCATACCTGCATACTCAACCCCATTGGTCTGATAATCCGCAAATATCCGTTCAACCCCAAAGTACTGATCCCGTATATCCAGGGCATTCGCTTTTCCAAAACTGTAAGTTTGTGCGCCGTTGCCAAAATCCAGGCTATAACTGAAAGAACCTATCCAGGCACTTTTCGCTGCGTCTTCAAGCATACCTCTGCCAATCAACGCTCCTTCGTCCAGCTTTAAATCACGGATGCCCCGCAGGTTTTCCAGTTTCGCCATCAGCTGATGCCCTCTCTCTTCCATGGCAAAACCGTAAAGTTCTGCAGCAGCATTCGGATCCATTTTTGCTCTTTCAGCCAAGTCAGCATCTACACTCACCTGACCTGTTTCGTGATCGAACTTGGCATAGGCCTTTTCTTTGCCGCTTGATAATCCATTGACCAATACATATGCAGTATCAAACTCGCCGTCCTTTGCAGCATCCAGTAGCACTTTCTCTTCTGCTTCAGTAATGTGATAGGTCTTTTTGACCTGATTGATCATCTGAGCGGCGGTACGCAGACGCTTCGCCCGCTCCATCGCATCCTGCCCCCAGGTGTCTGTTTTCAGCACCTGCTTAATTTTTCCACCTGCGTATTTCCCGATTTCATTCGCAACGCTGTTCTCAAAGTAACTGTAGGCGGCTTCTTTATCGATGCTCGACAGCGCCACCGCGCCAACGGTTTCCAGCGCCGAACGCTTGATCACATCGGTGTAGCGGGTACCTTGAACGTTATCTCCCACCACCGCATTGAAGGTTTGACCAATGGCATTGACCCAGTCTGCATCTGTTAGCTGACCATTATGATGGATGGACGTTTCTGCCAGATTCAGCCAGGGACTGATGTAGTTTGCGTTCTGGTTGATCCAGTTCACGGCCGCCATCGCTTTGTTGGCGTTATCTGCGGCCTTGCCTGCCTGATTTGCGGCTTCACTGCCATTACCAAAGACCGAGAGCATCTGCAACGTCATTCCACTCCAGTTATTGATATGACCATGCTTGTCTGTATAGGAGGAACGGTTGACGTAGATCCTGGTCGCCTGGATGGCGACTTTGGCCAAGGTCTGTGCTACGCCAGAGAGCATGCCGGCTCCGGCCGTGGCTGCTGCGAATGCACCACTTTCCGCGCCGCTAATGGCCTGTTTTCCAACTTGGGACCAGTCAAATCCATCCTGGATGTCAGCAGCGATCAGGATGCCCTGCTGAACAATATTCATTCCCGCATAAATCGCCGCACCAACGGCCGCAGAAGCAATCACAGCAGCCGCAACAGCGACTGTCGTCATAACCACACCGCTGGTGGCAGCCAGCGCTGCGCTCATGATGAGCATAGAAGCTCCAGCAGTCAGTGCTGAGCGACTACTGCTACCACCACCATGATGACAATGGCAAAGAAGTTTTTACAACGTCTGCTCTTCGCTTTCTGCCGAACGTTTGGCATGGTCGAGCCGATGATCTCGCTCTCGTTGTAGACCTTGTGCGTATCAGCGTCGAGCTTGCCGCTTTCTACGCTGTTCGGCACGGTAATCGTCTGACCGGCTTTGAGGGTAGCTGTACCACTCAAACCATTCGCCTCTGCCAGGATAAACCACAGATTGGCATTGCCCAGCAGATTGGCTGCCACTTGACGCAGGGTTTCACCGCCGGTGGCAGTAAAGCTACTCAAGGCACTGGTTGGAAAGTCTTCACTGATATTGACCAGAGAGCGGTAATCACCCGTTCCGAGATTGGTGACCTGATTGCCTTTGTCATCCGTGCCTTTATCACCAACGGCATGGCCATTGGCATAAAAGTAAGTGCGGTTGTGGGTTTTCAGGTCCTCATCCGCCGGATTAATGTTTCGATATACGATCTGACCATCGTTGTTGTAGCGGAAATCGCCGATTTCAGTATTTCCCTTGGTGTCTTTGGACTTGCTGAACCGGGTCATGTGAGCATTACTGTCGTACTCGAAACTCGTGGTCGTGGTCTTGGTTCTGGCTTTCTTGGTATTGTCGCCATCCAATGTTTCTTTGAGCTTCAAACCACTGGCGCTGAAGGTGGTATCGTCCCAGATATGACTGACCCGTTTGTCCTCCGTTTTTGAATACTCTGGATCACTGGCCGTCGTGATTTTAGTTTCATAGTTCTGCATATCAACGTGTGTGATTTGCCCGGCCAGGTCATAGTCATTGGTGGTCACGCTACGAGTATTTGTTTGGATAGTTCCAGTAATCCAGGTGTAATCGGCGTCATTATTAGCGGACCCACCACCGTGCTTGATCCTCCTGATAAAAGCTTCCTGCTTGGTTTTATAATCAATCTGCTCCGATCTGACGACACGAGTACCTTCACTGTTAAAAACAGTGTTCTGCCGTTGTTTCTCTTGATCACCCGCAAACACCTGATAACTGACATTATTACCCTGAGCATCGTAACCCCAGGCAGCATGCCAGGTCTGGCCATCTTTTTGCCATTCGGAGCGAACAACCTGACCGTTAGCATTATAACGATAGCTATATATGTTAGAGCCATCGTCATAGCTTTTGCGCAGGCCATTACTGTAGTAGGTGTAGTACTGGTGCTTGCCACTGAGATGATCGTAAACCTGACTCAGACGGCCATGATTCCATCCGTATTCGAGATGGGTGCTCAGCGTGCCTTTATCACTTTCCGAGGTATAGTCTTTCCAACCTTGTACGGTGTATAGCTGACCATCAGCAGTAAAACTGTAACGCATAGCGACATTAGCATAATCGTCGTGCCAGAAAACCAGCTCTCCCATATCATCGTATTCAAAGCGGATATCTGCTTCGTTGGTGCTGTAGTCACCATTACGGGTGCGAATCTCACGAATACGGCGATCCATATCATCATATTGGTATTTGGTTTTGACACCCGTGCCAATATCATCAATCTCAGTCAAACGGCCTCGGCTGTCATAGCTGCGACGAATGTCTTTGGTACCCATAGTACCAATGTGTTCCAGGCTGATCGCCGGAGCCCACTCGCGAATCAGACGACCGAAATCATCATAACTGTAATGAGTGGTACGACCATCGGCATCGGTCTCCTGCATCAGGCGTCCAAAGGCACCATACACTTTACTATTGACGTGATCATTGGCATCGCGCGTACTGATCAGATTACCAAATGCATCGTAGTGCATATTGTCCACCACAGCTCGACCATTGTGATGATCAATACGCGTGACGACACGGCTCAGGCTGTCATAGAACTCAATGACGTCATGATTGGCAAAGCGACTGCGGATACGGTTTCCGCGACTGTCGAGCAGGTATTCCGTCGCTATGTCACCTGTGCTCTGTTTAATCAGCCGACCAGCATTGTCGTACCAGCTACGAATAACCTGGGTCGTATTGCTGGTTTCGATTTGTTGGGTACGCTGGCCAAAAACATCATAGCCGAAACTGAAATGGTCATCCGTGCCAGCAACATACTGGGCGCTCAGGTTGCCATATGAGTTATAGACATTTTCAACACCATTACCAAGGGCGTCGAGTTTGGCCGTCTCACGACCCAGCTGGTCGAAGCGACTAATCTCCTCACGCAATACCCCCCCACTGGCGGCACGATAACGGGTAGTGCGTAATTGCCCGACAGCATCGTAATCAAAGCTCACGTAGCTACCATCAGCACGGGTTTCACGAACGACATGGCCGTTATAATCAAAAATCTTAGTGCTGACCGAACGCTCTCCATCTGCGGACGCAATGCCCCAATGGCTGACCTCACGATTCAATGCATCATATTGACTGTACTGAGTATATGATTCGCCTTTACCACTGAGCTGGTTCTCTTCTGTCCCCCATTCGGTGGTTTCCAGGCGATTACCCATGGCATCGAGCTTGTAAGTCGTCCAGATGCCGCTGTCATTGTAAGTGGCTACCACATTACCTAAAGCGTCATAAACACTCTTACGGAAGTAGCCGGTATCTTTGCCAGAGACTTGTGACTGCCCAGAGTAACTGGTGTCATCAAGTACCAGATTAACATTCAGTGTCTGAGCAGACAGTAAGACCTGACCCGTATAGAGTCCGGCAGCTACCTGCAGGTTATCGCCACTGGGGTAGATACGACCATTGATTTCATGGTTATCCAGACTTAAGGAGTAGTGATCAATCCAGCTGGTGGATTCATCGGCACTATTGAAACGTACCCAGTCAACCAGAACTTCCGTACCGTCCTTAGTGCGATAACTGAGTTTAAGATCGTAGGCTCCATCAAGGGCAAGATCATCGAGATCGACAAGGTAGCGACCATCTGCGTCCGGAGTCAGTGTCTGAGTATTATCAAAATTCAGGCTGGTACTGGCAGCTTTCCATGACAGAGTCAGGCCATTGCTATCCATTGCAGCAATTTGATCGGCATCAAGGGTTAAAGCAACCTGGGCAGTACGGTGATCGGCCAACATCACCGGATCACCATTGGTATCTGTCACAGGATTGCCATCAGCGTCTTTCTGCGGTATTTCCACCAAAGCAGTGGTGACCTCCAGAGAGTGCGTACTGCCAACCTGCTCCCCACTGTAGAGCTGATAATACTGGTTCTGATTCGCCAGCTCACTCAGAGTCAGATAGTTTCCTTGCTGGACATTGTCAATACGTTGTCCATCAAGGATCAGAGCATAACCTGGATTGTTTATGGAACCCGTTCCCGCGAGTGCAATTGCAATACTGTTATTGTGATAATCCTGACTGGCGATACCGTCGAAGTCATTACTCGCCAGAGTATGGCTAAAGCTGGCCAGTACAGCCTCCTCGCCATCGATATTGGCGCGAACGCTAACCTTATAATCGCCAGCCAACAGTCCCTCCATGGTAACGGGGAAAGCAGTGCCTGCAGCAATTTCATCAGCCGACAACACCTGCGCCATGACCACCGGGGTTTCTGTGCTATCCGACGGCAACTGTTGCTCCCATACAACCGCGATACTGTCAAAATCAATCAGAGTATTGGGCAGTACTGGAGTCATGCTGACATTGAAAGTACCACTACCGGTATCAGAAGCATAACTGACACTGTAATCTGTTGCGGTGCTATAGTGTGCTTCACTGGCTCCCATCGTCAGTGTTTCACCCGTATAATTTTTACCGGCTGAGGTCCACTGTACCTGGTATTTGGTACTGGCGCTTAATCCCCTCGGCAACTCGGCACGATAGCGGTCATCGCTCTGTTGTACCAAACTGTATTTGTTGCTGCCCAGTTGAATCACCGGATTGCTGACCGGGCCGTTAAAACTGACCTCGGCGGCATAATGGTCACCAGAAGCAACCATCTCAACCTGCTGATAAGTAGCAGGTACCGCAACATGATATTCTTGACTGACCGTCTTATTGCCACTTCGACCCACTGTGACAATACGGAAATATATGTCCTCTCCTGGCGCTGCAGTC
This sequence comes from Gynuella sunshinyii YC6258, assembly GCF_000940805.1. GTDB lineage: Bacteria > Pseudomonadota > Gammaproteobacteria > Pseudomonadales > Natronospirillaceae > Gynuella > Gynuella sunshinyii. The sequence goes on along the minus strand of NZ_CP007142.1, from coordinate 2,183,166 downwards.
AGTGCCGTCTCACCACGACTGGTAATACCGCTCTGGCTGGCATTCTCAGTCAACGCCTGCCAATCAATTTCCCCGGTACTGCTAACCGCATCCACTCGTGAATCAGAATAACTCATCACATATGCCCTGGACTCTCCGGACCAATGCACCGTAAGCTGATCCCCCATTACCACGGACACACCCGTCGCGACATCCGGGAAATCGGATACTGCACCGGTGTAAATCAGAGTCTGATTGCCGAGGGCATCATATTGGAATACCGAACCGGTACCATCCGGTGACACGGTACGAATCAAATCACCGGTTGCGTTATAGGCACTCCAGGAGATGAGGTTCCAGTTGATTCTGGTCTGACGATTGCCGTTGAGGCTACTGTTCTGACTTTCCGCCAGATCGGTAACTGGTGTAACTTCACGTTCTATTTTAGCGGTTTGTTGATTACGACCATCGTAACGATATTCGGTCACCAGATCATTATCATCATAAATAACACCGCCAATCGCTTCTCCACCATCTATTTTTTCTACTTCAAGAATTTTCTGATCAAGAGCGTCATAAGCCATTTGACTGATACGATGGCCATTGACAGCGCTGATCTGGGCACGCAAATCAGCAACGGTTTCATTACGGAAATCACCTGAACTGACACGACCATTAAAACGCTCACGCGCCACCACATTACCATTACCATCATAACTGAATTCGCTAAGAGTGCGTTGCTCGTCCACGGCAGCAACCATACGATTGGCGGCATCGAAGTAGAAGTACTCCGTGACAGCCAGATTACTGCCCGCAGCTCGGGTTTTGGCAATCTGATTGCCATTGGCGTCGTATTCATATGTGCTGGTAATCCGTGTGGTGATAGCACCATCTGCACGAGTCCAGGTTTCGACTTCGGGAGTTGTCTCCTTAATCATTCGACTGGCCGTATCATATTCACGCGAAATGGTATAAGTAACTACACCTTTACCGGCGAAAGTGAAACCTTTAGCCGGAATTTTTCCACCTTCAAGATCTGTTACCACAACAGGAGTATTATACTGCCTCTGCTCGACAACATTACTCTGGTCATCGTAGACGGTTTCAGTCAAATAACCCAGGGCATCGACCATGGCTATCTGGCGCTGTTTAGCATCATAGTAAAACAGCGTCAGATGACCGTTCTTATCCCGGTGACTGGCAGCATTACCCCAAGCGTCATAGCTGTAGGTTTCGTAAATCTCTGCCAGCGACTGAGTCACACTGACATTTGCAGAAAGATCGAGATCGTAATGCTCTACTTGTGGGTAATCGATACGAGACAGACGGCCAGCCTTGTCATAACTCATAAGCACCGCGATACGGTGATCATTGGTCACAACAGGCTGCTTGGTCACATCATGAGCATCATCACTAAGAAACTCGTTGTAGCGATATTCGGCTACCTTGTCGCCAAACAGGTCATACTCCCATGCAGTTAATGCATTACGGCCGTTCAGCTCGGCGACTTGCTGACCATTACTGTTGAACCAGCGAGTGGTCTTGAATCCATCTGCATCGATAGTCTGGGTTTCATTACCCAAAGCATCATACACATGTTGAACCACCAGGTTTTGCTGTGTGCTTACCCAGCTCTCACCATCGAAACGAGTGACCTGAACGGAAGGTTTGATCTCGCGGATAACGCGATTGGCCTGGTCAAAGACGAATTGATAGATATTGCCATTGCCATCGGTAACCGCGACACGGTTACCAACTGAATCATAGCTGTACCGCTTACTCTCACCCAGGCTATTTATTTCACCAGTAATTCGATTGTTTTGATCATAGCTATAGGTTGTCTTGTGGCCATTACCGTCAATATAGGCAATTTTGTTACCAGCCAGATCGTATTCAAAACCTTCAGCAATCTTGAGTCCATCCGGATCAAAGGTGCGGGAGACTTCCCGGTTATTCAGGTCATACTGGTATTCAGTTACCCGCACAACTTCTTTATAGCTACTGCCAGCTGGAGTCGAAATGCTTTCTCTGACTTTGTTACCGGCGGCATCATAACGATATTCTGTGATCACGCCATCGACGTCGGTAAACTTGATCAGGCGGCCACTGGCATCGTATTCATAGTAAGTGGCGCGTTCCTGCAGATTGGTGATATCACGTTGAACTTCACTGAGCTGGTAGCCCTGTGAATTATAACTCCAGGTAGTCACCCGACCTTCTGCATCCATGGCAGACAGTTTGTTGCCGTTGGCATCGAAGGTCATTGCCGTAACACGGTCCTGACTGCTTTCCACCAGCAGCGCACTGATAACATCGAAATCATATCGATCCTGCACCGCTATCGTTGAGATATCGATACTGTGTGCGAATTGCCGGGTACCAATAGCATTACCAAATACATCATTATCAAAACGGGTAACACCGCCTTCGGCATCCACCACGGCAATCAACTGACCGCCGTCACTATAGTAGTAACGTGCCTGATGACCTTCTGCGTCGATCACTGCAATACGATTGCCACTGGCGTCATAGCGATACTCGGTCCGGTTGCCAAGAGCATCGATATCCGCAACCTTTTGGTTCAGCAAATCATATTCGCTGCGGGTGGTGCGTTCTTCGGATGTGCCGTAGGCCATGGATTTGCTAATGACATTACCGCGACTATCATAGCCATAACGGGTAACTGCGCCATAATCGTCAGTTTCAGTTACAACCCGCCCCTCACTGTCGTAGCTGTAAGCAATAGTTGACCAGACTTCTGGCTCCTGGCTCTGTAACTGGCGCTGATAGGCAACATTGCCATATTGATCGTATTCGTAACGAATAATACCGCCTGCAGGCTGCCTGGTTTCAATATGCTGACCGGCAGCGTTATAGACGTCTACCGTAATACGTGCTGCAGTACCGTTCAATTTATTCGCGGCACCGGTTTCCCGCGTACGGTTACCAATAGCATCGTAGCCATAGGTCGTTGTGGACCCATACACATCAGTCATTTTAACCAGTTGTGACTTGGCATCGTAGTCAAATGTCAGGGTCTCAATACTGACGACAGAGGCTTTTTCGCTACTATAGCCAGGGTCGGTATCGGCTAACAAATACTGGCCACTACGGATACGAATCTGATTACCAAAAGCATCGTACTCCATTGTGGTTGTAAAGCCTTCCACATCGGTCATTGCAACCTGACGACCCAACTCATCATATACGTAGTGACGGGTCTGCACTTCACCTTTGAATTGTTTATCTGCAGTCAGTGAACCATTATCAGCGCCCTGGGAAACAACTGTTAAATGACCATAAACATCATACTGGTTGACAGTTTTCAGCCCACTGGCATCCACTTTGACCACAACCCGGTCCAAGCCATCATAAGCGGTATATACCGAAGTACCGTCGGGATTGATCTGCTCAATCACCCGACCCCGTGCGTCATGTTTATACTCCGTTCGCTGGCCATCAGCATCAATAGTGGCAATCACCCGACCACGGCGATCATACTCAGACCGGATGATCCGCTCATCAGCAAGCCCCTTGGCTTCTATACGGACAATTTCCTTACCAAAGGCGTCATATTGATGCTCAACAATCACACCATTATGGTTTTCCGTAATCAACTGACCACGAGCATTGTAGCTATACCGGATATTCAAACCATTATTGTTGGTTTCGCTCAGTATGCGACCCAAAGCATCGAATGTACGATGAATTTCGAGACCGGCGTTTTCAACACCCACCTGAGGATGATATTCAGAGGTACGGTTGCCGAGGCTGTCATAACCATAGCGGATGGTATAACCCAGAGCATTGGTTTCAGCGATCTGATTACCAGTACTGTCATAGGAATATTTGGTGCGGTTACCAAAAACATCTATTTCAGCAGTAACATTACCGGCACCATCGTATTCGTAATTGGTAACGTGTGTGTCTGGGTTCTGGCTATTCATCAGCAGCGTAACTGCAGCATAAAAATCTGCATCACTGTTAATCTCAGCCATAGATAAAGCATCAGCAAAGCGTACTTTAGTCAATAGTTCGCCAGACGCATTATATTGATAAGCAATGACATATCCGGCCGAGTCAACTTCCGCACTCAGGCGACCAGCTGTGTCATAAATATTATAACTGCTGTGCAGCCACTGAAAACGAGCATTCTCACTGGACAGATCAAGCAAAGTGGCTTGATATGAACCTGTCTCAATGACATGCCCGGCCGCGTCATACCAATATTGTGTCATCAGCGTGGTGGAATTGTGATCACTGCTGTCAATCATTCCACTGACATCTGCAGTCGCAATCAAACGGTCCAAGGCATCGTAACGGTAGTAAGTAATTTTATCCTGGTTGTTGTCATAAACCAGCTGGGCTGCGACGTCTGCGAGGCTCGGATTAGCTCCCACAGAAACAGGATTAACACACTGAGCGGTAGCCAGCACATTTCCATTGACGTCATACTGATAAGCAGTGACATATCCTTCTGGATCGATCTTAAATACCGGTCGGTTCATCACATCGTAAACAGTGCGGGTAATGGACAATGCATCAGCTTTGGCAAATTCTGTTTTGGCCTGAGCATTGAAATCCTGCACAGTCGTCTTTTGAGTGACAGATTCAAAATCGATACTCCAGTCATTCAGGGTAAATGACATATTCGAATTAGGCTTAACTCTTAACTGCCAGGGGCCGACCACATCCTGATCACCAGCGTCTATTTCAAAGCTTTTGTGTAAGTGATTTTTACCATTATCGGAACGATAGGGCTTGAGACTATAGGAATTTCCATCCGGACCGATCAGCGAAAGCTCCATGTAATACATGTCTGGAAAATCAATATCTACATTGACAGTCAGCTTCCCTGCCTCTCCTACTGCTTTTACCGTGTCAAGTGCAAAGGTATAGCCTGTAGATCTGTAGTTATAGCTTCCCTGTCCCTGTCCCTGAACATTGAGAGGGTAATTATGCAGTAGCAGCCCTAGCTGGGCGATGGAGACATCCAGCACTTTTTCAGCAATCTGATTACCATTGCCGTCATAAAAATACTGTGTGACCTGATTGTCAGCCAGGACTTTATAGCTCAACCGGCCATCCTGATCATACAGATAATAGGTAATAGTACTTTGCAGACCTTTTAGCGTGGCTTCGAGATCAGCCTCTGACTGCCATGCATCCAGTGTAACTGTGCCGTGATAAAGCACTTCGGCAATAACGTGTCCTTCCTCATCATAGACTTTCTGTATTACCTGACCAGTACTGGTCATGGTATAGGTTTCGCGCCCGGCCAGATCATAATGGTGGTACTGGCTCAGGCTCTCGCCCTGAATGCTTTGCACCACGTTACCATGATGATCATAAACATAAGTCGTGCTGACCGCAGTACCATCCGGATCGGTAATTTCCTGCTCCAGACGGCCAAGGTTGTCGTAGACATAAGCAGTCTTCAACTCTGTGGTCATGGTTTGGCCATTGCTGGCCAGCTGTCCTTCTGTGACCAATACCTGATTACCCAGACCATCATGGCTGAAGCGCTGAACATGACGGATACCATCGGGATCCACAAGACGCTGCGCCACCTGACCATTACGGTCAAAGCTGATTTCGGTGATTTTGCCACCGGGTTCGGTAACCCGGACCTGTTCGCCAAAAGCGTTATAGGCATATTGAGTGGTCAGTTTAATGCCTTCGCTCTCAGCTATCTGGGTGCGTTCCAGCAAGCGGGCAGCTTTATCGTAACGATATTCAGTCATCAGACCATTGGCGGCAATGGTTTTAATACGCTGATCGGCCTCATCATAGCTATGCTGAATCGCTGCGCCATCGGCACGGGTTTCCTTAACTAACTGACCGTTCTGATCGTACTCATAGTGAGTGACATTGCCATTGCCATCGGTCACAGAGATTTTTTCACCAAAGGCATTACTGCTGGTTTCGGTAATGATGCCTTCCGGACTGGTCACCCGTACACGGGCACCATTTTCCAGATATTGATAGCGGGTCACCGCACCTAAAGCATCAATGCTGGCAAGCACCCGACCATAAGCATCATAAGTGGTGATGCGACGTTCGTTTTCACCATTAATGCGCTCAATGATCTGACCATTGCGGTCATAACCAGTACGGGCGATCACATCACCGCTTTCAATGGTCAAAATCTGACGACCAAAGGCGTCATATTGCTGTTCTGTTATCAGATTCAAACCAGCAGTATCCATGGCACGAACCGTCAGCAGGCCGCGATGATCATACTGATATTCATTAATGACCTGACGGATGGATTGGTTCAGGCTGTTCAGCTCAAGATCCTGCAACTCACGAATCAATTCGCCAAACATATTGTATTGATACTGCGTCTTATAGCCTTCAGCGTCAGTTTTACTGACCAGCTCACCTTGCTGGTTATAGTGCGAATGGATGGTACGGTCTGCACTGCTCTGTTTGATTTGATCAGTCAGAGCAGCATCGATAACCCCGCCGCTGATCACACTCAGATCGGCGACAGCGGTAGCATAATGGGTTTCATCAGTGACCCGGCCAAGGGTATCGTATTGATACCCTGTCAAACTTCCCTCTGCATCTACCTGATACACCAACCTATTGTTATCGTCATAATAAAACCAGATAGTTGCACCGCTTTCGTCCGTTGTACTGATTTTGCGACCAAAAATGTCGTAAACGATACGGCTGCCATCGCGCTGTTCACTGACAGCACGAGCACTACTTTGTTCAATGACACGACCCAGCCGATCAAAGCTACGGTTGCGCACCCGCTGGTTGTCGCCAACATTGTTGATTTCGGAGACATTATTACCAAAGTCGTCATAGCGATATTCGGTGATGACACCACGCTCATTCGTCGTGCGTACCATCCGACCACCGGCATCGTACTCGAAGACCAAGATCTGCTGATCCATATCTGCCAGCAGGGTCTGCCAGCTTCCAGAAGCAATCTGTTCCTCCGTAACAGTCTGTCCATAGCGAATCTCTGCCGTCTTCAGGCCCAGGCTGTTATAACGGTATTCAGTCACCGCACCTTCGGCATTGATAGAATAGCGAACCTGTCCCGCGTGATTACGTATCCAGTGATTGGTCTGCTTGTTGGCTGTTTCCAATGAAGCCAGTTTGGAGGTAATCGCAATCATGATGGCATCAACATCATGACTGCTGGTGACATTCAGATCGGCGAAGGTAAAGCCGGTGTAACGCTCGCTCAACACCTGCTCACCAGTGGCAGAGTATGACAGCCGGGTAATGTAGCCCTCAGCATCGGCAATAAAGGCTACCTGACCCTGCAAATTCCGTATTTCATGGGTAACGCGATTATCACTGCTACCCGCCGCAGCACTACTGTTCAATGCGCTATAAAGCGCAGCAGCAGTGACCGATGAATCCAGGGAGAGGTCGGAAAAACTGAGCGCGGCATATTCGATCACCGTATCACGGAGACCAGTCTGAGCATCATAGCGATATTCAGTAATCAGGCCACTGGCGGAAATGATAAATACCGGTCGGTCCAGACGATCGTAGAAAGTCTGGTTACTCTGGTAATCAAAGCCGGCCAGCAACTCCACCACGTCGGCAATCTTCATACCATGGGTCAAAGTCACCGGTGTCAGATATTGCAACTGCTGAGTCTGTTGCCCCTCTGCATCGTAACGCCATTCAGTTACAACACCGCTGGCGTCAACACGGAATCGCAGTTGGTTGGCAGCATCGTAGAATGAACTGACAACCTGAGTGTTGCCCAACTTGTCGTCAGGATAGAGCATATCCAGAGCAGCTTTAATGCCTGCCAGATCCAATACTGTTTTGCTCAGATCCAGAGCCTTGTCATAACGTACCTGCTGGATCACATTACCATTGCCATCATAATTCAGCTCGGTTACCTGTCCCAAACCATTGACCTGATAATGAACCCGTCCAAGAGCATCATATGCAAGATAATTGACTTGATCGGCAGTGCTGATTTGCACATTGCTGAAATCAGCAATGCTTAGCTGATCAGCTTTTTCGGTACCGGTCTTCTGGAAATAAATCGGACTGGCATAATGAATCTCAGCAATACGTTCACCAAAACCGTTATAGCGATATTCGGTACTTGTACTGATAGCACCTTCAGCCTGGTATTGCGCCTGCGTACCAACAGATTCCAATGTGTATCGGAGATGTCCGGCATCATCATAGATAAACCAATCTTCATGACCCTCGGCATCGATCTGGGTAATCAGTTCACCTCTGCCATTGTAGTGGTATTGAGTAGTGCGATTCAGACCATCAGGATCAAGCGTTTCGGCAATCAAACGCCCTGCCGCATCATACTTGCGCACCACTTCGCTGCTGACTTCATGGTTACGGCTGCCACTGATCTGACCAGTCAGGCCAGCCTGATACAGGTCACGCACAGCATCACTGCTCAGTTGTTCATGAATGAGTGCAAAGCCATCAATATTGCCGCGGAAAAACTCACCGGAGGTGCCATTTCCGTCCTGAAACTGCTGACCAATACTTAAAGTATCTGCTTCGTTCCAAACCACTGTCGGCAAAGAGGTAACCGTGACCAGCAGCTTTCCATCAACATATACATCGATGTAGCCATTATCACCCTCAAAGTTCAGAACCAGGTGGTGAGCCTGGCCATCCGCCAAACCGAGATCCAGTACTTCAGTTTTATTCTGAGTGGAGTTGGCCACCTGAATAACCAGTTCTCCGGTACCTGGAGTCACCGAGACCACCAGTGACTGATTGCGCTTACCACCGAAAACATCATTGGAGGCACTAAGCAATACGTTACTGCCGGTTTGAGCCTCGCCGGCTTCCGTACTGAACCACGTGCTGATGGCCAAATCATCCCCAGTACGCAAACTATTCAAAGTATCGCTGATGTCCAGCCAACTGTCGGTACCATTCAGTTGTAATGACTTGCCGTCACCGTGCTGTAATGACTCCCCATAAGTAAGACCACCATGTTGTGTACTTACTATACCGTTGGCAGACTGATCATCTGTCTGATTATCGAAATTCAGTAATATTTCAGGTTTGAAATATTGGGCCAGCGCTTCATAACCACCGGATACGGACGCCCAACCCCGGTTGAGATAGGCATCGACTGCCGCAACACTGGTCAAGTCATCAAAGCTGACAGGTTCGGCAAAAATACGCTCATGAATCACATGACCATCCTGATCATATTCATAGGCACTCAGATAGCCTTCGGAGTTGATCTGGTAGATGGTCTGTCCCGAAGCGTTAGTAAAGGTACGGGTGAAGTAAGCACCTTGCCAATCGACTTTATGCCATTTGTCCTCACTGTACCCCAGGCTTTCGAGCGCACCATGTATGCCATCAGCATCCATAACCGTTGACAAATCAATCGCACGGTCATAGCGAATGGTGTCGATGACATGATGATCATAACCATCATCAATCACTTTGTTATAGGCGGTTAACTGACCTAATCTTCCTTCATAACGGGTTTCGCTGACGTAGCCATTAGCATCAACCTGATAGATCTGTCTTCCCAGGGCATCATAGGCAAACCATGACACTTCATCGCTGGCATCGGCAACCAGCAGCAAGTTTAATTCATCAACACTGACCTGAGTGCCCAATCCGCTAACATCAATACGGTTAACATACTGAACCTGCCGGGTAACGTGACCCAAGGCATCATAGTCACTACGGACAACACCACCCTCAGGGTCAATACGATAAATTTCACGCCCCAGGGCATCGTAAACCGAACGACTGACACTGCCGCCAGCGCTCTGGCGGGCAATGAGATTACCACTGGCGTCATACCAGTTTTTGGTGACCTGCCCATTGGCATCAACAGTTTCAATACTTCGATTCAGGCCGTCGTATTTAAAATAACGACTGAGCTTATGGGTGTCAGATATGGCCGACAATTGCTTCTGCAGGTCCGACATTGTGGTGGTATCGCTGACACTGACAGCGACACCGTAGCGGGTTTCGCTGAGTCGATTACCACGGGCATCGTAACCAAACACCGTTGCCAGTCCAACGGCATCCAATTTTACGATTAACTCTCCCTTGCCATTGTAGAAATAGCGGTTTGGCTTCACTACCTCTGTACTATCTGACAGCATGCTATCAATCAGAGTGCGGGCATTTTGCTGACTATCATCTGCCAATACATTACTCAGATCGAACTTCGTTGAGTATTGATATTCACTACTGAGCTGGCCCGTTACATTGTAACTGCGGACACTGACCTGACCGCTGTTATCGACCTCAATCACCCTCTGATTGAGGTGGTTATAGAAATAGCGGTGCTGCTCCAAAACCGTGTTATCAGCAACGGCTGCCTGCGCTTGCGCGATGGATACTACTGACGAGGAAAAGTGTTCCTGATCACGGTATTGTAACGTTGCAATCACATTACCATTTTGATCATAACGACTTTCGGTGACCCAGCCGGCAGCATCCACCTGATAACGTAAACGGCCGTCCTGATCGAAGATAAAACGCTCAATCTGATCGAGCTCAGTAGAGATATTCAAGCGGTCATTCACATCGTCAGCATCAATCTGCGAGGATAGTCCGGTTAATACAATTTCCCGGGCATAGTGAATTTCTGCTGCCACGTGCCCCTGATCATCATAGACCGTTTCCTTAACACCGCCGAGCTCATCGATTTCAAACTGCTGACGCCCCTGAGCATCATAGACATAGCGTGTATGGTTGCCCTCGGAATCTGTTTTCTGTATCAGGCGACCCAAACCGTCATATTGGTACGACGTGGTCTGGGCAACGCCTTCGGTGTCCAATGTCTGACTTAACAGACGACCGAGAGCATCATAACGATAATGGTTGATCGTTTCCTCAGAAGTGCCGACGCTGGCCTTTATGCTGGTTTGTCTGCCTTGTGCGTCATAACTGAACTCAGTAGTGTTGGCCTGACCATCACGGTCCCGGATAACATGCGTCACCTGTCCCTTGTTGTCGTACTCTGTGACATTGACGATAACCGAACCATTAGTGTCCCGGATACGTTCCTGCAATGTCTGCGAGAATGCGTTGTAGCTATACTCGGTAACCTGTGCCAATCCATCAGCATCTACAGTACGGCTTAAGACACGCCCATCGGCGTCATATTGATAGTGTGTACGCACACCGTTAGCGTCGCGACTGTCGAGCAAACGCCCGGCCTGATCATAATCGTTATCGCTCAATATCAGATCGCCATCACTGAGCTCTCGCACCACACGATCCAACTGGCCCTCAACGGTATATTCATAACGAGTAACCATACCATTGCCATCAACGACCTTGACGTTCTCACCTAGTCTATTAAAGGTCTGGGTGACGGAAATGCCTTCGGCTGAAGTCACCGTCAGGGTATGATCCTGATCATTGTATTGCGTGCGAACAACCGTTTCTGTGCCGGCAACGCCCTGCTTACGTTGCTCCACAGTGCGATTAAAAGCGTCAACGACGATAGTGGATACTTCTCCTGCCGGGTTGATTGTATGAACAATCTGACCTGCATTCTGATACTGCCAAGTGGTCACCTGCCCCAATTCATCGACCGCGCTGATCTTGCGACCGAAGGCGTCATAGCGACTGCGCTGATTTTGTTCCAGACCACCGACATCCAACTCACTTTCCGTCTGCAGACCACGTAGGTCATAGTTGAAACGATCAATGCGGGAGTGCTCCGCATCAGTTTGCTTCTCCTGGTATCGTAACTGTCCGAAGGCGTCATAACTGAAGGTGCTGATATAGCCCAGTGCATCGGTCTGAGTGGCCACTTGTCCACCTGCGTTATAGCTCATCAACACGTGGCGATCATCATCGGATATCTTCAGGCCGATGGTGGTCAGCAGGGTAGAGGTCAGCTCACCACCGGTCAGTGTGGTGGTATCAATACGATTGCTATAACCGATCGTCTCAATGACATCACCAAAAGCGTTATGGCGATATTCGGTCACTTCACCTGCAGCACTGATCTGGAATCTTAGCTGTCCACTGGCATCGTAATAACGATACTGAGTATTGCCACCGGCATCGGTTACGGAAATTTGTCTACCCAGAGCGTCATAACTTATCTGTTCACCATAGCTGGCATAGAGCGCATCTACTTCACTCTGAGTCATGGTGTCGCGATACAAAGCACTGCCGGCTGCATTCAAACGACCAATAATCCGGCCAAATTCGTCATAGCGTACACGTTCAATACGTTGCTCTTTCGTGCTTTCAGCAGTATGCCCAGTACGGGTTTCCAGCAAATTACCCATTTCATCGTAATGGTAATCTGTCAGAGTACCGTAACTATCGGTCATCTGAATCAGACGATCATTGGCATCATATATTTGCGTGGTGATTCGATCATTCGCACCACTGGCAGCACTGATCAGGTCAACCAGAGTGGCATCAAATTGCGCAGCTTTGACAAACTCACTGTACTGCGTTTCGGTCACAGAATGCTTACTTTCGTTGTAGCTCCAGGTTATCAGTTTTCCCTGGGCACTTAACTGCGCAATTTTGCGATTACGGGTATCGAAGAGAGTCCGACTAATCTGATCGTTGGAAGAGACGACAGCATTCTGATCAATGGAATCCACTTTATTGGCACGACGAATGACCTGAGTCTGATTCCCGTTGGCATCATATTGATACTCGGTCAGATAACCTTCAGCATCCAGACTGCGCAACAAGTTCCCGTCGGCATCGTAACGATATTCCGTACTACGGGTAACGCTATGGGAACTGGTGGTGTTAAAAACGGAGATCCGTTCTTCTGTGCTTTCATCGGTGACAACGAATTGATCTTCACTACGATACCGGACATTTCCGTCAGCATCTCGATACTCGATCGTAAACCGATGTTTACCCGCTTCCAGATGATTAAACTCAACTTCATAACCGTTGGTTAGCGGCAGAATCGGTACAAAGCTTTCATCATCCAGACGGAAATATGCCTGCAAATCACTTAGAGTGTCCCCAACCTGCCAACTGAAAGTGGTGCGCTGATAATTAGTCTGACTTTCAACCAGCCTGACCACATCGTCAAACTTCCAGGCCACGCCATCAGCAAATTCGATACGATCAACATAGTAATGAGTCGTACCATCATCTTTAAAGTACTGCTTGACTACAATCTGATCGTCAGAATCAATCAGTTTAATAATCAGGTCATCAAAGTTACGGTGTAGGGAAATTTCTGTCGACTTAATATCGCTGGCAAAGCGAATGACGTCGGGCCGCTCTCCGGGCTTCTCGCTCCAAGGATAGCTATAGCTAACAGTATTCTCAATGGTATCGTGACCGAAGCCGCGTTCGAAACGATACTCGTCTGCACCATCACCACCCCAGAGGTAATCGTTTCCGGCACCACCGATCAGAGTGTCGTCATCAGCGTCACCATACAACCTGTCATTTCCTTCTCCACCAGACAGCAGGTCATTTCCAGAACCGCCATAAAGCGTATCAGCACCTCGATCACCCCAGATCCTGTCATGTCCATTTTCGCCAGTTAGATAATCGCGGTCATCACCACCATGCAAGTCATCATTACCGGAACCTCCGTATAAAGAATCAGTCTGCTGATCGCCATATAGAGTATCGTTTCCGGCCGCACCACGAAGATAGTCACTACCTTCACTTCCATGCAACTCGGTACCATCAGCATAAGCATATAAACTATCATTAGCGTGTGTGGAGGTTATTACCCGGGCCTTGATGTCCTCAAGATCCCAGACCTCACCTGTAGAAAACTCAATGGTATTAATTGCATAGGTCAGTGTACCGTCCTGGTTGAAGAAGTTGATGACCTCCATGCCTTCTTCACGACCTTGAATATAGATGTATAGACTGTCTCCCCCACGCCGCAATATAACATCATTGATGCTGATGGATTCGCCAAACTGGATCTTATCTAGCTCTTTATCACTATAAATAGCGTAGTTATTGATGCGATCCCAACCAAAACCACTTTCAAAGAAATAAGTGTCATTGCCTTTACCGCCTTCGAGGTAATCGTTGTCCTGACCACCAATCAACAGGTCGTCGCCATCCTCACCATAGATAGAGTCACTACCAATATCGCCGGACAATTGATCATTACCTGAATGACCGTAGAGAGAATCATTACCTGTTCCACCGATCAGCAGGTTAACTTCATCATTTCCATATAGTGTGTCATGACCGGAACCGCCATCGAGGGTTACACCCGTAAGCCCGGCATCCACAGACAAATTATCGTTACCAAAACTGGCTTTAATGTTCTGATCGTTCTGATTGGCAATGAGTGTTTCATTGGTGTTCAGTTGTTGCAGCACGAGATCGCGGACTTCGTCCAGCCCCCAGGCAGTACCATCGGCAAAGCGAATCTCGTTAATCAGATGATGAGTTGTTGAAGAATGATAAAAATAATTATCTACCCTGAGCTGATCATGACCATTAACATGATATAAATAAAGATCGTTGTTTTGGCGACGAGCGATGATATCGCCAGAACTGATTGTGTTATCGAACTCAATAATATCAAACTGAGTACTGTTAGCAGCTACCGCATAATTGTTATCGATGTAATCATGGCCAAAACCGATACCAAATCGATAGACATCATCACCCTCACCACCATAAAGATTATCACTCCCGGTACCACCAACCAAGATATCATTACCGCCTTCACCGTATAGGCTGTCATTTTCGATACCACCATCGAGCAGGTCATTACCCGAACCACCATAAAGAGAATCATGCCCAATACCACCATGGATCTCGTCGTTACCCTGACCACCATATAACCAATCAGTTCCCTCTAAACCATAGAGAGTGTCATCACTATTGTAACCACTGATATTATTCTCACTGGCATCACCAGTCATGGCCATAGCTCTGATTTTCTCATTGCTCCAGACAGTACCGTCAGCAAACTCGACCTGAGCCACTCCGGTATACGTGGTATTGCTGTCATACGCCTGATTAACCAGCACAACCCGGCCAACTTCGACACCATCTTGTCGCACAAACAGATCAAGGTTATTGCCATATCGCCTGAACGACACATCTTCCGGTTTGATATCTTCGCCTAAACGGAGAATATCCTCTTCACGTTGGCCATAGATCCAGTCCTTACCTTCAAAGGCATTATAGAGATA
The DNA here is from genome assembly GCF_000940805.1 of Gynuella sunshinyii YC6258. Lineage (GTDB taxonomy): Bacteria > Pseudomonadota > Gammaproteobacteria > Pseudomonadales > Natronospirillaceae > Gynuella > Gynuella sunshinyii. The sequence continues at coordinate 2,168,068 of NZ_CP007142.1, read as the reverse complement.
GACATCGGCGCCACTTTCACCATACAGCGAGTCATCGTCCAGTCCTCCATGAAGAGTATCATTGCCATTGCCACCATAAATGTTGTCATGACCACTACCACCGAGCAGAGTGTCCGCTCCAGCTCCACCAACAAGCTGGTCACTGCCTCTATTACCTTGAATCAAGTCATTCGAATTATAACCAGTCAAAGTATTATTAGAGTTATCACCAATAAGCGCACGAGCACGTATTTCATCGTTATTCCATATAGTGCCATTGGCAAATTCAACTCGCGACACACCAGTATACGAACTGCTGCCATCATAAGCCTGGTTTACCAATACCACACGACCAACTTCGGCCCCGTTCTGAGTGACAATTAAATCAAGGTTATTGGAATCACGGACAAATGTAACATCTTCTGGCTTGATGCTGTCATCAAGGCGCAGTACGTCCTCAGAGCGCTGACCATAAATCCAGTCGATACCCTGTTTTGCGCCATATATATAAGTATCAGCTCCAGCTTCTCCATATAAGCTGTCGTTACTACCGCCGCCAGCTAATGTATCATCCCCCCCCTTTCCGTAAAGCCGATCATTCCAATCTCCTCCCGTCAAATGATCAACACCATCACTTCCATATAGACTGCTATACGAATCATCGACTGCCTGAACTCTGGTGCGGATCTCACTCGCACTCCATATTGTGCCGTCGGAAAACTCTATTTGTTTTACACCAGAATCAGAACTGGACAACTGATTCGAAACGATAACCCGACCGACTTCAACATCATTCTGTCGAATAATGACTCCGACATGATTACCATATTTAAGCAGCTGCACGTCGTCAGGATTAATGTGATCGCCTAAACGTAAAGTATCCTCACTTCGCTGGCCATAAATCCAATCTGTTCCCTCATTGATATCATACAAATAAACATCAGCGCCGGCCTCACCATACAGCTTATCCTCGCCTCTACCGCCTGATAGCAGGTCATTACCTGTTCCTCCGAGCAGGATATCTTTACCATCTCCTCCCTCTAAGGTATCTGCTCCTGCCCCTCCCTGAAGAGAATCGTTTCCACCATTACCTTGCAATAAGTCATCACTGGAGTATGCAACCAAATTATTGTCTTCATCATTTCCTTGTAAGGTTAAAGTACGCAGTAACTCAGCATCCCATACAAGACCATCTGCAAACTCAACTTTTGACACCCCGGTATAACTATAACTCGATTCCCTGAATTGATTTAACAAAACAACATGGCCAACTTTGATGCCATTTTGGATCACTACGATATCTAAATTGTCACCGTACCGACCCAATAACAGATCATCTGCTTTAATGCTGTCATCAAAACGCAGAGTATCTTCATCACGTTGGCCATATATCCAGTCTTTACCCTGGTTGATGCCATAGAGATAAACATCTGCACCAGCCTCACCATAGAGGCTGTCACTATCCAATCCACCCCAGAGTATATCTGCACCAGCACCACCATAGAGAGTGTCATATCCACTGCCACCATTTAGCGTATCATTTGCACTTAATCCATGCAGAGTATCGTTCCCGGCCCCTCCATCAATAAATGTCGATTCACTAAAACCACGCAACCTGTCGTCGGTGTCTTTTGGCTTGATGACTTCCGCTTTGATATCGTCCATGGTCATAACGGTACCATCGCTTTCAAACCGGACCTCCTGTATCGCATAACGGGAATCCAGGAAATCTCTCACCCGAACAGTATCCCCGCTTTTAAGATGCTTGAGCCTCAGTTCATCACCGTACCGGTAAAAGACGATGTCAGATGGCTTGATCGCTTCACTAAAGACAATCGCGTCCACACTGCCAGAATCATCGTGATAGTTATTGATATAATCATTGCCAAAACCAATATCAAAGTAATAGATATCGTTGCCGTTACTTGCATCCAGATAATCATCACCAACCCCACCAACAAGCAGGTCATTACCTGAATTGGCGGACAGAGAATCATTGCCAAGACCGCCATACAAATTGTCATCACCATCATCTCCAGTTAGAGAATCATGGCCATCACCACCTACTAGAAGATCATTTCCTGCACCACCTCTGAGCGTGTCATTTTCGCCTCCACCAGACAAGCGATCATCACCTGCTCCTCCATACAGGTTGTCATTACCCTGTCCACCTTCCAGCGTCTGAGTAACATCATCAACATAGAGATTCTGGTTAAAACCAAACGACTCCTGCACCATACTTTTGACATCACTAATGGTCCAGACAGTTCCGTTGGCAAATTGGATTTCACTGATAACATCTATCGATGTAGCGTTATCACGGAAGTAGTCATCAACCTTGATACTGTCATCCGAGCCGGCAAAAAAGATATAAAGATCGTTTCCAGATCTCTTCAATGCTGCGTTATCAGAATCTATTCCTGCTCCGAAGCGGATAATGTCAAAGTCTCCACTTGCACCATTGTTTTCGATAACATCCTTACCAAAACCGATCTCAAAAAGATAAACATCATCCCCTGCATCACCCCAAAGCATATCATTGCCGGCACCACCAACCAGAGTGTCATTGCCATCCCACGCTGATAACGTGTCATTACCCAGGCCACCAGAGATATAGTCGTCATCATTTCCCCCATACAGACTATCATGACCGGCATCTCCGGATATGATGTCGTTACCTGAACCGGCGCGTATACTATCGTTGCCGGTTCCACCATTCAGCAAATCTGCTGATCCGGAGCCATAAATATTGTCGTTACCATCCTGTCCATCCAGCGTCGAAGCTTCGGGTGTGGCATAGACCAGATCATCATAATCGTGAGTTACCTGAGCCAAAGCGTTTATCTGGTCCGGATCTAATGTTGTACCGTCCGCCAGACGGATTTCATCGATAATGTAGGCGTTATGTGCTTTCCAGTTATTGAAAAAAGAAGAGACAGTCAGTACATCTTCAGAATTGTTAATGCGGATGACCAGCGAATCTCCTGAACGCCTGAAATTCAGATCATCCAGGGTGATGTTTTCACCAAATTCGATGACATCGAAATCTCCAGCAGTACTTTCGCTGGCGATTTCATAGATCCTGTCCTGACCAAAACCCAGTTCAAACCGGTAAACATCACTATTATATTCACCATAGAGAACGTCATTTCCGGAGCCACCTATCAGCGTGTCGTTTCCATACCAACCATATAAAATATCGCCGCCTGAACCACCCTCCATGGTATCGCGTCCATCACCACCATAAAGTGTGTCAATACCTTCCTGCCCTTTCAGATAATCGTTGCCAGCATCCCCCCTCAGAGTATCTGAGCCGGTGCCACCTGCCAGATAGTCATTGCCAGCGCCACCATAAATCGAATCATTGTCATCGCCGCCATCGAGAATATCGTCACCAGAATCACCATGAATGGTATCGTTTCCACCGCGACCATAAATAACATCCGATTTATTGGCATAACCATATACATTATTGTCTGCATCATTGGTTTCAATAACCAAGCGGGCAATACTATCGGGTGTCCATACCGTACCATCGGCAAAGCGGATTTCGTTTATGGTATGAATACCCTTAAAGTCTTCAGAAAAATAACTGTAAACCCGAATACTGTCTTCTTTGCCAATGAAGCCAAGAATCAGGTCATCACCTGATCGGGTAGCTTTAATGTCCGAAGCAGAAATATCGGTATCAAATAGAATTATATCGGTCTGCTGACCAAAGGTATCAGAGTTATATAGAGCGTTACTGATAGCGTCATTACCAAAACCGCGCGAGAAGAAATAAGTATCACTACCTTCCCCTCCAGCTAGATAATCATTACCCACCCCACCAATCAGGGTGTCATTGCCGGCACCAGCTCGTAAACCATCATTCCCCAGGCCACCATCCAAAATATCATGGCCAGCATTTCCCCAAAGACTATCGTTGCCGCTACCGCCGAAGAGCGTATCATTTCCTTCATACGCACTTAAGATGTCATTGCCACTCCCACCAATGAGCACATCGACACCATTACCGCCATTTAATCTGTCGTTTCCACCTTTTCCATCAAGAGTATGACCAGAACTCAATACCCACATTTGATCTGATTCCGCAGAACCTATCTCCGACATGGCACGTAACTGTTGATAGCTCCAGGTGGTTCCATCGGCAAATTTTACAACCTCTATGCGCGCATTAGTCTGACTGTCTGATACAAAAAACTGCAGTATAGTGATGTTGTCATCAGCGCCTTTGACTCCAAGGATCAGGTCACTATCACTACGGGAAACCCGAATCATATCCGGGCTGAAATCAGCACTGAACTCTATAACATCGTGAGCAGATCCTACATCATCATTATTCTCTCGTGTATTATCGATCCTGTCTGAACCAAAATTTTTGGCAAAGAAATAGGTGTCACTACCAGAAGAACCTACCAGCCAATCATTGCCCAACCCACCCTCAAGACGATCGTCTCCGTCGCCACCATAAAGGCTATCGTGGCCAGTGCCACCATATAGCTCATCATTTCCTGCAGCACCAAACAGAGAATCACTTCCTGACTCACCGTTTAGAACATCATTTTGTTGATTGCCATAGAGTGTGTCATTGTCGTAGCCACCTCTCAGGTTATTTTCTTCGTTATAGCCATAAAGCAGATCTTTCAGGTGTGAACCGACCAGGACTTTTTGTCGAACATCCTTGGCACTCCAGGTCGTACCATCGGCAAAACTGATCTGATCTATTCGGTACTGAGTGTTGATGTCGCCATCATGGAAAAAATCAACCACTGTCAGTCGGTCGCTGGAATCATTGAATGTAATAATGAGATCCCGATTGGTATTACGGGACAGTTTGACATTATCAGCCTGGATTGATGGACCAAAACTGATCTGGTCCAATCGTTCATTCAAGTCAAGTTCACCATCCGCATAATTATGAATAGTGTCACTGCCAAATCCCTGCTCGAATACATAGGTGTCGTTTCCGACACCTCCATACAAATGATCTGATCCTGTACCACCAATTAAAACATCGTCCCCGGCATTACCATATAAAGTATCGGCCCCTTCCAGTCCAAGCAGCGTATCACCACTACCATACCCTCTGACAATCTGGTCGTGATAATCGCCAGTCAGCACCATTTTTTTCAGCTGATCAACACTCCAACGAGTATTATCTGCAAACACCACCTCGGTAATATTGACAACGGCAGGCTCTTTAAAGAAGCTATCCACGGTTATCTGATCGCCGCTTTGACGATGAATCAGTACCAGTGCTGTACCATTGCGACTGACATCTATGTCATCAGCCATAATGGTGTCATCAAATATTATTCGGTCTGCATTGCTACCATAAGCATCAGTATTCCCTGATGATTCATAAATAGTGTCCTGACCAAAACCAACAGAAAAGTAGTAACTGTCATTTCCACTTCCACCATATAATTGATCATTTCCGCTACCTCCGGTCAGCTGATCATTCCCGGCATCACCATAAAGCCGATCATCACCATAACTTCCCTGAACAACATCATTGCCATCTCCACCATGAATTGTAGCGCGATAATCCCCCCCCTTAAGGGTCTCATCACTTGAATCCCCGGTAATATCAACTACCGCCAAAGCTGGGTTTTCGGCTTTGTGCAGATCAACAATGGAATTAATATTACTGGCATTCCAGACAACATCGTTGGAGAAACGGATTTCGTTGATGTAATAATTGGATTTAAAATTCGAGTAAAAATATCTATTGATGACGAGACGATCGCCACTGGCACGGGACTGTATGATCAGATCATCCCCAGACCGGATCGCCCAGAAATCATTGTCGGTCAGTTCACCCCGGAAATCGACTATATCGGCTCTTGATGAAACAGATGTCGAATCATTGTTACTGATATAGTCTTGACCAAAACCTGTCTCAAATATGTAAGTATCATTACCATTATCGCCATACAAACGGTCATTTCCGGCACCACCGATCAGCAGGTCATTTCCGTAACTACCATATAAGGTGTCGTATCCAGACATCCCTTGTAAGGTATCTCCACTGCTACTACCATGGAGAGCGTCATTTCCTTCTGCACCATTTAGTGAAGAACCTTCATCATAGGCATATAGAGAATCATCATGACCAGTGCCTTGAGTAGACCGTAAAATGATCTCGTCAAGACCCCAGACAGTGCCATCAGCAAACTGAATTTCATTGATTTGGGAAGAATCATATTGCTCAAAGCCAGCAACGGTAATCCGGTCAGTAGTGTTGGCAACACTCAGGATCAGATCATTTCCACTAATGCGTAACAAAACCTCCCGACTCAAGATGGTGTCATCAAAACGAATAACATCTATACGTGAATCAGAACTTTCCTCATTATAAATGAGGTCCTGACCAAAACCGGCACTGAACGAGTACACATCATTGCCGGTACCACCATAGAGCGTATCGTTACCGATACCGCCTATCAAGGTGTCATCGCCCGACTCACCATACAGATAGTCATTGCCATGCCCACCTATCAAGGTATCATTATTGCCTCTACCGTACAGTGAGTCGTTGTCGCGTCCACCGATCAACCGATCGGCTTTGTTTTCACCATAGATGGTGTCGTTGCCCAGACCACCATCGATACTGTTGCTGACATTAACATCACCATAGAGGGTCTGGTTGTAGTCAGCTTCACGCTTGGCCAGTTCTCTGAGATCATCAACCGTCCAGACAGTACCATCGCTAAACTCGACTTGATTGATAAGAGTATTTTGATAGCCTGAGTGATAAAAATAAGCCAGTTCCAACCGGTCTTCCTTACCGATGAAACCAATCATCAAGCTGGTTCCAGAACGATAAAGCCGCGCATTCTCAGGTGATAAAGAGCCACCAAACCGAACAACATCCATGCGTTTGTCGCGAGAGGCACTTTCTGAACTATTATTCAAATAGTCCTGGCCAAAACCATCTTCAAAAATGTATGTATCTGATCCAGTACCTCCATTCAGGTTATCATTCCCTTCACCACCTTCCAGGATATCGTCCCCACCACCACCGTAAAGAGTGTCGAAACCAATGGAGCCGATAAGTACATCATTACCATTATTGCCATCTAAACTATCAGCACCAGCATTTCCGACAAGAGTATCGTTTGTATCCGATCCAGTCAGGGTATCATTGCCTTCTCCACCATTCAGACTGGTATATTCACCTATGGTCCATAACCGGTCATTTCCATCTGTCGCAACCACAGACAAATCGATTAAGTCTGTCACACCCCACGACGAACCATCATCAAAAGCCACCTTGCCAATCTCAGCTGTGGACCGAGAAAAGAAATTTTCTATCGTTACGCCGTCACTGGTACCTTTCAGTCCAAGATGAATATCAAGTCCATTACGAGTAACTCTGATATCATCTTTTATAATCCCTGCTCCGAACTTTAATATATCCTCATGGCCATTTTGCAGCGAGTCATAAAATTGTTCATACGTATAAATAGTATCCCAACCATCACCTTTGTTAAAAAGATAGACATCTATCCCACGACTGCCATAAAGCCTGTCGTTACCAGTATTTCCTTGTAAGGTATCGTTGCCATATTCCGCATATAACGTATCATTTCCGGAACCACCTATCAGATAGTCATCTCCGGAGCCGCCTTTTAGAAAATCATTATTGGCACCACCGGAAAGGGTGTCGTTTCCGCTATCTCCATATAGAGAATCAGAACCATCATGTCCGAACAGACTATCGTTACCGCTTCCACCACGAATAACATCGTTATCGCCATACCCATATAACTTGTCATTACCATCATAACCATACAGAGTATCCTTCTGAATATTACCTTCGATGACATCATCCTGATCCGTACCAAAGGCATTCACATTGATCTTTTCAATGTTACGGCGTTCGTTGTTAATGGATATCAGCGCAGACTGGAAATCCTGTACGGATGAGTCTATTTCTTCTGTTTTGATCAGGCGGGAAGCACCATCATAATAATAGCGTGTCAGCAGACCATTCGGATCGGAAGACAGAATCCGTCGCCCGGCGGCATCATAGTGATTCTCGCTGGCCCGGTCATTGTCACTGGCAGTTATGCCTATATCACTCAGTGTTACTGGAACAATACCATCATCACTCCACCATGCCTGGGTATTGACCCGATTAGCATATACAGTGGTTTTAATAATCTGATCATTCGCATCATAACTATATTGAGTAATTGCACCAGTACCATCTACTGTGGCAATTTTTCGATTACGGGCATCGAAAAACTGATAACTGCGCACACCATTGGCGTCCTGCCGGGCAATGAGGTTACCATTTGCATCATAACGGTATTGACTAACATATTGAGTGGTACCTGTAGCACTGGCCAAGGTTTTACTGATGGTCCTGCCAGCATCATCATAAGCGGTGATTTCGGTGGACTGATTAGCGTATTTGACAGTCAGTTGCTGCCCTGCGTCATCATGTACATAAACAGTCGCTGTTGATAAAGGATCAATCTCACTGATCAGACGACCGACACCGTCATAATTGAACAGTTTAATTTCTAACTTGGAATCACGAACAATCGCCCGGGTTCGCAATTGCCCGTAAACATCATATTCGTAGGTGAAGTACTTGGTTTGATCATTTTCGACGCCAGCACCATCTTTATCGACAGCATTATATTCTGTACTGGTAAACAGCTGGCCTGAGCCATCGTACGTATAAGTCACCAGACTCATACCACTCTTACTCTGTTCCTGGCCCCACTGACTCAACTGAGATTCAGTTAACGCTTCATCCTCAGCGAGGTCTGCAAGGTTGTACCGGGCTTGCTGCCAGCCAAGATGCTCGACAAGCTGTCCCTGAGAGTTATAACGATACTCATTGACAGAGCCAGCAGCGCTGACTTCGAAGCGTAAATTTCCGTGGCTGTCATATATTCGACGCTCTGTGGTTGGTTCACTCGCCTGTTCTTCACCACTACCATCAGGGTCTGGTATCAAATAAGTTGCTCTGGTTAACCAACGGTTATTCTCGTCATACGTTGTCTTAATAGTATTGCCCAGAGCATCCCTTCTAAGTGTTTGATTGCCCTGTTGATCATATTCGAACGTAACAACATAACCACTGGCATCTGTTACTGAGATGACGTTCTCATTATCATCATATGCATATGTGGTAACAGCCCTCTGGCCGTCTACTGCAGGGGTGAGCACTTGTTCTATCTGACCAGAAGCACTGTAACGATAAGTCCATATCTGGTGGTTGGCATCTATAATAGTGGTACTACGGCCTTCAAAATCATAACTGAGAGTAGTACTGTTGCCATCGCCATCGGTTATACCGGTCAATCTCCATTGGCCGTCAATTTCCGTATAATTAAATGACTGGACGATGCCAGAACTGTTACTGACAGAGGCCAGCCGTTGAGAATCACCATGATAGGTATAAAAAGTCTGATATATTTGGCCATCTGCAATACTGCCATCTGATGGCGTCAAATCCATTGTGACAGAGACCAGGCGCCCAAGAGTATCGTAAGCATATCTGGCACTGGTGATAAGGTGGTTATCGCGATTAAGCTGAATCGAAACGACTCTGCCGTCACTATCATATTGATAGGTTAAAGTTTGTTGATCTGCCGATACGATACTTGCTAACTGATCAGAGTCATTGTAGTTAATCGTACTGGTCTGATTATTAATATCACTGAAAGCAATCAATCGGCCATTACTATCAAATACTTCCGTTTTACCACTACTGCCATCATGCCATACCCATTCATTATTATCGCCCTGGCGAACCAGATAATCGTAAGCGCCTTCACCATCTGTTGTCACAAAACGACCACTGGCAGTATCCAACAAAAAGCGTGATTCAGTACCGTCAATATCTATCCGTTTAATCTCACTGGCACTGATAAACACCAGGCGCTGACTATAGCTTTGCAAGAAAGAACCACCGCTGGCATCACCACGAATACCAAGGCTGTTATAGATCCTGGAGATGGAAAAATCGGTTCCCTGAGTAACAAAACTGTCATCTTCCCGGGCTAATACCAGATTACCATTTGAAATATTGACGGTTAATTGTTGCTCAGAACTATTACTGGATGTCTTCTGAGAATTTAAAGTTAATTCAGATCCAAGTAATCCCAAACCTTCATTGCCAACAACAGTAATCATGAAAAAAGTCCCTAAGAAACGTTATTTCCTTATATCCATAAAGTAAGCGTGAAAGTTCAGTCAAAACCTAAAAATTGACATAACCTTTACATTTAATTCAAAACTAACAACTCCAAAATAGCTTTTAAAAGAAAACTCTTTATACTGTCGCACTCAAGTCGCATTTTAAGGAGGCAAAATGCCTAATAACCTATTTTTCTCATATGAACTGGCTGAACAGGAAAATCGCAAAGAACAGCTCGACAAAGCCATTCAGAACATGGGGAATTCGACCCCACTAACCAATAACTGTTGGTATGTAAACTCTCCATTGACAGCTGATGAAGCCACTAGACAGCTTTCCAGATATTTAACGGATGAAGATATTTTAGTGGTCGCAGATACTTCTAATGATCAGAGTGCTTGGTTTAATCTAGAAGAAAAGAAAGCTCGTAGAGTCACCCAGAATTGGAAAATGTAATCTTTCCAGAGAGATAAATTTTCTTCAACTTAGCAGGTTTGCATGCAACCTTGGGACTCCAGTAGCTATGTTGCCTACAACATGCCAGAGCGATAAAAGGAAACGAGCCGGTCCATCACCAGGCCATTGTCACAAAGAAAATTCCGTTATCTTCCAATTGCTTATACCATGCGTAGTCATTGCAGGCCTTATCAAACACAACGATGCTGCCGGAGCTCAGCTTCAAGCTTTTAGCCGCCTTGGCATCATGGGTTTTACCTTCGATAATGTGCATAAACTCGGGTAAATAGCCGGAGCGATTCAAGCCAACGTGCAATTTGATGGCACCTTTGGTTGATCGGAATTCAGCCCATGGAAAAACACTCAGACATAAATCTATGGTGGTGGCATCCGGTGAATAAAGCCGGTTTTTGAAATGAAATGTGTGCCTGGGTGCAACATTTTGACAACCGGCAAGCAGGCGTCCATAGAGCGCTTAGTAAAGACGATAAGGTTTATCTTCGTTAATCCGCGATAACGTCGTGCGTGATAATTTTGCCGAGCCCAGATGGTAGAGGCGATGAATTTTGGGCGTTCATATTATCAACGATATCCCTCAAGCTGCAGCGTCCTGACAACTGGGAAATGGTCATGGTGACAAACTGAGACCACCGGGATGCCTTTCGAAATGCACGACCGCTGTGATGCTCATTGGCCAGACACTCAAACTCATGTCTGGGAATCAGTTTTAGCAATTGGGCGATGACTGTATTGTGATGGCTCATGGTCTGATTCACTCTTTATTTATAGTGTTTTGTGGTGAAACGATTATAAATCATTGAGTGAATACAGGCCCCCTTTTTGCTGAGTTAACGGGACAGCAGTGTTCTTCTCCTTACTTAAACTTACCTCCTTGCTTTGCTCTCTGTTACATGACTCTTCAGTACCTTTGATTTCTGGCGCCGACTCAGAACTAGACAGGTTGGTTATGTCCTGAACATTCTCGTTTCCACTGACATTCCAGGTCTGGAAGTCCTTCTTCGTTTCCAGTGTTTCCCGTCTATAACGTGAAACCGTGGGCTTTGTGTTAACCCGATACAAATAATTGCCATCATAATAAAACTCACATAACCCGTGATTGCGACGGATGGTCAACCTGCTGCCACTGTCTCGTCCTCCTCACTGAGTCATTTCAAAGGTTTACAGCAAAATCATATTGTTATCAGATAAATACACATGAATTTTACGTAAACGCATAAGTGTCAGGCTAATCCAGATACCTTCCAGAGCTTTATAAAACGCATCCGAAATAATAAGAACAATACCATTCCTGCAACAGCAGGCGCGCCACGAAAATTCCTGTTCATCCTGTTACAATAAAACCGGATCCCACTGTTATAAAGATTTTGCCACAGATTGTAATATGTTCCTTACCCATTCGTGTTCCGGATCTTCATTAAGATAACGAGGCCAGGCCATAACCTCTACAAGTGGTTGTATGTCAAACGGGGCTGCCACTATGCGGACCGGGAACAACTTCACCATTTCCCTGGCAATGCGACCGTGCAAGGTCACGATCCGATCGGTGCCCATTATAAGCTTCGCCGCGGAGTTAAAGTGATCTACGGTACAGACAATATTACGCTGACGTCCATATCGGGGTAAGAACCACTCTTCGTAAGTCGTGCTGCCCCGTTCTCCAATACGTATTGAAACATGATCCAGATCCAGATATTGCTCCATTGTAAGCTCTGTGATGTCACTTGCTTCGCTCACTAAACAAACCTGATGGTCGTAAAACAGCTCTACCTGGGGATGTTGAATCTTTTCCGAATATTGTTTGGGTATACACAATAAGTCTATTTCTCCACGATCAAACACCCCCATTACATCATGCGGTGGCCGAATGATTTCAAGATGCATTCCAGGTGACTCCCTGGCAAAAATCGGCATGGCCTGGGAGATCAATATGCCAACCAGATAGTCCGATGCAACTACCGAGAAACTGCGGGAGATTTCTCCAGGGCTGAAATTTGGCCGCAAGGCAATGGTGGCACGCGCCTGCATCAACGTATCACGCACAGGACCAACAAGGTTTTTGGCCAGTGGCGTCAGTTCCATATGCTGACCAACCGGAACCAGCAAACTGTCTCCAAAATACTCCCTGAGCCGCTTTAATGCTGCACTGGCGGCAGATTGACCTATATGCAGTCTTTTTCCGGTTTTTGTAACATTTTTTTCCTCCAACAATACATCAAGAACGATGAGTTGGTTTAAATCAAATCTCTCTAACCGCATTAGCTTCCTCCGGGCGCTCTTAGCCAAACATTAATACTATTAATGAGTGTCATAAATACAATCTGTTTTATCGAACTGTGGTCAATAGATAATGTTCAGGAAGCTATCCTGTGGCGCCCAGCCGGCAAAACCACCAGGCCTGAAGTCAAAGGACAGAGTTGCCCAATAATAATAAAAAAGCAATTCGTATTATTAACCCATATAGCTGTTTGGTGGGTTAACAGTTTCGATAGTTGTAAGACGTTCGTTATTCAACCGTGGGGATTTTCACTGTCGGAGCCTTTATTGGACGGTTCTAACGGGCTCTGAACTCTGCACATAAAAGCGGACATATAATACCGAGGATGGAGATTTTCTCTGCTACAGAGAAACTAAAAAGGGGACGATGAGAAGCATTATTCCGTTATCTGCATGTGCAGAGCCGGGTACTTCTCTTACGCCTCTTATAACAATAAAAAATAAAAGAGAGAGAACAAAATGGCTAAGCTAAATAGCGGGAGCAGCTACGTTGCTCTCAGTGTATGTCATATGGCGGGAACCATAGATTTAGCCGCACTCCCGCTTTGGATTGGAGGCTTGATTGAGTACTATCATTTAACGCCTCCCCAAGCTGGTATGACGGTTACGCTATTCTTGGGTAGCGTTGTACTGATCAGCTCACTACTGGCTCCTCGCTTTCACCAACTAAAGCACAGGTATGTTGCCGTTTCAGGCTTTTTGTTAGCCGCACTTTGCTTCCTGATAATGTCCGGACTACCTGTTTCCGACGAGCGCCTGGCTGCGTTTCTGATCCTGCACAGTGTTGCCGGTCTGGGAGTGGGAGCGGCGTTATCAGTAACCCATGGCTGCATTGGCAGAACCAAAAACCCGCATCACCTGTTTGGGATTGTAAATGTTTCCATGGGAGCACTGGCCATCGCCATGTTTGCAGTCATGCCGGGAATGGTCCGTCAATTGGGTGGGCAGGTTATATTCACAGCGTTTGCGATCACCGTCGGAATCAGTGCGATCTACGCATTATTCTTTTTTCCGACGATCGACCACCTGTCTGTCACTGAAAAACATAAAACACGCCTATCCGGGTCTATGCCACCGGTCGCCTGGATGATCATCGGAGTGGTCATCTGCCTGACACTGAGTCAGTCAATGGTATTTTCATTTGTTGAACGCATTGGCGTGAATCGTGGTTTCGAGTCGTCAAACATCCAAGCCATGTTCGTTATCATGGGTTTCATTAATTTATTGCCAGGGATACTGGCAGCGCTGATGCAAAAGCGGTTATCCCCCATTTCAGTCAGCTTTTCGGGGCCTGTTTTGCAGGCTTTGGCGGCACTGACTCTGACCAGTTCAAGTTCCTTTTTGTTGTTTGCCATTCCGGTCTCCGTATATGTCACATTGGCCATTTTTACCCATACTTTCCTGTTTGGTCTTCTCTCCAAGATCGACCCGTCAGGACGCGCTGTCGCGGCAACACCGGCGATGATGATGATAGGCTCCGCCAGTGGTCCAGTACTGGGAGGCCTCATTGTGTCTGTGGTCGGCTATCACGGATTGGGATGGGGTGTCGCGGTGATTGCATGTGTGGCCTCCACTCTGACTTTTCAGGCCCGGACATTGTTATCACAAAGCAATCGTAGTTCCGCCCTTACAAATACAAAGGAGAATTTTATTTATGACTGATCATGTAGCCTTTGATACGGGTTTGCGCTTTCCTGATGATATCGTATTCAACGATTATGCGGCGCCGGTGCGCATAGAAGGGGGAGGTCGTTGATTTAGAAGTTATCGGCACAATTTCCCAGGAAATGAACGGTGTTTTTTATAGAAACAGCGCAGATCATACCTATCCACCCTGATTGGGAAAAGACATCTTTCTCAATGGTGATGGCATGATCCATATGGTGCGTTTTGCGAATGGACATGCCGATCTGAAAATGCGTTATGTACAAACGTGCAAGCTACAGCTCGAACGCCAGTCGCGCCGCGCATTATTTGGTGCTTATCGCAATTCGTTTACCGACTCTCCGGCGGTCTCAGGCGAGGACGCCAACGCCGCCAATACCGGTGATGTGGCACCATGGAAAACTATACGCATTGAAAGAATCCGGACGTCCTTATGAGATTAACCCACAGGACTTAAGCACCATCGGCGAATCGGATTTTGCAGGTCAGTAAAAAAGCAAACATTTACCACACTCCCGAAATTTGATCCGTTAACCGGAGAACTAATTCAATTTCCGAGTGATAAAAAGGACATATATGGACGCCCCCGGACTGTCAAACAAAATCTACCCAATCCCTCAATACTGAGAGACTTTCAAATATGTCTAACCCTGGTTCTTCCTGCCACATGATCTCTTGATGAAATGACGGTCACGAAGACATATAGCCGGCGTCTGTCATGGAAGCTGTTTAAGGGAGCTTCCGCGCCCTGATGAGATCCGCGTCTGACTGCCTTAATCACCCACTCAGTTTCCAGAACTGTGTCCTTTTCAGGCTCTTGTCAGACCTGATTAACCGTTGTGTTCATCATTGGATAACACATGACCCAAAGATCCGTTGGACCGCTTATGCGACTGGTCTCTTGTTCTCTCTATCTATCACACCGCGGCACGGTAATATTCCTTCCGGGCAACCAGTATCCACGCCAGGCGAGCCATACGGGCCACCAGGGCGACACACGTTTTATGAAACCCTCGGCGCGCCAGCAATTGGCCCACCCACTGGTTGAGTGCATCGTGTTTACCTTGATATCGACTGACAATAGCACGAGCACCATGAATGAGTTGCTTGCGCACATAGTGATTCCCTCGTTTGGTGATGCTGCCACTGTTAAAACGTTCACCACTGGATGCCTGTCTCGGGGACAATGATGCATAAGCAGAGTCGTATATGTCTGCTATAAGCTGGCAAAATGCCTTATGCCCCTGAGGGGCGACAATGCCGTATTTACTCAAGAGTCCTCATGTCTAATTGATCAGCCCTGTTCGTTGTGCGACATGGCGTTCGCGAATACGGTGCAGACTCTGGATATCCTGTTGCTCAAGGGTTTTCACCGGAACGGGTCGAATATCCGGCCGACAGGCGGCTTCACCGATGGCAATGGCATCACGATAATCACTCTTATTGCCTCGAACGAAAGGCGTGACATGTTGAGCGGGAATCAGTTTGGCGGTAGGACAATAAAAGGAGACAATAAAAGGACATCCATAAACTTGTTTCTGGCGTCAAAGCCACAGAAAGTCCCACAGATAAATCAACACCAGCATAAACCACCGTTCCTAAGCTTTTTTGGTAAATCAAGTGCTTCGGCTCCAGCCTCATAGAGATTCTGAGTATAATTATAACTTCGCGCTCCACCGTCTATAGCATTAGCCACTTCTCCAACTCCACCAAACACATTTCCTGTTCCATGCGATATGAGCAAACCTGAGGTTATCTTTGCACCAGGAACTAGTTTTAAACCCCAACCTACAGAGAATTGTGAACCTCCACCAATAATTTGAAAACCAGAAAAGATTGCCTTGTGGATCTCGGCATCAAGCAGTGATAGTAATACTGGAAGACAAGATAAGGATCTCGGGGATAATAGCCTTAGACATAATGGTCCTAATAAAAATACTGGGCAGAAATCGGGGCCTGAATCAATATATGCAAAAGAGTTAAAGACTTCTGGGATAATCTGACTGCAAAGTTAAGGCCTGGGTTGAAGTTCGCTAGAAGTATCGCTGGAAAAATATGGGCATTGCCCAATACAATAATTGGTATCGCTGTTGGTACTGTGGGTTACGTTGTTGGAACATTTATGGGTACTAATCCGTATATAGATTTTAAAAATAATGCTATACAGTTTCATAATATACCATTTATGAATACGGCAATGACCTTTGGAAATGCTATTTTATATGATGATGACCCTTACTTTTACTCGACTGCTGCCAGAGGTACTCATACATTGGGCGATGAGGAGCTACAACATACATACCAGGCAGAGAAATTAGGTCTATTCTATTTACCAGCACATGCTATATTTGGTATAGGCTCTATGATTACTTCTGGTAATTATTCTATAAACGGTTGGCATGAAAATTCGTACTTAGAAAAGTACCCTCATCCAGGGCCGGGTGACTCATGGAGCCCTAAACCTTGGGGACCGTGGAAATGAAAAGACGAATAGAGAAAACTAGGCTTTTAGTTATAATTGCCTTAGCTTTAATAATAAGTGGATGCCCACCATCTCAACAAACTGAGTTAGTCAATAATAGTTTTCAGAGAATAGAAATATTATTTGAAAATGATAAGAAATTGAGCCTCTCTCCAGATGACAGTATTGAGATTTCAAACAAAAAAAAATCGGATGTTAGATCAAAAGATATAATTTGGAAGAAAGATTTAAGAGGGTTTACTTATCGAGTATTTAGAATTAAGTGTGATGATAAAATCTATGATTATGGTTTATCAATTGTAGAATTTTATAGTGAGATAGTTGAGAGGCGTAGTGGTATAGATTGGTATAGATTTGAGGTAACTGGAGATTGTGGTTTATATGCGCAACCTTCAGGAAAGAAACTATATGCTGATAAAGTAGATAAAGGAATCTCTGATTAACCCTCCAGAAATGTAATAAAGAAATTAAAAGGACATCCATAAACTTGCCCCAAAAACCTGCAGCAGGATAAATAGGACATCCATAAATTTGAATTATATCCCCACATCAACTAACATCCACCACCATGACCAAACCCCGTAACGAACAAGCCTTTCTGGAAGAGACATCCTTTTATCACTGCATGGTGCGCTGTGTTCGGCGGGCGTATTTGTGTGGTGCCGAAAAATATAAAAATAGTAAAAAAATAGGACACCCATAAACTTGCTACCCATAGGTGCTCTTATGATGAAAGCTTTGTATAGAAATATAATTATATTGGTTTTGGTCAATCTTCTATATGGTTGTGTTACTGCTATATTCATTCCTCCATATAGGGTTGAAATGGACTGTTATTTCAATACCGATATTAGTGCGATGGACCAGGAAAAGATATTTCAAGAGATCAAATTATTTTTGGCACCTTATGGTGCCGATAAAGATAAGGCAACAGAGCACGTTGATTTATACCAGGAACGAATGACTGATATATATGCAAAGCTTTCTGGCAGTGCAGCTCAGCTATATGTCTATATTAATCTTACTGGTCAGAGTTTACAGATATTAATTCATGATGGTAGCAACACAGAGGCTACCCCATACTTCCAAACACTTTCTGATGATTTAGAGAAATTTATATTGGATAACTATCCTGTTAAAAGCTATAAAAAGAGACAAGTAGTGGATATATTTGGGTGAAATTAGAAACGATAAAAAAGAACATCCATAAATTTGACCATTAGTTGGTTGACCAATAATTATGCTCCCTTATATCTGCAAATAGTAATGATGCTAAATCTATATACAGTTTGAGAGTTTCTTGCTCTTATAGAGAATCTCTTAATTTCGAATGCTGGATGTTGTGGATCTCGGCATCAAGCAGCATTCCGGATTTTTTATCACCCATTACACCTCTTCCACCCCACCAAACACTCTCACAAACGCATGCTGTTCACCGCCTTTTTTGGGTCGATACAATGCCGCCCGGCGACCACGGCCGCTTTCCGCCAGGCCTTCGCCGACTTCTTCCAGAATATCGGCGGCGAGTACTCGTCGGCGAAAGGATTTTTTCTCCACCTCCGTCCCTAATAACTCTTCAAAAGCCTGCTGTAACTGAGTCAGGCTGAACGGGCTATCAATAATGTATGCCGGCAACATGGTATAACCGGTCTTACTGCGCAAGCGCTCTCTGGCCATAGATATCAGTTCGTTGTGATCAAACGCCAGGCGCTGCTCAGCTGCTTCCTCTAACGGCCACCAGCGCGCATCACTGACCGGTGCGGCAATCGCCTGCGCCGGTGAATAGGGTATCAGCGCCATATAAAGCACCGTTACCGACCAGCCTCGCGGATCACGTTTGTGATTGCCAACGGTGGCAATCTGTTCCAGGTGAGAGGTATCGACGCCGGTTTTTTCCAGCAGCTTGCGTCGTGCCGTCGCCGACAGATCCTGGTCCTGTTGTTGATTCACAAAACCACCCGGCAGGGACCAACGCCCTTTGTGTGGAAAATCTCCGCGTTTCACCAACAGCACCTGCAAACGTCCTTCCAGCAAAGTGAAGATGGCAACATCCACCGATACCAGTGGCAGTTCGTGGTCATGAATATTGTAATGCTGCAAAAATTCCCGTTCGGTCTTATAAGTACCCATCATGGTTTTCCGTCTGTGTCGGCAAAGACACTTGCTAATTAAGTGGCTATAAGCCAATATTAACACGTCGCCATAGCAGTACAAGCGGTGGCGTTGGTTTAAGGGGCCTCTGAAAAATAGGAATAGTTTTGATGCAGGCGAGGAAGCACCACTCGCAACACCGCAGTTTACAGGCGTAAATGAGGATGTGAGACTGGCGCTCACAACATCCTGCGCGAAAATAGGCCATTTTTCAGAGGTCTTGATTCCGGGCTAGAGACAGACTCCCGCCCCTTACACTTTGCAAGGATCTTGCGATATGACTCAGACATTCGATTTCGCGGTCTTCATCGGCCGTTTTCAACCGTTTCATTCCGGCCACCTGAAAATTGTCAGAGAGGGTCTGGAGCGCGCCAGCAAACTGGTGCTGTTGATCGGCTCGGCCTGGCAGCCCAGAAATGCCCGAAATCCCTGGACTCATCAGGAGCGTGAAGCCATGGTCCGGGCCTGCCTCAATGAATCCGAAAATGCGCGCCTGCTGTGCCTGCCGCTGATGGATGTTCCCTACAATGACGAACTCTGGGTGCGCAACGTCCAGGCGACGGTAAATGGTCTGGTCACCGCTCATCACACCACTCCGCACCGGCCAGCCAAAGTTGCGCTGATCGGCCATCGAAAAGATCAAACCGGTTTTTATCTGAACCTGTTTCCGCAATGGCACAGCATCAGCATTGAAAATTACCGCAATATCAGCGCTACCCCGTTGCGTGAACAATTGTTTGTCGATACCCCGGAATCTGCCATCGATACCATGCGCAGTAGCGAATTGCTGCCCAACGCCGTCGCAGAGTACTTATTGAATTTTGTGACTTCAGATACCGGTTTTCTTCAGTTGCAGGAAGAAGTCCGGTTCGTACAAAAATATCAGCAGGCTTGGCAATCCGCCCCGTACGCGCCCACGTTTGTTACCGTTGATGCCGTGGTCGTGCAATCCGGTCATGTGCTGCTGGTCCAACGTCGTGCCAACCCTGGCAAGGGCCTGTGGGCGTTACCAGGCGGGTTCGTCAATCAACAGGAACGCCTGCAGGATGCCTGTCTGCGAGAACTACGCGAAGAAACCCGGCTGAAAGTGCCGGCACCGGTACTGAAAGGCTCTATCAAACGTTCAGCCGTGTACGATGACCCCTACCGTTCCACTCGCGGCCGTACCATTACCCATACCTTTCACATCGAACTGGCCCCCAATGCCGAACTGCCCAAAGTGAAAGGTGGTGACGACGCCCAGACGGCACAATGGATCCCTCTCAGCAACCTGGACCCACAAACCATGTTTGAAGATCACTACTTCATCATCCAGGACTTACTGGGAACCGTATAAATCACAGATTGCCGGCTGTCATTCCGTTCAATATGCATCGATGACTCCGGGATTTTTTAATTAGTGGCGTTTAGCCCCAAAATAATAATTGACAATATAGTGGCATAAGGACACTATATTGAACGCAGGGCAGGAACTGCTCTGACAACTTACCGCATTAACTGTTGAAGATGCTGGATAGACCGGCATCTGACCCATGATGACTGGAGGATTTCCATCATGCAGAACCTGATTTTAAACACCGATTCCTACAAAACCTCTCACTTTGCCCAATACCCACAGGGCACCGAATATATTTCCAGCTACATTGAATCCCGCGGCGGCATTTATCCTTCCACGGTGTTTTTTGGTCTGCAGATGTTTATTAAACAGTACCTCACCACCCCGATCACCCAGGCCGATATTGACGAGGCAGACCTCATTTGCGCCGCCCATGGCGTGCCATTCAACCGTGAAGGCTGGAGCTACATCCTCAATACTCATCAAGGCTATCTGCCACTGGAAATCGAAGCCGTTCCCGAAGGCGCGGAAGTGCCTACCGGCAACGTAATGGCACAAGTCATCAACACCGATCCAGCCTGTGCCTGGCTAACCAGTTACATCGAAACCGCACTGTTACGGGCCATCTGGTACCCCACCACCGTGGCAACCATATCCAGAGCCTGCCATAAAATCATTGCCGGTTATTTGAACGAAACCGCTGACGACCTCTCCAGCCTGCCCTTCAAGCTGCACGACTTTGGAGCCCGTGGTGCGAGTTCAGAAGAAACCGTTGCCATCGGCGGACTCGCTCATCTGGTCAACTTCATGGGAACCGACAGTCTCTCTGCCATCGTCGCCGGGCGTCGTTACTATGGTGCCGATATGGCCGGATACTCTATTCCAGCCGCCGAACACAGCACCATCACCAGCTGGGGACGAGACGGCGAAGCCGATGCCTATCGTAATATGCTCAACCAATTTGGCGGCAAAAATAAAGTGGTTGCCGTGGTCAGCGACTCTTACAACCTCTGGGCCGCTATCGACGACCTGTGGGGTGGAAAACTGAAAAACCAGGTCGAAACCATGGGAGGAACCCTGGTGGTTCGGCCCGATTCCGGCAACCCGGTCGAAGTGGTACCACAAGCCATCGAGCACCTTATGGCCAAATTTGGCAGCCGTACCAACAGTAAAGGTTACCGGGTATTACCCGATTGTGTTCGCCTGATCCAGGGTGATGGTGTCAATCCCGGCTCTATCAAAGCCATTCTCGAAGCAATGAAACAACAAGGCATCAGTGCCGAAAACGTATCCTTCGGTATGGGTGGCGAACTGCTGCAGAAAGTACACCGCGATACCCAGAAATTTGCCATGAAAGCATCCGCCATCTGCATCAATGGTAACTGGAAAGACATCTACAAAGATCCGGTAACCGATCACGGCAAACGCTCGAAGAAAGGCCGCCTGGCATTAACACGGAAAAATGGCCAGTACCAGACCGTCGCCA
Source organism: Gynuella sunshinyii YC6258 (assembly GCF_000940805.1). Classification (GTDB taxonomy): domain Bacteria; phylum Pseudomonadota; class Gammaproteobacteria; order Pseudomonadales; family Natronospirillaceae; genus Gynuella; species Gynuella sunshinyii. The sequence continues at coordinate 2,146,053 of NZ_CP007142.1, read as the reverse complement.
GAGATTCCATTCCAGCCAGCGCCAACGAACTGGTCACCGTCTTTCGTAACGGCCAGCTGATCACAGAATACACCTTTGATCAGGTGCGCGGTCAGGTGTCTGCTGATTGAAATAGAGTGACAGGATAAATATCTTTTGGCTGCGACCGGATTTATTTGATGGTCGCAGCGTTGGTTATTGTATGGGCTTGATGGAGATTTTTACTATTTAGTATCCAAAGTTGTCGAGCCTTATGAACCAGAACCTTCACACAAATACCTGCCAGTTATCGCGATAAGGTTCCAGAGAGCGCCAGCCAATACCAGGAAATTTCGGATCATCAAGATACTTACCGAGATCACCATCTGCACTTGCCAAGGTAAAACCCGGAACAACAAAGTATTCAACAACAACACCCGGTTTGTTGAGAATGACAAACACATAGACGTGACTATCGACAATAGCTGATCGTTTGATAGGAAAATAATTTTTAGACCTTAATGATTTAACCTGAACGGTGTAGGTAATACCTGAGCCTTCATTATGTGCAAAAATATCGATGGCTTTGGCGTTACCAAATGTAATAGATTTTTGAAGATTTCTCTTCAACAATTCGCCCGCAACAAAAAACTCGCCGGCCAACCCGGTAACTTGTCCATCCACTCTCTTTTTCTTCTGTTTAGTTTCCAATTCACTCACCGATCAACTACCCGGAACATTTCTTAATATGCGCCTTTATTTTTTTGACCGCCCAGTCGTAGTGACTGGAAGTAGCGGATACGCAATAGCTTCCAAGGGTAGTTGTACCGGTCCAGTCGTACACTTTTTTGGTAAACAGCTGTTCGTTTGAGAAATTTTCTATTAACTGCAATACCGATTGGTGGCTTGTTTTTAACATGTCTTTGGATTTTTCAAGTTTGGTTTTCTGGTGTTTCTGCCAGAACTCTACGTTCATTTCACCGTAGGTTTTCCAGTTATAGGGCTCGGGCAGAAAGTCGGCTTTGTTTCCGGCCATATTTGATTCTATCCAATGTATCAGCAGCTGATGCCACTCGTAGAGGTGGATCAATACATCCCGAAGATTTTTGTCCCGCTGCCAGTGGGCTTCTTTTTTCTTAACGTCATCTGAAAAATCAAACTCAGTTGCCAGAGCGGTTTTCGTCATGGAATCAATGGTTTGCCAGAGCGCTTCAAAATTTGTGTTTGCTGCTTCGAGTAATGCCTGTTTTGTAGTGGGTCTTGCCATGGGTATGATCTCCTTTGATGAGCAATTGTTTATTTTTTTATTGCCCCGCTAGTACCTGATTCCTTGTGCTGCCCCTTGCGACTATTGTCAGCACTGCTTTCTCCATTCAAGATAATCTAAGTTACGATTATCCGGCTTTTTCATGACTACACTCCAATAAGCTCGCTTGGCCATCTCTGAGGGTGTTTCATGCCAGTATATTTCCGCAATTTCTTTAATGCTACGAGTCTTACACCATTGAGTATAATAGGCATCAATAATTTCCCTAGCCCGCTCAAGTTCTATTGCAAATCTATGCGATAATTTCGAACAGGTCTGATCCAGCAAGTATGGCATAGTACACTCGACAGGTTCGTGCTCGACATCCAACCCCTTAAGCCATTCCTCTATTGCAGTGTGAAAGATGTCTCGGGCAATGATCTCCGGCATTGTTGAGATAATCACCAGCTCACCCTGCTCTTCGTGTGCGTTCAATGTGCCGAGTATTTTTTCGACGATGTTCTTATATTCCATACTCTTTCAATCGTAAAATGAAAAAAATTATTACACAATAAATGACTAATTATTTATCTGTCGTGTTAATAGCTAATACTCGCCATAAGACCTTATGAATATAGATAATTGAATTATTATTTATTTTTGAATAGTTTAGATCCTGAGTTCTATTCTGAATCCATTTTACGCTACTAACACCATCAACCTTAATACCGACAACACCCACTTTATATAAGGTAAAGAATAATTTCTGTTTCAATTCCGTTAGAATTTCTTCTGTTTTCGGATATGAGTTATTTATATATTCATATGCCAGTTTAACAACATCATCAGCTCTAGAAGTATCTTGGTCAAATAGTTTTTCAATTAGCTTATCGAAAATAGAATTATCAACAATTCCAACTTTAAATCTCTTCTTCATTTTGTGGAGCATATCTATGTACTTTTCGAGATTAGGATGTTCTACAAACCACTCATATTTTAGTGATTCAAGCCTATCATATGAGTACCCTTTCTCTGCCATCTTCACGATAGAGCCAGTTATCTCAGTCTTACCCTCTGATTCAATCAAGCAATGATTTACGAAAGCAATAGCATCTCTTGGCCGCAAAAAGGTACGATCAATTATATAATCATCTCCTCTTAAACCATCCAATTTCGGAGGAAATATATCATCAAAAAAAACATCGTTTTTGGTGTATTTATTTTTTAGAAGTTTATTAATTCTTTTATCTAAAATACTCTTTATTTGTAATTTTTCCCATCTCAAAGTTAGAAAAAGACTATCATATTTTTCTTTCTGAAAACCAGAGTCTCTAGTCTGGTCCAAAACACGATTTAAAAGGTCTGTTCGAAGAGTAAATATAATCTTAACAGGCTCTATAGATCTAAACTTCTTGGTAGTTTCTATTAAGGCCCGAATTAATTTATACCTAAGATGATCTTCTACCCAGTTTTCGTCTAACCGATCAATTACGATATAAGTTTTTTTTTGAGGATCATTAAATATATCTTCTGAAAGAAGTTCAATAATTTTTGATAATTTTGATATTTGAACATCACTTACAACCCTCTTTCCATAATATATCACTTCAGATTTTTGCTCTTCCGTCAACGATTTTCCCGAAGAAATTTTTAGTTCAATACCTGGAACTTTACCACTAACGGTCTGTTTTAAATTAGACTCCAGTTTTTCGGTGAAGTCCTTAATTCTTGATTCAGTATCCAACCAGAACTTCTCTCCCCATTCTTCGATATATGACAGCGCTTGTTGTTTTTTTGAGTTTCCTTTTATAAGAGATGAAACTGTGGAAAAAAAAGAATCTTTCTTTTGAACCGAGTCGATTTTATATTCAATCTTTATTAGCTCTACAGCAAAAGTATGTTGCCACAATAGATTGTAGAAAATGTCCAGGTTTACACCCAAATTTTCAAAAAACGTCAAGATAGTTGAATTTGAAATATGTCTTAGTGCCAGCTCTTCTGGCTCAATACTTATTACTCGTTCTTGATTTCTACGTACTTGCTCTAATAAAGCACTCTTACCTGCACCGGTTCGACCCAGCACAATACACTGAGGGGCAGAGGTATTACATAGAACCTCATAATCTCCAATATCAACAAAGCAATCCTCCAAGAAAGACTGATCATTTTCAGCATCAGCCTCTCCAACACTCATGTGTTTTCTATAAACGAATTCAGACTTTGGTACATTTGGCATAAGATGTTCCTTTTGTTCCCCTGAGGAGAACTGTATCTATCTCATCATATTTTTTACTTAAACAACGTCTACACATTCCACACCTTATCCAAAATAGTCCCTCTACCAAAAACCAGCAATACAAAGTCTGGCTTTAAATTGATTTCGCTCAGTTTCATGTTTATACACTCTCAAACCTCTCCCCAAGGCGCACTGTTGCCCCCAACCAGACTTTTCACGTAACATAGCCGCGCGCCGGCAAAATCCGGCGTCGGGATCGCAACCCCGCTTTAGTCACAGAGAGGCATTAGGCGCTCAGCGCCTGTGATATGCCTGCGCACTCGCGCACCTGCCCGTTTTATGGCAGGTCGGCGGGCCAGTTTCGGCTGGGCCGCGTCTCTGTGAGCGGTTTGTTGCGACTCGCCGACTCTGCCCCCAAAACGTCATATGAATCCCTGTGAGGGGCAGAATCCATGCGATCACAGAGGAATCATATGCCATGACGACAGACTCCACGCCCACCTCAAGCACTTCATTCAATCTCTCTCAACTGGAACTGATCAAGCGCGATCTGTGCACAACGATCACTACGCTCAATGGTGGTCAGGCGATTGCACTGATGCTGGCCGAATCGGATGACGAAACCACTGCCAATGTGGCCAGAGCAGCGTACGGTTTTTTGCAGCATTTGCATGTGCAGATGGACAGTATTTATTCCGCTTTAGGCGATATTCGATAACCCGGTACGGGGGCAATTTTTCATTTCGCATGGAGTCTCACTGATGAAAACAGAATCCGAAAGACGTTATCAGTCACAGTTGAAGCTGATCGATTATCAATTGAATAAAATACAGTCCAAACTCAAGCAGTATGAATCCATCGGTTGTATTTTATTGAACTCTGAGAATGAGAAACGATCCGATATCGGGCGGTTGGTCATGAGTCTTATAACGGAAATTGACCGTCAAACCAGTGGCATTCAGTCAGCGGTGGAGGATTTAAAGCAGCTGCGATGAACGGCGCTGAACTTTCTTTCTGATATGGGTGTGGAGAGTGGTTATGCCCTTAAAAAAAAGCGCATCTGAACATGGGTTCAGACGCGCCTCTGACAGGATGTTGATCATGATCAACTGAGTTTGACTGTTCAGTTAGTGCACTGAACTTATGTCGGCTTTCAGTGCTGGTTTTGGTGTAAACCAGATTATGAATGCGGCTATCATGAATATGGCACTGATACTTATAAATATATGATTGGTGGCAATCATCACACTTTCCTGATGCAGCAACCGATCAATAATGCCGATGGTCTGTTCCTTCGAAATTCCGCTTTGTATCATCAGGTCTGTAGCGGCACCGGTTCGATCAGTCAGACCGGCCAGCTCCGCATGCACATAGGTACTTTGACTCTCCCATTGCGTGTTCACCAGGGATGTGGCAACTGCACCTGAAAGTGTGCGGATAAAATTCATGAGCCCTGCGGCTGAATTCATTTCGCTGAAGGTAACAGCACCCAATGCAACAGCCGTTAATGGTACGAAGAACAATGGTGTTCCCAATCCCTGAAATAACATGGGCACGCTGATCTGGGCGAAAGTCATATCCAGGTTGCCGAAGCTGCGATACAGGGTCCATCCTCCCAGCCATACGACTCCCAGGAACACCATGGGCCGGGGATCAAATTTCGACGATAAGCTCGCAATTCCGGGTGCTATGAACACAGCCAGAACGCCCATGGTAGCTGTCGCATAACCGGCGATGGTTGCGGTATATCCCATGTACATCTGCAACCACATGGGGGTCAGCACGGTGATTCCAAAAAAAGCACCAAATGCCAACGACAATGTCACCATGCTGAAGCTGAATCCTCGGTGTCGGAATATTTTCAGATCAACGATCGGATGCTTCTCTGTCAGCTCCCAAATCAGGAAAGCCACAAATCCCAGCAAGGCGACTATCGCCAGAAAAACGATCCAGGTGGATGAGAACCAGTCCAGATCTTTTCCTTCATCCAACATTAGCTGTAATGCGCCTACCCAGATTACGAGCAGAATCAGTCCGACTTTGTCGACTCCCACTTTCTCGGTTTTGGTTTCAAATGAGCGCAATAGTTTCCAACATAAGAAGGCTGCAATAATGGCAAGCGGGGCTTTTACCAGAAAGATATATTCCCATCCTAACTGATCACACAATACCCCTCCCAGGATCGGTCCCATGATCGGTGCCACCAATGTCATCATGCTCCAGATACCAATGGCAGCATGGGATTTGTTGGCCGGAAATATCCGGATCATCAGTGTTTGTGACAAAGGCATCAACGGACCACCACAGAATCCTAACAATATACGGAAAAAAACCAGCATTCCCATACTGGTTGCTAAACCGCAGGCGATGGAAAAAATTCCAAACAAAAAGAAACATGTCACAAATACCCGAATAGAACCAAAGCGAGCTGCGAGCCATCCGGTAAGTGGTACTGCAATCGCCTCTGCAACGGCATAAGAGGTAATTACATAGGTTCCCTGGGATGAGGTCGTTCCCATTGCCCCGGCAATATTTGAAACAGAAACATTGGCAATCGTGGTATCGAGAATGGCCAGAAAATTTGCCATTGCCAATACCAGCGTTCCCAATAAAAGTTGTATACCCGCCAGGGGCTTGGGACTTTCATCAATCGCTGTTGTTCTCATTGTTCAACTTACCTTAAATATTGGTCAGCATCTAAATCAGACAGCCCATTGATACGTGCCAGTTTATCCTGGGTCTCTTCGTTCAAATGTACCTTCACTTCCATTGAAAGACCGACCCGTAGTGGATGCTTGCTCAACTCATTCGCATCGAGTTCTATGCGAACCGGAAGGCGCTGAACCACTTTAATCCAGTTGCCGGTGGCATTCTGTGCAGGGATGAGTGAAAAAGCAGAGCCTGTACCACCGGAAAATCCAGACACAACTCCGCGGAATACAACATCTTCACCATAAATGTCTGCTGTCAGCGTGGCTATTTGTCCGGGTTTGACCTGGCTGAGTTCAACTTCTTTGAAGTTGGCATCGACGTATATCTGATCGGTCGGAACCAGTGTCATCAAAGGCTCACCAATTTGAACACGACGCCCCACCTGTACCTGACGTTTGGCAACAACCCCGGAGATCGGTGCATAAATGACGGTTCTGTCCAGGTTCACCTGGGCCTGCTCGTAACGGGCTTTGGCGGCCAGTACTTCTGGGTTGTTTTCAATATCGGTATTGATGATCTGTACCGCATTGGCCTTTTGTGCACCGATCGCACTGTTATAATTCGCTTCGCTCTGATGCAGACTTGACTCAGCGATTTTCAAATCGGCCATTGCACGGGTCAGTGCATTCTGGGCATTGGAAAGATCTTCTGCTGAAACCGAACCGGAATTCACCAGGCCTTTACGCCGATCAAAATCCAATCGGGCCCTGACAAGATTGGATTTGGCAGCATCCAACTGTGCCGCGGTGCGTTCCTTATCTGCTTTTCGGGCAGCAATTTGCGCGGTCAGGTTTTCATCCAGGGCCTGATATCCCTGTACCCGACGGCGGGCCAGTTCCAAATCAGCCGCAGCTTGTGCCAACGCGATACTGGCATCGGTATTGTCAATGATGACCAGTACATCACCCTGTTTAACCTGCTGGGTATCATTCACTTTTACTTCGGTTACGATACCGCCAACGGCTGGCGTTACCTGTGCGGTTTCGACATTAGTGTAAGCGTTGTCCGTGGATATATATTTGGAGCTTATAAAGTACCAATAGGCAAAACTGCCCCCTCCCGCCAGAATCACGACGATAAAGAATAGTAAAAACATGTTGCGACGAGTTTGAGACACAGCAGTTGTCTCCATTTCTTTAGATACTTCAGACATGGGATTCTCTCTAGATAATTTTGGATTCAGGAATGCTCAGCGATAAATCCGCCGCCAAGCACAAGTACAGTTTCAACATCAACAAAAACGGCTTCAGATTGAAGGTTTACCAGACTTCGTTTGCTGGATAACCAGTTATCCTGAGCATTCAGTACTTCAAGGTAACCGGTGAGGCCTCCTTCATAGCGCTGATTGACTATCTGATAAGCATCTGCTGCCGCGGCTTCTGCCTGTTGCATTTTTTTGATTCGCTGCTGCATGAACTTCTGTTGCGTCGAAACATCTGCCAGCTGCTGAAAAGCGCGGTTTACCGCCTGGTTATAAGTGGCCACTGCACTGTCGTATTGAGCACCGGCTGCTTTATAGCCAGCTTTAATAGCGCCGCCCTGAAAGATAGGTAGATATATTGCCGGCCCCACGCCTCCGGCCAGAGAACCACCTAAATTCAAGTTCTCCAGTCCCATTGCCTGAGAACCGATATAGCCTGTCAAAGAAACATTGGGATAGAACCGCGATTTCGCTACACCTATGCGATGTGCCGCTGCTTCCGCCTGCAAACGGGATACTGATATATCAGGTCGACGGCCAATCAGGTTAATCCCTGCATCACTTGGTATACCGTGGGAGGCATCCAGAGTTAATGCAGGTTCGGTCAGCGCCTCACCCTCATCAGGTCCGGCACCAGCAAGTGCAGAAAGTGCGTGTTTTTGTATAAGAATCTGTTGCTGCAGTTCCAATAATGAAGATTCCGTCAACGCCAGCGCTGCTTCTGCGCTGCGAACGGAACCTCTGTTCTCCAGTCCCTCATCATACCGTTTACGTGTCAGCTGCACGGTTTTCAAACGAATGTCCCTGGCTTCTGACAGGTTGGCCAGATTGGCGTACAACCGGGCGAGTTCTGCATATGCCTTGGTAATGGATGCTGTCAACACAAGGCGCGCCTGAGCCTGTTCTGCCTGCGAAGCAAACATTTCTGACGTGGCAGCTGCTATCTGTGCACGGTTTTTACCAAACAAGTCCAATTCATAGTCAAAGTTCAACGTGGCACTGCCAAAGGTATTCCAGCCTCTTGGTACAAAGTCATTACCGTTGTGGTAACTCAAACGGGTTTGAGTGGCAGACGCATTAGCGGAGATCGTTGGCATCATCGCTGCCCCGGATTGCTGAACGCTGGCAAGCGCCAGATTGATTCTGGCTGCAGCAATCTGCAGATTCGGAGCCGACTCAAGCGCCCGGGCAATCAGTTGGTCGAGCTGGTCATCGTGATAACGCTGCCACCACTGATCCGCCGGCCACAGGGAGTCGGTATCTATTGTTACTGATTTTTCATACTGCAGTTTATCGACCATGCTGGTATGGCTGGGTTCTTCATCCGGAAGTGACACACAACCACTAACCAGTAATAAGGCCACATACAGGGCTAAATACTGTTTACGCAATGCTAAAACCTCTTAATAGGAAATGTTATAGGAATTTAACGAGGAGGGTTTTATAATGAACTAAACCGTTCAGTTTAGTTATAATATTGACATCGTTTTTAAAGTCAAGGATAAGAGAACTTCTTAACCGTGGAGCAATGTGATTAATGAGAGTTAAAAGTGAGTCTCGCCGTCTGGCCATCGTCGATGCCGCGAGGCAGGTGTTCAGTGAAACAGGGTTTGAAAGTGCATCGATGAATGAAATTGCCCGCCGGGTGGGCTTTTCCAAAGCAACCGTATACAACTATTTTTCTTCAAAAGAGGAAGTTTTCTTGTCTGTGATGGAAACTTTCGCTCGCAGACAGCTGGCCGAAGCATTCAACGCTTTGGAAGCCGAGGGTGATCTGCTCCCGTTATTGAAGAACTTTTCAGAGACTTACCTTCAATCCATTACCGAACCCGAAATTCTGGCATTGGAAAAAATTGTGGCGCATGAGGCTCACCGTTCAAAAATAGGTCAGTTTTTCTACGAACACGGGCCCAAACGAGGGTTAACGAAGCTGGAGAATTTTCTGGAACAGCATATAAAAAAGGGAAATCTTTGTTCGGCAGAACCTCGGGTTTGCGCCCAACATTTTCTCGCTTTAATTATCGCCGAATACTACGATCCCTTGTTTCTGAACGCGATTGAACGGCCTGATCCTGACGAGCTGAAAGCCTCCGCAGCCAGAGCTGTCGATGTTTTTCTACGTGCTTATCGTCCCTGATACCGTCTTAAGCCGACGAACGCACAATTGAGCCGTAAAGGGAGTTCTCTCCTGGCCATAGTCGTGTGCGAGAACAATGGTTTCCTGCCCGTGAGTGGACACTCACGCTGTATTTGTAGCTCCACTCCCCAGACGCCCGTGCCTGTGAAGTACTGCCGGTCAGGCGATTAAACGGAATAAACAGGGGCAGCAAAGGCTCGTTCGTATTTAAAAAATCTTATTTAAACACATGCAAAACCCTCATCCGGCAATTATGAGTATGGAAAATTTGTCGCCGGTAAATATTTTTTTCAGACAAATCCTGTGATGCATCCATGACAAACAGGCATGAAATTTCTATCGGCGGGACTCCGTTTCAATGCCGTAAGACCCCACGTAAGTAAAAGCCGGATTAAGACTCAACGGAAATGTCGCCTCGCGATTCTGTACCAGCTTTCAACCCAAAACTGACAGCGCAATCGAAAACAGCAGGCAGCTGTTTCCCCCCAAATACTCCATGTGGATATATCAATCATGTCTCCTGTTCAGATCGCGCCATTTGGATTGCCATGTCACTTCCAGCATCCGTTGATATCCTTGTGTTCAAAAATAACTTCAAATATTTTGCAGATTTCAATATCAACCCTTTCTTGCGGCAACAGTGATAAGCGCTCTGAAAAATAGCCTTCCTCTGGTATTTTTGAGGCCAATTTTCAATAATCCGGGCAGTTTCCCAAGGAAGTTCATATGAGTATCAAAACAGTCCAGCTGGTGCTGGTATCAGAACAACCGGGCCAGAACCTGTGCCCGTTGCTGGATCTGCGCCTGAAACCAGATGAAGTCATCCTCGCAGCCACGGCCAACAGCCCTTACCTGGAGCACCGACAGTGGTTAATAGAAGCCTGTAAACCCATGGGAATTCAGTGCACATTGCTGGACCTTCCGGATGCCTGGCAAACGGATTTACTGCGCCAGACCTTTGAGTCCGTGGTGGCACAGCATCTGGCTCAGGGCCATAAACTGATTTTGAACAGCACCGGTGGTTATCGACCTGTCGCTATCATTGCTCATGAGGTGTTTTTCTATCGCGACCTGCCGGTATTCTTTTTAAACAAGGACTGGGTGCGCTGGTTGAGTAACCCGGACCAGCAACCGGATTTTGCGCTGCAGGATAACGTCAAGCTGCCAACCTTTCTGCAGGCTCATGGGCTGGAGGTAGAATCCCTCAGCCGCTCACACATTCCGCCGGAACAACGCGAACTGGCAAAAAAATGGCAGGCTCAGGCGCGCGCTTACAGCCTGGCCATCGCCAAATTGAATTACTACGCCAGCCAGGCGGAAGATCATTTGCACTGCAATATTCCGCGCCACGAACTACGTGGTGATCATATGTTTCTGGAAATCCTGGATCAACTGAGTGACGCCGGCCTGGCCGAGATGCATCAACAGCAGCTGACATTCGCCAGTGAAGAGGCACGGTTTTTTGCCAATGGTGGCTGGCTGGAGGAACGGGTATTCAGTGAACTGTTTCAACTGCGCTCGGAATTCCCACGCTTACAGGATGTCGCCCGCAGCGTTCAGGTACGCTGGTTGGGCAGCAAACAAAAATTCTCGATCCGCAACGAACTCGACGTGCTGGCTCTCTACGACAACCGGCTGATCGTGATTGAATGCAAGACCGCACTGCTGGACTACCGCAATGCCCAGCATGTGGTGTACAAACTCGGCTCCATGCTTAAACATCTCGGCGGATTCCGCACCACCGGTATGATTACCAGTTTCCATGATATTCATCCAAAACATCATCAACGGGCAGAACTGTTTGATGTACAAATCTGCGACCGTCGCACCATTGGGCAATTACGACACCAACTGATTGAGAGATTACGAACACACGACTATTCGATTTTTTAGGGATCTTACGATTCTATTGCCCTGTTAACCAGACATTCAAACAGGCCTTCCTGGTTTATTTGAATGTCGTTGTTATTTTCCGTCATAGTGGATTACAGGGTTAACAATATAATGAATACGGATTCAAAAACTGTCTCTGCCATAACAAATGCCTGTCAACCTCACTGAGCGCCGCTTCATCGCAACCGGCATTCCAGTTGTCTTTAATAGTTTGTATCTGATGCGCAAAAAAATTTCCTTTGCCCCATCCGGTGACAACGGCTAAACCGAAAAAAGATAAATGCCCGGCACCGTGGCAACAACGCCTTGAGATGGATCAACAGGACGATATGAAGTTATCAACATTAGCAGGCGAAACTCTGCCTGTTGGTCCAAGTTTAAAAAACTCGCCGTAAGATGATTTTCAAGCCAAATAAAGACGGCAAATAAAAAAGGAGCGCTACTTTTGCAGGGCTCCTTTTTTATTTCTCCGCAGCTTAGGAAATAGACATCACGATACGTCCGGTAATATCGCCTTTCTCCATATCCGCAAAGATCTCATTAATATCATCAAGAGATTTCTCGGTAATAATGGCTTTAACCTTGCCGCGAGCAGCGAATTCCAAACATTCTTCCAAGTCTTTACGTGTGCCAACAATTGAGCCAACAACACTGACGCCGTTGAGCACAGTATCGAATATGGGTAATGGCATATCCTCTGGTGGTAGACCAACCAAGACGCATTTGCCGCCACGGCGTACCACATCATAGCTTTGACGGAATCCAGCCTTACTTACGGCAGTACATACACTGGCGTGAACACCATCCGTAGCCGCTTTAATATCTTCGACTATATTGTCTGTCATAAAATCAAAGAAGTATTCAGCCCCTAATGACGTAGCCAATTCGCGTTTGGCATCACCTGTATCGACCGCCACAACGCGAAATCCCATAGCGATAGCATATTGCACGGCTAAGTGGCCGAGCCCACCAACCCCGAATACCGCGACCCATTGACCAGGTTTGGCATCAGATACCTTTAAGGCTTTATAAGTGGTGACGCCGGCACAGAAGATTGGCGCAGCAGCCACGTAATCCAGGCCTTCTGGAATTTTTACCACATAATCCGCATGAGCTGCGCAGTATTCGGCGTAACTGCCAGCGACAGAATAGCCTGCATTTTGCTGGGATAAACAGAGGCTTTCTTGTCCACTTAAACAGTATTCACAATGACCACAGGTACTGTATAACCAAGGGATACCCACTCTATCGCCAATGCCTAAATGGGAGACAGCTTCACCCACTTCAACAATTTCACCGACGCCTTCATGTCCGGGAATTAAAGGTAATGTCGGTTTGACAGGCCAATCTCCATGACAGGCATGAAGGTCTGTATGGCATACGCCACAGGCGTGAATTTTTACTAATATCTGATGTGGCTCGATAGTAGGTTTTTGTACGTCTTCAATCTTTAAAATGGAGCCCAATGTACTTGTAATAGCGGCTTTCATGGCAAACTCCTGTTTGAAAATATGGGTTGTTAGATGAATTCACAGCTATTTTTTTTGTACCCGGGAACAGACACTTTAAGGAATACATAAAAAAAAACTTGCCTGTCAGTCCGCAAAACTTGTCTCTGTGTCCAAATCCTCGGTGAACTTGTTCTGTGTCCAGGGATATCGTTATTTAGTAACTGTTTTGGCCTTTCGTTGTCTGTGATAAAAGAAATGCATGACATGAAGCCGGAACAGGATATTCTGCGTCGGGCAGAAGTCTTCTTCGCATATTAATGCTGTATTTTCAGCGTATTAACAGCAAGATGGCTTTTAGCCTGATTCATGCAAAGTGCTGTAAAATGCTGTAAAGCGCAGATGATTTCTGAGGGAGAAAAAAGAACAGAAAGTTGTGTACTGTTTGCAAACAGGTTGCCAATTGGCTCATCTTGTTACTAACAGCTATATGCATAGCTTTCGATACTTCGTTTCCGGTGCACCCCTGAGGGCAGATATCATAAGCTGGTGTCAGTGAAAGCATTTTTCCATCCCAACAGACTGCATGATTTCTGGCATGATCGTTTGTGTTTCCGGATAAAATGTTAAAAATCATACATTTGGACAACTCTCGCAGGGTTTCCTTTGGGGTCAGGATAATTTCAGCCAGAGTCTCGTAAAATTAACTCACCCCGACAATTCTGGCCACTTCAAAAGCGGCTCCAATTTCGCATTTGGGATCTGCTTTTTCGATGCGGACAAACATCTCTCTGGAGATGCCTGCACGGTCGAGTGTTCATTTTTTTTCTCAAGTCTTGAGGCACGTATCAAACCGGCCAGCAGCGATAGTGCATCTTCGGGATAGCGGGAATAGGTTCTTACAGGGGGTTTTGGAATTTTTGTACCATACATAGATCATTAATAGTTTTAATGTTTCATATATAGATCAAATTAGTGTTATTAACTGAGCGTATCAAGGTGGCGTCGACTACTAGACCACCGGCTGAATACAGAAAAAAGGGGCCAAGACTATTCGATTTTCGGGGAGTGATCTGAAAGTCTCGAATTGTTGAGGAATCTGCGCACCTTTTGGTACAGACTCCTCAAACAATACCAAAGCCATCATCCATAACCACTTCGGTACTGTTCAATGGCAAAGCTCAAGCACTGGTTACCAGGCTCATAACCTTGCGGCCAAATAGTTTTTCCGCGGGTGTTTTGATCCCCTCACACAGTTTCAGCATGTGGTCGGATTCATCAATCTGTTTAGCACCCTCGCTGTAATCCAGACCGATAAAGTACTTGTACCAGGGCTCCATACCCAGGGCGTAAATAAACACCTGCCGAGGCTTGAGGAGTTTGACCATCTCGATGGCCTGAGCCGAATCGGAGCCGTTGAGGCGCCGTGACTCGCGAATGACCGGTGCCACCTTTTTGGTGTTCAGTGCGCCATACAGCCAGGTATAGGGTGCACCCACACATTCCATCCCTACGGCAAATACATCGGCGTCCGCGAGCAGGGGCTGCATATGCCGATAGAGATTAATATCCGGATTGGCGGAATCGGCACCAAAGAAGCACTTCTTGCCGCGCAGTTCGACCAGCCAGGCGGCCTTGCTGCGAATGTTCAGATCACCATGTTCACCCAGGAACGGAATCGCGGTAATGCGACCGTGGGAAATCTCGATCTGGTCCAGATCTTCCATTTCTTCCACCGTGAATTTGAGCTGTTTGAGAATCAGTTTCATGGAAGGGTCAGCCAGGCTACCGCCATTATTTTTCGGTACCAGAATTTTTCCGGTTTTATAACGCAACTGCAGCAGGGTCTCGATATTGATATGGTCCTGGTGATTGTGGGTCAAACAGATGTAATCGATTTTCTCCGGCAGTTCACTGAAGCTCACCACGTCGTTGGCATACTGATCACCCCGGCTCGCAATCACCGGATCGATCAGAATGCTGACATCCTCACTCTCGATCAGAAATCCGGCATGTCCGGTATAGGTCAACCGTATACCGGAAGTCACCGGCTGATGTTGGTGCTGACTGGGTGTTTCAGTAAATAACTCTTCCACCGTTAACCCGCCACTGAGCTGCCGACCATCAAACAGCTCCTTGATTTGTTGTGATGATAATGGATATTCGCGGGCACGGCACAAGGTATCCCAGAACGGATCGTTGAACTCGGCATCCAGCTGCAGGTGGTTATTATCCGGCAGCCGTGGGGTACTGAACACAAATGGCCGGTCACCGACTTTGGAGATCAGACCAAGGGATATGGATTGCAGGTCGGGCCGGTAATAGTGACTGTTATACAACAGCGGTTCGATCAAGCGGTAACCGGGATTATGTTCCATGTCCATGAACAACTCGACGTAGCCTTTGAGTCCTTCGGGTACCTGTTCATAGAGATACTCGATGCTTTCACCGGTGACATGGCTAGCCATCAATTCATTCAGCTTTTTGATATCTGAAGACAGTGCGACCAGTTCGCTACAGTTGTCTTCGATCTCAGCGATCAGCTGTTTGATGTCCTCCAATTGTTCTTCGGTGCAATCGACAAAATCGCCACCGGTTAAAGCCTTATGCTCTTTAGCCAGAATATGCAGTTCGTAATTCTTCACATAGGATTTCATGATCCGTCTGTGTGTGTTGGTCAGATGTCTGGCCGCCGTTGCCGGCGCCATCAGATATGGCCATGCATACCAGTGGTTAAACAGCGGTTCGATATACACATCTTCTTTCAGGTAGTAACTGTCGCCCATAATAAGCTGATCCTTTTATATCAAAATGTATTCACTCACCAATCTATGGGAGTGTTTTATTCGGTTATTACTTTGGGCTCTGGAAAACAGAGCATTTTCACTGACCCCTTAACTCTTTACGCAATATGGCAGCAATTTTCCGCACACTGTCATCCCGCATCATACGGTGGTGCTCGGTGTCTACGCTGTAGCTTTCATTAGCCGGAGCCCGCACCACATTTAACCAACCGTCAAAGACATCCTTCCGTATCGCAGAAGGATTGCGAGAGGCCGAAATCAGCACTGATTTACCGGTCATGGCAAAAGGCGGCACCGAGCGATCAACGGCGTTGAAGTCAATGCCAAATCGCAGCGCAATGGCAATCTGTTCGGCATCCATAAAATCGTTGCGCTGCTCCGCCACCAGATACTCAGCCACCGTCTGAATCTGCTGTTCGATATGCTGACCATCCAATTGCCGGGCAAGCACATCAGGCAATGCGAATTCCGAAGAAGTGTCATCTTCGTCCTGTAATTCAATCTTCAACACTTCCAGAAGATGTTCGAATTCAGTCTTGGGTGTGCTGGTCAGCTGACGCCCCAGCAATGCATCGATGATGATCAGGCTCTGCACCTCGTCACCGGCCGCTGTCAATCTGGCGGCCACCATGGCAGCGATATTGCCTCCGGCAGACCAGCCGGCAATGCGATACGGCCCATTGGGTTGATAGTGCCTGAGACCCTCTATGTAGAAATCACACAACTGACTCAACTGACTGAACGAAAAGGCGTGGCGATAGGTGAACGGTGCCTGCACCCCATAAACGGGGCAGACATTTTCCAATGCTTTTGCCAGCGTCACATAGCCATCGCAACGCCCGCCAAACGGATGGAAGATAAATAACGGCTGGCCATCAGAGCACTGATTCAACCGGATCACACACCCCTGGCTATCAGAAACCGTATCGCTCTGCAGATGCGCAGCAAAATCGCGAATGGAGGGATATTCGTAAATGGCTTTCAGAGAGGCTTCCATACCGCTGCGCCTCATCTCCGCCAGCGCATTCATCAACAACAGCGAGTGAGCCCCGAGTTCGAAAACACTCTGAGTAACACTGAACCGGGATTCTTCAACCGCCAGTAGACGGGACCAAATCGACACCAGTCGGGCTTCCACGGCAGTTTCCGCAGCAGCATAGAAAGTTTGCGCACTCAGATCCTCTGCCGGAAGCATCTGTTTGTCGATTTTGTTGTTCACCGTTACCGGCAGTCGTGGCATCAACTTGAATGCCGATGGAATCATGTAGTGCGGTAAACGAGCCATCAGCATCGAGCGGACGGTCTGAATCCAGTCGGAGTGGGTGTCCGGCATTTGTTGCGGGACCAGATAACTGACCAACATGCGGTTGCCCTGGGCATCATTGCGAACCACGGTACAACAAGCCGCAACCATCTCCAGTGCCAACAGATGATGATCGATCTCCCCAGGTTCAATGCGGAAACCACGAATCTTCACCTGATTGTCCATCCGGCCAAGATAATCCAGGCGACCATCCTCACGCAGGCGAACTTTGTCGCCGGTGCGGTACATCCGCACGCGTCGACCATCGGCCAGGGTTACGAGCGGGAATTTTTCCTGACTCAACGCCGGCTGGTTCAGATAACCACGCGCCAGACCATTGCCGGCGATGCACAATTCGCCGCAATATCCGGCTGGCAACAACTGCTGCCGGGCATCCATGGCGTATAACTGAACATTATCAATCGGAACACCGATGTTGGGCGACTGCGCTCTGGTGATCACGCTGTAACTGCTGTCCACCGTGGCTTCGGTTGGACCATAGACATTCACAAACACCCGTTGATGTTGTTCGCCGTAACGGCTCAACGTATCCCACAACCGTGCATGAATGGCTTCGCCACCGATCAACAGATGCGGCAGTGACTGCTCAGTGGATTCAGCTTCCTGCAACACAATCTCCAACAACGACGGCGTGATATCCGCGACTGCAATGGCGTGCTGCTGGAAATACTGCATCAGTTGAGCCGGCTGCAATCGCAGTGATTCCGGCAGAATGTGCAGTGACACACCAAAGGCCAGTTGAGTGACCATTTTCAGCGACGCATCGAACGCCAGCGGTGCATTCAATGCCCAGTTCTGACACTGATCGCCAAAATGCTGCTGCGCCATGCTGTGAATCCAGTGTGCCAGATTCATCAGGGCATGATGTTCGACCATGACACCCTTGGGTTGGCCGGTCGAACCGGAGGTATAAATCACATAAGCAAGATTTTGCGCTGACTGCTCCGGCAGTCGGGCTGGATTCTCCTGCGCTGAAAAGCTTGCTTGCCCGCTTCGCTCAATGCCAGTACGGTGACATCGGCCAGCTCCGGCAGATCATGTTGTTCATCCTCCACCAGTACCCAGGCCACGCCGCTGTCCTGGAGCATATAGGTCCGTCGTTCCAGCGGGTAATCCGGATCAATCGGCACATACGCGCCACCGGCTTTGAGGATGCCGAGCAAGCCCACCAGCATTGAAGTACTGCGCGGCATGCTCAGACCCACCAAGCTGTCGGCTTTCACACCCTGGGCTCGTAGCGCATGGGCCACCTGATTGGCACGCTCATTCAAGGTGGCGTAGCTCAAGCGTTCATCGGCACAGACCACGGCAATGGCATCAGGGGTGCGGGCCGCCTGTTGTTCGATCTGTTCGTGCAGGCAGGTCGTTTGTGGATACTCCACCACCGGCCCCTGCCCTTTCGCCAACAGGGCCAGAGACTCATCTTCGTTTAGCAGATGTAGCTCATTCACCCGTCGTACAGTGGTTAATTGCTGCAACGCCCTGACCAGTTGTCGACCCAGTTGATCAATATCCGCTGCACCGAAACGGGCTGTCTGCCAGGTCAGTTTCAGGTTCAGCACATCAGACATGCTCGCAGTGATCGACAAAGGATAATTGGTAGCCTCCACCGTGCCGCTGGCAATAATCTTCAACGCAGATGGATCAGACCCGTCAACCGGACCATGATCTTCGAGCGCATCCACCGGGTAGTTTTCGAACACCAGCAGACTCTCGAACAACGGGCTGATGCCCACTTCCCGCTGGATCTCCGCCAGTGGGTAGTAGCTGTATTCATCACTGCGCATCTGCGCCTGATGCAAACTCTGCAACCACGCGTCGATCCCCTGATCATCCCTCACCTGCACGCTCACCGGTACGGTATTGATGAACAGCCCGATCATGCTTTCCACACCCGGCAGCTGCGCCGGACGTCCCGAGACCGTGGTCCCGAACACCACCTGGGCGTCACCGCTGTAGCGCGCCAGCAGATACGACCACGCCGCCTGCAACACGATGTTCACCGTGGTATGAGCCCGCCGCGCCAGAGCGGACAACGCCTCACTCTCGGCCACGCTGAGACTCAGATGGGTTTGTTTGACGGTCGGGGCTGTCGAATCCTGTTCATCGGTTATGGACCGCGCACCCGGTAATGGCGTCGGCCCGTCCAGGTCACTCAGATACTGTTGCCACCAGGCCTGCGCCTCGGTCGCCGGCTGTTGCTGCCACCAGGCGATGTAGTCCCGATACGGCGTCACTGCCGCCAGTGCCGGAACCTGTCCCTGACAGACCGCCCGGTAGCTCTGTTGCAGTTCACTGAAGATCAGCCCCAGACACCAGCCGTCACTCAGGGCATGGTGATGGCTCCACAGCATCTGGGTCTGGGCCCGACCCTGTTCATCGCACCGTGACCACAGTTGCACCCGCATCAGCGGGGCCTGGTGTAATTCAAACCCCAGGGCGTGATCCGCTGCTCGTTGCTGTTCCACCCGCTGCGCCTGTTGTGCCGGGGTCAGCGCGGTCAGATCGTCATGCTGCCAGGGCAGACTCACCCGGTTCAGCACCACCTGATGCAGCTGTCCGGACTCTGCGCCCATAAACGCGGTGCGGAAGATGGCATGGCGTTCCACCAGTTGTTGCCAGGCCTGCTGGAACGCTTCCAGGTTCAGAGCGCCATCGAAGGTCAGCAGTATCTGGGTGACATAGGCACTGCGTTCCAACAGGCTGTGGAACAACAATCCTGATTGCATCGGCGTGGCCGGATAGACATCCACAATGTTCTGCGGTCGTTGGTTGAGTGCGTGTGGCCAACTCTGCAACACCACATCGCTGACCTGGGCCAATGGGAAGTCCACCGTGCTCAGGCGTCCGGATTCGGGGTCAAGGCAGTGCTTGACCACATCGGTCAGGGCGCTGTGAACACAGTCGGCCAGGGCATCCATCTGTGCCTCGCTCAGGCACGCCGGGTCATAGCTCAGATCGAAGCTCAGCTGGCCACCGGCCACCAGACCGTTGAAGTTAAGGGCATGGCTCAGAGGCCGCTGCGGATCAATCTCATCACCGCGCGATTCTGCCGCTGCCCCGAACAGGCTGTCGTCATTGACCACCTGATCGAACTGACCGAGATAATTGAATACCACCGCCGACGCCGGGATCTGCGTCAGTACCGGGTCACCAGCCAGATATTTTAAGATCCCAAACCCCAAGCCGTGATCGGGTACCTGACGGTACCGTTGTTTAACGTCGGTGATCAGTGCAGTCAGGTCCTCATTCCCCTCGGTGGGTAACGCCAACGGCAACGGATAGACACTGGTAAACCAGCCCACGGTCTGGCTCAGGTCGATATCCTCGCTGAGAGCTTCACGACCATGGCCTTCGACATCCACGGTGATCCGGCGCTGGCCGGACCAGCGTGACAGCCCCAGGAGCAACGCCGATAACAGCAGTTCATTCACCTGGGTACGGTAGGCCCGGCCAGCCGATTGCAGCAGGTCGCGGGTCAGCTCACTCGACCATTCCAGTGAACGGTGACCGGCATCGATATAACGGCAACAGGGCTGGGACAATGATGCCAATGGTCCCTGTTCCGGAGGGGTGATCTCGGCCGCCAGCCCATGCCAGTAAGCCGCCTGGGCCTGCATCGCCTCACTGCTTGCATACTGATGTAAAAACCGGCCCCAGTGCTGATAACCCGTGGTCTTGGGGGCCAGTTGCAGTGTCTGCCCCTGGGCCGCCTGTTGTAATAACTGACCGGCATCATCGAGCAGGATCCGCCAGGAGACGCCATCCACCACCAGGTGGTGGCAGATCAGTAACAGCCGGTTGTGGCTATCATCGCTGACCTGATAATGCACCACCTTGAGCAGGGGGCCCTTCTGGAGGTTCAGGCTGCGTTGCATGGTCTGAGCATGATCCTGAAGTTCTGCCGTGGATAACGCGACACGGACCACACTGGCCTCGATCATGGCGTCGTCCAGGGGTTGGTATTCGCCACACCAACGACCCTCTTCACACTCACGGAACCGTAACCGCAGCGCATCATGCCGCCGGTACCAGTGTTCAACGATGGCCCGGACCTGAGTGGGGTCGATCTCTACTGGCAGGGTCAATAACACCGACTGGTTAAAGTGATGCAGCGCTCCGCCTTCAGCCAGGAACTGGTGCTGGATCGGCAGCAGGGGTTGTTCCCCCGTCACCGCAGCCTGACTGGCCTGCCGCTGCTGGCCAGTACGCACATGGGGGGCCAGGGCACGGATGGTCTGATGGGCAAACAGCTGTTTGACGGTCAGTTGCAAGCCCTGTTGCAGGGCCCGCGAGACCAGCTGGATCGACAGGATGGAGTCGCCTCCCAGTTCAAAGAAGTTGCCGGTCACACTCAGTTGGTCAGCCGGTTGGCCCAGCAGTTCGGACCACAGTTGCACCAGCTGTCTTTCGATATCGGTGTTCGGGGTCTGGTAATCGCAGGTCTGAGCGGTCTGTTGTGGCACCGGCAGGGCACGCTTGTCGACTTTGCCGTTGGCGGTCAGGGGCAGTGTTGTCAGCGGGGTGATATAACGCGGCACCATGTAGTCCGGCAGCTGGTTCAGCAGGTCTTGACGCAGTCGTTCGGGCACCGCCGGATCATCGGCGTCATCCACCACCACATAGGCACACAGCTGCGGCTGGCCACGGGTATCGTCGCGCACCAGCACCACTGCCGAGCTGACACCCGGTTGTTGCAGCAGCCGTTGTTCGATCTCGCCGAGTTCGATGCGGTAGCCGCGCAGTTTGATCTGATCATCGGCCCGGCCAACGAACACCAGGGCGCCATCGGCACGCATGCGCACCAGATCACCGGTGCGGTACAGCCGTTCATCGCTGAATACGGCCGTGACAAAGCGTTCGGCCGTCAGGGCCGGCCGTTGCCAGTAGCCGTCGGCCACGCCATCGCCACCGACGTACAGTTCACCGACACAGCCCGGCGGTACCGGCTGACCCCAGGGGTCAAGCAGGTAGCAGCTGGATTGCTGTAACGGAAAACCAATCGGGTAATAAGGTTCACGGCCGATACTCTGAATGTTATACACCGTGCTGAAGGTGGTATTTTCGGTCGGACCATAGCCGTTCAACAGATGTTCGGGTTTGCCGGCGGCCAGTACCCGGTCCACACAGGGTTTGTCCACCGCTTCACCGCCAAACAGAGCTATCCGCAGACTGGCGAAGGTCTCCGGCGCGATACGCGCCACCTGATGGAAGACCGAGGTGGTCAGGAACAGTACGCTGATCCGCGCTTCTCTCAGCCGGGTTTTTAACACCTCGGTGTCCAGTAAATCGGTCTTATCAATCCCCACCAGCCGGGCGCCATTGGTCAATGCCCCCCAGATTTCGAACGTCGCCGCATCAAACGCATGGTTCGATGCCTGTGCCACGATGTCTTCCGTCTGAACCTGCAATACCCCACTGCGCTGTACCAGTCGTACAACATTGCGATGGTTCACCGCCACGCCCTTCGGTTCACCCGTCGAGCCGGAGGTGTACATCACATACGCTCGATCTTCGGCGCTCAGTGTTGCTTCAAGCCACTGCGCCGGGCCTTGCGTGCGAATCCGCTGACCCTCGGCATCGTCCAGGTTCAGCCGGCGGCTCACGGACAGATCCGGCAGATGGCTCTGGCTCAGCAGCCATTCGATCCCGCTGTCGTTCACCATGTAGGCCAGTCGCTCGGCTGGATAGCTGCTGTCCAGCGGCACGTAGGCCGCACCAGCGCTGAGGATGCCCAGCATGCCGACGATCAGCTCGGCGGAGCGTTCCAGGTACAGACCCACCAGGTCGCCACGCTGGACGCCGGCCTCAGTCAGGTATCGCGCCAGCCGGTTGGCCTGGGCGCTCAGCTCGCCGTAGCTCAGTTGAGTCTCGCCATATACTACGGCGATGCGGTCGGGCTGTAAGGCCGCCTGTTGGGCCACCAGCTCTGGTAAGGTGGCCTCGCGCGGATAATCACTGCGGGTGGCGTTGTTCTGTTCACACACCTGTCGCCATTCGCTCGCGCTCAGCAGTGACAGTTCGCTCAGACGGGCCTGGGGTTGGGCCGCCAGCTGTGATAACAGCCGGCCGTAACGCTGGGCCATGGCGGTCAGGGTCTCAACCTGCCACAGGTCCCGGTGGTATTCGAAGGTGATGTGCAGACCGCCATCATCGTGTTCCACTACGTCGACAATGAGGTCGAACTTGGCGGTGATCTCGTCGGCTTCGATCTGACTCAGGGTTACCCCGGCCAGGGAACGGTCTGAGCCCTGGTTGGTGTTCATGCTGAACATCATCTGGAACAACGGCGCATAGGCCGGATTGCGTTCCGGCTTCAGGGCCTCGACCAGCAGTTCGAACGGTACATCCTGATGGGCCTGGGCCGACAGGTTGACGGTTTTGACGTGGTTCAGGTAGTCGCTGAAGCGCTGATCCTGCTCAGGCAACCGGGTGCGCAGTACCAGGGAGTTGACGAAGAAGCCGACCAGGGGTTGCAGTTGGGCATCCAGGCGGTTGGCCACCGGGGTACCCAGCACGATGTCACGGCTGTGGCTGTGACGGGACAGCCACAGTGTCAGGGCGGCGTGCAGCAGCATGAACAGGGTGGCCTGTTGCGCACGTGCCTGTTGGCGCAGAGCCTGGGTCACCTCGGCATCGACGGTGATGACCACATGGCCGCCTTCCTGGCCGGGCTGTTCCGGACGGGGAAAGTCCAGTGGCAGGCTGTGCACGGCCGGCAGGTCCGCCAGGGTCTCCTGCCAGAATGCCAGTTGTTGGTCGAGCACGTCTCCTTGCAGGTAGTCGCGTTGCCACTGGGCATAGTCGGCGTATTGCACGGTCAGCGGCGGCAGAGGATCGGGCTGGCCGGCCAGCAGGCTGTCATAGTGGGTGACGAATTCGTCGATCAGAACGCCCATGGACCAGCCATCGGAGACGATGTGGTGCATGGTGAACAGCAACACGCCGTCATCCTCACCGAGGCGTAGAAAACGGGCCCGCAGTAACAGATCCTGTTGCAAATCGAAGGCTTCCAGGGCATCGGCGTTGACCGCTGCCCGCACCGCCTGTTGCTGCTCAGCGGCGGACAGAGTACTCAAATCCCGGCGCTGTAGCTGCAAGGTCACCTGCGTCCGGATCACCTGCTCGGCCACATCGCCGCGCTGACGAAACACCGTGCGCAGGGGTTCGTGGCGGTCGACGATGCGTTGCAGGGCCTGTTCGGCCACCTGATCATCAAAACGGCCCTGCACCCGCAAAGCACCGGGAATGTTGTAGTGGGCGCTGCCGCCGGACAGCTGGTCGATGAACCACAGCCGTTGTTGGGCGTAGGACAGCGGGAAAACCACCTCCTGCTGACCGCTCTGGTGATTAAAATGAAATTCACGGGTCATGGCCGTCAGCGCCGGCTTGCGACGCTGCTGACCCTGACAGGCATCAAGCCGGCCAGCCAGTTCGGCCAGAGTGGCATACTCAAAGACATCGCGAATGCTCAGCTCTATGCCCAACTGATCGCTGATGGCCGATAACAGACGAATCGTCAGCAGTGAGTGACCGCCGAGTTCAAAAAAATTGGCATGACGGCTGATGCTGTCTGCTTCGATGCGAAAAATACCGGCCCACAGTTGCGCCAGTGCTTTCTCATGGTTGGTCTCCGGCGCGACATAATCGGCCTGCCACTGAGTGGCATCGGGTGCTGGCAGCGCTTTCTTGTCAATCTTGCCATTGGCGGTCAGCGGCATCTCCGCCAGTATCACAAAGACTGCCGGTAACATGTAATCGGGCAGAATGCCCTGCAGATACTGTTTCAGCTCGCTTTCCGGCTGCGCCAGATCCGTCGCCAGAGTGACATAGGCGGCAATATATTTATCGGTATGGTGATCGTCTCTGACCACCACAGCGGCAGATTTAACCGCTGCATGCTGCAACAGCAGCTGACAGATTTCCTCCAGCTCGATGCGGAATCCACGGATCTTCACCTGATCATCGGCACGACCCAGGTATTCGATGTTGCCATCGGCCAGCCAGCGCACCAGATCACCGGTTTTATAAAGCCGGTTGTGATCATCAAACGGCGATGAAATATAACGCTCGGCCGTCAGCTCCGGCTGATTGCGATAGCCACGGGTTACCCCGGCGCCGCCCAGATACAACTCCCCAACACTGCCCTTGGGAACCAGTTGCAGATGCGCATCGAGAATATAAGCCTGACTGTGCAGGATAGGCCGGCCAATGGTGACCTTGTCGGTCGGCGCAGAAAATTCCGCAATAGTGGAATAGGTAGTGTCTTCCGATGGACCATACAGATTCACGACCCGCCGGCAGGCAGTCTCACGTAACAGTGCATTAACGGTATTTTCCGGCAGCGGCTCACCGGCCAGATTGATGGTCATGGCCGACGCCGGCACCCGCCCGGCATCGAGTAATGCGGCAATACCCGATGGTACGGTATTGATCAGAGTGGGATTCAGAGGCTGTTCCAGCAACGAGAGAATATTGTCCACCAGCAAAACCGTGGTGCCGATGGACAGTGGCAGGAACAGTTCGTAAACCGACAGGTCAAAATTGATCGAGGTACTGGCCAGGGTCAGTGCCAGTTCTTCACGGCTGTAACGGGTCTGTGCCCAGCGCAGCATGGCGCAGGTGTTCCGATGTTCGATCTCCACCCCTTTCGGCAATCCGGTGGAGCCGGAGGTATAAATGACATAGGCCAGATGCTGCCCCTGCACCAGCGTAGCCGGCAGATTCTCACTGGCATATTGCGCCAGAGTGTCAGACAAGGTATCCAGTTCCAGACAACGTAACGAACTCTGATCCTGCTGCAGTAATGATGAAAACCGGCTGCGGGTCAGTACCATCGAGATGCCACTGCCGGTCAGAATATTGTGCAGTCGCTGCGGCGGATAGGTTGGATCCAGCGGCACGTAGGCACCGCCGGCTTTCATGACGCCAAGCAGGCAGGTCACCAGCTCGATGCTGCGATCCATGCACACACCCACGGGTGTTTGCGAGGTCAGCCCCTGCTCCATCAGATATCCGGCGAGTTGATTGGCACGCGCATTCAATTCGGCATAACTGATACTGTGCTCACGGCAGATGACCGCCGTCTGTTCCGGCGTCTTGGCGACTTGTTGTTCGAACAGATGATGTACGCATTGGCGCTGAATCGCCGAAAGATCCGCCAGCGGATGCCCATCCGGCAGTGAGTCAGTGCTGAGTTCATGCAGTAAATGACTGGTTTCCGCCGCAGTCAGCAACGGAAACTGCTGCAACTGCTCATCCGGGTTACTCAGAATGCCGTGCAGAATAACGCCGTAATGAGCCGCAAGACGCTCAATGCTGGCGGCCTCAAACAGATCGGTGTTGTAGATAAAATGAAAATCCAGCTGTCCGCCACGTTGCTGCACATCCAGCGTCAGCTCAAAATTGGCGGCGGTCACTTCCGGCTGCATGGCCTCAAGTTGCCAGCCATCCTTTTGATGGTGGCTGTCAGCGGTGGTGTTCATGCTGAACATGATCTGGAAGATCGGCGCATGGCTGGTGCTGCGACGCGGATTCAGGGTCTCGACCAGATAATCGAACGGCACATCCTGGTTGGCCTGAGCCTCGATATGATCACGTTTGACCTGCTGTAGAAACTCTGCAAACCGCAATGAACCACGGCAGTCGGTGCGCAGGACCAGCGTATTGACGAAAAAACCGACCAATGGTTCCAGTGTCGGATGCGTCCGGTTGGCCATGGGGATGCCCATCACTACATCGGCATTCTGGCTGTGCCGGGCAATCAACAGCGCAAACGCACTCTGCAACAACATGAACAGGGTGACGTTCTGTTTGCTGGCAAACTGTTTCAGGCGGTCGCTGTCGGCCGCCGCCAGTGACGAAATATATTGCGCACCATGATAACTTTCCTGTGGTTTGCGCTCGTGATCCAGCGGCAGGCTGTTGACCTGGGGAATACCTTCCAACCGTTCACGCCAGTAATGCAACTGCCGGTTAACCTCATCGCTGTCCAGAAACGCACGCTGCCAGCTGGCGTAATCCGCATAATGGCGTTCCAATGGCGGCAACACATCCGCCACCGGCATAGCAACGGCCACGGCTTCATACAGCTGTGCAAACTCGCTCATCAATACCCCCATGGACCAGCCATCGGCGGCAATATGATGAATATTGAACAACAGTACGCCCTGCTCCGGTTGCAGGCGGATAAATTTTGCCCGCAACATGACATCGGAGGACAAATCAAACACCTCGGAGGCAAAAACCTCGATGCGCTGACTGACCTGTTCCTGCTGCTGTTCGGCATCCAGGTGACTCAGGTCCTCGGTCTGGAACGGTACCGTAACGTGCTCCTGAATGACCTGCCAGACCTGCTCGCCATCACTGCTGAAGGTGGTGCGCAAGGGTTCGTGACGATCCACAATCTGCTGCAATACGGTTGCTGCGATAGCTTCATCAAAATCCCCGGTCACCCGAAAGGCACCCGGCAGGTTGTAGCGGGCGCTGCCACCGTCCATGGTATCCATAAACCACATGCGCTGTTGGGCATAGGAGACCGGTAGCTTCGCTTGTGTCCGGTCAATGCTGGGAATAATTCTGTCGCTGGTAGCGGGCGCATCCTGCTGCATGGACAGATACGCGATCAACTCGGCTTTGCGGCTGATAATTTCCTGTTTCAGATCGGCCGGAAATTCGTCCACCGATAGTTTGAACCCCAGATTACCGTCTTTGACAAACAGAAAAACACCGGCATCCGCCGACTTTTTAAGCAATGCGTCTATCATTTATAAAAATCCTTCACTTTTTATTTCCGCCGCTGCTGCCTGCTGTTGCAGATTTTTGACCGTCACGGCCTGATCGATGATGGCTGCCATGGTCTGTATTCGGGTGGCTTCAAACAGAGAGTTGATGGTTAACTCGATATCGAAATGATGTCTGATGGCGGCCAGCAATTGCACCATCAACAGCGAGTGTCCACCGAGTTCAAAGAAACTGGAATCAGCACCGATGCGTTCCGGTTCGATCTTCAGGACCGTTGACCAGAGCCTGGCCAATTGCCGCTGGGTGTCACCATTCAAGGGTTGCACCTGGGCTTCATCGATAGTCTCAATAATGTCCGGCAGCGCGCGTTTATCAACTTTGCCGTTGGCAGTCAGAGGAATGGTGGCAATAAAGCCAAGCTGCGATGGCACCATGAAATCCGGCAGACGGCGGTTCAGTTCAGCCAATATGGTTGTCCGCAGAGTGGCTTCGTCATTGGCTGCCGATGTTTCTGCCGGCACCACATAAGCCTGCAAAGTATGGAAGCCGCTGTCTGCGTGTTTGCGTGCCAGCACCACCGCTGCATGCACCTGATCCAGTGCCAGCAGGCGACGCTCTATTTCACCCAGTTCCACCCGGAAACCACGCACTTTCACCTGATCGTCATCACGACCGAAATAATGAATCTGGCCATCAGCCGCCATAAAGGCTTTGTCACCGGTCAGGTAAATACGCTCATCCGCAGAGTCCAATGGATTGCTGATAAACTTCTGCGCGGTCATGTCCGGCTGGCCGAGATAACCGCCACCCACGCAGACACCACCGACATACAGATCGCCCACCACATGAGCCGGGCAGGGTCTGAGCTGTTGATCCAGCACATAGAGCCGGACATTATCGATCGGCCGGCCAATGGGCGGACTCCACTCTGCCGATGCGGTTGCCTGCCGCGATACCTCGCAGGCGGCCACCACGTCGGTGCATTCAGTCGGTCCGTAAGAATTCCACAGCCGGGCGTCACTCTGACTCAGCCAGTCGTGAATGCGGCCGTAGGCTATCGCCTCACCACCCAGAAACACCTGCTTCAGGGACGCCAGCCGTGACCACTGATCACGATCTTCAAGCAAGGGATAAAACGCGCTCGGAGCACAGTTGATCCAGGAAACATGTTCCTGTTCGATGGTACGAATGATTACATCCGGATCGTAGTGGCGATGATTCAAAAGAACCACCGTGCCGCCATTGAGCAACGGCGACCAGAGGTTTTTCTGGGTCAGATCGAATGACAGGGAACTGAATACCAGGGTGATCTCAGCGCCGGCGTCATCTGTACAGCTGCGATACCAGTTCAGCAGGTTATTGAAACTGTGCTGATAAACCTGGGCGGCCTTCGGAGTTCCGGTCGAGCCGGAGGTATAAATCACATAGGCACGGTTCTGCGCTGACTGCTCCGGTAGTCGGGGGGGATTATCCAACGGCGCGGCCAGCCATGAAGCTTGCTTGCCCGCTTCGCTCAATGCCAGTACGGTGACATCGGCCAGCTCCGGCAGATCATGTTGTTCATCTTCCACCAGTACCCAGGCCACGCCACTGTCCTGGAGCATATAGGTCCGTCGTTCCAGTGGGTAATCCGGATCAATCGGCACATACGCGCCACCGGCTTTGAGGATGCCGAGCAAGCCCACCAGCATTGAAGTACTGCGCGGCATGCTCAGACCCACCAAGCTGTCGGCTTTCACACCCTGGGCTCGTAGCGCATGGGCCACCTGATTGGCGCGCTCATTTAAGGTGGCGTAGCTCAATCGTTCATCGGCACAGACCACGGCAATGGCATCAGGGGTGCGGGTCGCCTGCTGTTCGATCTGTTCGTGCAGGCAGGTCGTCTCCGGATAGGCAACTGTTTTACCCTGCCCGGCGGTCAGCAGATAATCCCGTTCCTCCGCTCTGAGCAGATCCAGCTCACTGATTCGCTCGACTACGGCCAGTTGTTGCAGCACCTGCACCAGATGATGACCGAGCTGGTCGATCTGCCGGTCGTCGAAGCGGGCTGTCTGCCAGCTCAGCTTCAGATTCAGCGCTTCCGCCATGCTCGCAGTGATTGAAAGCGGATAAGTCGTGGCTTCCACGCTGGCGGTGTTGATGACTTTCAGCAGCGAGTCATCATCGTCACTGTCATTTGCCAATGCATCCACCGGATAGTTTTCGAACACCAGCAGACTCTCAAACAACGGGCTGATGCCCACTTCCCGCTGGATCTCCGCCAATGGGTAGTAGCTGTATTCATCACTGCGCATCTGCGCCTGATGCAAACTCTGCAACCACGCGTCGATGCCCTGCTCATCCCTCACCTGCACGCTCACCGGTACGGTATTGATGAACAGTCCGATCATGCTTTCCACACCCGGCAGCTGCGCCGGACGTCCCGAGACCGTGGTCCCGAACACCACCTGGGCGTCACCGCTGTAGCGCGCCAGCAGATACGACCACGCCGCCTGCAACACGATGTTCACCGTGGTATGAGCCCGCCGCGCCAGAGCGGACAACGCCTCACTCTCGGCCACACTGAGACTCAGATGGGTTTGTTTGACCGTTGGAGCCCTTGTGTCATGATCCTCTGTGATTGACCGCGCACCCGGTAATGGCGTCGGCCCATCCAGGTCACTCAGATACTGTTGCCACCAGGCCTGCGCCTCGGTCGCCGGCTGTTGCTGCCACCAGGCGATGTAGTCCCGGTACGGCGTCACTGCCGCCAGTGCCGGAACCTCTCCCTGACAGACCGCCCGGTAGCTCTGTTGCAGTTCACTGAAGATCAGCCCCAGACACCAGCCGTCACTCAGGGCATGGTGATGGCTCCACAGCATCTGGGTCTGGGCCCGGCCCTGTTCATCGCACCGTGACCACAGTTGCACCCGCATCAGCGGAGCCTGATGTAATTCAAACCCCAGGGCATGATCCGCCGCCCGTTGCTGTTCCACCCGCTGCGCCTGTTGTGCCGGGGTCAGCGCGGTCAGGTCGTCATGCTGCCAGGGCAGACTCACCCGGTTCAGCACCACCTGATGCAGCTGTCCGGACTCTGCGCCCATAAATGCGGTGCGGAAGATGGCATGGCGTTCCACCAGTTGTTGCCAGGCCTGCTGGAACGCTTCCAGGTTCAGAGCGCCATCGAAGGTCAGCAGTATCTGGGTGACATAGGCACTGCGTTCCAACAGGCTGTGGAACAACAATCCTGATTGCATCGGCGTGGCCGGATAGACATCCACAATGTTCTGCGGTCGTTGGTTGAGTGCGTGTGGCCAACTCTGCAACACCGCATCGCTGACCTGGGCCAATGGGAAGTCCACCGTGCTCAGGCGTCCGGATTCGGGGTCGAGGCAGTGCTTGACCACATCGGTCAGGGCGCTGTGAACACAGTCGGCCAGGGCATCCATCTGTGCCTCGCTCAGGCACGCCGGGTCATAGCTCAGATCGAAGCTCAGCTGGCCACCGGCCACCAGACCGTTGAAGTTGAGAGCATGGCTCAGAGGCCGCTGCGGATCAATCTCATCACCGCGCGATTCCACCGCTGCCCCGAACAGGCTGTCGTCATTGACCACCTGATCGAACTGACCGAGATAATTAAATACCACCGCCGACGCCGGGATCTCATGCAACACCGGGTCATCGGCCAGGTATTTTAAGATCCCAAACCCCAAGCCGTGATCGGGTACCCGGCGGTACCGTTGTTTAACGTCGGTGATCAGTGCGGCCAATTCGTCATGACAGTGATGATCATCATTATGAGAATCAACCACCGGTAACGCCAACGGCAACGGATACACACTGGTAAACCAGCCCACGGTCTGGCTCAGGTCGATATCCTCGCTGAGAGCCTCACGACCATGGCCTTCGAGATCCACGGTGATCCGGCGCTGGCCGGACCAGCGTGACAGCCCCAGGAGCAGCGCCGATAACAGCAGTTCATTCACCTGGGTACGGTAGGCCCGACCGGCCGATTGCAGCAGGTCGCGGGTCAGCTCACTCGACCATTCCAGTGAACGGTGACCGGCATCGATATAACGGCAGCGGGGGGCTGGCAGATCGGATAATCGTCCGAAAGACGGTGAAGACGAGGCTGATGAAGTAAGGGAATCAGTATCAGAGGCGAATAACCCATGCCAATAAGCCGCCTGGGCCTGCATCGCCTCACTGTGGGCAGTCTGATGTAAAAACCGGCCCCAGTGCTGATAACCCGTGGTCTTGGGGGCCAGTTGCAAGGTCTGCCCCTGGGCCGCCTGTTGTAATAACTGACCGGCATCATCGAGCAGAATCCGCCAGGAGACGCCATCCACCACCAGGTGGTGGCAGATCAGTAACAGCCGGTTGTGGCTATCATCGCTGACCTGGTAGTGCACCACCTTGAGCAGGGGGCCATTCTGGAGGTTCAGGCTGCGTTGCATGGTCTGAGCATGATCCTGAAGTTCTGCCGTGGATAACGCCACGCGGACCACACTGGCCTCGATCATGGCGTCGTCCAGGGGTTGGTATTCGCCACACCAACGACCCTCTTCACACTCACGGAACCGTAACCGCAGCGCATCATGCCGCCGGTACCAGTGTTCAACGATGGCCCACACCTGAGTGGGGTCAATCTCTACTGGCAGGGTCAATAACACCGACTGGTTAAAGTGATGCAGCGCTCCACCTTCGCTCAGGAACTGTTGCTGGATCGGCAGCAGGGGTTGTTCCCCCGTCACCGCGGCCTGACTGGCCTGCCGCTGCTGACCGGTACGCACATGGGGGGCCAGGGCACGGATGGTCTGATGGGCAAACAGCTGTTTGACGGTCAGTTGCAAGCCCTGTTGCAGGGCCCGCGAGACCAGCTGGATCGACAGGATGGAGTCGCCCCCCAGTTCAAAGAAGTTGCCGGTCACACTCAGTTGGTCAGCCGGTTGGCCCAACAGTTCGGACCACAGTTGCACCAGCTGTTGTTCGATATCGGTGTTCGGGGCCTGGTAATCGCTGGTCTGAGCGGTCTGTTGTGGCATCGGCAGGGCGCGCTTGTCAACTTTGCCGTTGGCGGTCAGGGGCAGTGTTGTCAGCGGGGTGATATAACGCGGCACCATGTAGTCCGGCAGCTGGTTCAGCAGGTCTTGACGCAACCGTTCGGGCACCGCCGGATCATCGGCGTCATCCACCACCACATAGGCACACAGCTGCGGCTGACCATTGGCGTCATCACGCACCAGCACCACTGCCGAGCTGACACCCGGTTGTTGCAGCAGCCGTTGTTCGATCTCGCCGAGTTCGATGCGGTAGCCGCGCAGTTTGATCTGATCATCGGCCCGGCCAACGAACACCAGGGCGCCATCGGCCCGCATGCGCACCAGATCACCGGTGCGGTACAGCCGTTCATCGCTGAATACGGCCGTGACAAAGCGTTCGGCCGTCAGGGCCGGCCGCTGCCAGTAGCCGTCGGCCACGCCATCGCCGCCGACGTACAGTTCACCGACACAGCCCGGCGGTACCGGCTGACCCCAGGGGTCAAGCAGGTAGCAGCTGGACTGGCTGATCGGATAGCCAATCGGATAGGCATCTGATGTCATGGCATCAATGCTGTACAGGGTACTGAAGGTGGTGTTTTCAGTGGGCCCGTACACATGACATAAATACGTCGGTTTGCCATGGCGGAAAATCCGATCAACACTGGCGTTATCGACTGCTTCACCGCCAAACAACACCAGCCTTAATGTAGCAAAGCTGTCTGCCGCGACTCTGGACACCTGATTAAACAGGGCCGTGGTGACAAACAACACACTGATATTAAAAGTGGTCAACCGTTGCCGCAGCTGTACCGGATCCAGCAGATCAGTCTTCTCAATCCCCACCAGCCGGGCACCATTGGTCAATGCCCCCCAGATCTCGAACGTCGCCGCATCAAACGCATGGTTCGATGCCTGTGCCACGATATCTTCCGTCTGAACCTGCAATACGCCACTGTGTTGTACCAGTCGCACGATATTGCGATGACTCACCGCCACGCCCTTCGGTTCACCCGTCGAGCCGGAGGTGTACATCACATACGCTCGATCATCGGCGCTGACGGGTTGTTCTGGAGTGTCCGCCGGACCTTCGGTGCGAATCCGCTGCCCCTCGGCATCGTCCAGGTTCAGCCGCCGGCTCACGGACAGATCCGGCAGATGGCTCTGGCTCAGCAGCCAGTCGATCCCGCTGTCGTTCACCATGTAGGCCAGCCGGTCAGTCGGATAACTACTGTCCAGCGGCACGTAGGCCGCACCGGCGCTGAGGATGCCAAGCATGCCGACGATCAGCTCGGCGGAGCGTTCCAGGTACAGACCCACCAGGTCGCCACGCTGGACGCCGGCCTCAGTCAGGTATCGCGCCAGCCGGTGGGCCTGGGCAGTCAGCTCGCCGTAGCTCAGTTGAGTCTCGCCATATACTACGGCGATGCGGTCGGGCTGTAAGGCCGCCTGTTGGGCCACCAGCTCTGGTAAGGTGGCCTCGCGCGGATAGTCACTGCGGGTGGCGTTGTACTGTTCAC
Organism: Gynuella sunshinyii YC6258; assembly: GCF_000940805.1. Lineage (GTDB taxonomy): Bacteria > Pseudomonadota > Gammaproteobacteria > Pseudomonadales > Natronospirillaceae > Gynuella > Gynuella sunshinyii. Next base: position 2,111,813 of record NZ_CP007142.1, on the reverse strand, counting down.
ACACTTGCCGCCATTCGCTCGCGCTCAGCAGCGACAGTTCGCTCAGACGGGCCTGGGGTTGGGCCGCCAGCTGTGATAACAGCCGGCCGTAACGCTGGGCCATGGCGGTCACGGTCTCGCCCTGCCACAGGTCCCGGTGGTATTCGAAGGTGATGTGCAGACCGCCATCATCGTGTTCCACTACGTCGACAATGAGGTCGAACTTGGCGGTGATCTCGTCGGCTTCGATCTGACTCAGGGTCACCCCGGCCAGGGAACGGTCTGAGCCCTGGTTGGTGTTCATGCTGAACATCATCTGGAACAACGGCGCATAGGCCGGATTGCGTTCCGGCTTCAGGGCCTCGACCAGCAGTTCGAACGGTACATCCTGATGGGCCTGGGCCGACAGGTTGACGGCTTTGACGTGGTTCAGGTAGTCGCTGAAGCGCTGATCCTGCTCAGGCAACCGGGTGCGCAGCACCAGGGAGTTGACGAAGAAGCCGACCAGGGGTTGCAGTTGGGCATCCAGGCGGTTGGCCACCGGGGTACCCAGCACGATGTCACGGCTGTGGCTGTGACGGGACAGCCACAGTGTCAGGGCGGCGTGCAGCAGCATGAACAGGGTGGCCTGTTGCGCACGTGCCTGTTGGCGCAGAGCCTGGGGTCACCTCGGCATCGACGGTGATGACCACATGGCCGCCTTCCTGGCCGGGCTGTTCCGGACGGGGAAAGTCCAGTGGCAGGCTGTGTACTGCCGGCAGGTCCGCCAGGGTCTCCTGCCAGAATGCCAGTTGTTGGTCGAGCACGTCTCCTTGCAGGTAGTCGCGTTGCCACTGGGCATAGTCGGCGTATTGCACGGTCAGCGGCGGCAGAGGATCGGGCTGGCCGGCCAGCAGGCTGTCATAGTGGGTGACGAATTCGTCGATCAGAACGCCCATGGACCAGCCATCGGAGACGATGTGGTGCATGGTGAACAGCAACACGCCGTCATCCTCACCAAGGCGTAGAAAACGGGCTCGCAGTAACAGATCCTGTTGCAAATCGAAGGCTTCCAGGGCATCGGCGTTGACCGCTGCCCGCACCGCCTGTTGCTGCTCAGCGGCGGACAGAGTGCTCAAATCCCGGCGCTGTAGCTGCAAGGTCACCTGCGTCCGGATCACCTGCTCGGCCACGTCGCCGCGCTGACGAAACACCGTGCGCAGGGGTTCGTGGCGGTCGACGATGCGTTGCAGGGCCTGTTCGGCCACCTGATCATCAAAACGGCCCTGCACCCGCAAAGCACCGGGAATGTTGTAGTGGGCGCTGCCACCGGACAGCTGGTCGATGAACCACAGCCGTTGTTGGGCGTAGGACAAGGGGATCGGCGCGCCGGTTCTCGGCACGGCAGTGATCGGCGGACGCTGAAGTGCGCTGCCGCCGGTGGCCGTCAGATGCGCCTGTAACTGTGGTTTATGGGCTTTGATCAGCTCAACCACTTCCGGCGTCAGCCGGCCTTTGCGGGAACGGGCTTTCAACGTTCCCTGATCCATATACAGCTCGACGCCCTGCTGGTTCAGGGTATGAATGAGGTCCGCTGCCGAAATTACCTGGCTCATGTTAAAACTCCATTTCTTCGAGGTTGTCCTGATCCAGCGACGACAGTTCCTGCGACAGCTTCTGCTGCTCCAGCAGGCGGTCGATGTGCTGACCGAGGGAGGCAATGGATTCGGTTTCGAACAGCACTTTAATATCGAGATCCAGCCCGAATGCGGCCTTGATCTGCACCAACTGCTTGACCACCAGTAATGAGTGGCCACCGAGTTCGAAGAAGTTGGCCGCCACGCTCATATCCTCGCGGTTGAACTGCAACAGCTCACACCAGATATCCACCAGGGTCTGTTCGGTTTCGGTACCTGGAGCCACGTACTCACCCATGGAGGCAATGCTGTCTGGCAATGGCAGACTTTGGGTATCAATTTTGCCATTGACGGTCAGCGGCAGGCGCTCAATCGGCACAAAGAATGATGGCATCATGTAGGCCGGCAACGCGACTGACAGTCGCAGTCGGATCTCTTTGATCAGTTCGCCTTCGAACGCCTCGTCCTCTTCGTCCTCTTCATCAAAGCGGTCATAGTCGATCACGATATATGCCACCAGACGCTTCTGGCCGGGCGTATCTTCACGCGCCACCACTACGGCTGACTTGATGGCCTCCATGGCCAGCAGGTGTTGTTCGATTTCGCTGAGTTCAATGCGGAAACCACGGATCTTCACCTGGGCATCGACGCGACCGACGTATTCAATCACGCCGTCTGCATCCATCCGCACCAGGTCACCGGTGCGGTACAGCCGCTCGCCGGCCACAAACGGATGAGCAACAAACCGTTCGGCGGTCAACTCCTCACGGTTCAGATAACCGCGCGCCAGGCCGTCACCACCGACATACAACTCACCCACACTGCCAAGCGGCAACAGGTTCTGGAACTGATCCAGTACATAACACTGGGTTTGCCGGATCGGCGTACCGATGGGATAAATATCGGCAATGGTGGTAATCGGATGGCAGGTACTGAACGTGGTGTTTTCAGTGGGGCCATAAACATGCAGCAAATGCTCTGGTTTGCCACGGCGGATGACCCGGTCAATGCTGCTCTTGTCATAAGCTTCGCCACCAAACAGGCAGTATCTCAGCCGCGAAAAGGTATCCGGTGCCACTTGCGATACCTGATTGAACAGCGCGGTGGTCACAAACAGCGTGGTGATCTGCTGACCGAACAGACTGCGTTTCAGCGCCAGCGGATTGAGCAGATCATTTTTGCTGATATAGGACAGTTTCGCGCCATTCAACAGCGCTCCCCAGATTTCAAACGTGGCGGCATCGAAGGAATTGTTCGACGCCTGCGCCACCACATCGGCGGCCGTCAGCTGCACATAATCACTGTCGCAGACCAGCCGTACCACGCTGCGATGTTCCACCAGCACGCCCTTGGGCTGACCGGTGGACCCGGAGGTATAAATCACATAAGCCAGCTGCCGCGCAGTGGCCGGCCGATCCGGATTATGGTCGGGATACGGTTGCAGTTGCTGCTGCCATGCCGGGTCATCCAGCACGACCGTATGCGGGGCTGACAACGACGTCAGTCCGCTCTGTTGCAGCAACCAGTCTATCCGGCTGTCGGCCTGCATGTATTCGAGCCGTTCCAGCGGATAGCTCGGATCCAGCGGCACATATGCCGCACCCGCTTTGAGGATGGCCAGCATCGCCACCACCATATCGACCGAACGTTCCACGCACAGACCCACCAGACTGTCAGTCTGCACCCCCTGGGCGATCAGATAATGCGCCAGCCGGTTGGCCTGACGGTTCAGCTCATCATAACTCAGGGTGTCATGGCCAAATTCCAGCGCGGTTGCCTCAGGATCACGCGCGGCACTGGCTTCCACCAGCTGATGGATGGTCTGCTCACGGGGATAGTCGCTGCGCGTGGCATTGAAGGTTTCGAGCTGCTGCGTCACTTCGGCATCCGTGAGGATCGGCAGCTGCTTCAACGACACCTCACCACACTGTGGCAACACCGTCAGCAGGCGAAGGAAGTGATCCGCCAGCCGGGCAATGGTATCGGCTTCGAACAGCGCGGTGGCATATTCAAAATCGAACATCAGCCCCTGGCTGGTTTCGGTGGCATCCAGGGTCAGTTCAAACTGGGCCGTAGCTTCATAGTTCTCCAGTGGCGTAAAGACCAGTCCCTCGATTTCCTGCTGGATCCGGTCATGGGTGTTCATGTTGAACATAATCTGGATCAGCGGTGAATAGGCGGCATTGCGAGGCGGATTCAGGGACTCGATCAGATAATCAAACGGCAGCTCCTGATTGGCCTGAGCCTCCACATCGGTCTGACGCAGCTGCTGCCAGAACTCATCCAGGGTCAACTCGCCATCACAGCGGCTCCGTAACGCCAGGGTATTCACAAAGAAGCCCACCAGCGGCTCCAACTCTGCCTGCAGGCGATTGGAAACAACTGTACCAATGACCAGATCGGTCTGATTGGAGTAGCGCGATAACAGCATGGCCAGGGCTCCGTGCAACACCATGAACGGCGTCAGTCCTTTGCTGCGGGCATATTGCAGCAGATGCTCGGAATGTTGCTGATCCAGCTGAAAGCCGTAATGGGCACCGCTGAAATCCTGTTGGGCCGGACGCGGTTTATCCAGCGGCAGTTCGTGCACCGGCGGCGCATCCTGTAACTGCTGCTGCCAGTAACTCAGCTGCTGTTGGCGCAGGGCAATATCAGCTTCGTCATCACCGTAGAGAAAATCATGCTGCCAGCAGGCGTAATCCTTGTACTGAATCGGCAGTGGTGAGAGCGGCTGCGGCTGCTGGCTGGCGATGGCCTCATACAGCTGCACAAATTCATCGATCAGAATGCCCATGGACCAACCATCTGAGGCAATGTGATGCAGGTTGAAAATCAGCACCCCGCGCGCCTCTGCCTGATGAATATAGACCGCCCGAATCAGCAGCCCGGCGGTCAGATCAAACGGGGTTTCCACCTGCCGTATCGCTTCCGCACGAATGGCCTGTTCCTGTACTTCTTCACTCTGCCCACTGACATCGAGCCGCTCTAATTCGAAGCCGGCAGCGGGATGGATGATCTGACGGGTCTGACCGTCATCATGGTGAAAACTGGTACGCAGACTCTCATGACGTTCGACGATGGCCTGCAATGCCGCTTCAGCGTGATCTGCATTGAAGTGTCCCTGCACCCGCAGACCGCCTGGCATGTTGTAGTGCCGGCTGTCGCCGGCCATCTGATCGATGACCCATAAACGCTGCTGGGCAAACGACGCGGGATAATCAGCCTGGCCGGCCGCCACAGGTGTGACCGCACGGCGCACCGCACCCGGCTGGCATTGCGCGGCAAATGTGGCGAAATCAGCCAGTACCGGATAGTTGAAAATATCCCGCACCGAAAGCTCCACCCCCAGAGTCTCGCGCATCGCGGTGACCAGGCGTACAGACAACAATGAATGTCCGCCCAGTTCAAAAAAGTGGTGATGTAACGAGATCCCGGCAGCATCGATGCCAAGCAGTTCAGCCCAGATGGCAGCCAACTGCTGTTGCAGTGCAGTTTCCGGGGCCACAAACGCCTGCCCGGCGGTGTCGACTTCCGGCTGCGGCAGCGCTTTTTTGTCCACTTTGCCATTGGGGGTCAGCGGCAGCGCTTCGAGGGTTATGATCCGGCCTGGCACCATGTAGTCCGGTAAAGTGGCGCGCAGGTGTTCACGCAGCTGCGCCGGTTCCGGTGCATTCGGGGCCACCACGTAGGCCAGCAGCTGACGCAGACCATTGGCCGATTCACGCACCACGGCCACGGCAGCCTGTACCGCCGGTACCGCCAGCAGTTGTGCCTCGATTTCGCCCAGTTCGATCCTGAAACCATGCAGTTTGATCTGATCATCGACCCGGCCGATGAACTCCAGTTCGCCGTTGGCGTGGTAACGCACCAGATCACCGGTGCGGTACAGCCGTGGGTTGTGCGGGTCCTGATCGGCAAACGGATTGGCGATAAAACGTTCTTCGGTCAGTTCCGGCCGGTTCAGATATCCCCGCGCCAGACTGTCTCCACCGATATACAGTTCACCGATGCTGCCATCGGGCACCATGGTCAAAGACGGACTCAGCACCAGATGCTGATAATTGGCGAGACTGTAACCCAGTGAAAAACGCCGCCGTTCGCTATGACTCTGTCTGATTTCATTCACCAGCGACCAGATGGTGGCTTCGGTCGGTCCATAGCAGTTCCAGAAACTCAGGGCATTGTCAGACAACCGTTGTTCGACGCTGCGGGTCAGCGGTTCACCGCCACACAGGGTGATGACCCGGGCATTGTTGCGCCAGCCGGCATCCAGCAGTTGTGACCAGCGTGATGGCGTGGTCTGGATCAGGCCGGGCTTCTCAGTTTCCAGCAGTGCTTTCAGGGCAAAGGCATCGGCCTGCTGAGCAGCACTGGCAATGACACAGCGGCCACCCGTGACCAGACAGCCAAACCACTCAAACAGGGCGATATCAAAGGACAGACTGGTGACCAGCAGCCAGGTATTTCCGGGCACCGGCGGCAGTACGCCGGTCAGGCCGTGTACAAAGTTGACCACCGCCCGATGTTCCACCATCACGCCCTTGGGCTGACCGGTGGAGCCGGAGGTGTAGATCACATAGGCCAGATCATCATCCCGACACGGCCTTGCCGGTTGCCAGTCCAGGGTGGTCTGAGCAGCAAACCATGGCTCATCCAGATCCACCCGTTCCACACCGGCGGCAAAGTTCAGGTGTTGCAGTTGCGGCTGCGACAACACCAGTGCCACGCCGCTGTCCTGCACCATGAAATCGATGCGCTCAGCAGGATAAGCCGGGTCCAGAGGTACATAAGCGGCGCCAGCTTTCCACACCGCCAGCAGGGCAATGATCAGCTCCGGTGACGGTTCGAGACAAACGCCAACCAGGGACTGATTGCCGATCCCGCGATTGACCAGATAACCGGCCAGCCGGTGGCTCAGGTCATTCACTTCGCGATAACTGAGCTGGCGGTTGCCATAACTGAGGGCGATCTGATCAGGCGTGCGGTCGGCCTGGATTTCAAACAACTGGTGCAGACAGACGGCATCCACTGGTTCATCGCGGCGATGATTCAAGCGGCTCAACTGGGCCGCCTGTTCCGCTGCCGACAGCAGACTCAACTGCGAAACCGATGTCTGTGGATCCGCGACGATGCCATGCAGCAGGTGGACAAAATGCTGCGCCATGCCCTCGATCCGGGCGGTGCTGAACAGATCGGTGTTGTATTCGAACTCAAAGCCGAGTTCATCGGCGTTATGCTGCACCTGCAATGACAAATCGTATTGCGCCACCACGGCGTCGGCATGCTGCGCTCTGAGATCCAGCGGCGAACACACCAGTGCGGACATGTCCGCATCGGTGCGGTCATTGTTGTTCAGACTGAACAGGATCTGAAACAGCGGCGCATGGCTGGTACTTCTGGGCGGATTCAGTACTTCCACCAGATGTTCAAAGGGAATTTCCTGATTGGCCTGGGCATCGATATTGACCTGGCGGACATAAGCCAGATAGTCACTGAAACGGCCCTCGAATCCGGCATCGGTGCGCAATACCAGAGTGTTGACAAAAAAGCCGACCAGATCCTTCAGTTCACTGTGCAGGCGGTTGGCCACCGGAGTGCCGACAACGATATCGGAATCATCGGCATAGGCATTCAGCAGCAACGAAAAAGCACTGTGCAGCAACACGAACAAGGTGCAGTCATGGGCGGCGGCCAGTTGTTCCAGCTGCTGCTGGAGCGCCGCTGGCAGGCTGACACGATGGATACGGCCATTGAAACTCTGCTGCCGTGGGCGACTGAAATCTGTTGGCAGACTGTGTAACTGCGGCAGCCCCTGAAGCTGCTGCTGCCAGTAGTTCAACTGTTGCTGATAACCAGTACCACGGGCGGTCATAAAATCACGCTGCCAGACCGCGTAATCGGCATACTGCACCTTCAACGGTGGTAACGGATCGGCAGCGGCCGTGGCAATGGTCTGATACTGGGCCATGAATTCACGAAAGATGACGGCCATCGACCAGCCATCGGCGGCGATATGGTGCAGATTGAAAAACAGGATCCGCGACTGCTCACTGAGACGAATGCAGCTGGCCCGGATCATCAGATCACGACTGAGATCAAACGGCCGGCTCAAGGCAGCCTGCAGAATCTCACTCACGCGGGCATCCTGGTCAGCCCGGTTTTCGATGCTGGAAAGATCATGGCATTCCAGCGTAAACGACACATCGGTGCGAATGATCTGCAAGGGATATTGGTCACTTTCCTGAAACACCGTCCGTAACGGTTCGTGCCGGTCGACGATGCGTTGCAGCGCCTGTTCGGCCACGGTTTCATCAAACGCGCCTTGTATCTGCAAACCGCCGGGAATATGAAAATGGCGGCTATCCTGTTCCATCTGATCGATAAACCACAGCCGCTGCTGGGCGAACGAGGCCGGCAAGGGCTGATGACGGTCGACGGCGACGATGGCCGGGGTGGACGCTGCCTGTTCTTCCTGTAACCAGCGAACGATATCGGCCTTGTGATCCCTGAGGGTCTGCAATAACCGGGGGTCGAGATTCTCCTGTTTGCCTCTGACTTTCAGATTCAGGTTGTCATCCAGTTGCAGTTTGATTCCTTTGGCGTGGAGCGCTTCGAAAAGCGAGATTTTATTCATATGACCGTTTCCACCTCATCTGCTTGTAACGCGTCGTCGTTATCCATGGTTATTTGTTGGGTCAGGCGATGCTGATAGATCACCGCCGCCAGTTCATTCAGGCGTGGGTTTTCAAGAATTTCCCGCAGGCTCAGCACCACGGCGAACACATCTCGAATGGCCGCTGCGGCTTTGATCAGTAACAGCGAATGACCGCCGAGTTCGAAGAAATGGGCATCTGCGCTGATTTTGTCTGCGTCGATATCCAGCAGTCCGGCCCACAGTTCAGCCAGGGTCTGCTCGCAGCCTTCGGCCGGCTGACGATAGCTCTGCTGTAATCCGCCGATATCCGGCTGCGGCAGTGCCCGGGTGTCAATTTTGCCGTGTGCGGTCAACGGGAAGGCAGCAATGACCACATAGAAAGTCGGCTGCATGTGTTCCGGCAGCGACTGCCGCAGCGCTGCCCTTACCTCGGCGATCAGTTCCGGCTGCTGTGCCGGCTCAGCCCGATGACTCTGTGCCGGCGTCAGATAGGCAACCAGCGAAGCCTGGTTATGCACCGTCACCAGAGCTGAATTGACACAATCCAGGGCCATGATGTGCTGCTCGATCTCACCCGGCTCGATCCGGAAACCACGGATCTTGACCTGATGGTCGATACGACCGACGTAGTCGATTTCACCGCTGGCCAGCCAGCGGCCAAGATCACCGGTGCGGTACAGGGTTTCTCCGGCAGCGAACGGCGAATTCACAAAGCGTTCGGCGGTCAGCTCCGGCCGGTGCAGATAACCGCGGGTGACCCCGGCACCGGCGACATATATTTCACCGACACAGCCGACCGGTACCGGCCGCTGATGCGCATCCAGGATGTACACCCGCAAATCTGCCAGCGGATAGCCAATCGGACTGCCACGACCGTTGCGGATGTCTGCGGCAGTGATACGCCGCCAGGTGACATGCACGGTGGTTTCAGTAATGCCGTACATATTGATCAGTGCCGGCTGGCTGTCGCCATGACGGCCGATCCAGCTGCGCAGGGATTCGAGCTTCAGCGCCTCACCCCCGAAAATGACATAACGCAGCGCCAGCGGCTGTGGCCGCAGTTCATCCATGCGGCACAGCTGTTCGAATGCCGTTGGCGTCTGATTCAGTACCGTCACCTGTTCACGCGCCAGCAGCTGGTAAAACTCTTCGGTCGACTGCGCCACCGTTTTCGGTACCACCACCAGTCGCGCACCGCTGCTCAGCGCCCCCCAGATCTCCCAGACCGAGAAATCGAAGGCGAAAGAATGGAACAAGGTCCAGACATCATCGGCGTTAAATTCAAAATCCAGCTGTGCTACCTGCATCAGCCGATGCACGTTGCCATGCTCGACCATGACGCCTTTGGGCTGACCGGTGGAACCGGAGGTATAGATGATATACGCCAGATCATGGCTGCCGGCACCCGGCAAAGATTCGGGATTGCCGGCCGGATGCTGACGCAAACGCTGTTGTACTTCGTCCTGATCAGAGCAGATCAGGGTCAGCGATGACTGTTCACTGAAACGCTCCGTCAGTCGGGTTTCCGTGAGCAGCAACGTCATGCCGCTGTCACTGACGATGTAATCAAGTCGCTCGCGCGGATAGTGCGGATCCAGCGGCACATAAGCCGCACCGGCCTTGAGTACTGCCAGTATGGCGACCACCATGTCCACGGAACGCTCAAGGCAGATGCCCACCAGGGCGTCCGGCGGCAGTGCATGAGTTCGCAGCTCCGCCGCCAGCTGATTGGCCCGCTCATTCAGGGCCTGATAGCTCAACGACTCACCTTCACAGACCACGGCAATTGCCGCTGGAGTGCGTTCAACCTGCTGTTCAAACAGACTCTGCAAGGGTTGTTCAGCGGCCCGACGGGCAACGTCACCCAGTCGTTGTTCGCTGTCCGCAGGCCGGTGCGCGGCCGGGCGCAGAGCCGGATCCAGCAGCCAGCGGGTTTCCTCAGGGTCGAGCATGGTCAGCTCACTGAGCTTGAGCCGTTGCGGATCCGCCAGACTTTCCAGAATGCCGGCGAAATGCCGCAGCAAAGTCTGCACCGCAGTGTGATCATGGGTTTGTGGCTGATAACGCAGGTTCAGCGCCAGGGTATCACCGGCATAAATGACCAGGGTGAGATCAAAGTTGGTCTGTTCGTCGGCCAGCACATCACTGACGGTCAGGATGGATTGATCCTGCAACTGACTGGCCACCGGGAAGTTTTCAAACACCAGCAGGGTTTCAAACAGTGACACGCCATTGCCCAATGGGCTTAAGTTCTGTATTTCCGGCAATGACAGGAAGCCATGATCACTGCGGCTGGAGCTGTCGTGATGCAGTGCCTGAAGCCAGTCGGCAATGGTCATGTCGCTACTGAAATCCACCTTGACGGGCAAACTGTTGATAAACAGCCCGACGATGTCTTCAACACCATTGAGATCGCCTGGTCGCCCGGCCACTGTTTCACCGAACAGCACCAGATCTTCACCACTGTAACAATGCAGCAGATAGGACCAGGCTGCCTGCATGAGAATATTCAGAGTGGTTCTGTGCTGTCGGGCACGCTGTTGCAGCTGCGCCGTCAACGCCGCCGGCAGGTCCAGCCGGCATTCACCAGAACTCTCGTCCGAAATGGTCGTGGCCGCCGGCAGGCTCAAATGGGTTGGAGTTTCCAGGGATGCCAGATAACTGCGCCAGAACCCTTCTGCAGCATTCTTGTCCTGTCGCTGCAACCAGCCGATGTAGTCTTCATACTGCGCTTGTGGCACCAGACTGACAGTTGACTCCGGATCACTGAGACCCGCCTGATAATATTCCATGACCTGGGCAAACACCGTTGGCAGCGACCAGCCGTCCATGAGTACGTGATGATTGCTCCACAACAGCCGATAAACGTTATCTTCCAGGCGGAACAGTGACATGCGCATCAGCGGAATCTGGGTTTCATCAAACCCTCGGGCTTTGTCGGCCTGTTGATAAGCTGCGAACTGCTGATCCTGCTGTGCGCTACTCAGTTGCCGCCAGTCCTGCTCGGTCCAGGGCATCTCGGCATCCTGCACCACTAACTGGTGATGCTCACTGCCGACAAACGCGGTGCGGAAAATATCGTGACGGCGAATGACTGCCCGCCAGGCCTGCCGAAAGGCTTCGGTCTCAAGCGGTCCGTTTAATCTCAAGTCCAATTGTGAGCAATAGGCCGAGGCATCCAGCGCACTGTGGAACAACATGCCACGCTGCATCGCCGTCGCCGGATACAGTTTGCGCAACTGCGGATAACTCTGCTGCCACGTCCGCAACTGCTCTTGTGTGACCGGTAATAACGGGAAATCGCTCGGGGTAAAGTAACGGCTCTGACGACTGCGGCAATGGCCGACCAGCCCGGTCAGAGTACGAATGATCTGCGCGCCAAGCACATCGATGGTGTCCACCCGGTATTCGTGACGGTTGTAATGGATGGTCAGAGACAGTATTCCCGCCTCCGTTTTGACACTGAAGGACAGCGGATATTCCCGCTGCCGGCGTGGGCTGACATCATTGTCATAGGCTTCGGTGGCAATACCGAACGCCTCTCCAGCCGCCGCCGTGGTATCGACTTTACCGAGGTTGTTGTAGGAAATCTGGACATCATCAACAGGCTGATCACCGAACAGCAGGCCATAAGCGATACCGTCATTCGGCACCGCGTTAAGCGTTTCTTTTACGCTGGTGATGAGCTCGGCAACGTTACAGTCGTTACGGGTGTCGAATACCAGTGGATACTGACTGGTGAACCAGCCAACGGTCTCGCTGACATCCAGCTGATCGAGCTGGTCAAAACGGCCGTGACCTTCGAGTTCAACCTTGATGCGGGACAGCCCGAACCACAGGTTCAAGGCCCGCACAATCGCCGCCATAATCAGGTGATCACTGCGGGTGCGGTAGGCCTGGTGACACTGACCTTCGAGTTCTGCGCTGACCTCGCGATCCAGTTCAAAGCGGAGTTCCGCGGCGGCTGCCATGGTGTTGTCATCGCTCTGTTGATCGATGGGCAACGGTGTCACGCGGGTGTTCTGCTGTGCCTCCCAATACTCGCGTTCGGTCTGGCTGATGCCAGTTTCGGCATAACGATAAAGCGCGCCGGCCCATTGCTGGAATGACGAAGTTTTGGGACCAAGATCGATACTCTGGCCGGCCTGCAGCTGCTGCCATGCCTGCTCGAAATCGGCCTTGATGATGCGCCAGGAGACGCCGTCGACGATCATATGATGGATCACCAGCAACAGACGCCGTTCTTCATCGCGGTCAGCATCAATCAGCACCGCCCGTAATAATCGGTTATCCGCCCAGGACAGGGTGGTCTGGACGTGCTCACAGATCTGCCGCAGTCGCGTTTCCTTGTCGGTCGCGGCCAGACCGGCAATGGATTCCTGACCGATGGCATCGTGGATCAATGTCGACTGAAACGGACAATAAACGCCGGCGGCCGGCTGTATGCTCAGTCGCAGGACATCGTGTTTTTTATACAGCGCAGTCAGGATCTGTTGCAGGTGACCGACCTCGAACCCGGCCGGCGGCCGTAACAGAAACGACTGGTTGTAATGCTGCATATCGGTCTGGTCACCCGCCAGCCAGCGTCTCTGAACCGGCAGCCAGAGCTGTTGCCCGGTGATCGGATACTGCGGGGCATCGATCCGCCGCTCATCACTGCCTGCGGCGGCCAACGCTGCCAGACTGGTGCTTTCGAGCACCTGCCGTGGCGTGATGTTCACCCCCACCCGCTGGGCCCGTGAAACCAGCTGAATGGTCAGAATGGAATCACCGCCACAGGCAAAGAAATTGTCATTACTACTGACCTGGGCCATGCCCAGCAACTCCTGCCAGATTTTTGCCAGCTTGATCTCCTTTTCACCAGCCGGGGCAATGAAATCCTCGCGTAGTTCCACCGTCGGTTCCGGCAATGCTGCGCGGTCAATCTTGTCTGCCGGGGTCAGCGGCATTCTGTCCATAAAGGTGAACGTGGCCGGAATCATGTAGTCCGGCAGGCTCTGGCTCAGTTGGTCGCGGATGTGCTGCACGGTCAATGGCGGCTGCGAGCGACAAACGATGTAGGCCGCCAGGGTGTTGTTGCCCTGACTGTCTTTACGCACCAGCACGGCGACTTCACCGATACCCGACAGGCGTGCCAGGTGGGCCTCCACCTCACCCAATTCGATACGGAAACCGCGCACTTTGGTCTGATTGTCCAGACGACCCATAAATTCCAGATTGCCGTCCGGCAACCAGCGCGCCAGGTCACCGGTGCGATAAATGCGGTCACCATGCACCTGATAAGGATTGCCATCGGCACAGAATGGATTGCTGACAAAACTGCTGCCGGTCTTTTCCGGATTACGCCAGTACCCCGGCCCGACCCCGACTCCGGAAATACACAGCTCTCCGGGCACACCGAGGGGTTGCAGCCGCAGTTGCGGATCGACGATGTAGGCCGTCAGGTTTGGCAATGGCTTACCAATGAGAATATTGCGTTCGGAATCGGGCAGCGGCTTATCAACGATGTAGTAAGTGATGTCGTCGGATGCCTCCGACGGACCATAACCATTCATGATAGGAATATCGGGATACAGCGACAGCCAGCGATTGACCAGCTTGACGGGAGCGGCTTCGGCAATGCACATCATCCATTGCAGATCCGGCAATTCCCGCTGCGCGGGCGGCAGATCGGCAACATATTCCACCAGCAGCTGCAATAACACCGGGGCACACTGGATCAGATGCACGCGATGCTGTTGCAGCATCTGCATCAGACCGGCGAAATCGGTCATATCGTCGAGTACCACGGTGTGCCCGCCACTGATCACCGGTGCCAGGAACTGCCAGACCGACACATCGGAACTGGAGGCCGCACTCAGGAGGAAGTTTTTCGGCAGCAACTGCCGGTCAGCGGACATGAAGTTCAGTACATCGAACTCGGCATCGATATGGTTCAAAGCGCCAGCATGATGAACCAGCGCACCTTTGGGCCGGCCGGTGGAACCGGAGGTGTAGATCATATAGGCCGGATCATCAGCACCAACCTCAACCACCGGCGTTTCATCGGAACAGGTCGACAACCGCGACTGATCACGATCCAGGCAGAAGATATTGATCGCATCGGCGTTGTCGATCCGCTCCAGCAATGCGCTCTGGGTAATGACGACAGCGCTGGCGGAGTCCTCCAGCATGTAGCGGATACGTTCCGGCGGATTGACCGGATCAAGCGGCACATAAGCACCGCCGGCTTTCATGGTCGCCAGTATGGCAGCCAGAAAATGCACCGAACGATAGGCATAAATAGCCACCAGACTGCCCTTGCCTATGCCCTGCGCACGCAGGTAACCGGCCAGCCGGTTGGCATACTGGTCCAGCTCGCCATAGCTGATGCTGTCATCGTTATGCACCGCTGCCAGCCGTTGCGGATATTGTGCCGCAAGGGCCTGGAAGCGTTCGTGAATGGTGGCCGCACCGGCGTATTGCACCTGCGGGCTGTTCCACTGCTGTAATTGCAGGCGCTGCTCATCGGCCGACAGCAGCTCAATATCGGCGATTCGGGCATCCGGAGCCGCGACCAGTTGATGCAGTATGCGTTGCAGATGCGTCAGCATCTGCTGAATGATCACCGGCGCATAGCGGTGCCGCTGATATTCGAGCCGGAACTCAATCGCCGCACCGGGTTCTACACACAAGGTCAGATCGTAGTGGGTGTATTCATCGGTATACACCGATTCCAGTTGCAGGCCGGAGCCATTGTCGGCCATGTCGTCGCCACCCTGCTCGCCGGGGTAGCTCTCGAATACGATCAGCGAGCTGAACAGTTCACTGTGATTGCTCAAGGAACTGAGCTGTTGGATATCCGCCAGCGGCACAAATCCATGCTCACTGCGCTCGATACTGGCCTGATGCAGCGCCTGCAACCAATTTTGCACAGTGCTCTGCGGTAGCAGTTCAACCGATACCGGCAGGCTGTTGATGAACAGCCCGACCATGGTTTCAACACCGTCGAGATCCGCCGGACGACCGGAAACGGTCTCCCCGAACGTCACCCGGTTCTCACCACTGTAGCGATATAACAGATACGCCCAGGCCGCCTGCACCACCGTGCTGACGGTGGTACGGGACTGGCGCGCCAGGGTGGCCATGGCCTCAGACAACGCCGCGTCGAGCTGCAATATTTCCCGACCCAACCCGGTTTCATCACCATTGACCGCAACTCCGGCAACGCCGATGCGGGTCGGGGCATTGACCGGTTGCAGATAACGACGCCAGAAATCCCGCGCAGCGGTTACGTTCTGCTGTTGCAACCAGGCGATATAGTTGCGGTAAGGCGGTGGTTCGGGCAGTTGCAGCGATTGCTGCTGCAACAACGACTGATAGGTTGCGGTGACTTCTTCGAACACCTGCTGCGAACTCCAGCCATCACTGAGAGCATGATGCCGGCTCCACAGCACCTGAAAATGCTGTGGTCCCAGCTTCCAGACGTTCACCCGCATCAGCGGTGCCTGCTGGAGATCGAAGCCATGTTGCTTGTCCTCGGCCACCAGCCGTTCAAGCACTGCCTGCTGTTTATCGGCTGGCAGCTGACTCAGATCCTCCTGCTGAAACGGCAGTTGCGCCGCCTGGGTGACCACCTGAAACGCGGCAGCCGCATCCAGACCAATGAAGAAGGTCCGGAAAATTGCATGTCGGCTGACCACGGACTGCCAGGCACGACGGAAATATTCGAGATTGAGATCACCCTTCAGGGTCATGACCAGCTGCGATACATAGGCTCCACCTTCCACCGCACTGTGGAACAGCAGACCACGCTGCATCGCCGTGACCGGATAGATATCCACCACGGTATTGATGCCGGTACCGCTGTCCGATTCGCGGGCCGATTCCGGCGACTGCGGAAGCAGTTGGTATCCGGCCGTGCGCAAGGCATTCAGCTGTACCTGCTGCAACCCCGGTTCAGCCTGATGGGCCAGCGGGAAATCCGCGGCCGAACAGGTACCTTCAGGTATGCTCAGGCAGTGGTCAATCAACGAATGCAGGGCCGATTCAACGGCGCTGTTCAACTGCGCCACGGAGGCATCGGTGAACCGCTGACGGTCAAACAGAATACTGAACTGCAACGTCTGCTCAACGATCACAGCACTGATGTTCAGCTCGTAAGCCAAGGGTCGACGGGGACTGATTTCACAGCCACTGGACTCTGTGGTCAGCGCGAAGGCACTGTCATCGGCCAGACTTTGATCAAACTGGCCGAGATAATTGAAAATCACCGGTGATGCGGGACAGCGGACAAACGCCTCGTCACGGAGCAGGTATTTGAAAATGCCGAATTCCAAACCGCCATGATCGATCAGCCGCAGCTGGTCCTTGACCGCAGACAGCGCCGCCGCGAGATCGTAACGATCCGCACTGAGCAGCATCGGATACACCGAGGTGAACCAGCCAACGGTCTGGCTCAGATCGAGGTCTTCACCCAAATCAGCCAAACCGGTTTCACGGCCATGACCTTCCAGATCGATGCGCAGGGTATCGACATCCGCCCATTGCGACAGTCCCAGATACAGAGCGGTCAACAGCACTTCATGAATGTTGCTGCGGTAGCGCCGGGGCACCTGTTTCAACAGCAGTACAGTCAGCTCAGGACTCAGGGTAAAACGGTGTTCACCGGCCTCACCATGATGTCCGTGACCAGCATCGTCACGGGTTGCCAGAGACAGCGGCGCATCAGCCTGCAGAATCCGCTGCCAGCGCGCGCGACGATCAGCGGCACGCGGACTGCCAGCGTATCGTTGCAGCTGCTGCGCCCACTGCTGGTAGGAAGTGGTTTTCTGAGCCTGCCAGCGTTGCAGCGCCTCATGGTTGTCTGCCTGCTGCATCAGCAGCTCCATATCCGCGAGCAGAATACGCCAGGACACCCCGTCGACGACAAGGTGATGCGCCACGATTAACAGCCGGCCGGCGGCGTTATCAGCCGTGGTCAGCCAGACAAACCGGATCAGCGGTGCGCTATCGAGCACCAGACTCTGTTGAATTTCATCGAGGGTATTGCTGAGGGCATCCGTCGCCAGGGATGGCACCCGGATATGGCGCACAGTGGCCTGCATCGTCTCTTCACTGACCGGCACATAATGACCGTGCCAGCCCTGCTGACGCCGTTCAAAACCCAGTCGCAGGACATCGTGTTTTCTGACCAGCCAGCTGACCACATGACGCAGCTGTTCAAGACTGAAACCAGCGGGCGTGGTAATCAGTACCGACTGGTTATAGTGATGCGGCTCGATCTCGCACTCAAAGAAACGATGCTGCACCGGCAACAGCGGCTGCTCGCCTTTGCTGGCGTTGTCGGTTGCGGGCTGGACCTGGGGTGCATTTTTCCGTTTTACATGAGGCGCCAGAGTCTGAATGGTCTGGTAGTTGATGAGCAGTTTGGGTGATAACACCAGTCCGGCCTTCACCGCCTGGGAAATCATCAGAATCGACAGAATGGAATCGCCGCCCGACTCAAAGAAATTGGCCGTGGTGCTGAGGGTTGCGGTATCGGCTTTCAGCACTCGGGCCCAGATATCGACGAGCTGCTGCTCAATCTCATTCTGCGCCGCCACATATTGCGTGCCGGTGGCGTGCTCATCCGGATCTGGCAGGGCTTTGCGATCGACTTTGCCGTTAGCCGTCAATGGCAGTTGCGGCAGAAAGGTAAACGTGGCCGGAATCATGTAATCCGGCAGCATCTGCGCCAGGGCCTCACGCATAACCTCAACGTCACCTGCCGGCTCGCCGTTCATGACCACATAAGCGGCAATTTTTTTTGCGCCGCTGTCGTCCTCAAGAATGACCGCCACTGCCGCACGCACGCCGTCGATGGCCGCCAGCTGCTGTTCGATTTCGCCGAGTTCGATGCGATAACCACGGATTTTCACCTGGGCATCCACCCGGCCGATAAATTCCAGTTCACCGGTCGGCAGATAACGCACCAGGTCACCGGTGCGATAGAGTTTCCCGTCACCCAATGGATTATCCACAAACCGTTGCGCCGTCAGCTCGGGCTGGTTCAGATATCCCTGAGCAACGCCATCTCCACCGATATACAACTCCCCGATGCAGCCCTGAGGCACCGGCTGACGATGATGATCGAGCACCCAGGTGCAGGCATGGGGCAATGGTCGGCCAATGGGCACCACCGCATCCTGCTGATCAGCTGTCAGCGCATAGGTCGTCGCGCCAACCGTGGTTTCCGACGGGCCATAGTGGTTCACCACCCGACAGCCACTGCCGGCCAGTCGCCGCAACTTGCTGACGGTTTCACCATGACTGGCCTCACCACCCACAAACAGCCACTGCAACGGCAATGTCGCGTCGATCTCTTCGGTGGCGAACAGGGCATTGAAATGGTTCGGCGTGAGTTTCAAAAAGGCCAGCTGTTGCTGACGCAGGTACGCCATGAAAGCCTGGGCATCAGTGGCGGTATCGTCATCAATGAGATGTAGTTCGCCGCCGTGCATCAAACAGGTGTACAGCGCGGTATTACCGAGATCGGTGGCCACGGTAGACAACAGTCCATAGCGCAATCCCTGAGGGACCGGATAAACGCTGAGCAGAGCAGACACATAGGCGGCCAGATTGGTCTGACTGACGGCCACGCCCTTGGGCTGACCCGTGGTCCCGGAGGTGTACACCACGTAGGCCAGCGCTCCGGGGTCCACGGCCGGCAGATTATCACCACTCAGCGCTGCGCCTGATGCATGATCATCCACCGCCAGTACCGGTATCTGTTGTGGCCGTTCGTCGGTATAGGGCAGCGAGGTCTGACTCAGTACCAGCGTCGCGCCGCTGTCGGCCAGCATGTAGTGCAGCCGAGCCCGAGGATAGGATGGTTCCAGCGCCACATAGGCGGCGCCCAGTTTGAACACCGCCAGTATCGCCACCGGCAGACGGATGCTGCGGGGCAGGTACAGACCGACCCGATCACCCGCTTTGACACCCTGTAGCTGCATCCGTCTGGCCAGCTGATTGGCCTGTTGATTCAGCTCGCCATAACTCAACCGCATCTCACCGCAGACAGCAGCACAGGCCTCTGGCGTCGCCGCGGCCTGCTGTTCAAATTGCGTCAGCACGGATATGGGTTCGGCTTCATGAATCAGCGCTTGGGGAACCGATCCCTGGCTGAAATCCTGTAACTGCTGTTGTTCAGCATCGTTGAGCATTGCCAGTTGGTATATCGGGGTTTCGGGGTGACGGCCGATATCGCTCAATAATCGATTCAGATGCCCGGCCAGACGGTGAATGGTATCGGCCTTGAACAAGGCCTTGTTGTAAACCCAGTTAAAGGACAATCGGTTGTGTTCCTCAACGGCATACAGAATCAGTTCGTATCGGGTTTCAATCTCATCCGGATGCAGTGCCGCCAGCCGGCAGTCCGGCAGCGTCAACTCAAAGGAATCGTTGTTGTTCATGCTCAGCATGATCTGAAACAGAGGCGTGTACTGATTGCTGCGCTCCGGTTTCTGCTGTTCCACCACCTGGTCGAACTGTACATCCTGATGACTCTGAGCCTTGAGGTTGATGTCTTTGACCCGCGCCAGCAGCTCGGTGAAGGAGCAGTTATCCGTACAGTCCACCCGCAGCACCAGATTGTTGACGAAAAAACCAATGAGGTGTTCGAGGGATTTTTGCAGCCGGTTGGCCACCGGTGTGCCGATGACGACATCGGAGCTGTGACCATGACGCGCCAGCAGCACACTGAACGCAGCGTGCAAGACCATAAACAAGGTGGCTTTGTGGCTTCTGGCCAGCTGGGTCAGCTGCTGATACACCTCATCGGCTACCGGCTCGATATGACTGACACCGCGATAGGTCTGTTGCGCGGGGCGCGGAAAATCCAGCGGCAGGCTGTGTACCTGAGGCAGATCCACAAGCTGCGTCTTCCAGTAATCCAGTTGTTGCTGCAAGCGCTCGCCCGATAACCACTGGCGCTGCCAGACGGCGTAGTCGGCGTATTGAATTGCCAGCACTGGTAATTGTGGTGCGGTAGCGCCGGCCAGTGCCCGATAGCATTCGGCAAATTCGTTCACCAGCACTCCGAGAGACCAGGCATCGGAGGCGATATGATGAATATTGAACAACAGGACACCCTGCTGACCGGCAAACTGCAGATAGCGGATGCGCAGCATCAGATCATGCTGTAAATCAAACTGATAAGCGGCCTCGGCGAGGACTTTTTCGGTAATCAGTTCGTGGCTGTCAGCGCGTGCACTGCCACTGAAATCCAGCGTCAGCAGTTCAAACTCATAGTCTTCACGAATGACCTGCAAAGCCCCGTGCTGCTCATCGGCAACGAATACGGTCCGCAGGGTTTCATGACGATCAATGATGCTCTGGAAGGCCTGGCGCGCCAGCGCTACATCGAACCCACCATCGACTTCAAATGCACTGCAGACGTTGTAATGGGAACTGCCGCCTTCCATCTGGTCCACCAGCCACAGACGTTGCTGGGCAAAGGACAACGGTAGCGGTACGCCACGATCCACAACTTCAATACGGTTGTCCTGCTGTGAGGAAGATTGCAGATAGGCCAGAATGTCCGCCTTATGATCTTTGATCTGCTGTAACAGTTCCGGGGTCATGGCGCCTTTCGGAGCATCCAGTTTCAACTGACCGTCTTCAGCTGTGACCTTGATGTGTTGCTGGTGGAGCTTTGCCAGTAAGTCAAACATATTCATAGTTCAAATATTTCCCTGTCGGTGTGTTCGTCAGTGGCGGTGTCGTCTGCCATACCATGTTGGATCCGCAGAATGTCGATATTCGCGGCCATGGTGTTTAAGGTGCTGGCTTCAAATATCGTCACTACGGGTATTTCGATGTCGAAGTGTTCTTTGATTTCGGTTTGCAGTTTGATGGACAGCAGCGAATGACCGCCAAGATCGAAAAAATCATCCGTGGCGCTGATATTCGCGGCATCGGCTTTCAACAGCCGGCTCCAGATGGCACATAATTGCTGTTCTGTCGCGCTAACCGGTTCGACATAGGTCGATCCGATGGCGCTGATGACGGGACGCGGTAGCGCCCCCCGATCCACCTTGCCGTTGCGGGTGACCGGGATTTCATCCAAAGCCATGAAGAACGCCGGCACCATGTACGCGGGCAGTTGTTCACGCAGATGGGTTCTGGCGGCATTAATGGCGCTCTCGGTCTGCTGCGGATCAGTCGCCACGAGATAGGCCACCAGATCCTTCTGCTGCGCGTCATCGGTCCACACCACCACCACCACGGCTGCCTGTACCGCCGGATGGCTCAACAACCGGCGTTCAATTTCACCGGGTTCGATGCGGTAACCGCGAATTTTCACCTGATCGTCAACACGGCCGACAAATTCAACCTGACCGGCGTGATTGACACGCACCAGATCGCCACTGCGATAGATACGGCCGAATTGCGGATGATCGATAAAGCGTTCGCGGGTCAGTTCCGGCTGATGCAGATAACCAAGGGCCAGACCTTCACCCCCGGCATACAGTTCGCCGATGGCACCCTGGGGCAGTGGTTGCTGATGACGATCCAGAATATGGACACGGGTGCCATTGACCGGCGTTCCCAGAGGCAGTGCCTGTACGGCCGGATGGGTCGCGGGAATGGCATAGCAGCAGGTGAAGGTGGTGTTTTCGGTCGGCCCGTAACCGTTGATCAGCGTGGCTTCCGGCAGCCGCTCATAGACCCGTCGCACCGCCTGCGGGTTGACCACATCACCGCCGGCGGCGATCCAGCGCAGGGAGTGACAATGTTCCAGCCCCTCGGCATGACTCCAGAGGTCGAACAGGGCGGATGTCAGCCACAGGCTGTTGATGTCATGTTGCCGGATCAACTGATTGAGGATCTGAATATCGAAGGCCTGGGCCGGATACAGCACCAGACTGCCGCCGTTCAGCAGCGGCCCCCAGATTTCCAGGGTCGCGGCATCAAAGGAAAT
This sequence comes from Gynuella sunshinyii YC6258, assembly GCF_000940805.1. Lineage (GTDB taxonomy): Bacteria > Pseudomonadota > Gammaproteobacteria > Pseudomonadales > Natronospirillaceae > Gynuella > Gynuella sunshinyii. Next base: position 2,089,621 of record NZ_CP007142.1, on the reverse strand, counting down.
CGATGACAGTTGCAGGAAACGGGTCTGTTCATCCAGCGTCATGAACCGGCATTGCCGTACCAGTCGCAGCACACCGCGATGCGGTGTGATTACACCTTTAGGCTGCCCGGTGGAGCCGGAGGTATAGTTGATATAGGCCGCATCTGCTGCCTGCGACGGGCAGTCAGGGTTATCCGTCGCCAACTGATCCAGCGCCTGTTGCAGCGTGGCGTCCAGGGTACAGACCTTTACTCCGGTCGCAGTCCATGAGGTCGCCGGTGCAGCCGACTGTATCAGGATACTCAGCTGGCTGTCGCTCAGCATGTAGTCGAGTCGCGATGGCGGATAATCGGGATCCAGTGGCACGTAGGCGGCACCGGTCTTGAGTATGGCCAGCAGCGCCACGATCAACTCCGGCGAGCGCGGCAGACAAGTGCCGATCAGGGCTCCGGGAGCCGCGCCCAGGGTTTGCAGATGACGCGCAAGCTGATTGGCGCGGCGGTTGAGTTCGCCATAACTCAGGTGTTGACCGGCCGCTACCAGCGCAATCTGTTCCGGACTGCGGTCGGCATATTGCTCGAACAGCCGGGCAATGGAATCCTCCGGGCCATAACCGCGTTCATGTGCAACCATCGGTGCCGATAATCCCTCGGCTGAAGCACATAATGGCAGCTCGTCGAGACGACGATCACTGTTATCAACAATGGCCCGTAGCAGGGTCGCGAAACTGTCTGCCAGCCGCGCCATGGTCTCTGGTTGCCAGAGAGCACGGCTGTATTCAAATACCAGCAGCAGACTATCGGCCTGTTCTTCCACATTCAGCAGCAGCTCGAACTTGCCGGGAAACTCCAGTGCCTCGGCCGCCTGACGTTGCAGATATTGCTGGCCATCGTGCAGGGTCAGTTGCAGATCCGGCAGCTGCATATCTATCGGCTGGTTGTTGTTCATGCTCAGCATGATCTGGATGATCGGGCTGTAATGGGCGCTGCGACCCGGATTGAGCTGCTCCACCAGCCATTCGAATGGAACATCCTGATGCTGCTGCGCCGATAAGTGGGTGTCGCGGATATCGTGCAGTAACTGTCGAAACGTCTGTTCAGGCCGGCAATCCGCCCGCAGTACCAGGGTGTTGACGAACATGCCGATGACGTTTTCCAGTTCTTTTTGCAACCGTCCGGCCACCGGCGTGCCCATGACAATATCGGTGTCATTGGCATAACGGGACAACAGCACTGAAAAACCAGCATGCAGCAGCATGAACAGGGAGACTTTTTCGGCACCGGCCAGGATTTTGAGATCCTGCAGCAGGCTCTGATCCAGATGGATGTCACAACGACCGGCAATATGCTGTTGATTGGCCTGACGGGGGAAATCAGTCACCAGACTGTGTACTTCGGGAATCCCCTGGAGATGGGTCTGCCAGTACTCCAGCTGCGCCTGCAAAGCCGGCTGATCGGCGTTGAGAAAATCCCGCTGCCAGACGGCATAGTCAAAATAACTGAGTTCAACCGCGGGCAGTTGCGCCGGCCGCTGCTCCAGCGCAGCGGAGTACAGTTCTGAAAATTCCTGCGCCAGCAAGGTCATCGACCAGCCATCAAAGGCAATATGATGCATGGCCAGCAGCAGTACGCCGGCATCATCGGCAGTTTCCAGCCAGCCGGCCCGTATCGGCAAATCCCGATCCAGGGCAAACGGCTGACGGACAAAACCGGCCATCTGCGGATAACACTCGGCGGCCATGGCACCATGGTGGCCCAGTCGGCTGACAGTCAAACGCTGATCGCGGTTGATGCGTTGAAACACCTGCTCGCCTTCACCGTGATACTGACAGCGCAGTACCGGGTGCCGGTCCAGAATTGTGTTCAGTGCCTGCTCGGCAATGGTGATCCTGAACGCTCCGGTCACCTCGATGGCAGCGAGCAGATGGTATTGGGCGCTGTCCTGCATGACCCGGTCCAGAAACCACAGTCGCTGCTGGGCAAACGACGCCGGAATGGAGTCTCGCAGATGCCAGTCGCCGGCCGGCTGTATCACCGGCACTGCCATTGTTGTCCGGTTGCTGCGTTGTGCCCGTTGTGCCAGCCACTCGGCCTGTTGCTGTAAACGGCTGCGTTCGAACACGCTGCGAATATCGATGTCCGGATCAAATTCAGCCCGCAACGCAGTCATGAGCCGGATGGCCAGTAACGAATGCCCCCCCAGTTCAAAGAAGTCATCGCCGGCACTGATGTGTTCAGCCGGCAGGGCCAGCAGATCAGACCAGATCTGTGTCAGTCGTTGGGCCAGCTCTCCGCGGGGCGCAACATATTCGTCACCGGAGGCATTAAAATCGGGATCCGGCAGGGCTTTGCGGTCAAGCTTGCCATTGCCGGTGACCGGCAGTTCCGCCAGCATCACGACAGCAGCCGGCACCATGTAATCGGGTAATTGTGACTGCAGAGCGGTCTGAATCTGTTCCGGCTGCAAAGACTCGCCCTCCTCACCGACCACGTAGGCCACGATGCGGGGCTGCTGAAGCCGGTCAGGTCGGGTAATGACGGCCGCCGAGCGCACACCGGCGAGCGCCAGAATGTGCTGCTGCACTTCGGTCAGCTCGATACGCAGGCCACGGATCTTCACCTGATCGTCCATGCGACCGAGATAATCAATGCTGCCATCGGCCCGCCAGCGCGCCAGATCTCCAGTCCGGTAGAGGCGCACCGGGGCGGCATCCGTAAGGCTTACCTGCACGAAACGTTCATCGGTCAGGTCATCGCGCCGGGCATAGCCACGGGCAAGGCCGACACCACCAATATACAGTTCGCCAACGGCCCCCACCGGTAACAGCTGTTGCTGTCGTCCAAGTATGTACAGTTGAATATTCTGGATCGGCCAACCGATGGACACATTGCTGACCGCAGTGGTCGCAACGCCAGCCGGCGCAGCCTGACAGGGAAAATAGCTGACATCGATGGCCGCTTCCGTCGGGCCATATAAGTTGTGCAGCGCAGCGTGATGCTGCTGATAGTGACGTTCGACCAGATCCGTGGTCAGCGCCTCCCCGCTACAGAACACCTGCCGGACACTGCTGAACCCGCTCCACTGGCCGCTTTCAAGCATGACTCGCAGCATGGAGGGCACAAAATGCAGGGTCGTGACCCGGTGTTCAGCACTGATGGCCTGAAGATAGTGTGGATCTTTATGACCTTCCGGTCTGGCCACCACCAGAGTGGCACCACAGACCAGTGGCCAGGTGAATTCCCACACCGAGACATCAAAACTGAAGGGCGTTTTTTGCAGGACCACGTCATTGTGATCCAGACCATATTCGCGTTGCATCCAGTCGATACGATTGACCAGCGCCCGGTGCTCAATCATCACGCCTTTGGGTTTGCCGGTCGATCCGGAGGTAAAAATGATGTAGGCCAGATCGGTGGCACACGCCGGTTCTTCGGTGATCGCAGCCGTTGACTGAGCATCCAGCTGATCGATGACCGACCCTTCATCCAGGACGATCTGAGTGACAGACTGCAATTTAACCCCTGCCGATTGATGGGTCAGTACCCATTGCAGTCCACTGGTATCGACAATGTCCTGCAGGCGCTCAATGGGATAATCCGGCTCCAACGGCACATATGCGCCACCGGCCTTGAGTATGCCCCAGAGACCGATGATCATTTCAAGGCTGCGATAACAGGCCAGCCCGACCGGGGTATTGGCACCCACCTGTCTGGCACGCAGCAGATGGGCCAGCTGATTGGCACGCTCATCGAGTTGACGATAGCTCAGACGTTCGTCACCACAGATCACCGCGCAATGGTCCGGGCTGGCCTGGACCTGCTGCTCAAACCATTGATGCATGGTCAATTGATCAGCAAAGGGTCGTGCGGTCCGATTAAACTCGTTCAACAGTTGTTGTTGCTCGACAGCATCGACGGGACTGATGGCCGCGAGTGGCTGGCGGGCGTCGTCTGTCACTTGCAGAATCATCTGTTTGAGCCGTTGCGGCAGAGTATTCATGATGTCCGCATCAAAATCCCCGGCCAGAAAGCCCAGATCCAGTGCCAGGGTTTCACCCAGCGTGGCGACTACGGTCAGCGGGAAATTGGTTTCTTCGTAATTATGGAGACCCGTGAGCTGTAATGACGCGGCTTCCAGACTGTGATCCAGAGACTCGGCGGAGGGATAGTTTTCAAACACCAGCAGACTGTCGAACAACGGTGTATGAGGGTCTTTGTCCACCAGCCGGTTGATTTCCGCGAACGGCAGATAACTGAATTCTTCACTGCCAACCTGAGTCTGATGCAGCTGTTGCAGCCAGTCGGCAATGGTGACATCAGCCGGTACATCCACCATGACCGGCAGCGTATTGATAAACAGCCCCACCATGGTTTCCACCCCTGGCAGTTCGGCCGGGCGACCGGAGGTGGTCACCCCGAACGTCACCGTGGTTTCATGGCTGTAACTGGACAGCAGACAGGCCCAGGCTGCCTGCAAAACAATATTCACGGTGGTCTGGGTCTGCCGCGCAAACGCGCTCAACCGGGCGGTCTCGGCAGGGCTGAACACAACTTGCAGATGGGTGTAACCGGGGCTGTGCGGATGCGCTCCACCGCTACGGGTGAGTTGCCCGGGTAACGGTGTCGGCGTCTGAAAGTCTGCCAGCTGTTGCTGCCAGTAGTGGCGGGCCCGGGTACTGTCCTGTTGCAGCTGCCAGCGAATAAAGTGATGGTACGGTACCGGGCTGGCCAGTTGACAGGGTTGCCGAGTGAGTCCGGCGGCGTACAGTGCCAGCAGTTCAGACAGTATCAGCGGCATGCTCCAGCCATCGGTGAGGATATGATGTTGCGACAACAGTATCTGATGACACCGGGCAGCCGTTTTCCACACCGCCACCCGCATCAACGGTGCATCACTGAGATCAAAGCCCTGACGCTTGTCTTCCAGCCGGTATTCTTCGATCAGTTGATGCTGTTCTGCTTCAGGCTGATCACTGATATCTGCGTATCGCCATGGCAGTTCGATGCCCTGGAAGACCAGTTGCTGCCATTGACCATCCTGCTGAGCCACCAGGCAGGTACGCAGGATATCGTGGCGCTCCAGCACCTGCTGCCATGCTCTATGGAACGCTTCGGTATCAAATTCGCCGCTCAGCTCAAACAGCAATTGAGTGTGATAACTGCTTTTATCGAACAGGCTGTGAAACAGCATACCCTGCTGCATCATCGAGGCCGGATAGACGTTCACCAGAGTGCGGTTCTGCTGTTCAAACTGTTGTTGCCAGGCCTGTAACTGAACCCGGCTGACGGTGGTCAGGTCGATGTCTGAGGGTGTCAGGCGGCCATGACCGGTGGCCACACAATGTCCGGTCAGTTCCCTGACCGCTGCTGCAAACTGATCTGCCAGTGACTGGACAAACGCTTCGTTGTAGCGGGTGGTGTCGTAATTCAGGGTAAATTGCAGTGCCTCATCTTTGACCCAGCCGTCGAACGTCAGACCATGTTCCGGCTGGCGCAGATGACTGCTCACCTGACCGTAGTTTTCAACGATGGCGGAAAAATAACGACCATCGGCAAGGGCTTCAAAACGGCCGAGATAGTTGAAAGCAATGTCGGCCTGCGGTGGCACGGCGGCATCCTGTAACAGATAACGACACAGGCCATAACCGATACCATTGACCGGAATTCGCCGAACACTTTCTTTTATTTCGCAGATCAGTGTTTCCGGATCGTGCCAGTCGAACGACGATGACAGGACAGGCACATGGGGATAGAGACTGGTAAACCAGCCAACAGTTTCGCTGAGATCGATCTCCGGACTCAGATTTTCACGACCATGGTGTTCCAGATCGACGGCTACGCGAGTGCATCCGGTTAGCCGGTAAATGGCCAGATAGAGAGCGCTGAGCAGCAGCTCGGTGGTATTGGTGCGATAACGCCGGCCAGCTTGATGGATCAGGGGCCCGGTCAGTTCGGCATCAAATCCGATGTTGATACTGCCGGTGGATTTTGGCGGAGTCTCAGTGATGACCGGAGCAGCAGCCTGAAAGCTGTCGGTACCCATAAGACTGACTTCGTGCCAGTAGTTAAGATGCTCAATAAATACCTCCGACCGGGCATACTCGTGCAGAAACCGGCCCCAGGTCTGATAGGAGGTGGTTTTTGCCGCAAGACTCAATGGTTTGCCAGCTTTATGCTGATCCAGCAGGGTATGAATATCTTCCAGCAGTATCCGCCAGGACACCCCATCCACGACCAGGTGATGAACGGTCATGAACAAATAACCGGGAGTCGCCGCATCCGCTTGACCGATATAGACCAGCTTGAGCAGCGGACCATCACCCACAGACAGACTTTGATGCGCCTGATCACAGACCGTTTGCAGCAGCTCCTGATCGACCGTTGGCAAGGTAACGATATCCACCGTGTCGTGCAGACGTTCATCCGTCAGCGGCAGGTGTTCCGCCTGCCAGCCATCGGCAGCATGATGGAACCGCAGCCGCAACACATCGTGACGCTGATACAGCGCCTGCACCAGCGCCGGCAGACATTGCGGGTCAAACGCCGGGGTGGTCGTCAGCAGGATAGACTGATTGTAATGATCGAGGCCGGTTTCATCATCGAAGAACCGCATCTGAATCGGCAGCAACGGTGCCGATCCGGTGACCGGAGATTGATCCACAACAGTGGCAGCACGCAGTTCCGTAGAGGCTGCCAACTCGGCGATAGTCTGATGTTCAAATACCTGTTTGATGGTCAGTTTCAAACCCGCGGCGGACGCGCGCGATACCACCTGGATGGATAAAATGGAATCGCCGCCAAGTTCAAAAAAATTGGCATTGATACTCAGCTGCTCTGCATCGATGCGAAACAATTTCGCCCAAATATCCGTCAGGATTTTTTCTGCGGCTGAAACAGGCGGCAGATAGTCATCATGGAAAATATCTGCATCTATGGTCGACAATGCTTTTTTATCCACCTTGCCATTCGCCGACAACGGCCACTGATCAATCAGCTTGAACGCAGCCGGCACCATATACTTCGGTAGGTTGCGATTGAGGGTTTCTTTGATGGCCGGTATCGGCTGCAACCCGGCACTGATGTCGTCCTGTAACTCGATATAAGCAACCAGCCGGGGAGTACCAAGGTGATTTTTTTGTCCGGTGACAACCGCGTGTTTGATAAATTCGATGGCCGCCAGCTGATCCTCGATCTCAGCCAGTTCAATCCGATAGCCATTGATTTTGATCTGGTTATCGGTACGGCCAATGTACTCAATATTGCCATCGGCCAGATAACGCACCATATCCCCCGTGCGATAACAACGGCTGCCATCCTGCAGAAAGGGGTTCTGTACAAACTTCTCTGCCGTCAACTCCGGCTGATTCAAATAACCGAGGCTGACCCCAGGGCCTCCGATGTAGAGTTCGCCAATACTGCCAAACGGCAGACACTGGCCATTATCATCAAGCACGTAGGTACAGGTGTTGGCAAACGGCTTGCCAATGGGCGCCATATTGCCAACGAAGGCCTGATCCGGGTGAATTTCATACCAGGTACTGTCCACTGCGGCTTCGGTGGCACCATAAGAATTGATAAACCGGGTCTGTTCCCCGAGCACACTCAACAGTTGTTTGGTGTCGTGGTGGTACCAGCTGTCAGAGCCGACGACGAGCATGTCCAGCGGCGGAAATCGCAACCCTTCCGTGATCATGTATTCAACTAAACTACGCAGTACGGCGGGTACGAATTCGGCAAAGGTGATATGGCAGTCCAGCAGTTCCTGATAGAGCTGCGCGGGAGACAACAGTTTCTGCCGGTCGCACAAGATCAGCGTATTTCCCGAGCACAATGCCCGCACCCAGTCACCGCTGAAAACGTCGAAATTCACATTAGCCATTTGCAGAATACGACAGTTGCCAGGACTCAGCGGATAGCTCTCGCGCCAGGCCTGAAAAATACTCTGTATGGCATCATGCTGTACCATGACGCCCTTCGGTTCACCGGTAGAACCGGACGTAAACGTGACATAGGCAAGATCGTTTGGATGCACGACAGGAAAGGTCACGACTGCTGAACTGTCGTAAGCCAGAGCATTGTCAGCCGTAACCACAACCATGGCAGGGTCGCCGGCAAACTGTTCGACAGTGGTCTGATCGTCTACCAACAATAACGGACTGCGGGTCAGCCCTGTCAGTTTGATCACACGGTCAACAGGCGTCTCCACTGACAGTGGCAGGTACGCACATCCGGCTTTGAGGATACCGAGAATAACAGCCAGCAAATCGGCGCGCCTTGACAGGTAAACCCCAACGATACTGCCCGACGGTATCTCCCGTTCGCACAGGTAACGGGCCACCCGATCCACACGGGTACGTAACTGCTGGTAGCCAAGCAGCTCCTCTGTACCCTCGCAGGGACGATGCTGCACCGCCGGTTGATCACCGTAACGCCCGGCACACTCATCAAATAACTCATGTATCAGTTTTGGCCTGTCTGGCTGACGTTCACGCCAGGCGAAAAACGATTGGTTCAGGGTGTGTACCTGATCATGCTGTTCATCCGGTGTGACGATGGGTAGCTCAGCAATCGGTTTATTCAAACCCTCAGACAGTACTTCTGCCATATACTTTAAGCGCTGGCAGACCCGCAGTACTTCGTCGGCTTCGACAAACAGGGAGTTGCAGTTCAGCTCCAGACAAATATCGCCTTGTTCATAGTGATCTTTCAGTGCCAGTGCAGCTGGAGTGTTTTCATACCCGAGCGGCATGGTAATACCCTTAAATGTGCCACCGGCATAATCGCTCTCAACATATTTGCTTTCATAAGACACGCTGATATCGAACAACTGCCGCCGGCCGATCTGGGATAGCTGACACAGCCGATTGATTTCGGCCACCGGAAACCGTTGGGCACGAAAACCACTGCGAACTTCTCTGGAAACCTCTTCGAGCAGTGATAAAAATGACTGGCCTTTATCAATGCGGAGCCTGACCGGCATCATCGACGCAAACATACCGATGGTATGACGATATCGGGCTTTGGTTCGGTTATGAACCGGTACACCGATGACCAGTTCATCGAGATTTTTCAGACGTGCGTAATAACAGGCAATCAGGGCGATGGCAAAATGGGCCATCGATAATCCGTGCGCGGTGATCGGTTTTTCAAGTTGGTTATAGACTGCCCGGGGGATGTAGACACGTTCGAAGGTACTTTTGTCTGTGGCTTTGGACGGTACGCCGACAGGTGGCAGTACACAATCGGGAATGGTCTGGTATTTCTGTTGCCAGAACTGTTTGTCTTTCTGATAACGGGCAGAAGCGCGATATGCCTGATCTTCCTGAATGTAATCCCGGTAACTCCAGTCACTTGCCTGAGTCAGTTGTGCGAAGGTTACACCCAAATGAAGTTGTTCGAGGTTGCGTAGAAAACCTTCAAACAGATTAACCACTGACACGCCATCAAGAAACAGATGGTGGCCACACAGCAGTATTTTCCAGTAGTGATCGTTAACTTTAACCACCACTGCCCGCCAGCCGGCTCGGAACAGATCATAGGTATCATGAAGGCGTTGTTTCAGATATTCATCACCCTCTTGAGAGGCATTTTCGATACCTGAATAATCAACAAACTCGATTTCCGGCTTAAAATCCCCGCTGGTCTTTTGCAGCACTTCACCTTCAATTTCTACCAGTACCGCCCGTAAAAAAGCATGCTGAACACAGAGGGCTTCGACAGCGGCTCTGATGCTGTCCGGCTCGAACCTGCTGTCACAATTTATCTTGATGCCTATATTGTAGGCCGGTACTTCCGGATTTATGATCTGATCCAGGTAGACGGCCTGTTGTGAAGAAGTCAGCTTTTCGCAACCTGAAGGCAGGCCCTGTGTTTGCGTCAGTAAGTCCGAAGCCATAATTCCAATATGTCCGTTCAGTCAATGATTATTCGCTTAACGCCACGATAAGACCGCTCATCCTTTATCTGTGACACCCATCCTTTATTCCGTCTATTCCGTCCGTACGATTAACCCGGCTACCTGACAGATCGTGCCGATCTGCTTGATTGTTGCCCCAGAACATCTCGCGGTGTTATTCGAAACATCCTGATTTACCTTCGCTCGCACTGGAACAGGCCAATAGTGAAACCTTTATGTCCCACACCCGACACAAATACCCGCCGGGTGAATAATGAAATAATGCGGATCAATTTGATGCTTAAGCCGGCATTGATCCGCTGTTGTATTGCTCTGGAAAACTGCCTGGCCGCCAAACCAGGGGGAACCATTCGACATGCCTGACCGGATCAACAAAACGACATGCGCAACCAAGCCTTGTTCTGACACAATTGGCAAAAATCTGAAGGTTCCCCAAGAATGATCGTTACGATGAATTCAGAGCTTCTGTCTCTGTTTTAATTCGATATTTTTTTGCATGCCGTCCCGCTTACATTTGTCTGAGCAATCACTATTGCTATTCAGCTCTGTGATGTCTTTATCTTATGTTGTCGGTAAATACTGTGTGTCTTATGTACTTTTCAGCCACTCAACAGGTTCCGCCAGATCATCTTCATAGGCCAGCCTGTCCACCAACTTCCCGTTTTCAAATTTGAACAGTCGGTCTGCGGTATGAAAATAAGCGTCATCATGAGTAATGGCGATTACAGTTTTTCCCTGGGCTTTCAACTCGGGCAACAAGGTATGATAAAAATACTTTCTGAAATAAGGGTCCTGGTCGGCAGCCCACTCGTCAAAAATATAAATCGAGGCGTCTTCCAGGTAGGACAATAACAACGCCAGACGCTTTTTTTGTCCATGTGACAGCGATAATGATGAAATCACGCCATTTTGACTGGTGACCTTGTCGTCGAGTTTGAGTTTCCTGAGGTGTTCGTTGATCAACGCATCATCAGCAGGGTTACCTTGTCGATCCAGCGCATAATCGAACAAATGAAAATCGGAAAAAATGATACTGAAATGCTGGCAATACCATTCCCGATTCCGGCTCAGATCCACTTTGACATTGTCCAGATAAATTTCTCCGGCTGAAGCGGTATAAAGTCCGACCAGGGTTTTGATAAAGGTCGATTTACCACTGCCATTACCTCCGGTAATAAAAATTACTTCACCTTGTTGTATGTCCATGTTGATGGGGCCAATGCCAAAGTGGTAGCTCTCTCCGGCTTCCGATTCATAATGGTAGGAAAGATTACGTACGGATAAACAGTTCCATTGTTTCAGCGTGGTAACATTGGCATTTTCCCGGTTGTCCCAACGATCAGAATCCATGCCATTGGTGGATAACTTAAGGCTGTTTATTTTCCGGTGTGCCACAAATCCTGCCGCCACGACAGAGTACATATCCATCAGTGAGGAAATGGGGCCAACAAGATAAATCATAATAAGCAGAAACCCTGTCACCACTTCAACAGACACCTGAGTGAATACCGCCTGAGACAGAAACACAATCGCGCCCATCACAATGAACAGTATGACGTTGGTCCAGTTATGGATAATGATAAAGTTGAATTCGGTCTTGACGGTCTTGTTTTTAATTTCCTCAACCTGAGGAGCGACAATATCCTGATAAAAATAGTACTTCCGGTTGATGTTGATATTGAGTTCTTTGCCGCCTTCGACCAGAGATTTGAAACTGCCAAACAAATTGTCGTCTGTTTCACGCAGTATTTTAAGAAGCCGCATTCCCCGATTCATCAGGAGCTGCGCAAAGCCGATCGCAAGAGCCAGGAAGACAAACACAAACGAGAATAATTGCCAGGAGCTGTATGCCATATATCCCAGGCACAACAGTACCACGGATATGTTGTAGGCCAGATGAGGCAAAAGGGAAAAACCTGCCGCAAGATTTCGGATATCTGAAGTCAACGTGGCGTAGATTCGATGTCCACCCAGACGTTCAATACCTTCATAGTCGGTGTTCAGAACATTTCTGACCATGAAGTCTCTGAGGCGACTGGTAAAACCAGCACTCAGACGGGAAAGGATATATTGAGAGAAAATACCAAATGCACCCAGCCCGACCAGCGCCAGAGCGAAAATAGCGACGCTGCGCAGAACATTATCTGTCCCTTCTCTGAGCGTGGAAATTTCCCCGTTTAACATCACCATCACTCCAATACTGAATAACGCACTTAAAGTGCTCAGTATGGTTGCAAACAGTAATGACCATTTGTAACGCTGAATTAATTCTACGACCACTGTGTTTCCTTTCCGTGATGGATATGATTCATTTGATAATCAGGCAGCTCTTCCCAAACGGCCCGATTGAAAGCAGAAAAAAACCAGGCCAGTAAAATTTCAGGTCTGGTCTTTAATCGCTCTGGATAGACGTAGCCAAAATGACATTGTCCGGTTACGGTTCATCCTGATACCGATGTTATATGCCTGTTGCTGTACGAATACAGGAACTTTCAAGACGCAACACCATCCACTACTGAAGAAAAAATCTCAGACCGTGTCACGTAAATTTTTAAGTGGTTTATTTTCAGTTTTACAGACAGAACGAATACAACATTATCAGGTCATCATGACATACACTTTTCGATCACCTTCAAATGCCTGCCGTCCATGCGCCGCGAGCACATTATCGACTAGCATGATGTCACCCGCCTGCCATGGGAAAACAACTGTGTTTTCCTCGTATATGCCGCGAATTTCATCCAATATGGAATCTTCGATCGTTGACCCATCACCGTAGCAGGCGTTTCTCGGCAAACCTTCGACCCCGAGTATTTCAACCAATGCCTCCCGGATTTCCGGAGCAAGACTGGATACGTGAAACAGATGAGCCTGATTGAACCAGACCGTTTCTCCGGTAATCTTATGTACTGTATGAGCCTGACAAACCTGGGTGGTGGTCAGTTCGTCTTCATTTTTCCATTCAAACTGAATATCGCGTTTACGGCAAAAATTTTCCACTTCCTGCCTGTCGGTGGTATTAAAAACCTTTTGCCAGTCCAGATCATATCCGCTCCCATAATTGCGGACATACATGACTCCTTTATCCATAAATTTCTGTCTGATGGACGCGGGTATTTTTCGAAAAATCTCACGGCTGTCAGCCAATGTGGTCGCACCACCACTGAGAGCTGCTTTTTCACAATAGAACCAGAGATAATCAGCCCAGATATTGGTATAGGATTGTTCATTATGGAGTGGGATAGTCTGATGTGCAGGGTATTCTGTGGCAGTATAGACCCCACTCTGGATATGAGAACGGGGAGTCGAACCAAAATCGTAGTTTATGGAATCCCCGGTTGTCGCTGCAACGAGCTGACCGAATGAATCGATGGATACATCACCCGCACCTCTGATCAATATAGCTCCATGCTGATGCAACCGCTGCTTAATTAAAGTCGATATCTCAGTCTCTAACCGTGTAATAGAGGAGTCGGAAGTAACGCTATAGGGCAAAGAAAACTCTGCAGGCGGCGCCGACTTGAACTCTATTGATATTTCCCTGACGGTTGTCTCTTCAGTCACCATCACCATATTTTCTCTCCCGCCATAAAACCCGCTGACAACATAGCAACAGCAAGTTCTAATCTATACAGTATTGATTTAATAAAGGTCATTATTTTTTCAGGCCAGTGTTAGAGATGCGAACATACACTGTGTGTCATGCACAACACTTGAAATGAATCGACCTGACAAACACTACACCTGACATTCTTTAGCAAGAACATTGCAGAACGATTAAAAAAAACCGTCAAATTCGAATTCAAAATCCAGGACCTGAAAACATCAGTACCGGCCTCAAAATTACTACAAATATCACCGGCCACACCTAAAATCCGTTCGAACGATGTCCACAAGATGGCCTTTTGATGTCGCCTTTTTCCACTAAATTACCATCCAAAATTAGACATGACACTCATAACGAACGATTCTCATTCTAAAGTAGGACAAAGAAATATAATGGTGATAAACGTGTATATCACCAAATCAATATCGAGCCATTAAAACGGGCAAATGAATATAAACGGCCATAAAAGATACACTGATAATGCCAAACAACACTAATGACAGTTTATTTATGAATTGATCAATGATGACATTCTCTGGCATCAACGGCAGTGAGATCAGACCAAGGAATGATTTACATCCATGCTGATACCGGAAAAGCATCATATGGATATTTGGCACCGCTATTCCGGACATCCAAAACCATGAGAACAAAAAAAACATACTTTTCAAATATTAGACAATTCTTTCATTTTTATGACACTTTGAAGAGAAGACTGGTGATTCTTAAAAGCCCTATTCGCTTTAAGTGAAATTAAGACATGTCTTTATGATGATGACAAAAAAGCAGGCGCAAAGTCACAAGCTGCCTCCTATTCGTCAGAAACAGATTTTGGGATACTTTTTTGTTCAGGCCAGATATGGCTGAAACTTGTGAACTATAAAAGAATAGGTATGAGCAGACTTAAATACTTTAAGGAACCTCTGAAAAATGGCCTGTTTTCGCGCAGGACGGTGTCAGCTCACATCCTCATTTACGTCAGTAAACTGCGATGTTGCGAGTGGTGCTTCCTCGCCTGCATCAAAACTATTCCTATTTTTCAGAGACCCCTTAATTATAGTGTGCGCCCGGTTACCAACAGATTCCGTAACAACCCCGATACATTTTATGAGTTATCGAACCGGATATAGTGCGTTTGCTTTTCGATTGCAATAGCAGCCTGATCTGCCGGCATCGGCCGGGCAAAATAATAGCCTTGCATATTGGTACATCCTTCCTGTTCCAACAACCTTAATTGCCGGAGATTTTCAACACCTTCAGCAACCGTGCCGATGCCTAGAGAAATACATAACCGGCATAAGGCATGCACCATGGCTTGATTGTCTTTCGAACAGACCAGATCGCTCACAAAGGACCGGTCAATTTTGACCTTGTCAAACTTGAACTTCTGAATGTAACTCAGGCTGGCATATCCGGTTCCAAAATCGTCCATCGAAATCTGCACACCCATCTGGCTGATCTGTGTCAGCGTCGTCAAGGTGTTGAGGGTATCGTGCAATAAAATGGCTTCGGTAATTTCCAACTCCAATCTTTGGGGGGTAAGACCGGACGTTGACAACGCGGACTTTACATCTGCCAACAAACTCTCCGTGCGAAATTGCACCGGTGAAACATTGACCGAGACACAAACATTTTCCGGCCATTTCCTGGCATCCTGACAGGCCCGTCGTAGCACCCAACTGCCTATTGGAATGATCAGCCCGGTATCTTCTGCAACGGGAATAAACTCAGCCGGTGCGACGGGGCCTCGCTCGGAATGGTGCCAGCGTAACAGCGCTTCAAAGCAGGCAATTTGATGATTGAGAGTATTCACTTGCGGCTGGTAGTACAACTCCAGCTGTTGCTGCTCAACGGCCATCCGCAAATCCAGCTCCAGTGCCCGTTGCGATTGAATCTGAGCATCCATTTCCAGTTCAAAAAAACAATAGGTTTTTCGTCCCTTCTGTTTGGCGCGATACAAAGCCACATCGGCACATTTGATCAGTCTGTCCGGATCGGTTCCATTGACTGGGGCGACGGCGATACCAATTGATATTCCAATGTGAATGCTTTGCCCTTCGATATCATAAGGCTGGCTGACAGTTTGAATAATCCTTTCTGATATCATCACCGCACTTTCCTGATTGGAGTTCTGTGTTAACAGAACGGCAAATTCGTCTCCTCCAAAGCGACAAACCTTGTCACTATCACGCAGACATACCCTCAGCCTGTCTGCAACCTGAATCAGTAGACGATCTCCTATCGGATGGCCCATCGTATCGTTAACGATTTTAAAGCAATCAAGATCCAGGTATAACAAGGCCACCTGCTGGCCATCAGCCAACGTATCCAGAACATCTTTAAACTCGATGCGAAACAGTGTCCGGTTCGCTAAACCGGTCAAAGCATCGTGATGGGCCAGATAGGCGATACGTTCCTCCTGCCTTCGACGTTCAGTAACATCTTCGTGTATGAATACCCGTCCCCCTTCAGGAGTTTCAGCAGTTCTGACCACGATAATTTTTTCATCCCGGAAATTAACCATTTGCTGCGAAAATGAAAATCCCACTGGAGTCGAGCCTTCACTTTTTTCCTGTTGGCAAATATTAAACACTGCACCGTTTTCCTGACAGGCGGCAACCACATCACAGATTGGCATTCCTTCACGAATCTGCCCATCTGTCAGACAATAGATAAACTTGAAATGACGGTTACATATCAGCACACAATCAGTTGCATCCACCAGACATATCCCCTGAGGAATACTTTCTATCGCTGTCGCCAACCGTTCATATTGTTTGTTGATTTCCGCCTGCGACCCAATCAGAGTTTCCGAACCGGTCAGACTCAAATCCGCAATAAGCTTCTCAAATGAAACTGCCAGAGCACCAACTTCATCACGCCGCTCGGTCAGTCTTTCCGGCATAGATCGAGATAGCTCACCATTTGTCATAGCGTTGTTGACGTGTTGTTTCAACAGCTCTAATGGTTGCAGCAGGCGACGGAAAACAAACCAACCGGACAATAACAATATGACTGAAGCTATGGACGCCACGATTGCCAGCATCCAACTGACTTCGATCACAATACGGTTGTTGGACGTATTGGTATCGACATAGGCGTCTCTGGCCTTCGATTCCAGCGTATGTAACTTAGAGATCATTACAAGTCTGGCAGAATCTGCAGCGATCTGGTTGACCTGCATGGCATCACGCACGGCCATTTTTTTCTGCCAGATATCCTGGATATCCTGAACAGGCAACATAAGCGTAACAAGAGGTTCTGCTGTTTTGATATCAGTGACTCGATCATCGACCTGTTTTAATAAATGTTCCGTTTGCTGAGTTTCGTTTTTGAGCTGGGTAATCAAACCCTGATAGTCGGTAAAGCGCTGATTTATTTCATCACCCGACCCCCACGAAACCAGTTTCAGGATGCTGTCGTGAATACGACGAGTATAGACTTTGAGGCGAACCAACGAACTCAGTATTGGCCAGAGTGACGTATAGTTTTCGTGGAGTATGACACTCTCATACGGCTTTTGTTCAAGCTGGAAAGTCAGATCTGTGATGCCTTGATCAAAGTTGCGCTCCAGTACTTCGATACCGGCCAGCACCAACTGTTGTTGTTGCTGTAACTGCCGCTGCAATGAAGCCTGCGTCTCACATGATTGCAACATATCCGTAAGTGCCTGATGCAAACGATTTCTGAGTTGATGGATACTGGTAGCATATTCCAGTAATTGCGCGCGATTCAAAAACACTGTCAGGGCATCAACAGTGATAATATTTTTTTCGAGACTGGATTTTACTGACAGCAAAAATGCAGAGTCTGCCGTGTCACAATTCGAAAAAAAATTGTCTGTCGTTACCGTCAGCTCCCGCATTGCATGGGTTGCATCCATGGTATGACTTAAGAACGGCAGACTCACTTCATTCGTAACATTGACTGAACTGACAAGTATTTCGATAGCCCGCAAACTGACGGCACCAGTCAAACCAATAAAAAGAGCCGCCACCAACGCTGCAGCGAACAACTTATAACGTATGCGGGTCGAGAAATACTGCAACCAATCTCTCATATGAGTATCCCATCCAGGTCTCCTGACTGGTACAACAAAGAATTGCACTCTGCTTTTTAAGGAATTTCTGAATATTCATCCATATCAGCGATAATATTCAGAAGCTTCTTGACTCTTTCATTGATTGTAGCCGAACACCTGACAAGCAATTTAGTTTTCGACTAAAACATTTTATTTAATAATCAAGCTAACAATTATAACAAAAAACCAAAAAACTCACCGAAAAAACCCTGCACAAATCAGAGTATTTTTTATAACTCATAGAGCTTGATGTTTATGAAAATCCAACCATTCATTATTAAATCAAAATAGAAGACCACAAAAATAACAGAACTGTAGGGTGGTACATTATTTTTCTGTTAATTTTTTCTGTCTTACAATGGAGGTCGTTTTATAAGAGAGATCTTTGTGCTGTATGCATACAGCGGAACAATTCTGCCTGGTTTTTCTGTGATGATTAGAAACTCAGTAACCGGACGGTAAGATCATTGCTGAGGGCGGAGCGCTTAAAAAACGGCAGGATCAAAAAGATCCTGCCGTGATGTTTTATTATTGTTGCCAGGATTTGATCAGGTCATCATATGAGACCGTTTCACCCTTTGGCTTTTCATTCGCCAGTCTGGCTTTAGGTGCACCGGGCTTATTCAGCCATACAGCCGGGTCGACTTCAGGATTCAGCTTCGGACCGCATTCACCCTGAACATTTGCCCGCTGCAGACGTTCCATGACCTTATCCTGTGCCGCCGCGAGTCCATCAAGCGCCGCCTGAGGTGATTTTTCCCCATTGGCCGCTTCAGCAATATATTGCCACCATAACTGTGCCAGTTTTGGATAATCCGGCACATTGGTTCCAGTTGGTGTCCACTGAACCCGCGCCGGGCTACGGTAAAATTCCACCAGACCACCCAGTTTTGGAGCCGCCTTGGCCATTTGCTCGGAAACGATGTCAGACTCACGAATAGGTGTCAGACCAATCAGAGTCTTCTTCAGTGAGACGGTTTTTGACACGGTAAACTGGGCATACAACCAAGCTGCCAGACGACGATCAGCCGGCGTCGATTTCATGAATGTCCATGAACCAGTATCCTGATAACCAAGTTTCATACCCGGCTCCCAATAAGGCCCTTTCGGTGATGGTGCCATACGCCATTTTGGTGTGCCATCTTCATTGACCACTGGCAATCCGGGCTTAGTCATATCTGCAGTGAACGCGGTATACCAGAAAATCTGCTGGGCGATGTTGCCCTGGGCCGGAACCGGACCGGCTTCGGAGAAGGTCATACCCTGTGCTTCCGGTGGCGCATATTTACGCAACCAATCTACGTATTTGGTGGTTGCATAGACGGCCGCCGGGCCATTGGTTGCACCGCCACGGGAAACGCTCGAACCGACCGGGCGACAACCTTCAACCCGAATCCCCCACTCGTCTACCGGTAACCCGTTAGGCAAACCTTTGTCACCCGCGCCCGCCATGGAGAACCAGGCATCGGTAAAACGCCATCCCAATGAAGGATCTTTTTTACCGTAATCCATATGACCGTAAACACGCTGACCATCAATGGTTTTAACATGATCGGTGAAGAACTCTGCAATATCCTCATAGGCCGACCAGTTTTTTGGAACCCCCAGTTCGTACCCATATAATTCCTTGAACTGTTTCTTCAGATCCGCCCGGTTGAACCAGTCATAACGAAACCAGTAGAGGTTGGCGAACTGCTGGTCTGGCAGCTGATATATTTTTCCGTCGGGTCCGGTGGTAAACGACAGGCCGATGAAATCATTCAGGTCCAGTGTGGGTAAGGTATAGTCTTTACCATCTCCTTTTATCATGTCTGAAATGGGAACGACCTTACCGTACCGAAAGTGGGTACCGATCAAATCCGAATCGTTTACGTAACCATCGTAAATATTACGACCGGACTGCATTTGGGTTTGCAGTTTCTCAACTACGTCCCCTTCCTGAATCAAGTCATGATTGAGCTTGATACCGGTTATTTCGGTAAATGCCTTGGCCAGTACCTTGGATTCGTATTCGTGAGTGGTAATCGTTTCAGATGCAACATTGATTTCCATGCCACGGAATTTCTCTGCAGCCTTGGTGAACCAGGCCATTTCCTGTAACTGTTGCTCTCTTGTCAGAGTTGAATCAGTGAATTCACTGTCCACCCATTTCTTCGCCGCATCACTGTATTGATCCGCCCAGGAAAGAGTACTGACTCCCATTGCGACGGTAATCGCAACGGTTAGCAGGCTCTTTGTTTTATATTGGTTGTCCATAATGTGCCTCATTGTTCTTATTAGTGGATGTATCCCTACGCCGTTACTCCATACTTTGAGAGTCGTGGCAACGCACAACATCAGTCAAAATTCCAGATTGATACGCGGTTATCCCCAGCGCATCACAATCGCCATCCAGACAACGGAACAAACCGTTGCCGGCCAAAGCGCCGCTTCCGTCATCAATAACCAGATCAAATGAATGTAAGCGCTGCTCAACAAACCAATGAACAGTCTGTCGCCACGGCTGGTCTTGAGTGGCAGAAAACCTCTTCGCTCAATACTGGGCGATGCAAATTCCCATACGGTCATCGCAGTCAATATTAATGCTATTGCCGCGAAGAAAACGGCAGTTGGCAGTGTCCAGGCCATCCAGTTCATAATATTCCCCTCGCTTATACCCGGCCAAGGGCGAACCCTTTAGCCACATGATTGCGGACAAACCAGATCACCAGCATTCCTGGCAAAATGGTCAATACACCCGCAGCCGCCAGTACTCCCCAATCGATGCCAGAGGCGGAAACGGTACGAGTCATTACAGCGGCAATCGGTTTGGCATCCACAGCAGTCAACGTTCTCGCCAGCAACAATTCCACCCACGAAAACATAAAACAGAAAAATGCCGTAACGCCAATACCGGAACGAATCATGGGAATAAAAATCTTGATAAAGAATTTTGGAAAACTGTAGCCATCGATGTATGCAGTCTCATCGATTTCTCTGGGCACGCCACTCATAAAACCTTCCAATATCCATACCGCCAACGGCACGTTAAACAGACAATGTGCCAGCGCTACCGCAATATGGGTATCAAACAGACCGACAGAAGAATACAACTGAAAGAACGGCAGCAGAAAGACCGCCGGCGGTGCCATCCGGTTGGACAGCAACCAGAAAAACATGTGCTTGTCACCGATAAATTTATAACGGCTGAAGGCATAGGCGGCCGGTAATGCCACCACCACGCTCATAATCATATTCAACGAGACGTAGTAAATGGAATTGACATACCCGAGATACCAACTGGGATCAGTGAAGATCTTGATGTAATTGGCGAAGGTAAAATGTTGCGGAAAAACAGTTAGCCCGCCCAAGATTTCTTCGTTGGTTTTGAATGACATATTCAATAACCAGTAGATAGGAATGAGGACAAATGCCATATATGCAAGCAGCCCTATTCTGGATTTCTGTATCATAATGCGTTGTCCTGAACGGTTTCGGGTATTGACCTGTGATGAACGTTCATACGAGCTTGAACTGACAGTCTGTTGTGACATCACATACTCCTATTTTTCGTCTCTGCTAATGGTCATGATGGTGGTGTAGAACAACCAGCACATCAGCAGAATGATCAGAAAGTAGATCAACGAGAACGCTGCAGCCGGACCCAGATCAAACTGGCCAACCGCCATTTTGGTCAACGATTGACTCAGGAATGTAGTGGCGTTACCAGGACCTCCACCCGTCAGCACAAAAGGCTCGGTGTAGATCATGAAGGAATCCATGAATCTCAGCAGCACACCGATAATCAATACATTGGTCAGTTTTGGCAGTTGAATGTAGCGGAATACCGCCCATCGCGATGCACGGTCAATGCGGGCCGCCTGGTAGTAAACTTCCGGAATGGCGCGCAAACCCGAGTAACACAGCAATGCGATCAGTGATGTCCAATGCCAGACATCCATTAACAAAACCGTTAGCCAGGCATCTACCGGATCTCCGGCATAGTTGTAATCCAGCCCGATATGATTGAGCGTCCAGCCGAACAAACCGATATCCTCACGCCCGAAAATCTGCCAGATCGTTCCCACCACATTCCAGGGAATCAACAAGGGAATGGCGATCAGAATCAACGCTGCTGAAGAGCACTTACCACCAGTTGGCATAACCAGGGCAACCGAAATCCCCAAAGGAACTTCAATCGCGAGCACCGCCAGGGAATAAATGAACTGACGCAACAATGCCTCATGCAATCGTGTATCAAGAAGAATCTGCCGAAACCATTCCGTGCCGACAAAGTAACGAGTGTTCTGATCAAAAATATCCTGTACGGAATAGTTCACCACCGTCATCAACGGAATAATTGCCGAGAAGGCGACAATCAGAAACACCGGCAAAACCAGCAACCATGCTTTATTGTTTTCAACCTTATTCATGACGCCTCCTCCAGCAGAAACTCATCGACATACACCTTCAGCCATTGCTCCGGGAAACTGACGTAAGCCTGACCGCGTGGCACCTTCTGGTCTTCCTGCAAACGGGCCTTCATCTCCACACCGTCAAGCATGAAAGTCATGATCTTGTAGGTCCCGAGATCCTCCACATATTTGACCTCAGCGACATAGGCATCATCATTGGGTTCATCCCAGACATGGACAAATTCCGGTCGGATACCCACTTTCAAATTTTCGCAGTTGATGAATTCTGAACGAGCGACCAGTTGTGGTGACAGAGCAATACGGATTTGACCAAAACAGACCCCACCTTCGCACTTTTCCACGCTCACCAGATTCATACCGGGACTGCCAATAAAAAAGCCGACAAAGGTATGGTTGGGGCTTTCAAACAACTCCCTTGGCGTTCCAAACTGCACGATCTGGCCGTTGTACATCACTGCGATCTTGTCCGCGAAGGTAGAGGCTTCCAACTGATCGTGAGTCACGTAAACCATGGTGATATTGAACTGCTCGTGAATCTGCTTGAGCTTACGGCGCAACTTCCATTTCAGATGCGGATCAATCACGGTCAATGGTTCATCAAACAAGATGGCGGAGACATCATCACGTACCAGTCCACGCCCCATGGAAACCTTTTGTTTTTCATCCGCACTGAGGCCTTTGGCTTTTTTGTTCAGCAACGGTGTCAGTTCCAGAATGCTGGCAATTTCATGCACCTTGCTTTTGATTTTATGTTCGGCGATTTTTACATTGCGCAAGGGAAACGCGAGGTTATCGAATACCGTCATGGTGTCGTAGACGACCGGAAACTGAAATACCTGGGCAATATTCCGCTGTTCCGGTGTCATATGATTCACCACCTGACCATCAAACATGATTTCACCATTCGAAGGTGCCAGCAGCCCGGAAATAATATTCAGCATGGTGCTTTTGCCACACCCGGATGGACCCAGCAGCGCAAAAGCCCCGCCTTGTTCCCAGATATGATCCATTTGCCGGATGGCATAGTCGCTGTCGGACTGCGGGGCACTACTGTAACTGTGTGCCAGTTGTGATAAACGGATTTCTGCCATGATTACATCCTCAACCGCTGTGACGGCGACTGCACAATGCGGCCATCCAGATCAAATGTATAAAGCTTGTGAGTGGGAAAGTAGACATTCAGATCATCATCCACATCGTAGGCGTGCACGCCGGACAGATGTAACACCAGGCTCATGTAATCATTACGCACATGCAGAAACGTCTCTGAGCCGCTGATCTCCGCCAGATCCACCTTTACCGACAACTCCAGATCGTCATCGTTCTGCGGCACCAGAGAAATATGCGAAGCCCGTACACCAAATTGATATTTTCCCGGCTGTAACTGGCGCAGATCCTGATTTAACGGAAAATGTACCTGTTCATCGAAAGAAACTTCTGATTCAGTCACCCGGCCACTGACCACATTAATGGGTGGTTCACTGAACATCTCGGCAGTCAAAATATCGTTAGGATGATGATAAACATCTGCGGTTGGTCCGTGTTGCAACATCCGGCCTTCATGCAAAACCGTCGTGGTCCCTCCCAGCGCGAGCGCCTCATTGGGTTCCGTCGTGGCATAAATGGCAATCGTATTGCGCTCCTTGAACAGCTCTCTGAGTTCCTGTCTTAACTCTTCGCGCAACTTATAATCGAGGTTCACCAATGGCTCATCGAACAGCACGATGGAGGCATCCTTAACCAGTGCTCTGGCCATCGCCGTGCGCTGCTGCTGACCGCCGGACAATTCCAGAGGCAGGCGATCCAGATACTGTTCAATATGCAGCATTTCAGCAGTCTGCTGAACACGCTGGCGGATAATGGACTCACTCAGGTTGGCCAGTCGCAGTGGCGAGGCAATATTTTCATAAACCGTCAAATTGGGATAATTGATAAACTGCTGGTAAACCATGGAAATATTGCGGTCTTTAACCGGCACACCGGTCACGTCCACACCATTCATAAAAATGCGGCCGTCTGAGGGGCGATCCAGCCCTGCAATTAAACGCATCAATGTGGTTTTGCCAGCCAGGGTACGGCCTAGAAAAACATTAAAGGAACCCGGTTCAAGGGTCAGATCAACATGATCGATCCAATAGACGCCATCGACCGTGCGACTGACGTTCTGCAATTCAAAACTCATAAATAAACCCGCTATGGTTGATTCCGCTGTTATTGTTACTTTTTCGGAATTGTTCGATTAAACAGATTCGAACATTTTCAACCTGGAGCAAAGCGCGGGCCAAACCGGAACATTCATCCACTAAAAATTTAGAGTGTTATTGAAATCAATAAGTTAGATAGGAAAATTGACGTATTCGGGAGCGATGAAAATAAAAACAAAAACGTTCAAAAACGAAAAACTGTTGACAATTGTTCAAAACAAAAACACCATCTGAACACTTCTCTGAACAGTCATACACAATAACAACAAGATAACTGTATTCAGATATATAAATCCGTTACAACAATCTGCATTTATCGAAAACCGGCCATTGCAATAACAACTTTGAGTTGTATCCGGACCAAAAAACAGCGGGAAAAGAACATGAACCGGGAACTCTCTCATCAAGAGCTGATTGAGGCTTCGTGGCAACGATGTGAACATTATGGTTTGCAGCATAACAGCCAGCCAACTTATGGCACCCTGAATCAGGGAGATATCAGCGTACTGCTCGACCAGCACCACACACTGATTCATACCACTCAAAAAGACGTTCTGCCGTACTACGATCATATTCTGTCGAACTCCAAATGCCTGATATTATTGGCTGATCCCAATGGCCATGTATTAAGCACCTGGGGAGAACAACGTTTTCTGCAGCCCCATCAAACAGAACTCAAAGTGGGAAACCAGTGGGTGGAATGTGGCACCGGCACCAATGCCATTGGAACGGCCATAGCTACCGGCCAGGCCGTACAAGTCGGCAGGGAAGAACATTTTCTGCGAGCTAACCGTTATATGGTTGGTTCTGCAGCCCCTATTTTTAACACCCATAAAGAAATGATCGGCGTGCTGGATATTTCATCAGATGCTTATCTTCCACAGGACCACACGCTCGGTATGGTCAAGCTCATGACATTAACGGTAGAAAACCGGCTGATCTATAATGCCTTCGCGCGCGAGCATCTGTTAATCACGTTCAACACCAACATCAGCTCGTTGCACAGCCCCTGGTCCGGCCTGATTGCGATAGATGAAAATGGACGGATAATTTCCGCTAATAGACGAGCGGAAATACTATTGGCACATAACCTCGCCCTGGTCGAAATAGAACAGATATTCAACTGCCACCTGCATGAACTACGCTGCCAACCGGAAGGCATTCCACTGGAAGTGCATGCCATGGGCAAATACCGCATTCATCTACTGGTTCAAAAACCCAAGTACAACCCCCTTCGGGTTCCTGATTTCCGCCAGACCCAACAGCAACCTGACACAGAAAATAGTAGCGCCAGAACCAATCCGGATCTGCCAGCAGACGTTATTCCATTGAACGAACTGGAACACGGCGATCAACAAATGGCCCGGATGATCAAACAGGCCAGCCGTATCATCGAAAAGGATATTCCGATATTGGTACACGGTGAGACCGGCTGCGGTAAAGAAATCTTTGTGCGTTCACTGCACTATCATTCCAGTCGTAGCAAAGGCGCATTGGTGGCCGTCAATTGCGCCGCAATTCCAACAGACCTGGTTGAATCAGAATTGTTCGGTTACGAAAAAGGTGCGTTCACTGGGGCCAACAGCAAAGGCTCCATCGGCCTGATTCGCAAAGCGCACCGGGGCACCTTATTTCTCGATGAGATCGGTGAAATGCCAGGCCATGTACAATCCCGATTATTAAGAGTGCTGCAAGAGCGAAAGGTCACACCATTGGGCTCCACAGAATCCTACCCTGTCGATATCAAACTGATCTCGGCAACCAATCGCCAGCTGAAACAACAAATACGTACAGGTGAATTTCGTGAAGATCTCTACTATCGAATCTCCGGACTCAACCTCGAACTGCCAGCTCTGAGACAACGGCAGGACAAAAGCGCACTGATCACATACATCCATCAACGCCTTTGTGACATCCACAAAGAACCGTTCATCCCATTAAGCCAGGATCTGCTCAACCAACTCACCGCCCACCCATGGCCCGGAAACATCCGCCAGCTAACCAGCGTACTCAGCGTCGCACTCGCCATGGCAGATGGAGAAAAAATGGAAGACTGGCATCTGCCAGATGACTTTTATGATGACCTGAAAAACAGCTGCAATACCGTATTTAATGCATCACCAGACCAAGTGGAAAAAAACGCAGAGAATAAAGATGAACTGGAGATCAGAATTGCGAGACTCTATCAGCAAATGAACGGCAACATATCACAGACTGCTAAAGCTGCCGGAGTGAGTCGGAATACGGTTTATAAATATATTCGGAGTGGCAATTAAGTAGCAATATTTTTGAGATGGCCATAGTGAGCATATTCAACATAATGGGAGTTATGAGACTCCCACCTTCTAAAAAAACCTTAAGGCTACCACTCAAGGCTTGGTGATCACTCGCTCCAACACACAATGCTCACCCCCACTATCTCGTGCCCGAACAGTCACATTTCTCTGTGTTACCTGAGCAGATAACAAAAGAGATAAAACAGCTTGATATCCAGGCTCATTGCTATCCAAAGTCAACCAGAAATTATTTGTACAACCAAGTCCTTCGATGCTGTGTTCAGGGTTTGTCTGAACCAGGATATCACCAGAACTGGATACAACAGAAATCAGCTGTATTTTTACATCATCAGAATCCTTATAAGCAGCCAATACATTAATAGACAACAGCATAAATAACGATATCAATATTTTCTTCATATGAAAGCCTGAATCTCACTTTTAATTTTTTAGCAGTAGTTAATATATTTTCTCTGGAGCAGAGCTTCAATTAACGATACCTCTGCTCCAGTGATTTGCAAAAAAAGCTGATTATTCATGGTGATGTTTATGTAATCAGGTCAAGTTTGAATGACTACTTCTTAAAAACATCAATGAATTTTTTCGAGAATTAAATGAGTCTCGTCTCCAAAGCCATTCGTCAGTACTGGATAGCTTTGCGTTGATGTATAAATCTCTATTTCATCGCCATCCCCGTTAACTTTAATCAACGAAGCGCTGATACCATAAAAATTGCTTTCTTTAATCTCAGCAGAGTTATAGGGAATGGAGAATTCAATTGGTAGATGATCCAACTCAGTAATTGATGTCTCCGCAATAAGTACGTATGAAGCATCCGCAATAGAGTAATCAATGAGCATTACATGGGCTTCGCTTATGTCCTGCAAGGAGTTTCCATCTTTGATGTTAAGAGTTCCAGTCACTTGAGCCTGTATTTGCGAATCATCTTCAGCGTTCTGACATGCTGGAATGAGCAACAAAGTCAGACTCAGCATAAGTGATAAATGAATAAAATTTGTACGCATATTCGTCAATCTCTGTATTTTTATAGTATTAACAAATTGATTGCAGGTAGTATGTCTTCATACCCAAACACCGTGACTGAAGCTGTATCTGTGTCTGTATTTCCGCTTGGATCTGTCACAGTTAAAGAAAGGCAATAATGTCCTTTTTGATTGTAGCTGTATTCAAGCATGGCTGAACTGGTAGTAATCGGAGCACCATCTCCAAGATTCCATGTATAGATCAGACTGTCTCCATTCGGATCAAAAGAGTGCCTGCCATCGATAAAAATACCGTTGCCAAAAAGCACGGAATAGGAATCTTTATCAAGCTTTGCGACTGGAACGATTTCTGGATAATGTGCATTGATAGATGCAATATCCAGCGTGCTTAAGCCATTCCGTTGTCCAATAACGGCTGATTGCAGGGGGACGATAGTAGGACCTCCAGAAGAAAATGCATAGGCACTATAATGCATTATAGAACCATAGTCGTATTCGCCAACATCATCTCCATCACTAATTTTTTGATTAAAATTATGCTCTTTCCCTGGAATGATATTGTCCCTATTTATTTGGACATATTGGTCTCGATCTTCTCTCGACTGTTCATGCCATAATCCCAACGTATGACCGATTTCATGTACAGCGTTGCCAAAACTGCAGGAATTAGAAAGATTCAGTTTCTGTTGTCCTCCTCGCCGTCCAACGTAGGACCAACATGCATTTTCATCACTGACTATG
The DNA here is from genome assembly GCF_000940805.1 of Gynuella sunshinyii YC6258. Classification (GTDB taxonomy): domain Bacteria; phylum Pseudomonadota; class Gammaproteobacteria; order Pseudomonadales; family Natronospirillaceae; genus Gynuella; species Gynuella sunshinyii. Next base: position 2,061,399 of record NZ_CP007142.1, on the reverse strand, counting down.
AACACATAATCAGTGTATGTGCTTGCGTTATTCGAGGTTCTTTCTGTAAATTCTATCGCAGTATTTCGCCGCCAATGTTCCATGGCATTTAGAACTCTATTTCGTGTTGACAATGAAACATTGCTACCAAATTGATATGGGATAAGATTGTTGGGCCAGCGATAGCGTTGGCCGGTGATAATGATTGAGCGAGTTGGAATGTTGTTCGACTGATTCGTGATTATTGTTTTCCATTTTTCTGCCTCCTGAATCGTACCCAGGATAATGTCTCCTTCCAGAACAGCCAAATCTTTTTGTTTCTCATAAGTTACTTGTTTATTAAAAAAACCGTATCCGCTTATAAACGTTGTATCAGTTCCGTTAGACGGAATCTGATTATTTTCTTCGGTATTAATCTCTGCCAGTGAAAATGTAGCCATGAAAAATGTTGCTATACACAGAAATTGTTTTTTCATAAAGATATCCTTTTTAACAAATTTATATGGTCGCCGAAGTGGTGTTATCCATTACTAATGGGGAGTAGAACTTCATATCGCCAAAAAGTCTACTCCAAACAGTTTACAAGCAGGCTAATCATTCATGGTGACATTGTAGATTTTGGTTTGCATCTCTGAGGAAATATCATTCTAACCATACCTCCTTTACATCAACCAGCTGTCAACGATGCGCGCCCTGGCCAATATGTACTCCCGCCATCACTGAACCACTCAAAATTACAGACCAGCGACTCCCAAACCTGTCATCTTCGCCATCGTTTCTGGAGTACAACCGCTCGTTTGATCAGAATCGGACAGACTTGAATCAACCGGGGAATACCAGATCATAATTTTCTGTTTCTGAGCAATCATCGATAGTAGCGATGACAACATCGATTTTCCGGCATCGGTTGTTGAATCAAAGGTAAATTGTCTGGTGTACCATGAACAGGTTGAAGGAACCTTACCCTCTATTCCCAGAAACACCATTCCCTTCGAATCAATGTGGTATATCTTTGGAACAGCATCACCGCAATAATTGGCAGCATTACAAGATAAAGCACTGGCTGATATGGATATAAGAAGAGCTGCTGATATCACGAATACTTTTGATAAGAGCATTTTATGCATGATTAATTTCCTTTTTTGATTTGAAGCGCACAAATCTATTTGTGTATTTTTGACGATACATAATCAGTCAAAAAGATTCCTGAATATGTAAAACGAGATTATCCCATCAAAAGGATGAAATGAAAGACCAAATTTTCTTACAGCCAAACAGATCAGAATTATATTTTTTTATTCGACATCTGATTGAAAAATGAGATTGTTAAAGTAGGATACCGGAACAAATGAACACTCCATCGGTCTCCTATTTTCCAGTTCAATAATTCATCAACAGAGCAGTCATCATTATTAACCGGTCTTAAGATAGCACTCCGAAGACACTTTAACCCCCTTGCTCCATCGACGCTTAAATCGATCCGCATACTGCAATAACGAAACCCGAGAACCAGCACTGTCTCCATACGACCGACCATAACTTTGAACATGTTTCAGCCATTGATTCGGGTCGATACCCAGTCGGCTGATTAGCTTTTCGGTGTCAGGATGTATGGCACCCCGTTTGTCATCTCGCAGACAACGACCAGTGGTATCAATCAAATCGAAATAGTCTTCTCGGGTGAATGGAAGGGCTGCATGAATGGCATCCTGCTGACGTCCACTGAAGGGCATCAATGGAGATTCCGGTAGGTGATCGAGTTTTAACTCACGCTTAAGTTGGCGTTGTTTAGAAACACGTTGGGTGAGTGTTTGTTCGGTAACGGTTTTGGTTTGGGTGTTTTTGTATTTGGCGTAATCGAACAAGCGTTGCTGAATTGAGGTAAAGTCGCTATCGATCAGATCATCCGCCATGGCAGCACGTACTGGGTTCAGGTCCACATAAGCCATACAGGTCAGTAATGCACCTTCATCCAATAATGCCTGAGATTTGAAGCGACCTTCCCAGAACCGGCCTTTGCAGTTGTCTTCTTCATTGGCCATACGGGCAATGGTTTCATTGACACCACGCATAAACCAACTGATGGAACACAAACGTTCACGCCACTGGGCAATAGTGACCGACACGGCTTGCAACTCGGCGGTTGACATCGTTTCACGCGCCGCCAGCCAACGGTTGATCAATACATCCCCGTTGTACAGCTGCAACCAGCGTTCCACTACTTCGTCATCCGACCAGCTTTGAGCGCGTGCCTGATCGACGTGCAATACAACATGATAATGATTACTCATGATCGCATAGGCACAAATATCAATGGCGTAGACATAGGATAAAAATCGCAGGCGCGATACCAACCACTGCTTGCGGTGATCGAAGTTCTCACCAGTTTCAGTATCAACGCCACACAAATACGCCCGCCGAACACAGCGCACCATGCAGTGATAAAAGGATGTCTCTTCCAGAGAGACTTGTTCGTTACGGGGTTTGGTCATGGTGTTGGATGTTAGTTGATGTGGGAATGTAATTCAAGTTTTTGGGTGTCCTATTTTTATCTCGAATATCTAATAGCGTATGACGTGCCACCATCAAAATTCAAGTTTGTGGGTGTCCTATTTTATCATCCTTTTCTTTTTTGCCAGCAAGTTATGGGTGTCCTTTTTTATTTTCTTTCACGAGCTTTAACTACATATCAATCGAAGTATTAACAACTTCTTTTTTTGCTATTTCAATTGCTTTTTCCATATCCTCTAAAGTTATGGCGATATGCTTTTCACTAGAAAAAAAGCGAAACCACTGCACATCATTATCATCAACTCTGACCTCAAGAAAAGCTGGCTCATCACCGTTGGAAAGCTCCAAAACCAGCCCTTCACTATCTGGGACAGAACACAATTGAAAGTTTACTTTTTCAATAATTTCTGTATTTTTCAACCTACAACCCTCGACCTAAAAATCCGATTAATTCATTGGTCTGCGAATAAAAGCCCTAGGTTTTAGTTAGGGCTTTACTATGTAAAAATTTATAGACGCTTTAAAAAATCAGCATCAAAGCCATGCCAGTCACTTTCTACCGATAAAAATAAACTGGATAATTCAACAGAAAAAACTATTTTGAAACTATCCCAATCTTCAACTTCATTACTAGCACATTGCTTAAATCCCCTAAGTAAATCTTCTATAGATAACCAAGGGCTATACACACGACTTCCAAGCGATAGCGGCTCGAAATTATCCTTTTCAAAAGATAAACTCGATGACATATTTGCAGAAGAATAACCATCTACAGAACCACAAGTTACATTTTTACCATCTTTATTTTTTACATAAATTTTGGCGGCAAATGGAGCCAACCCAGCTGATACCGGCTCCAATGCAGTCTTATTGTAAGATTCACCCGGATCAAAATTTAAAGCTAAAAAACCAACTCTGTATTGATTTTTATCATTAACTTCAACACCCAAAGAAAGCTCTGGCTTACTTTGGGTCACACTAGAAATTGTCATGAGCAGCACCAAACATAAAATTAATTTCATTACTTTGGTCTCCAATACTCTCTTGTCGTTCCAGGAGCAGTCCAGCCCTCCCCAATTGGAACCGTCGTTGTTTTACTAGGCCCAGGATAAATTACTGTACCGGCGGCCATGGTTACTGTGCCTGAACCAGTAATAACTGTGGAATGTTGCACTTGGCCTCCGACCCTATAAACCACAACAGACCCTTTAGTACCGAATGGCGTTTTAACTAGCAACGACTGATTACCCAGCCATGACTGCATATCCTGATTATCAACCCAGAATTCCCCGCTAGCGATTGAATATCCGTGACAATCATAATCCCATGCCATATTAGTACTTAAATTTTTATATGCAGTAATCTCTGATCCATCTTTCATAGTAAGCACACCAGGCTGTAGTGTCCCAGGACCAGCCCTTCTTGGATCAACCTCTATCGGGTCACCAACAGAAGTTTTTGGGTGTCCTATTTTTTTTTTGAAGTAAACGCCAAGGCAAATGAGCTGAATACTTACGAATGAGGCTGATTTTTAAAGAGCTGCCTAATGCGAAAAGCGTTGAGGACATCGAGCGATTATTGCCTTGGCACGTACAACTTGGCTAGAGTGTGGTTCGATTGGCGCTTACACATTGAATTCAAGTTTTTGGGTGTCTTATTTTTTGCACAGGCAAAAAGAAAGCGGCTAAAGCCGAAGCCTTGCCGCTTGCATTCAGTTTGTTGTGAAGAACCTTCTGAAGGCATTCACAACTTTTTCATTGGGGGCTGTCCCCGATTGTTTGCTTAAGTTGAAAAGACAGTCTGCTTCTCAACTTTTTGTTTGAGAATGAAAGTTATACTTTCAGAGCCGCTACCGACATCATAAAAAACAGTTAAAGACAATTCCCCGCCTGCACTTACAACCGATTTCAAGTCATCCTCGTCCACTTCAAAAAGCTTCAAACCTTTATCAAACTCGAACAATTCATGATCAGGAACATGAGCCTCTAAAACTAATTCGCGGTTAAAGTTTTGGCTCTTTTCCCAACCATCGCCAATAATCACGGCACGCTCAATATTTATAGATTTTCCGGCTTTATCTGAATATAAACCAAGCCAGGCCACATAGCTGGTGTGGGTTGCCTTATTTATATCAACGACAAGTAGAATATCATCAGCTTTGAAAGCGTTGAGGGTACTAGCTCCAAAGTCAAAATTCTTATAAAACTCTGCTGACTGCTCATGTTCGTACTTAGTAATTTTTGCTGTCTTGCAGGCTGACAGCCCAAAAACAGCGAGCGCCAACAGAATAAGTCCAAACACTATTTTTGCACTGATATACACTAATTTTCTCCTCTTACGTTGCCACCCGCAGCATATGGAACAACATCTAAAACAAGGTGCCCCAAACCTTTGCCAGCATACGCACCCCATCCACCGACGTCATACCACCTGTCAGGAACAGGGGCTGGATTTACATAATTATACGTACCAACATATTTGGAATCAGTTACCAAACTTAGCGTATCACCGTTGAAAACTGCTTCACGACCGTCGGGATGAATAAATTTCAATTCCGGCTTACCGACACCGTTATCGTGAAAAATAGATTGCTCTGGAGAAAGTAATGTCCATTCGGAGCCTTGGCCTGTAGCTTGTTCATAGGTAGGTAAATTGCCGTTACGAGCATCGCGTCCTTCAAAATGCCAGCCCGTTGCTTTTTTCCACAACCCTTTAAAGAACCCATCTCCCTTTTGTGCACCCTCAGTCGCCTCGCCATTCAGCAAATGCGCCATTGCTGCAGTTCTGGCCCCATTTTCAAACTTCCCACCACCAATCACTGAAGTTGTTCCCCCAACTACCGCTGCAACTGTGGTTCTCGCCGCAATCGCCGCTGGGTTTCTGTCATCCATATATGTCCCTCTGGCATTTAACCCCAGCGTGACGGCCTTTGAAAAAGCTGCACTCATAAAGCCCTGCCCAAAGTCTCCCCCCTGCATGACAGCGAATGTACCTCCTGCAAATCCATGCGCCGCAATCGCAAAGATACCTGAAAACCTAACGCCAATACCACCATATACCGCAGCCTGGATCCCGCCTAAAATACCGGCCCTGACAATACCCCCTATTCCTTGACCATCCACAGCAGCTTGTGTCGCCCCTCCAGCCACACTTCCTATCATCGAGGCCATGTAAGCACACCCTGGCCCACACACAGCCATCGCCCCAACCATCACAATGCCAGTTACTATAATACCTGCATATGGCTTGATGGCTTCCCAGGCCCCTACTATCGCATGCCCCAGTTTATTCCAAAAATACCCACTTGGATCGGTGTATTTCATAGGGTTATTCATCACATAGGAATAGCGATTATAACTCTGACTCAAACCGTCCGCCTGTATATGCGGGTCTGCACTGATAAACCGAGCCAATGTCGCATCATACATGCGACCATTCATATGAATCAGGTCAACTTCCTGCACCTGTTCGTGCCCGGTAAAGCCTTTATTAGTAAACGGCAGTTGCGTCACATATAAAGGGTCTTCCAGTATGGCTTCGGCATTCCAGGGAAAAGTACGCAACTTGCCCCACGGATCGAAGCTTCTACGATCAACAACATTGCCATATGCATCGGTTACCAGATCCACACTTCCCAGTGCATCTTTATGCAGGTAACGAGTCTGAACATCTTTTTTATTAGAAACAATCTGCTCGGCCACCAATTGTCCAGCCGCATAGATATAGAGTTTTTCTTCCTTATCAGCCCCTTGAATCAACTGCTCATAGAGACCACCAATGTAAAGCGTCACATCTCCAGAATGATTGACTTTTTTATAGCGAGCCCGGTCAGGGCCATAATTGAAGGTAACAGACCGACCATTTTGCCTGATTACAGTAGGTTTATTATCAGTGCTCCATTGGATGGTACGACCATTTCCAGAGACCATATTACCATTAGCATCATAACTATATGCATTGTCACCAGCGTGAGTGACGGCATGAGGGCCAGCAGCTCCTTCTCCATAAACGTAATCACCCACATCAGATTTATAAGTGATATTTCCGAGGCTGTCATAATTGAGGGTCTGCACCTGATTCAAATCATCTACAGCATATTTACCGCTGCTGACCTGAGTGGAGGAGAGACGATCCATACGATCATAGGTGAACTGTTCGCGAATATCGTTTACCAAATCATCCCGTAGCGTAACATTCTGGTATTCATCATACTGGTACTCAAGGTGTCTAACCGGGTTGAACGATAACAGCCCACTGTGTATTGCCTGTAATTGGCCGGTCCCCTGATTGTAAGCGTAATCATTCACGATACCATTGCCATATACCTCAGCGCTGATACGGCCGGAAGCATCCACATCAATGGCCCGCCAATAGGTAATATACTCATCATCGCTCAGCATATCGCCATAGGCGTCAGCGACGTTTTCAAGCGTATGTGCAATTTGGAAGTCATGATCAGCGGTTGCCAAAGTCTGTTCAGCAAGCGTTGTGAGCTGCTCAGCAGTCGAAGAATAGCTTTGTGCCTGGCGAGCTATCAGTTCACGCACACTTTGTAATTCTTCGATGGTGTTATTCAGATGATTCAAGAAATCGGCAGACAGCACTTGCCCTTCTGCCACACTGGCTGACAATAAATTCTGATGCTGTTTCAGGTTAGCAACATATTGATCATGCGCAACAGCATCACAGGCACAGGTAATCGTGTTTTGATTCAACACATAAACATGATCTCCATTGTCCTGTAAAGAACCCTCTATAGCGTCAAATTCTGTAGCGGAAATTTTGGTAATCACCTGCTTATTACCAGTAGTTTCCACTTTAAAATGATATTTTGCAGGGATAATCACCGGAATCATAATTTCGCCAGCAATAGGTATGAATGTATCCGGTATTTTGATATAAAACGTCGAACCATTACCTGCACTTAGGTAATCATAAGCATAATTCTTATTAAGGCCATCCGTCGTACCCTGTTCGAATTGAATCGTTTGCTCAGCCAGAAGCACAGCATAATTATCTATACGGCTCTGATAGTATTGACCGAGCTGTTTCAAATCGTTTGCTCAGCCAGAAGCACAGCATAATTATCTATACGGCTCTGATAGTATTGACCGAGCTGTTTCAGCTTCTGAGCCTTGGAAAGATACTCTTCCGCCAGCGCAACAGCGTCATTAATCAGTGGCTTTAGTTTGGAAAGATCGTGCTCCTCGCTCTGAATACGAGGACCTCTGACTCCGGTTAGATACCCTAAAGAGTCATAGATATTTTCAGTATAAAAATGGGTACTACCCGGATATATAGTTTTGGCAACCCGCCCCAGAGAGTCATATTGCGTAGCAAGTTTTTGGGTGTCCTATTTTCCACTATTTTCCATCCTATTTTCCAGTGTTCAATAATTTCTGTATTTTCCAACCTACAACCCTCGACCTAACAAGTTTGTGGGCGTCCTATTTTATCATTCTCTAATTTAATTGTTTCTTAAATTATTGCCGGGTTAATTAATCACCAATTTCAGACTTAATTAGCGCGTCAAGTTCGCTACGTTCATATGCGTTTAGACAGATTAACAGAACACTTTTTTTATCATTGTGGTTTGATACCGGAACAGATTTACCAACCTTTTTAGCGTAATCACTTACAGCTTTAACCACACTGAAGTCTGAAGATATTAAATCTGTCGTATATCCTAAGCTGCCATCAAACTTTTCAAAATCAAGCTCACTATGACCTTCATTAACACACCTAAAGAAAAAATACTGTTTTAAAACATCTTGTTCACCAGCTTGAACACAGGAGCATAATAAGACAGGTAGCAGAAAAATTATTTTGAATACATTCATGGTTAGAAACTCCACAAGCTAGTTTTATGTGTGCCACCAGTCGCATTAAAGTAGCAATGTACTCCAACGCAATCACTACCATTAAACAAAGTAGCATGTCCCGATACACCAAACTGACCGGGGTAATTCGGCCTCATGATATAAATTCCCCGCTGTCCTTGAAGCTGATTAGAGAAATCACTTGTGTAAACAGTGAATTCAAGTTTATGGGTGTCCTATTTTTCTCTCTATTTTTCTCTTGCTGATCCCAACGATCCACCAACGATCCAGATCGTTGGGAAGGGCCTTCTGATGGCATTCACAACTTTTTAATTGGGAGCTGCCCCCGATTGCTTTTCACTGATCGACACCTCTCTAGCATTTTCACATCCACGTAAAACAGAAGGGTATTCAACCAAATGTAGTCTTGATAATTGAGTTTGAGCCTCCACAAACCTGGCTTCTTCATAGAGATCAGAATTTGTATTAACAGTAATTTGTTCAATTTTTTTTTCATTCAGAGAAATGAGCCAATATTCAATCTTATCCTCATAGACTGTAGCCAAGCTTGAATCTGAGCACTCATAGTCATGGGTAATTTGACGAGCAACCAAAGCATAATCACCAACTACACGATATCCCAGTACATAGTTAGGTATAACCACCGAATCACCGCCACTGCCCTTAACAGAAATAAAAGATCTATTATCACTCCAGTCATTTAAATAAAAATTGGTGTTGGCTATACGCTCCACGACTGGCCTTTCACTGCAACCCACTAATACAAAAATAATAAAAATATTAGCAACAATAAGTAATCTATTTCCGTATGACATTTGCATTCCCCGAAGATCTAATAGCGTATGACTTGCCACCATCAAAATGAGCAATTATCCCACCCACATTTCCAATGTTTCTTGCAAAGTCCCTAAAGCTATTTACATCGTGCCATTCGAAATCATAGTTGCCTTGATAAATTCCAAAAGTTCCATCACCTCTGTCCCTCAGTGTTACTTGACCATGCACCCAATAATTCGGGGCTCCTACTGCTTTACCAAGCGCGTCAATATTCCCAGTTCTTGGATTTAAAGCAAAATTGTCAAGTTGTTTAATTACGAGCATCGAAGCATCAACAGAGGATCCTCGACATCTCTAATATAATCACATTTTGTATCAGCTGAAGTATAAGCAGCATAACCTAAAATTAGCATAACGAGAAAACATTTAAGGGCGATGAATTTCATAAGATACCTTCTCTATATTTTTTACTTGGATACATGTTCTCAATTCTAGCATCTACATCGTCCTTTCTTTGTTTAAAATCGAAAACCCAACGCTCCCCATTAAACATCTGAATATGCCCAGCTGCTGGCTTTAGTAAGTTTATGGGTGTCCTATTTTATTTTTAATTTCCTATTTTTTAATTATTTTGCAGAGTTTTTGGGCGTCCTATTTTTTTAATTACCATCTTTAAAGTCACCTCCATTAAGTTTGATGTCACCCCGCCAGCCAAGCCATTCGCGCCAACTCTCGACATATCCCAACTATTACCGTAGGCACCCGCAATTCCACCAAAGGCTGCCCCTGAAAATGCACCTTTGAACTCGGCCTGCATCGCGTCTCCAAAGCTTGCTCCGCTAAAGACCGCCATCGATACTCCTGTCGCAAAGCCAGCAGCGGCGCCGCCAACTGTCCCCCCCTATCATCGAAGCGGTAGCCAAATGATTACTCATGATCGCATAGGCATTGCGCAAGAGGTTACTTAGAAAATTTACCCAAAGGTACAAAATATCTATCACCACCCTTATCCATAAAAACTTCCCCAATATTCTCCAGACCCTTCGAGTTAAAAATAGAGCAATTATTATTGGAGGCATTACCTAACTCCTCATGCACCTGACACGAAAATCTAGAAAACGATATTTTCCCATCATGAAGCAATAAATCGTAATTAAGCCCATATAGAGAGAGAATCCCGTTCTCAAGCGTATAATGAAAATACACATAAAACATTTCTTCATTTGCTACTTGGCTAACACCTAAGGAGGAAATAACGGCAAATTTCCTTGCTCCAACCTTATAAAAATCTATTGGAACTTGGGAAAAATCACTATCGGAAAACGTTATTAGACTGCTATCTCTATCTACACTTGCCAGAGTAAACTCATCTTTAGAATCAATGGACTTCCATTTTCCGAGAATGTACTGAGAAGGTGAAAACTGATCTCCACCTATAGGACTTTCTAGCCCTACTTTACATCCCGATAAAAATAGTACAAACAAAAGGTATAAAGCTTTAATAACATCGTTACTTTTTATCATAGACTTTCATTCCTCCCGCCCAAAACGGCAACCCTGTGACAGTAACCATTCCATTTTCATCGACGGTAAGCGTACTCCCCTCTTTAGTGACCCACATTCCCTGGTCTTTTTCTAAATCACTTTTGACAAAAAACTTTCCGTCTGGAGAATTTACAACTTGCTCAACTCCTCTTGCCACCAAATCGGTATCCGTTTCAATATCAGGATGACGATCTTTGGGTCTTAACTGGAAAGGTTTATCCTTTTGTGCACCCTCAGTCGTCTCACCACTCAACAAATGTACCATTGCTACGGTTCTGGCCCCATTTTCAAACTTCCCACCACCAATCACTGAAGTTGTTCCCCCAACTACCGCTGCAACCGTAATTCAAGTTTTTGGGTGTCCTATTTTACTTACTCACAAAATTACATTTGACAGTCCGGGGGCGTCCATATATGCCCTTTTTTATTTATTTACTGCTATTCTAGCATTTCATCTTTACAATCTAATTCACGGAACAATCTTTTCATGTCAGTCTTGTATTCTATTTTTTTTCGGAGAGAGATCAAAATCCCATTACGATAATTCAAAGAAATCACAATATTCTTAGTTTCCTTTCCGAAAAAAGAATAAGTTTCACCTATGTCATCAATAACATTGTGACAACTTGGTGGTTCCAAAGCATTAAGTAACTTTTTATAGACTCTGACATCATTTGTATTTTTTGATTTTTTACCTATTACATTTTCAAAGTGATTATCTGACAAGTATTCTTCTATATTTTGATAAAACCCATTTTCATAATATTTAACAACAGGTTCTACACTTGAAGAATCTGCATACTCCTCACATAAAGAGATACTACCAGGAGTACTATGTACGTTAACCTCCTCAACAGAATAGATCCTAACCAGATTTGTATTTTCACTTGAAGGATAATCAGAAAAAAATAGCTTTACAGCACGATCATTCCCGTAAAGACAAAGATAGTCATCTTTCATGGTATTTTTTATATCTAAATCAGAAAAATTAGTCTTCAAAAAATACTTATCAAGAGAAAAACCCATATAACTTGTAATATCGTAATTTTGAGCAGTAGATGACATGCTCAAGCTATAGAAAGAAAGTAAGAGAACTATAATTTTAAGTTTTTTCAAATGGCCCATATTGTTGTACCTGTTTTAATTTTCTTCCTGTCTTCAATTTGTATTATCAAACAACCTTGCGAAGCATCTCTATATACACCTGCACCTCCATGAATATAAAACCCATCTCTACCCAACATGGAGTTCTTTTGATGAGGATGCATTTTAACCCATTTTCGCGTACCGTCCTCAACTTCGGCAACATATGTTCCTTTAGGAGCAGGGCCGGTGAACGCAACATTGGCGTAGGCAGGGTTATTTTCCGCCACTGGTACTTTCCCTTTATTTCCACCAGAATAACCATCCCCCGAAACGATAAGCTCACCATCTTCCCATAATTCATAATGCCCTGTTTTCTGATCCCATATTAAAGTAGCATTGACATCTGGATTCTCTGAAACTATCTGGTCGTACTTATTTTTTAGCTGTTCTTTAGTCATTCTTAGCTTTCTCAGGTTACTTAAATGCAAGCCGAGCCTTCTTGAATGATAGTATTCTTCATATGCTTTTTTCTGAACTGCCTGCTCATCCGATGTTTTTTCATCACCACAGGTTGTACATGCTTTGTTGTCTTTGTCAGAAAGCTTACTATCCTTATCCCCTGAAGAATCATTCTTAGCTACTGTCTCATTCTCGCTCGTCTTACCAACATTACCATTGGTATCTTCTCCAGTCGGTTGTGGCGCATATCCCGTTGGATCCACATACCCTGCCGGATTATTCAATACATAGGCGTAACGGTTGAAAGAAATCGGATTACTGTGATCCACATTCAGAATGTCGGTCTGCATAAACCGCCCCAGAGCCACATGGTAGGTTCGTCCACCCATGTGAATAAAGGGCGTATCCGGTATTTTTTCATGTCCGGTAAAGGCCAGGTTGGTCCAGTCGAAACGAATATCTGCGCTACGTAATGGCGCTTCTACAGTCAACTGCTCCCCGGAAGTTTTTGGGCGTCCTATTTTGTGGTTAGAGCCTCCTCTTGTGCATCAAACCCGATGCCCATATTGATTTATCAGTAAAGGTAAATGTGACTTCAACACGATTATTATCCAATTGCCGAAAGATAGTGTGGCCAAGTCTCTCTGTTGACGGCATATAGCTATCAAAAAACAAAGAACCATTCTTAGAATCCCACTTAATGTTCGAAACCAAAAAAACCTCACTGTCTATCGCATCAATAGCACTAACCTCAAATTTCCCATCCACAACAGTAACTGTATATTGAGCACGAGCATCTTCATCATCACCCTGCCAACTCCAACCAACGGATGATCAGTTGGCAAGAAATCAACTAAACTTCCCATAACTCAATCTCCAAATGACTCAATATATGCATCTATAATTTTGCTCAGCGGCTAGCTATGCAACCGTCAGGACACATATGCTCATAAGACTCTTGCTGAAGTTGCTGTTCTGTTTTAGGTAGCAAATTAGGATCCAACAATACTACATCCCAAACTTTTTGTTCTGCCGCAGCTCCTGCTGTACCGAGACCATTAGTAATTCAAAATTTTGGGTGTCCTTTTATATTTTTTTTTATATTTTATTCTATAAATCAAGTTTAAATAGACACAAGTCATCCTCTGAGGTAGCTTCCCGCTCGTTAAAACTAGGCAGCTTTTTAATCTCAACGATACTAGATTTGACAACAGACTTGTCAATGAACTTAAGCCCCACGTCAATACGTAAATAATGGCCTTCATATTCACCAAACGATGTGAAGCAGCCGTATGTACCTAAATCCACAACCTCAAAATGAGCAACACGTTGCTCCGCTAGCACCCCTTTTAAGCTGTCATGACTGGAATTCGGATCACTCCTCAACAATTGATACTCATTCCAAATCCAATCGCACTTTGAGCTTCTATCACAGTCGTCAACACAATGGCATTGGATAACAATCTCCTCTTCTCCCCTACCGAAACAACACACAGCCCAAAAAAAAGAACTCAAAAAAACAATTTTTACCATATATAGCACCCATCAAACCCATGTTCCAGCAGCGCTCTGTCCTATCATAAATAATTCCTAGGATATCGACATAAAGCATCACTAATCATAGCTTTCCGTAACACAACGGTAGGATCAATTGTTCCAATAGAGAAAATTCTCTTCTTCCGAACCAGCCCATAATACCCGGAATTTTAATCGCCCCTGCCCAGATAATATCCCTAGCCCAACTCTAGGAAAGCAAGTTTTTTGGGTATCCTTTTTATCCCTTATCGCAGGAGCACAGATATCAATGGTGTGAACATAGGATAATAACCGCTGGCGCGAAACCAACCAATGCTCGCGGTGGCCAAAATTTTCATTCTATCTTGCAATTATAATAATCTAAATTTCCGTTTACTATTTTAAGAAGAGTTTGTTCGAATTCATTTATTTTTCTTTGCCGTTCAATATTCAAATTGGAGTATATTCTATTAAAACGCAGACAAGGATTATCGATATCTAACCTTAGCTCTGGACTGGGATCTACTATCGCAGCAATTTTATACGTTATATTTTTATCCGCATCGAATAACAAGGAAAGCAGCTCAATTCTGTCAGGCAATAAATAGGACAAGAATGCAAGTATTTTTTCACTAACCTCCCCATCGGTATAGTCCACTATTTTTGCAGCCAACAATGCCCACTCATAACTATTAACCCGGCGATTAAACATACCTGTTATGCAGCGTAAGCAATTTTTTTATGGATAAAATATTTCCGCACTCGACCAGGTTTCTTTTGTAACATCTGCATATGACTTCGAACTTTTTTCTTTAATTTTTCTTTGTTTCTCGCTGGCTTGCCACTGTGAACACCTGCTTTCAAATCACAATTCAAATATTCATCCGGATTCAGTTCCGGTGAGTAGGATGGTAAATAAAATACCGCTATGTCTGCCCGATGTTTTTCCTGCCAAGCTTTAAATAGTTTTGCGTGGTGAACACGAAGATTATCCAATATCAGATAGACCTTTCTGCCCGCGCTTTTGATGATACGCTCACAAAAATCAATCAGAATGTCGGTATTCATTGACCCATCGAATATCTTAAATCGAACTTTTCCCTGATTGGTCACCGCCAAAATCATATTGGTGGAAGTACGGTTGGCATTAAGCCGAACAACCGGTGTCTTTCCTTTTGGGGCATAGCCTCGTTCGTGCTGGCTGTCATTACGCATACCCGTCTCATCGCCCCAGTATATCTCTGCGTTTTCACGTTTTGCTTGAGCTTTTGATCTTCGGATAATCGTCATCCAACCACTGTTGAACGGCTTTCGGATTTTGCTCGTACGCTCGCTTTGCAGGTTTTTGGGGGGTCATGCCCCAACGTTTGAGATAATCACCGACCGTTCTCACTGGCAACTGGATCTTGAATTCCTGCTCAATCAACTCGCACACGGCTTTTCGTGTCCACAAGACATAATCCAGTTTTAACTGGTCGGGCGTTTTGTCGATGATCTGTGATCTAATGTGTTTTTCCTGGTCAGCAGATAACCGTCTTGCTTCTCCCTGCTTACGCCCCCTCGATTGACAGTGAGGTTGGTTGTGTCGAGCTTTAACCATCGACCGATCGTATCTGGATGTACGCCGCCGAGCTCTTGACCAATCTCTGCGCGTGTGAATCCACGCATGCGTAACCGATGTGCCATGCGGCGTTTTTCTTCGATCACTTCTCGTGGTAGTTTTCTTGTGTCTGTTGTCGTTTCCATTGGACCATTGTATCAGATATTCTTTTTCGCCGGGTTAATATATTTAATTAATGATTTTTAAGCAATAAGTCACAATTCCAGATAGCCTTAGAGCTTAACACCGTGTAACGAAGACCTGAGCACGATATCTCTCTAAAACAACCCCCTTTTCCACCCCAAAAACAATCTGCTGACAATCTAGACGGATGTAAGAGGCTTCCTACCCCTATTTGGTAGTTCGTATTTTATCCAACTCTTCTATATCCAAATAACCACATACCGGAGAGGAGTAACCTATCAGAGTAATTTTTTTGCCGGCAATATATGCAGACATCAGGAGTGACAACATCTGCTTTCCATAATCACTGTCTGTTCTTAAAGCAAAATCCCAACTAGCAAGAACAGTACAATCGCTCTTGGAGCCATTTACATCAATCAACACCCAATTCTCTTGGGACTTTGACATTTCCAGTCTATTAATAGTGGTGTTTTCAACAGTTCCTGAAAAAGCAAAAGCCGAGCAGAACAATGCACAGATAAAGGCAAGATTTCTAATTTTTTTCATATTTTAAACTCACTTTTAAATATCTTAACTACAAGGTCAAAAATTAAATTCAAAGTCTCAGAATAGAGATATAAACATTGATTTATGAAGATCTAATAACAACAAATAAAACAAAGCATCTCTTTATGGTGGGATATGTAAAATGAAATGTTGTGCTGGGGGGGGGGAAGAACGGAGTTTTGAACCAGATCCTTCTCATACAACATTTCCATTATCAAAATCCTTGAACACCAAACCAATCTGAGTATTTTTTAATCAAGAAAATGCAGTCCAATACTCAATTTCCGCAAATTGTGCACGAATTGTTGACCAATCAACAAACCAGATTCACTTAAAAAATGTGAAACAATTCACAAAAAAACGATTAAAATAATTGATTTTTCAAAATACAACAAAACAGCTCATATTTTTGTGTAAAAAATATACAAATAATGTAAACAAGTATCTTCTGGAAGCATGAGCAGCACCTTTCACTTCTGCCAACAAGAAAAGTACGAAAGCGACTTTCATTTGAATACTGACTTGAAGACATATTTTCAAAAAGACGATGCCGCTGTTTTACAGAGGATGAATTACTGGCGTATCAAGGAATTTGGAGAGAAAACGATTTTGAGTGGGGTTCGACAATACTCAATCTATTAATCCGGAAATTAAATATGTCGGGTTAATAGTGATGCTCGGACGCATCACCATGGGCCAATGCCAAGTTAATAAAAACAAATTTTAATCTGCCATTTTTTATTAAAGGAGGCCTTTCAAAGTCTTGCGTTCATAAGTATGGATACGGAAACATACCTTGATCATGTAGTCATTATGATAAACACGATATATTTACCACACTGATTGCAGCTGGAATAATGGGCCTTCCCGATCATGTTAGAAAATTCCGAATTTCGATATTAATTACCCCCCAGACCAGACGTCTGATATTTTCGACCCACGGAACTTCAATACATTCATGCAATTTAAGATGCAAGGAGAAACTCTTGAACAAATATCTATTCTCAATCATGCTATTTGCCTCTGCATATTCTCATGCAGCAGCAGCTCTTAAACCACAAATGGTCAAGGCACTGGCAAATGGCTGGGGTGGATCAAACCTGTATATCAATACGGACTTGTCACTATAAAGTGAAAACTGCAGTTCTACAGATAAGCGCTATGTTCTCGAAAGCTCTCATCCGCAATTTGACCTGCTTTCATCCATGCTCCTGTCTGCTCTCCACACACACGCCAAAGTTCAGTTATATGTTGATGGTTGTGGTAGTAATAATTTAATGAATTTAATGTCAGTCAAGGTGTTTTCGAACTGATATTTTTTAAGCTGAATGGCGTCTCTTGAAAAGAGAGCCGCCACGCCATAACCACGAGTATTAACAGGTTCTTTTTTCGTATTTTTCTATTTCTCACTCAACGATATTTTCGCTCACATGCTGTCAACACTACTCTATGGCAATTACTCATTCAAATACCTATAGTACTCTTCCGGATATCAGGGAGAGCGAGGAATGTTGTGCCAGAATTGTCATCAAGACATTAAAACCAAAGGATTCAGGCTGTCTTTTCGGTTGAAATGCAAGCATTGTGGAGCCCAATACAATGTTCATCAAAAGTGCCTCAATCCAAAGCAAGCTACCGTGTGGAATATTGGCTTTTTTGCTTTTGTACTGTTGAATACATTTATGGCTCAGTATGTCAATAGCCACTATGGAATGGGTTTTGCGGTTCTGTCTTCCACATCTGTCATGCTCCTGTTCTTCTTTGGTTCTCGCAGATTCAAGCCACTTTATGAAACCTGTTACTGGCCGGTTATTCCAATTGATCCCGCTATCGTTCGGGAGGACTCAAAAGCTCTGATCCTGTCGATTGTCCTGGCCGGTATGGTTACCGCTGTTGTGATGGCTTTCGTTTAACTCAGCCGGCAAAGTAATGATTATTGGCATTTGTCCGTATGCACCCACTCCTGTTAAATTGTTATCTTAATAATAAAAATAACCTTGCCAAACGGAAAACACGGAATCAGGTATTGGGAAGTCAAAAACAGGCACTTATCCTGTGAGTGACCGCTACGAAGTTCGCCCTTATAAGGAATTTTGACATACCCCGCGGCAGATATATCCTGACCGGTAGCCTGGGTGAGGTGCTTCAATCATCAGGTGTGGAGACGCTTGTTCATGCTACACTTGCAAAGCAGTTTTGGATGAAGTAAGGCCGTAATTATGTCTTTCGATTGGCGATTGTTGTTATCTCTGGCGCAACAGATGAGCATTTTTCTGGTTATCGCTTATTTGTTCAGCCGCACCCCTGTTTTTGCCCCGATGACCAACCTGTCATTGCGGCTGCCCCATAAGATTTTGATTTATCTGATTTTTTCCGGTTTCTGTATTCTGGGCACCTATTTTGGTCAACCAGTCAATGACGCCATCGCCAATACCCGGGCCGTGGGTGCGGTATTGGGGGGGCTGTTTGGTGGTCCGGTAATTGGTTTTCTGGTCGGGCTGACCGGGGGGCTGCACCGTTACACTCTGGGAGGTTTTACGGATCTTGCCTGTGCTATTTCCACCACCTGGGAAGGGTTACTGGCTGGTCTGGTACATTTCTTTATTCTCAAAAGTCGTCGCAATCCTGATGCGTTGTACTCGCCAATGTTGGCCGCGATTGTTACTTTTTGTGCAGAGGTCAGTCAGATGCTGATTATTCTGTTAGTTGCCAAACCATTTACAGAGGCCGTTCACCTGGTCAGCCTGATTGCCACCCCCATGCTGGTAGCCAACTCCATCGGCGCAGGTTTATTCATGGCAATGATACGGGACCGTAAATCCATTTATGAAAAATACAGTGTTACGTACTCCGCCAAAGCCCTGCAACTCGCTTCGCGAATGATGGGTATTTTCCGCCACGGCTTTGATCGTGAACATGCAAACGATGTGGCCAGAATCATTCTTGAGGAAACAGGCGTGTCAGCGGTTGCACTAACCGATCGTGAGCAGGTCATCGCCTTTGTCGGCATGGGTGATGATCACCATCTACCCGGAAAACCTATTTCCTCAAAAGTAACCCTGCATGCCATAGAGCATAATCAGGTCATGTTTGTGGACGGTATTGATGTTCCTTATAAGTGTTCGCGGCAAAAGAACTGCCCTCTGGGTTCGACGCTGGTCATTCCGTTACGGTCAGATAATGAAGTGATTGGCACAGTCAAACTGTACGAATCCAAGCGCAGGTTGTTTTTGAATATCAACCGGACGCTCGGCGAAGGGATAGCGCATATTCTGGAAGAGCAGTTATTGAACAGTCGTTATCAACAGCAAAAACAATTACTGGTGGAATCTGAACTCAAACTGGTCCGCGCTCAAATCAATCCCCATTTTCTGTTCAATGCTTTGAATACCATCACAGCAGTGATTCGTAAGGATGCGAACAAAGCCAGAGAGTTGGTGGGTGATCTGGCGATTTTTTTGCGTACCAACCTGAAGCGCACAGAGGATATTTCAACTCTGGCTCAGGAGCTGGAACATACGCGCTCTTACCTGCATGTGGAGCAAACCCGGTTTTCTGATCAACTGGTTATTTCTCAGGATATAGACAGCGCTTTTGAACAGTATCGGTTACCCAGCTTTACGGTTCAGCCTCTGGTAGAGAACGCTATAAAACATGGCACCTCGCAGTCACTCGAAACCGGTGAGTTAAAACTGTACAGTACGGTCCGGGAAGAACGACCTTATCTGGTCATCGAAGACAATGCCGGCCTCTATCCCGATGAGGACCCTCTGCAAAGCAACAGTCCAGAACATCAGGGACTCGGCCTGCATATCGTCAACACTCGCCTGAAAAATCTGCTGGGATCACAAAACGGTTTGCTGGTGGAATCGGAACCACACCGCTACACCCGGGTGCTGGTGCCCTTGCAAAACGAGTAACCTGATCCAGGCCATAACAACAATAGCGGACACCTGAAAACATGTTGAAAGCCATATTGGTTGATGATGAAGCTCTGGCCAGAGAGGAACTGGCAGAGCAACTGGCACTACTGGGGGAGTGCGAGGTCGTGGCGGAATTCCCGAATGCCATAGAGTGTTTGAAGCATATTCGCCAACTGCAAGTCGATGTCATGTTTGTCGATGTACAAATGCCTCAGGTTACCGGGCTTGAACTGGTAAACATGCTGGATGAACAGGAGCGACCGCTGGTTGTCTTTGTGACCGCCTATGATCAGTATGCCATCCAGGCGTTTGAAGATAATGCGTTTGACTACCTGCTCAAACCCGTAGAGCCCAAACGTCTGGCTAAAACGGTCAAACGTCTGAGTCAGGCACTTGCCACTCGTCAGGTTCAGGCGGTCCCACATCAGTCACTGAAATTGATACCCTGTTACTATCAGAACCGTATTAAACTGATTCAGTTACAGGATGTCGAATATGCGTTTTCAGATCAAAGTGGCGTGCATATCAATACGGCCAATACACAGCTGCATTCGCAATTAAGCCTGAAAGTTCTCGAAGAAAAAACCTCAATGCTCCGCTGTCATCGACAGTATCTGGTACACCCCCAGGCCATCGCCGAGATCGAGATTATGGATAATGGCTCCGCGAGCCTTCACACCCGTAACGGTGCTGAGTTGCCAGTCAGCCGGCGTTTTATGAAAGGTTTTCTGGATATGTTCAAGCTTTAACGGCAGCCATCAAGGAGATCAAGACGATCTCATTGATGGCCTGGTTAATAGATTACAGAGTTACATCCAATGCCTGGCCACGGTAATTAACCATGATAGCCCCTGCATCGAAAGTACTGGCTTCAGCGTTTTCACCCTCTACCAGACGAACCCGGAACTCACGCTCTTTGAGCATGCCAGCATAGTTTCCCTGGCGGGAACCAATACTGAGCGTACGGCTGTCATCATCGTAATGAATGGGAATAATGCTGTATTCGCCATGCTCATAATCATAACTGCTGCCGTCATCCTCATAGAGGTTGTATTGACCATCAGCGCCGGCATAAACCGTTAATTGTAGAGGGGCATCCGGTTGTTCAAAGACTGTCTGAATCTCTGGTCCGGAAGGCACAATCGCTCCGGCTCTGGCAAATATTGGCATACGGGTCAATGGGGCGGCGGCATCAATATTCTGTCCACCCTCATATGCCTTGCCAGAATAAAAATCGTACCAGCGCGTTCCTTCAGGCAAATATACCTGGCGTGAAGTGGCACCTGGCTGGTACACGGGATTGATCAACAGCGCCGGTCCAAACATATATTGATCATTAATCTCAAAGACATTCGGGTCGTCCATAAAATCCATGACCAATCCCCGCATCAGCGTACCATCATTCAAATACATATGACCGGCTTCGCTATAAATGTAGGGCATTAACCGATAGCGCAACCTGGCGTAATACACCATGGATTCATAAATGTCTGATCCCTGTTCGGCGATATTATAGATTTCCCGATAGGGATTTTGGCCGTGGGAACGAAACAACGGCACAAATGCGCCAAATTGAAACCACCTCAGATTCAGTTCCTGCCAGTTAGGTACATAGTCTGCCGGCATATCGGCATAATTGTGCACAATGCCATCACTGCCATAGCGATACTGATCTTCCGGTGTAAATCCACCGATATCCATGCTCCAGTTTGGCACCCCTGCCAGGCCTGCACCAATACCGGCCGCAATCTGGTCTTTCAGGTTTGACCAACGGCTGACGGTATCGCCACTCCAGACCGCCGCACCGGTTCTTTGAATACCTCCAAATCCTGATCGGGTCAGAATGAACGAACGTTTTTCCGGATCGGTTTCACGTTCACCCAGATAAACCCCTTCAGCGTTGGGCACCGCGTAGGAATTAAAGTATTCAGTACCCGAACCAACCGCGAGCGGGGTGGTGATTTCCTTGCGTTTACTGATGGTCAGATTGGAATGAATATCCGGTTCAGTGGCATCGAGCCACCAGGCATCAAAACCGAGCACATTCAGATTATCGCGTATCTGCCGCCAGAAGATCTGTTGTGCTTCTCGTGGATACGGATCATAAAATCCGTTCAGATAACCAGGCCCCACCCAGTCGCGATTAGCTTCAACCTCGACATTTTTATTGAGCATATAACCTTTCTCATCAAGCTCTTTGTAGTGCTCAGTGGTGGGGTAAAATTTGGGCCAGACAGAAATCATAATATTGGCATTGAGTTCATGCACCTCTTCCACCATTTTCTGCGGATCGGGAAAATTCAGCGCTTCAAACTGATGGCTGCCCCAGGCATCTTCAGGCCAGTAGAACCAGTCCAACACGATATTATCCAATGGAATTCCGCGTTGACGATATTCACGCACCACATTCACCAGTTCATCCTGGTTCTGATAACGCTCCCGGCTCTGCCAGAATCCATAAGCCCATTTTGGTAGCATCACCGCATCACCGGTTAACTCCCGGTAACCGGAAATCACACCATCATAATCCGTACCGAGAATGACATAATAATCGATGGCCTTGCCGGACTCAGACGCCAGAGATAAAGAATTTTGCTCAGCCTGTGGACGAGGTGGAATATGGTTAAGGCGAAAATATCCTCCCTGGGAGTTCCAATCGATTTCAATGGGCACTTTCTGACCGGCCGTCATGTTCAAGTGCACATCGTGATACCAGGGATTCCAGTTCATGCGCCAGCGATTTAATACCTCTTCATGATTAAAACTCAAACGGGTATAGCCACTGCTGTACATTTTGAAAACATGCTCACCACTGGTATCCGATTGAATACTGCCGTTCCAGATAACGCGCGGATTGGAGACCTCGCCAAGCTCTGCCGGAAACGGATGCTCCCGGACATTGTTATTCACCAGAAACTGATAATCAGGTTCGGCCTCGGTGCGGGTCAGCAATAGCTCATCACCATCGTAGTAGCGGGCAGTCAAACCACCAGCTACGCCGTCTTCATCATACAAGACCAGACTTTCATTCAACGCCTGATAACCATTCGGATCACCCAGCCGGGTGATGGAAGCATTATCCCATAGCACGCCATAGCGACGACTGGAAACCAGCATGGGCACCGAAAACTCCAGGTTATGCGTACTCAGTTCAACAGTCTTGCCAGCATAATTGACTATTCCATTCTGATGCTGACCAAGACCGAAAAATCCTTCATCCGTGTTTTGATTCCACTGCTGTCTCAAGGCATAGCTGTTGGTATCCGGAGTCGTTGGATCTTCTGTGACCGGGCCAAACTCGCCACTGTTTACGGCATCCAGTAGCACGTTTCCACGGGCATCATAAATGGAAATATGTCCGTTTTGCGGGTTGATCAGTGCGCTCCCCTTGTGAGTAGACACTCTGATCTGATTTCGCTCGCGACGGACCTTGAATGTGGCGTCAGGTTCAGCCACCACCTGAATACTGTCACTCAGAACACCGGGATTGGTATGTGGCAATGCAGTAATACGAAAAATGTTATCACGGTAAACCTGCACGCTGATCAGCCTTGCCGCTCCTTCCTGGGGCTGAATGACAACACCATGCTCAATCGGTTGGTAGGACGTTGGCTGGCATCCGAGCAGAACAACGGACAGGACAAAGCCGGAAAACACTCTGATAGTTTGTTTCATAAGTATCTGTACCTCGTTACGTACAGGTTGTACGGTATGCGGATCATGTACGAGGTAAAAATCAACGTTATTGTTTTTATTAACCTGGCAATGATCATGCGGGGTCATAAGCCGGGTGTTATCTGCTAACCGGGCAAATATGCATCCATATAAAACGATATCTGCCCTGAGCGCACCCAGTTGCAGTGTGCACGTTTTATCAGAGTATCGGTATCATCAGATTGGGCGATATAGCTGTTCAGCCGGACAAAAATTCGCCAAAAGATAATTCCAAAAAATAAGCCATCAAAGAACCAAGCCATCAGCAGAAAGTCAGACCGGGTAAACACTGCAATGCAGTAGCGCACCAGGGTGCCGCAACACAGCATTGGCCATCTAGGTTCCAAAACGTTTTGCACAACATCAGCGGACATTTCAGAATGGTCCTCAAAGCGGTCAGGATGATCAATTTGAATGTCGCCTTTTAAAATCTGCGAAATCCCGAATCGTCGGACCGCTTGATTTTACGGGACTCGAATGGGCTTAGGCCCATGATGTGGTCCGACACCTCGGGGCGTCCATGCATCACTGTTAACCCGTCATATTTAATTGCCAGGTTAATAACTACACTTTTTTTTAACCGGACAATAACCGCTCAACTGGCTACCGCCGCGATTCTTTTTATCTGCTCAGCCCATCGCTCCACCATCCCCTCCCTGGGGTGACTGGCACTGGCAAAATAACTGAACCGGGAAGGTTTGATGCCGACAAACCCTAAAATCTGCCGGCGCACTTGTATTAACATGGCATTTTTATACACCCAGCGCATAAACCACCCAGGCGTATCAGCAGTCATGATCACCCGGGCAGAACGTCCTGCCAACATAGGCGCAGGCAGACCAAAACGGGTGTTATGGGTATCGAACGTACGTCCGGGCAAAAATGCCCGATCAATCAGACCTTTGAGCTTGGCTGGCAGGCCACCCCACCACATTGGCGTCGTCAGGACGACGTGTTCACTCCACTCAATATCCTCCAGCACAGTTTCCAACGCTGGCTCCAGAGGCTTTACCTGTTGATAACCGCCAAAGCCAAAGTCACTGTCGAATTCCAGGTCATGTATATGACACAGTCGAACCAAATGCCCGGCATCCATCGCCGCTGCAGCATAGGTTTCTGCAAAAAAACGAGACAGGGATTTTTCCCCCGGATGTCCATTCAGAATGAATATACGTTTTGTTTTCATGATGATGATTTCCAGATATTGACCACGGTCACTTTATAAACCTAAATAATGACCATGGTCAATTTATTTTTTGACCACAGTCAGTTTTTGTGCCATATTGCCGCGATGAGAAAATCCACCCAAAAAAGAGCGATAGAAACCCGCGACAAACTGATCAATATTGCCGTCGAAATGATTCGTACAAACGGTTATGAAGCGCTGCGTGTTGAAGAACTGGTCATGCAGGCGGGAGTCGCGAAAGGCACTTTTTTCGCCCACTTTAAAGACAAAGATTCATTGATGGACCTGTTGATTGGCGATGAAATCAACCGCCACCTTGATCAGCTGGAACACGTACCTGCTCCGAAAGATGTCTCCGACATGACGGATCAACTGCTGCCATTACTGCACTTTATGTCTTCTGAACGGTATGTATTTGATGTGATTTTACGCCGTTCGGGTGCAGCTGCTATCGAAGAAATAGGCCCGATTGCCACCACCTTCGGACGCTTTGAAGAAATCGTGGGGCAATGGTTGAATAACGGACATTTTCGCAGCGATGTCCCCCTGTATATTCTGGTGGAAGGGATCGAAGCGTTGTTAATGCAGGCTTTGGCACTGAATTTTTGCGCCCTTCATAACAATTTGCCGATCAAAGAACGCTTTTATCCCTATCTTAAAGCCTGGCTGATGCCTCACTTATAAAACCCACAGCCCGGTTATCCGGGCGATTTCCGATAACTTATCGCTCCCACTTTAGCGGTCATCCTGACCAACAGCCCGGACTCTGGTTATGCGGTCACTTTGACTGCCAAAAACACCAGGACAATAAAAACACTTTGCCTGGCAACTGTTCGCACACATTTGGTTTGGTTAATAAGACAAATGATGGATGCACTTTTGCCTTAGATTGTGAATCAATACTCTCCCTGCTCACAGATTAATCGTTCCAGACGACGGCAACGAACAATCTGCATGGGTTGCGTACAAATCAAACAACAATAATGCATAAACGTTTGTCCTTTCCGTTAATCTTCCTTCGGGAGTCCGCTATGATACGAAAAATTACAGCGCTGCTTACCTGCGCGACTTTGCTGTTTTTAGCTTCTATGGCACACGCAAATATGAAACTTCCATATATTTTCTCCGATCACATGGTATTTCAACGGGATCAGACGAATCCGGTCTGGGGTTGGGCAGACGCTGGCACCCAAATCACCCTCACACTGGCTGGTCACACTTATCATACTCAGGCAAACGAAGATGGTTCCTGGCGTATTCTCCTGAAACCCCATAAAGCCGGCGGCCCGTATGACCTGACGATTCAAACAACCACTCAGGAACATCATATTCGCGACCTCTATTTCGGGGATGTCTGGCTGGCAGGTGGCCAGTCAAATATGGAATGGAAGCTCGACTGGAAAATCAATAATAGTGAAGAGCTGATTGCGGATGCTGACTACCCGTTGATTCGCTTTTTTGAAGTTCCCAAAATTGTCTCAGCCACCCCCCAAGACAATACCGGAGAGAACCAATGGAAGCTGGCCTCACCGGAAAATGCCGGCAACTTTTCCGCCATTGGTTATCTATTTGCCCTGCACAACCATCTGCAAAAAAACGTGCCAGTCGGGATAGTGGAAGCCAACTGGGGAGGAACACCCGCTGAAGCCTGGGTCAGTCCTGACAACCTGCTGAAACTGGAGTATTACCGGCAGAAAACCCTCGACATCTACCAAGGGGGTCATGATTGGGAGGCTCTGTTTGCGCAGAATGAGCGTAATGCTCAGGAAAAATTCAATCGATTGGTCAGTGAAGACGATACCCTGGCGACAGGCGCATACCGCTTTGATTATCCGGATACCAACTGGTCAGTGATTCGCCTGCCCAATCAAGAACCTTTCGAACACCTGGCCTGGTTGCGCCGCGAGGTCATATTAGACCAGGCCCCCACTGGCGAAGCCATACTGAATCTCGGAGAACTGGTGCAGGAGGCTTTTATTTTTGTCAATGAACAACTGATTAAGTTTGAAGACTGGAAGGTCCAGGGTTCACTGCACACACTCCCAGCCGGGCTATTGAAACAAGGGCGTAACCTGATCGCTGTCCGGGTAGGCAACAGCTGGGACAACCATCCCGCTGCCGGTCGTGAAGGTCAGGTCACTCTGACGGTGAACGGCCAAACCATGGATATCAGCCAGGACTGGCGCTACAGCAACCAGGTGGAACCCCCTATTCCGGATTACATCCGTTATGAATGGACACCCGGCTTTCTCTATAACGCCATGATCCATCCAGTGCAGGGATATGGAATACGGGGCGTCATCTGGTACCAGGGAGAAAGCAACACAGAAGCCGCAGCCTACTACGGTGACTTGTTCGTTCAATTGATTCAGGACTGGCGGCAGCAATGGCAGCAGGATTTCAGTTTTCTGTTCGTACAGCTGGCCGGCTTTATGGAGCCTCAATATCCGCAACCAGACAGCCAATGGGCTCTACTGCGCGACATGCAGACTCAAGCGCTGTCTTTACCGAACACCGGCATGGCAACTGCAATCGATATTGGTGAGCAAACCGATATTCACCCCCGTAACAAGCAAGATGTCGCATCACGACTTTGGGGCGAAGCGCGGCGTGTCAGTTTCCATGAAAACGTGTTGAGCCAGGGCCCGACTTATCGCCGCCATAAAGTGAAGGACAACATCGTCAGCATCCGCTTTGATCATATCGGCAAAGGCTTCACATTGAGTGAGGGAGAAGCTGTCAAAGGGTTTATTCTGGCTGGTGAGGATGGGCAATATTATCCGGCAGAAGCCATTATTAAAGGCCACAAGGTACTGGTATGGAGTGATCAGGTGGACGTGCCGGTATCACTGAAATATGCCTGGGCAGACTTCCCGGAAGTCAATCTCTATAACTCCGGGGGATTGCCGGCACTGCCGTTCAGTATCAATAAACTGTAAGCAGCTCCACCCGTTTAAAAAACCGTCAGGGCGCAACTGCCCTGACGGGGTCTTATGAGTTTAAATCTGTTGTCACAATAATATCGTTCTGCTTCAACTCAAGCGCAATGCCGTCCAGGTTCTGCTTAAGCTTTTGCAACACAGGTTCGATATTGACGAGCTCAGCCCGCAACATTTTACTGGCATAACCGGTTGCCAGCTTGCGCTGTTCCAGCAAGCGAATAATAAACTCAACCTTACTGTAGAAGCGGCGGGTTTCACTGATAAAATAACTGGGAATTTCGAGGGTGGCCGGTGAGTTTTTCATGGTTTCCCAGACATAATAACCCACATCCGGGTAGGCTTTGGTTGAACGATCCAGCAACACACCCTGGCTCAGGAAATTCTCATCATAGTCTTTCAGGATCGAGACATTATCCATCACCTCATCGTAGAGAGAATGGCGGAGATAATACTGTTCCTGTTTGTCTGACAGATCATCAAAGATGATAGCCTGTTTTAAACCGGTCTGAGCCGCAAGATACACACCCAGTACCGTCGCCACCAGCATAAAAACCTGACTTAACCAGAAACCGGAACTGATCAGCTCACCATGATTTCCCTGTTTGATTTTA
Organism: Gynuella sunshinyii YC6258; assembly: GCF_000940805.1. GTDB lineage: Bacteria > Pseudomonadota > Gammaproteobacteria > Pseudomonadales > Natronospirillaceae > Gynuella > Gynuella sunshinyii. The sequence continues at coordinate 2,033,021 of NZ_CP007142.1, read as the reverse complement.
TCCACGATTTTTTTTTGACCTTCGGCCATATTTACGACTCCCTAACGAAATAAACGACAATATCGGCTGGAGCATCTGACAACTGCCTCAAGCCTGATCACTGACCCACAACAGCTGGCCCGACGTTGATATCATCGATTCTATCGTTCGGTCTCCAGGGACAGCGCGGCGATGATAACCACACCGTCATTGAACTTCAAAAAAATGTAAGATAGTACTAAAGGCGATAACAGCATCACAGCAAGGACAGTACGACCAATATAGCGGCTATGGCACAATTTATAAAAAGAGGAATTAAGGGAAGCGACATAATACGATAAAAAAAGGGCCTTCTCAGGCCCAAGTAGATATGGCAACGAAGAGACAGTTCGGTGTTTAGGCAACTCTTCCCGAATATGAAACCTTGCAGAATCAGCTCATATCCGGCGTCTGACAAATTCACAGAACTGTTCTTTCAAAATCAAAAAAAACATTAACCTGGCAAGGGGTTGTTCACAGGCTAACGAAGATCGGCAAATTTCCTCCTATACAAAAGTTATTTTATAAAAAAGCCCATCTACAAATTTTCAGAAATTCAAAATGCAGAGAGCTAAAACCAAAATATCTCTTATCAACTGTTTTGCTCATTGTTGTTCTTTGAAATTTTTATCAATACGTTCAAAACCATGATTTCAAAAAAACACAATGTGATTGGAAATAAACCTTTTTAGACCTCATACTGAGTAATTAGTATGATTTTCTAGTGACACTGTTTTATTGTTTTATGTTTTTTTCTGTTTTATTTATCAGAGTGTGTAATTTATATTAAAAATGAAGTCTATAAAAAAAGACTAGACCTATTTACGGAAAAAAACATCATACTTTCGAACTATCGAAGCGGACAGAAATGCCTCAATACCAAAGCCTCTTTAAAAGCAGCCGACAGCTGATGTTTCAAAAAAATAAAACAAAAAAACAGCACAACAGTACATATTTCATGAAATGTATACTGTTCATTTAACAAGCTGGAAATGACAGAATCCCGCTAAAAACGGTATAAGAGTTCAATCTGAGTGTATAAAAAGCCGTACGTATGCCATCTATCCGTATATTTTCGGCATAAGCAAAACCATTGAAAAGAAAATCAGTCGTTACTGTCCAACCATTTATACATGACCAGAGTATCCACATAACCGAGCCGGGCATGACAATAGGCTTTAGGTAAACGACCAACGGTTTCAAACCCAAGCCGATGCCATAAATTAACGGCTATCATATTGGTTGAAACAACTGAGTTAAACTGCATGGCTTTATAGCCGAATTGCCTGGCCATGATTTGCGAGTGCTCGCACATGTTTGTGGCCACGCCTTTTCCCCTGGCGGCTGGCGAAACCATATAACCACAGTTAGACACATGACTTCCCGGTCCCATCTGATTGGACTTGATGTAATAGGTACCGAGCATGCTTCCCTGTTCCCGGCAAATATACGTTTGCCTCGGCGTTTTCATCCACAATTCAAACGCCTGTTGTCGTTCAATATCACGCGGAAACGCATAGGTTTCACCGGCGCGGACAATTTCGCGAAAAACCGGCCAGATATCATCAAAATCCTGTTCAGTGGCAATCTCAATATTCATTTGCATCCTCTGTTGCAGTACTGGAAAAAATAGGCGACTCGACTTCATAACGAATGAACATCATTTTTTTATCGCCATAATCTTCCTGATTTTCAACCGGTTTCTGTACTGATATGTCTGAGATGACCTTTCGCCAGAAGCGTAAAGCACCGATATTATCAGGCAACACTCTGGTCAGCCAGAATCCTGGAAACTGGCCCACGGACAACCTGAATGCCACAGTTCCTACCCCCTGACGCTTGTATTTTCTCAGCACAAAAAATTGACCGATATCGTGATAATCAGAATCATACGGGTAGCGACGTAACAGAGAAAAACCGGCCAGCTCATCATTACAAAGAATCAAATACGGGTAATGTCCGTCTTTTTGCCAATAATCGTGCAGTCCGATCACAGCAGTATCGATTGCATATGAACCACTGGCATCTGGAGACCAGCCGGTAAATTCACTCATGTCATACAGATAATATTGAAACAGATTCTCGACCACCGTGAGATCTCCGGCGGGTGTCAATTCGATTTTCATAACAAGCCCTAATAGTCCGAAGGAAGTATCACCGCCATTGAACAGCATTCTGATCAGCACAGGAACAAGACAATGACCTGTGGCGGCAACACTTGTTGCCTTCCAGCTTGCAGTGGAAACCACTCAAACCGTAAATATTACCGCTTAATTCAGTATATCGCCGTTCAGTATATGGTAAAGGCAATTGCTTTCTGCCAGCGTTAGTCTGCTGCCTGGGAACTCCAACGATAAAAATAACAGAGGAATACGATATGGTTTGGTTCTTGATTTGTGTCGGCATTCTGTTGTCCGGCTATTTTACCTACGGCAAATTTGTGGAGAAGGTCTTCGGGCCAATGCCAGAGCGTCCAACACCGGCCACCACGTCTGCTGACGGCGTGGACTATGTACCGATGTCCAATAAAAAGATTTATTTGATTCAACTGTTGAATATCGCTGGCCTGGGCCCGATTTTCGGCCCGATTCTGGGAGCACTATACGGCCCGGTCGCTATGCTGTGGATTGTCATTGGCTGTATATTCGCCGGTGCGGTACATGATTATTTTTCCGGCATGTTATCCGTGCGTTCCAACGGCAGCTCAGTCCCCAATGTTGTGGGTGAGCAACTGGGCACCATCGCCCGTCATTTTATGAACATATTTGCCGTCATCCTGTTACTGCTGGTCGGCATAGTGTTTGTGTTGGGCCCGGCCAAATTGCTGGCTAACCTGGCCGATATGGGCGTGACGTTCTGGGTTGCGGTCATTTTCGCTTATTACATCATCGCCACTATCGTACCCATCGATAAAATCATTGGCCGCTTTTATCCGTTCTTTGGTGCGCTGTTGTTATTTATGTCCGTCGGACTGGTCATCGGTCTGGCAGTCAGCGACCACAATTTCTACTCTCAAGGTCTGAACTTCGCCGAAAATCTGCATCCTACTGATCTACCATTATGGCCGCTGTTGTTTATTACCATTGCCTGCGGCGCGGTATCCGGTTTTCATGCAACACAATCACCACTGATGGCCCGCTGCATGAAAAATGAAAGTGCAGGCCGTTTCGTGTTCTATGGTGCCATGATTGGTGAAGGCGTAATTGCATTAATCTGGTGTACGCTGGGGCTCTCCTTTTACGATAATACCGAAGCCCTGAACGCGACTCTGGCAGCCGGTGGGCCGGCTGCGGTAGTTCATGAGGTATCTACTTCTTTACTTGGCAGCGTCGGTGGCATTCTGGCGGTACTGGGCGTGATTGTACTGCCCATTACCTCCGGAGATACGGCCTTCAGAAGTGCCCGTTTAATAGTGGCGGATTTTATGAAACTGCCACAACAAGCCATGTCACGCCGGTTAATGATCGCGGTTCCTATGTTCGTCATTGGCTTCATCATCAGCAAAGCCGAATTTGGTGTGATCTGGCGTTATTTCGGCTGGGCCAACCAGACCACCGCAATGATCATGCTCTGGGCTGCTGCTGCCTATCTTGCCAAAGAAGGCAAACTGCATTGGATCTGCACCATACCAGCAACATTCATGACGGCTGTTACCATTACTTATCTGGCCAATGCCACCATCGGTTTTAATCTGCCCATGCAGATCTCCACCATACTGGGCATCGGTACTGCTGTAGTGGCATTAGTCGCCTTTTTATGGAAGTTCAAAGCAGCTTCCCGAGTGGCGCTGCAAACCGATCTCTGACCAGACTGCCATAAAAAAACCCGCTGATCAGCTTCAGCGGGTTTTTCTTTGTTACCTCACCATCACTGGTGGGATCAGCACATCAAGCAACCTCAATATAGCCCATCAGACCGGTTTTCATATGTTCTATCACATGGCAGTGATACATCCAGCGACCCGGGTTATCGGCCACAAATGCAACCTGAACGGTTTCATTCTTTTCCAGTAGCACGGTATCCGTGTGAAAGGGCACGATGTCTTTCTTATTGGAGTTCAATACGATCCAGATAAACCCATGCAGATGAATAGGGTGGCTGTTTGGCGTATTGTTACGCAGATTGAAAATGTAGCTTTTGCCCAGTGTCAGTCTGGCCACTGGATCCGGAATATAATCAGCGGTCATTTTATCCCAGGCACGACGATTGATGGTCCAGAATTTCGGATCACTGTTACCATCCTTATCAGCCGGGCTGATAGCACCTTCCCACTCGAAGACAAAATTGACGGTTTCAGCGTGTCCGAGGTCTGGTTTTGGTATCGGATTTGCCGGTAACGATTTAACCGGACCAGCCTGACGTTTGAAAGCAGATGCTTCAACCTGGAAATCCACCAGATCAAACATCAACCGGCCTTTGGCATTTTTGATTCTGACAGACTCACCCGCTGCCGGCGTTACCACTGCCAAATCAAGACGCATGCCCGGTCCCATAGGGTGCACCTGCAACGGATAGGGCTCATTCACCGGACTGCCATCAATGGCAACCACCCAGGCGGAATGATCCGGGATGGCGATGTTATAAATCAGCGTGTTATCAACATTCAGCAAACGGATGCGGGTCAAAGCGTTGGCCGGCACCGGGAACGTCGGTTTATGTTGGCCATTTACCGTTTCCCAGCGCCCTGGCGTGCCCATCCGGGCGGCATTACGCGGTGAGGTAAATTCACTGAAGCTGCCATCCTCATTCACATGCCAGTTTTTCAACAGCAACACTTCTTCATGATCAAAATCGACAGCTTCTGCTTCATCGATAATGATTGCGCCTACCAGCCCCTTACCCAGCTGAATCATGCTGTTAACGTGTGGGTGATACCAGAAAGTACCGGCATCCGGCGGTACAAATTCATAGAGAAAATCCTCACCGGCAGCGATGGGTGGTTGCGACAGAAATGGCACACCGTCCATCTCTATGGGTATCCGCAAGCCATGCCAGTGAATGGTCGTGGGCTCGTTAAGACGGTTCTTAAACAGAATCCGCAGCGTTTTGCCCTGGCGTCCACGAATGATCGGAGCCGGATAACCACCGTCAAAACACAGGGCATGGGTAACGCCTCCGGGTACCAGCGAAATATCAGCCGGCTCGGCCGTCAGGACATAATCATAGGGATCATCACTGCCGCTGGCGGCCAGTGAAAATCTGGGAAAGCCCACCGTTCCGGCAACGACCACCGTGGACAACATGGATCCGAGAAAATCCCGTCTGTTTATCATGACAACCCGCCTCTTGATTCTGCAATAATAATGAGAATATATCTCATTATTACCGGTATTTATATTGACGGACCGCAATTGCGACGGCATTCGTATTGACTTCAGCCAAGAGAACCGGAGTCTGGTAGCTTCAGACCAAACGACCCGATCTGATGATAGGAGCACGAAAGTTTTATCATGCCAACGAGTGTGTAACCAAGAGGCCTCTGAAAAATAGGAACAGTTTTGACGCTGGCCAGGAAGCACCACTCGCAACACCGCAGTTTACTGGTGTAATGAGGATGTGAGACTGGCGCTGACAACGTCCTGCGCGAAAATAGGCCATTTTTCAGAGACCTCTTAGTTTGAGTTATTTATAAGATCAGTTCATGCCATAACAATTTTGTGCGAATGGCACGACACTTACGCTTGAATACCCTATCCTCACGAATAAACACCGGTGCCTGATCTGTCTGCTGGAAACAAAATTTCCTCGGCAAATCAGTGTACAACGACCTCGGCGGATGACTGCCGCGAATCCCCTTCAACAATGCGCCAGATTCATGGGTATGATAATAAATACGACCAATACCAAGCTCCTCACGAATAAAACGTATGGCCGCTGTCAGCATGGCTTCGGACCAGATTGACGCAAACGGTAAGAATACCTCCTCCGCATAGCGCCGAAATGTATTGCCATCACACTGTAGACAACGACCATAATAAGCAGCGATTTTTCCTTTTGAATTCAATTGTGACAATGCCGTTCTTACCCGTCGAACCCAATCACTCTGAACTTCCTCAATCAGCGCCTCACCAGTATCCAGATCTATATCCAGCCGCGCCCAAGCCAGAGTATCACGATACAGAGCGTCCTCCTTCCGCTCAGCAACAGGATGACCTGCGTAGTTAAACACATGATCCTGAGTGGGTTTCAACAACCGCTGATAAGCACGATTGTGCTGCTCGGAAAAATTCATCTGCAACACCAGATTATAGCCATTACGGGTGGTCTGAATACCCCATCGTTTGCTGCCCCATTGACCCAGAGTCAGCACAAAAGACTGACACGATTCATTCCAGACATAATCAAACACACCGGACGCAAGCGAACCATCTCCACTAACCGAAAGCACCTTTCTGACATCAGGCTGTTCCAACAGTCCTCTGAACGGGGACTGCTTCACAGCCTGGACAGTAGTACCGGATCGGCTGATACACGACAACAGATAAGCAGCGTACTGTCCTTTAAAATACCGGAATAATGTCCTGTCTTCAGAAAGACAGGCGATCACCTCGGTCACTATTTCCTGTTTCATATGTCATCATCCTTTGACGCAAACCACTTGTTTCAGCGTATGCACCACCTCAATCAAATCACTTTGATGGGCCATCACGGTATCAATATCCTTATACGCAGCGGGTATCTCATCGATCACTCCGCTGTCTTTACGGCACTCAACACCTGCCGTCTGACGCTCCACATCCATGTCGGTAAATTTCCGTTTAGCGGCACTGCGACTCATTGTCCGACCGGCGCCATGGGAGCACGAGCAAAAAGACTGCGGCTGTCCCTTACCGCGTACGATAAAAGACTTTGCTCCCATACTACCGGGAATAATGCCCAGTTCGCCCTCGCCCGCCCGTATGGCTCCTTTTCGAGTGACGTAAACATGCTCACCAAAATGATATTCACGACTCACATAATTGTGGTGACAATTAATCGCCTCCTTGGTGACTTTAAAACCTGGAAATTGCTTGCGTAACGAATCAAGAATCATCCGCATCATTTCCCGGCGGTTGGTCATGGCATATTCCTGTGCCCATTCCACCGCTTCGATGTAGTCATCAAAGTGCTCCGCGCCTTCCGAAAAATAAGCCAGATCCTTATCCGGCAGATTCATCAGATGGCGCCCCATATCACGGCGGGCCAGTTCAATAAAATACTGGCCAATCGCATTGCCGATGCCACGGCTGCCGGAATGCAGCATGATCCAGATATCGTTATTTTCATCCAGGCACAGCTCAATAAAATGATTGCCACCACCCAGAGTACCCAGTTGCCGTATCCAGGTCTGATACGGTTTTTTCTGCATCGAATAAATCTTACGATGCTTACCGATGATCCGATCCAAACCCACCGCAAGGGCACGGATTGAAGTCGGCCGCGCGCGATCAGACTTATGCATATTAAATCCAACCGGAATCGCCGCTTCGATGGTTGAACGAATACGGCGCAGGTTATCCGGCAAATGCGAGGCATTGACCGACAACCGAACCGCATTCATACCACATCCGATATCCACACCAACCGCCGCTGGAATAATGGCACCTTTGGTCGGAATCACTGATCCAACCGTTGCGCCCTTACCCATATGCACATCCGGCATAACCGCAATATGACTGTGAATAAATGGCAGTTGCGACAAATTATAAAGCTGCTGCATGGCAGCCGGTTCCACCTCATCGGTGTATATTTTGACCGGGGCCTTTCCCTTGGTCATCAACGTTTGTATAGGCATCCTGTTTTCCTCCTATCGATCCATCTGTAATACTTCAAATTTCAAAACCGGAACCCGTTTACGATTCACGGCTCTGGCTACTTGAGCCCTCAAATACCCCTGAAGTGCGTTGAGCTTTTGCAGCGCCACTTCTGTCTGAGCCTGCGCAGATGAATAATGATGTATTAATACCCACAAAAACTGGCCATCTTCTGTGAGTTGCACCGCTGCAACATCGATATCTCTGAAGACGTCATCCGCCAGCTCGGCCATGATCCACAACGATATTGTTCTCTGGGCAACTTTTTCCAGAGGCCGGTTTTGTTTGGTTTTTCGGGTTAAACGAAATCTGGCCAGTTCGCGCGGATCCACGCCATCTTCAGGACCAGGTTCATCGCATAACAGTTTGGCTTCGTGTAGCCATTGTTTTGATATTGCCACGATAAAACTCCAAGCAATACCGCACCGTTCCACCACAATCGGGCGGAAAAAATAACGGTATCGAAGTGTTTAAAAATCAACTTCAAACGAACGATAAAGCCACAGCAGAAATCATCAGCACATGACGATTGGCATCGACAGATACATCGTTCAAAGTAATCTTGATAATTAACTATTGGAGCCCCGGTCTGACTGACCGGCAAAAAGAGTATTACCGGAAAGAGAAAGACACGAGGCGCGCAATGATTTGATTCTGATACATGTTTGGCCTCCTGATAATGAAATGTGGGTTAAAAACGAGGGCGAAATTTACGCCCATATTTTTAGCGAGTCAACACTCTGTTTAAGAATAACATCAGATAATTTTTTTAATGACTCACTGCCGGGAAAGAAATAGCAAATAAAGCCCGAAGCCGGAAATACGCATTACCAATAATGGATTAGTTTTCCCGGTAACGTTGTTGAGTGCGTTGCAACCAAAAACTGATGACACTGAACACCGTAATACCTGCCGCATCGGCAAGCAGATCAACGATATCCAACGTGCGGGTCGGAAACCAACCCTGGCTCAGCTCCTCTAGCACTGCAAAAACCACAACCAGTATCGAACCCAGATAAGGACGCCAGCGATAAAGACTCAACTGACGGAACTGGAAGGCCCAATTCACTAACAACGTCAACAAACCATACAAACAAAAATGCGCCACTTTATCGCCATAAGGAACCGCCTTGCCGAGATCGAAGAAAATACTGTCGCCGCCGGTATCGGCCAGAAAAATAATACGGGCAATAAACAGGACAAATAACAGAGTGATCAAAATGATAATTTTTTGCATACAGAAATAAGTCATACAACGAATTTGGAGGGAAGGATTATAAGACCAGCATTCATCAATCTGCCACACCAATCTATCAGACTGTGGCAGGCTTCATGGTTGGATCGTACAGGCCTATCCCACCAACAAGTAACGGGGATATTGACCCTGCATCCCTCTATCACGTAGCATCTCCCACGCGCTGGCAAAATCCAGCGCCGGGAATTACCACCCCGAGGTCAAAACAGAGGCTAAAAAGCATGAATATGTTTTTTATCGCCTGCGAACTCTCGCGCCTGCTCATTATGGCAGGTCGGCGGGCCAGCTTCGGCTGGGCCGTTTCTGTTTTGACGGTTGTGGTAACCCGCTCGGCCTGCCCCCAAAAAAAGTTGTTTACCACCAACGAGGGGGCAGAATTTGCTTCAAAACAGGAACAACATTATGCCTAACACGACACCTCCCTCTCTCGAATCCATCAAACACGATCTGAACATCACCGCCAACACCCTCACCGGTGGTCAGGCAATTATCCATATGCTGACCTCACACGATGACGAAAAAACCGCCTCAATCGCCCATGCTGCCTGCGGATTTTTTGAACACCTGCAACAGCGACTGAATCAATTATTTGAAGATCTCAATGAATGCGAACGGCAACAGATACAAGCGCTGAGAGAAGCGAATACCAGAGAATTAAAGACCCTTCATGCCAGCAATCAATTGGACAAAAACACCAGCACTCCACGTTAACCCGTAAGCCATCGTGAACTGGAGAATGCACGCGCTATCCACCGTCATTTTTAGTACCAGTTCCTTGTACTCCAGATTCAAAGCCAGATAATGATCAGCAATCTTTTCGAGTCGACATTTCAGGATGAAACCATGAACCTCAAAACACTTATCAGCATTGGCTTCTGCATAGCGACCTTAACCGCCTGCAAGCCAGATCTTAGAACTATTGGCACGGTGGATGATGATAAGCTGATTACGCCGGCTATGATTTACGATATGGGGACTGATGAATTCACAAAACAGTATCTCGGGAAGGAAGTGACGGTAAAGGATTTTTATAGCGCAAAGTCGACAGGAGGGTATCGACCTGAAGAGGGACAATGCGTTCTTGCTGTTCACAATGGAGATGACAAACTCAACAAGGATATTGTTATATATATACGCTAATCATTGGCCAGACTTTGTTATTGAAGACCTATACAAAGAATCTAGTTCAGAGTTTTCTGCTTTACTAAGTTATCCCAAGGAAACCGACTTACCCATGGACGTTTGCCAAGAACGTTGCGAATATAATGAAGAGACTGGTGCTTGTTTTTACAAGAGTCCACGTTTAAAGGTGACTGGCAAAATTTTTAGAGCTGGTGAAGGAATTGGAGGATATTATATGCGAATGAAACTTAAAGGTGTTGAATATTGAATAGAAATGAACATGGGGCTGTATTAACTAACTGCCCCATGCATATAAAAACAACACACTCTAGTTCAAAAAGGGTTTATAAGCCTCGATATCCAATCTAGCTGGTATGTCATCATCCAGATCTGTTTTTAGTAAATATTCATCGCCATCCACTTCGGAAAAATAGGCGAATTTGATACCAATCTCAAGTTCATCATCCTCCAACCAACTTTCAATTTCCTCCTGCATCTGCTGTGGATTCAATCCTGCCAGCGGAATCTCAACTAGATATTTATCTTTATCACTCATATCCTGCTGCATTCGGATCAGGTTCCAGGATGAATAGGGCTTGTGCTTAAACTCCTTGTCGGTTTCATCCCAGGCCTGGACCTTAAACTCTAAATGACTTTTAAAGATGCCAGCATCGATTTCCGAAATTTGTACCCAGACATGTTCGTATTGGCGTTTAAAGTTTCTGAACCACACACTGAATTTCAAACTATCCTGTCCTTTACGAGTGACATGACCTCGTATGTTCTTTACTACGGCAATGTGAGCTTCATTAACTCTCTATTGCTCAACTTAGTGGCTGTCCTGTTTTTCGTCTTTTGTTTGTCTGAAGCCATGGTGAACTGGAGAATACACGCACTATCCACCGTCATTTTTAGTACCAGTTCCTTGCACTTCAGATTCAAAACCAGATAATGATCAGCACGCTCGTTTTAGCAAATTTCAGGATGAACACATGAACCTCAAAACACTTATCAGCATTGGCCTCTGCATAGCGACCTTAACTGCCTGCAAGCCAGATCTTAGAACTATTGGCACTGTGGATGATGATAAGCTGATTACGCCGGCTATGATTGATGAGATGGGGTTTGAGGAGTTTGAGAAACGATATTTGGGAAAAGAGGTGACTGTGGCGGATTTTTATAGTGCAAAGTCTACAGGAGGATATCAACCACAGGATGGTCAGTGTATTCTTGCAGCTCATAGTGGTGATAAGCATATTAATAGAGATATAACAGTATATATATGCTAATCACTGGCCTACCTTTGTCATAGAAGATATATTTAAGGAATCTAGCCCAGAACTAACAGCATTATTGAGCTACCCAAGCGAAACTGACCTACCAATAGATGTCTGTAACGAGCGTTGTGAATACAATGAAGAAACAGGAGCCTGTTTTTATAAAAGCTCTAACCTAAAAGTTACAGGGAAAATATTTGACGCAAGGGATATTAGTAGACTTACAGGTGAATATCGCCTCTATATGAAGCTTAAAGGTGTTCAATATTAAAAGTATTTAATTTGAGGGTGATCTCCATATCTGCCTCAAATTAACTACATATAAATATATTATTTTTTCATATATGGCTTATATGCCTCGATATCCAATTTGGCATTCAGCTCATCATCCAGATCTGTTTTCAGCAGATATTCATCACCATCCACTTCTTCGAAATAACCGAACTTAATACCGATATCCAGTTCAAAGTCCTCCAGCCAACTATCAAACTCATCCTCAATTTGCTTCGGATTTAAACCCGCTAATGGAATTTCAACGGTGTATTTATTCTTGTCACCCGCATCCTGTTGCATCCGAATCAGGTTCCACTTTGAGTATGGTTTATTTTTAAATGCCTCATCAGTTTCATCCCAGGCCTGAATTTTAACGTCCAGTGGATGGTCAAATACACTGTCTCCAGTTTCAACTAACTGTATCCAGACATGTTCATATTGGCGTTTAAAATTTCGGAACCAGACACTGAATTTCAGGCAATCATGCCCTTTACGTGCAACATGCCCGTGAATATTCTCCACCACAGGGAGTTTAAGCTTAATAGGTTGTTTATCAAAAAGTTCGATAGCTGTTCTATTTTTGGGTAAAACACTAGCTTTTAGATAGATCTCTTCTTTCTTCTTCAATAATTCCCAGAGTTTTTGGTCGCCACTAATAGAATAGATACTATCTTGATCTTTAGATAAACTCAGGATCTTAATTTTTTTAGTTCGAGTATAAGATTCTATTTCCAAGTCTGCTCTTTGGTTGAAACTGATCTGCAAGGCTATACCTACAACTTCCTCAAAATCCTTAACCTGTTCGGCAACGTCCTTTCTTAAACTTTCTTCGGCACTCTCAATATATTCTGCAGATCGTTGAACATGAAAATCTTGATCTTTTAAGCTAACTAGTCGCTTAGTTGAATCGTTTTGATTGTCAGACCATAAAAATTCCCCTTCAAACGTAGTATCCAAGGGCCGCTTCAACGCCCCCAAAATCACACTGATCTGATCACCAATATAAACTTCCTCTGGAGTTCGATAATGACGAAATAAATATTCTGTATACTGACCAACCCCCCATGTCACCTTAGCCCCACTATCTACAACATCTTTCCCAAACAAGGTCACGTCATCAAAGAATGTGGCTTCTTCTTTTTTCAGGGTGGCCAGTTGTGCAGTCATGATGTCGGATTGCCATGCAAAGACAGAAAGCCTGGCGCTGATCGGGCAGCTGAGTTTGATCTGGCCGCCCAGGTCTTTCAGTTGGTTGATGAATTGGGAGGCGAATTTCGGGTTTTGCAGGTTTTGTTCATCTTCGAACAGGTAGGCCAGTTGCCATTGAACGTGGTTGCTCAGTTCAAGTTTCGGACCTACGGTGAAGCTGACTTCAATGTAATCGAAGATGTCTTTGATCAACGGCCCCCACAGCATGTTGTGCAGGCCGTTGTCGAATTTTCTATCGACACCTGTACCGGAGTAGTGAATACCATTGCTCTGATCATCAAACCGTTGAACCGCGGCCGTCCATGCCGCTTGTAACTGGAACAGGACTTCGATACTCGCACTCACGGGTGCTTTGTCGCTCCCCAGGCCAATGGTGAGTCCGCCGTATTGCTGACCTTTTTCGATCACTGCGTCGTTTTTATCGAGTTTTTCCTGTCGGGCTTCATCGCTCAGGGTTTCAAAATCCAGGTTCATGGGACTTTTGGCCGATGCCTGGTATTGTCCGGCCAGGGTCAACGGCAGTTTGCCTTTTAGCCGCACCATCAGCGAATACAGGATAAAGGTCAGTGGCGGGGGCAATAATGCTCCCGCTGGCGTCGGGAAGAGTTTGGCGTCGTTGAAGCTCAGCAGGTCCAGTGAGGTTTCAAAGCTTAAGGCATGCTGCTCCTCACCTTTCATCAGGCTGCCGATCAGTTCTTTCATAGCCTTGAGCAGGTCTTTGCTATTCGCGCTCTGGAACCGCCCCCACAGGCGGGCAAATGGGCTGGTCATACTGCTCTCCATTACCCGGGCGAAACCGAGAGAGTCTTTTTCATTACGAGCCTTTTTTTCATCTGCCATGAGGAACGGATTGTCGCTGTCGAGCAGGGCGAAGTTGAGGATGTAGCCGTAGATTTTCAGGGTGGTTTTGAAGGTGCCGGCAATGTTGACTTCGTTTTTGGCGGTTTTGATTTCATCATCCAGGGCCTTTTTGAGGGCCACGCCGGTTTTCTTGGCAACAATGATGTCAAAGCGTTCGATCATGGCCTGCGGTAATTTGAGGTCGCGGATTTGCTGACGAACCTCGGCACCGCTTTGGGAGGTGTCTATCTGGTCGATTTTTTTGCCCAGAGCGTCATCATCCCCCACTCTTTTGAAAATGTTTTTGATTTCACCCAGTGCCGCATCCAGGTCGAAATTGCTGCGAAAGCTATCTACCGCCTGCACGGCAAACAGTTCCGGAATCATGACGGTGCCCAGGAATTTTTTGAGCGTCTTGCCGTATTCGTATTCCCAGTATTCTGGCTTTTTTCGATCCGGCAGGCTGGGGTCATATTGTTTAGCGGCTTTTTTGGCGGCTGCGTGGCGCAGAATACGTTTGAGGGTATTGAGCAATACGGCATAGGCAACGCTGGTACCGAGCCAGTTGAATACGTTCAGTTCTCTCGGTTTGCCGGGTTGCTCCGGTTGGCTGATACGGTTGAGGGAGTGTATCAGTTCGGCCGGATAGAGGCCGACGTAGAGTAAATCACCATAACTTTTACTGGCACTGTCGACGGCTTGTTCACGTACTTTACCGGTATCGGGATCGGTTTCGATACGACCATCCACCAGTCGTTCCCGCCGCCAGGTATGGTTACGGCACAACTGCGGATTAAATCCGGGGTTGGTACGACCATCGCTCAGGGTTCGTGGAAACAGGTAGGGATCATCCACCGCCATGCTGTTGGGCAAATCTTCGCTGTATTCATCTTTAGGGCCGTCATCCATCCATTTGTAAGTATGGTTACGTACCCAGATTTTCATGTAACTGCCGACTTCGATACTGAGCACATCCTGGTATTGCTCTTTTTCAAGCAATAGCTGACGGCGGCGTTTAAAGTCTTCTTTGGTACAGTCGTTGTAGACGATAGCCGGATATTTGACGTATACCACGCGCGGGTTGTTGTCATCGACTTTCATACGGGCTTCAAGCACCTGCTGAAAGCTTTGATGACTGTCAGTGCCCTCTTGCTCGGTAAACAGCGGACGGAACTGGGTCAATGGCACTTTATAGAGGTTTTTGCCGATCTCTTCGGCCTCGACTCCCAGGATCCAACCATGGAACCAGCCGGCTTTCTGGGCATCATCAGTAACCCATTGGTTGTTGCCGTTGAGCCGGTAGGGGCTATTTGCCAATCGCAAGCCGCTCACAAAAAAAGACCAATATCTTGATATTGACCCTGCATCCCTCTATCACGTAGCATCTCCCACGCGCTGGCAAAATCCAGCGCCGGGATTGCAACCCCGAGGTCAAAACAGAGGCTAAAAAGCATGAGTATGTTTTTTATCGCCTGCGAACCTTCGCGCCTGCTCATTATGGCAGGTCGGCGGGCCAGCTTCGGCTGGGCCGTTTCTGTTTTGACGGTTGTTGCAACCCGTTCGACCTGCCCCCAGACCATTTGCAACTGGTTTGTGGGGCACATGATTGCTTCAAAACAGGAACAACATTATGCCTACCACGACACCTCCCTCTCTCGAATCCATCAAACACGATCTGAACATCACCGCCAACACCCTCTCCGGTGGTCAGGCAATTATCCATATGCTGACCTCACACGATGACGAAAAAACCGCCTCAATCGCCCATGCCGCCTGCGGATTTTTTGAACATTTGCAACAGCGACTGAATCAATTATTTGAAGATCTCAATGAATGCGAGCGGCAACAGATACAAGCGCTGAGAGAAGCTAATGCCAGAGAATTAAAGACCCTTCATGCCAGTAATCAATTGGACGAAAACACCAGCACTCCACGTTAACCCGTAAGCCATCGTGAACTGGAGAATGCACGCGCTATCCACCGTCATTTTTAGTACCAGTTCCTTGCACTTCAGATTCAAAACCAGATAATGATCAGCACGCTCGTTTTAGCAAATTTCAGGATGAACACATGAACCTCAAAACAGTTATCAGCATTAGCTTCTGCATAGCGACCTTAACTGCCTGCAAGCCAGATCTTAGAACTATTGGCACGGTGGATGATGATAAGCTGATTACGCCAGCTATGATTTACGATATGGGGACTGATGAATTTACAAAAAAATATCTGGGGAAAGAAGTAACAATTTCAAACCTTTCAGAAGGAAAATTCTTGGGCGGATATCGACCTGAAAACGGGCAATGTTTATTCGCTCCTGTAACTCGAGACCCAGAACTCAAAAAGTCCATCGTTTTATATATCTATGCCAATCATTTTCCAGACTTTGTCATTGAAGATTTGTTTAAAGAGTCCAGTCCAGAATTTACGAATTTGCTTAACTACCCAGAGGAAATCGATTTGCCTATGGATGTCTGCGAAGAACGCTGTGAATACAATGAAGACACAGGCGCGTGTTTCTATAAAAGCCCTCATTTAAAAGTAACTGGAAAAATATTTCGAGCCGGTGAAGGTCTAGATGGATATTACATTCGAATGAAGCTCAAAGGAGTTCAATACTAAAAAAGGGCAGCTCTAACTGCCCTGGTTGATTAGTCCTGGAATCAATTCATAAAAGGCTTATAAGCCTCAATATCCAATTTGGCATTCAGCTCATCATCCAGATCTGTTTTCAGTAGATACTCGTCACCATCGACTTCTTCGAAATAGCCAAATTTAATACCGATATCCAGCTCAAAGTCCTCCAGCCAACTATCAAACTCATCCTCAATTTGCTTCGGATTTAAGCCTGCTAATGGAATTTCAACGGTATATTTATTCTTATCACCCGCATCCTGTTGCATCCGAATCAGGTTCCACTTTGAGTATGGCTTTTTCTTAAATGCTTCATCAGTTTCATCCCAGGCCTGGATTTTAACGTCCAGTGGATGGTCAAATACACTGTCTCCAGTTTCAACTAACTGTACCCAGACATGTTCATATTGGCGTTTAAAGTTTCTGAACCAGACACTGAACTTCAAACTATCTTGCCCTTTACGAGTGACATGACCACGAATGTTCTCAACAACAGGTAATTTGAGTTTAATAGGTTGGTCATTCGATAGCCCAATAACTACCCTATTTTTCGGTAAGATATTGGCTTTTAAATAAATTTCTTCTTTTTCTTCGAACATCTCCCACAATTTTTTATCACTATCAACAGTGTAGGATTTGCCCGGATTTTTGGATAAGGCGAGGACCTTTATATTTCCGGATTGAACTCCTGGAGCTATTTCAGAATCCGCTTTTTCGTTAAAACTAATTTTCAGCGCTGCACTAACGACCTCATCAAATTCGTCTAATACTTCTGCATTTCGCTCCTTAAAACTAGAATCAGCAATCTCTGAGAGATAGGCTTCTTTCGTGCTAACTCTAAAATTTTTATTGTCTAAACTTGTTAGCCTCTCGCTCGTATTATTGCTTTCACCTAGTAATTCACTGCCTTTGTCTGCCCATAAAAACTCACCCGAGAATGTGGTATCCAGTGGCCGCTTGGACGCTCCCAAAATCACACTGATCTGATCACCAATATAAACTTCCTCTGGTGTTTGATAATGCCGATACAGAGTCCTTGTATACACACCAACCCCCCATGTCACCTTAGCCCCACTATCTACAACATCTTTCCCAAACAAGGTCACGTCATCAAAGAATGTGGCTTCTTCTTTTTTCAAGGTGGCCAGTTGTGCGGTCATGATGTCGGATTGCCATGCAAAGACAGAAAGCCTGGCGCTGATCGGGCAGCTGAGTTTGATCTGGCCGCCCAGGTCTTTCAGTTGGTTGATGAATTGGGAGGCGAATTTCGGGTTTTGCAGGTTTTGTTCATCTTCGAACAGGTAGGCCAGTTGCCATTGAACGTGGTTGCTCAGTTCAAGTTTCGGGCCTACGGTGAAGCTGACTTCAATGTAATCGAAGATGTCTTTGATCAACGGCCCCCACAGCATGTTGTGCAGGCCGTTGTCGTATTTTCTATCGACACCTGTACCGGAGTAGTGAATACCATTGCTCTGATCATCAAACCGTTGAACCGCGGCCGTCCATGCCGCTTGTAACTGGAACAGGACTTCGATACTCGCACTCACGGGTGCTTTGTCGCTCCCCAGGCCAATGGTGAGTCCGCCGTATTGCTGACCTTTTTCGATCACTGCGTCGTTTTTATCGAGTTTTTCCTGTCGGGCTTCATCGCTCAGGGTTTCAAAATCCAGGTTCATGGGACTTTTGGCCGATGCCTGGTATTGTCCGGCCAGGGTCAACGGCAGTTTGCCTTTTAGCCGCACCATCAGCGAATACAGGATAAAGGTCAGTGGCGGGGGCAATAATGCTCCCGCTGGCGTCGGGAAGAGTTTGGCGTCGTTGAAGCTCAGCAGGTCCAGTGAGGTTTCAAAGCTTAAGGCATGCTGCTCCTCACCTTTCATCAGGCTGCCGATCAGTTCTTTCATAGCCTTGAGCAGGTCTTTGCTATTCGCACTCTGGAACCGCCCCCACAGGCGGGCAAATGGGCTGGTCATACTGCTCTCCATTACCCGGGCGAAACCGAGAGAGTCTTTTTCATTACGAGCCTTTTTTTCATCTGCCATGAGGAACGGATTGTCGCTGTCGAGCAGGGCGAAGTTGAGGATGTAGCCGTAGATTTTCAGGGTGGTTTTGAAGGTGCCGGCAATGTTGACTTCGTTTTTGGCGGTTTTGATTTCATCATCCAGGGCCTTTTTGAGGGCCACGCCGGTTTTCTTGGCAACAATGATGTCAAAGCGTTCGATCATGGCCTGCGGTAATTTGAGGTCGCGGATTTGCTGACGAACCTCGGCACCGCTTTGGGAGGTGTCTATCTGGTCGATTTTTTTGCCCAGAGCGTCATCATCCCCCACTCTTTTGAAAATGTTTTTGATTTCACCCAGTGCCGCATCCAGGTCGAAATTGCTGCGAAAGCTATCTACCGCCTGCACGGCAAACAGTTCCGGAATCATGACGGTGCTCAGGAATTTTTTGAGCGTCTTGCCGTATTCGTATTCCCAGTATTCCGGCTTTTTTCGATCCGGCAGGCTGGGGTCATATTGTTTAGCGGCTTTTTTGGCGGCTGCGTGGCGCAGAATACGTTTGAGGGTATTGAGCAATACGGCATAGGCAACGCTGGTACCGAGCCAGTTGAATACGTTCAGTTCTCTCGGTTTGCCGGGTTGCTCCGGTTGGCTGATACGGTTGAGGGAGTGTATCAGTTCCGCCGGATAGAGGCCGACGTAGAGTAAATCACCATAACTTTTACTGGCACTGTCGACGGCTTGTTCACGTGCTTTACCGGTATCGGGATCGGTTTCGATACGACCATCCACCAGTCGTTCCCGCCGCCAGGTATGGTTACGGCACAACTGCGGATTAAATCCGGGGTTGGTACGACCATCGCTCAGGGTTCGTGGAAACAGGTAGGGATCATCCACCGCCATGCTGTTGGGCAAATCTTCGCTGTATTCATCTTTAGGGCCGTCATCCATCCATTTGTAAGTATGGTTACGTACCCAGATTTTCATGTAACTGCCGACTTCGATACTGAGCACATCCTGGTATTGCTCTTTTTCAAGCAATAGCTGACGGCGGCGTTTAAAGTCTTCTTTGGTACAGTCGTTGTAGACGATAGCCGGATATTTGACGTATACCACGCGCGGGTTGTTGTCATCGACTTTCATACGGGCTTCAAGCACCTGCTGAAAGCTTTGATGACTGTCAGTGCCCTCTTGCTCGGTAAACAGCGGACGGAACTGGGTCAATGGCACTTTATAGAGGTTTTTGCCGATCTCTTCGGCCTCGACTCCCAGGATCCAACCATGGAACCAGCCGGCTTTCTGGGCATCATCAGTAACCCATTGGTTGTTGCCGTTGAGCCGGTAGGGGTTGCCACCGATGGAAGGCGGTTGCAGGAAGGCCCAGGTATCCAGGCTTGGCAGTTCGGCCGGTTTGGTGACCGGACCGCTCATTTCAATGCGCACAATAACATGCTGACTGACGGCTGAAGCAATGCGACCACGGCGGCATTTTTCCAGCTTACGCGGATTTTCCGGCTGACCGTAACGGCCACTGCGATCATCGAAGTCGTAGTTTTTATCGAGCTGGGTACCCGGCACGTAGATACTTTCAATTTGCACGCGAGTGGCCTGAGCATGCGCTTCTGTCATATCTTCATGGCTGCGCAGGGCCTGATCCCAGGTTGCGGTTTTGTCCTCCTGCTGTTGCAGAATGACGTTGCCGGACAGGTTTTCAAAACGGTTGATGCGCACATCCTGATCGAGTATGGCAACGGCCGGGTGTTCTTTACTGCTCAGGATGTTATCCGGCAGTTCGTGAATACGAGCGAATGGAAAGGTGGTGTTGAGATCTTCAATATCTTCATTACCCCAGTAAATACGTACGCTTTGCCAATTCTGCTGGCCGGTGCCATGTACCACGCCGGTTCGCGCACGGGCCAGATGATTGGCCTGTTCCTGCTCGATCTGCCAGGCAGCTTTCATGGCCTTATCAACTTCGGGCCGATGGTTGGTCACGGTGTATTTGGGCAGGGTCAGTTCTTCACCGATCTGAAGAACAGGACTCGAAGAATCAGTGGAGGTTTTGATTTTGTCCGGATTGGCACGCCAGATTACCAGATAGTTAACATACTCCAGGCCTTTGGCGAGATCGTACAGATTATCGCCGGATTGTACGGTGTAGGTTTGATCCGCTTGTTTGAGCGCGGTTTTTAGTGCATCAAATCGTGATTGGGTCATGAAATCATCCTTAATCGGTTAAACGCTGTGATAGTCCGGATCGTCATCAAAAAACAGGGACTCGGCCAGGTCGACGGCTGCGGCCGGATCAGTTTCGCTACCCTTCCAAAGCGGTGGCAGGATGCGCCGCAATGCCTGCCCGGTGGAGTTGAGCTGACCACGAACCATTCCGAGGATCAGGTTTTGGTCGTTGGGCATCATCAGGTAGCAGGCATCATGATGGGCCAGGGAGAAATGGTAGAAACGATATTGATCGGTGGTGCGCTGACCGGCGACCCATTCGGGTGAATTGTCGAGTCCAACGAGGGGCTGCTGATCATCGTCCAGCAGGGAGTAGGAAACATAGTTAGCCGGAAAAAAGAATCCTTTTTGACTCCAATAGAGGGTTTGTTCTCCCTGTTCTGTCAGCCATTCCAGCAGTTCATCAGCCTTGAGTTCCGGCAGGATCAGCTCTGTCTCCGGGGCCAGCTGATCCGGTGACTCCAGCTCTGATCGATTGGCTTCCCACACTACCGTCCAATACGGATATCCCTGGGCCTCAGCGATACTGTGCAGGCTGTCTCCCGGCTGTACGGTGTAACGGCTTTCCGATTTTGGCTGGTAGCTTTTCAGGGACTTTTTAACCCCATGCTCACTGCGATACTGCGCATAGGCCTGTTGCAGCGCATCGTCGAATTCGGCTTTCAGTTCGTTAGGTTGGCGATCAACACTGTCATCATCGGCAAAAGTATTGGCGGGATGAATGGGATGTTCGTGTTCATCGACCGCTTGGTCATCGACATCAGAGCACCAACGCGGCAGCATCTCATCACTCTGATAATGCCCACTCAGTTGCAGGCACTGCTTTAAAAACGCGACGGAGAAGTATTGCGGGCCATCTTCGTGGACCGGCCACGGAAAGGCATCGAGGTTGCCATTGGCCTCCAGTTGTTCGTCGCTGGCACCTGGCAGTAGCATGAAGCGGCTGGGCATGAGGTTGGGGTCGTTGTCGGCCAGGTCACGGTGATGCACCAGTTTGCACATGGCATCGTAATCGAGCTGTTTGGCGGCGTAGCGGGCCTGTTCGTAGCCGCGCGCCTGTTCAATCTGTATCAGTTGGTCGGCGATCTGCTGTATGGTCAGCTGGGTCGGTTTGATCATGGTTGCCGGGCCGCTGAATTTGCCTTCACCCAGCAGGCCTTTGACGCTGAATCTCAAGTCACCGACGGCCGGATCAAATACATCTTCGGCTTTCAGGCCGGGTACTTCGAATTCATAACGGTACTGTTCGGCTTTCAGGGTGACGAAGAACTTGCTGACGATACGACGCCCCTGTTCATCGTTATCACCCTTCACAATCACGTTAAGCTGCTTACCTTCATGACCGGCCAGGTGGGCAATGCTGAACCAGCCGCGCAGGGCTTCTTCTTCAAAACGATACTGCCGCTGGTGCCAGGCCAGGTTGGTAAGTTCGAGCTTGACCGGGCGGGCGGTATCGAGGGATTTCAGGATCTGGGCGCTTTCCGCTTCGTACTGTTCATAACGCCCGGTACTGGCAGAACCACCGATGCCACGGGTTTGTTTGATGACTCCCGGTTTACGAAACACATAGAGTTGCTGGGGGCCATGCTGGGTCTGTTGATAACGGTCAATACGGCGGGCGGTGCGACCATCACAGATCACCAGTACGATGCCTGCAGGGGCGGGCTCTCCGGCCCATTGCATGCGATTAACATCACGCTGCTGCCAGTAATGCCCAAAGCCCTGTTTGCGCACAAAATCGCGCACAGGTGCCGGCAGACGGTATTCATCGATACGCTGATAACCTTCCGGGCGGGTGGAATGATCTTCGTCGTTGTTCGGGGAATAGGAGTCTGTCAATGAATCCTGCCGGGAGTCATCGTCATCCCAGGGGAAGTAGGGGCCAGTCATGAGGGCGTTTCCTTACCATTATGAAATGAGCACAATTTGATGCGGGGCGCATCTTCCATTAAGAGGTGAGGGTTATACCAGAAATAACCGGATGAGCGTAATGCTCTGGTTCACAAAGTCGATTACGAGAAATCGACCAATCGGGTCTCCTGCCTCTAAATATCCGAACTGCTCCGAATCCAACTCAATCAGCTACTGACCTGTGCCCTTGACCAAGTAAGTAAACTTCGCATTTGAGCAGCCCAGTAGCACCCTGATGTTTTCACCAACATATACTTCACAAGTCAGGTTGTTGTAGTGCTGATATATAGAAGGTATCAATTATGTCTTACCCCAACTCACCGTAATCCCTTTATCCCAAAAGTCCTTCCCTGACAACGAGTCATCGGTCCCTCATTAGTTGGTGCCATTGAGCCGACAGACATTGTTTGCCAATCGAAGGCCGCTCACTAAAAGACCAATATCTTTGATATTGACCCTGCAACGGTTGATCACGTAGCATCTGCCACGCGCTGGCAAAATCCAGTGCCGGGATTGCAACCCCGTTTGTCCAAAGAGAGGCTAAAAAAACATGTTGGTGTTTTTTTATCGCCTGCGAACCTTCGCACCTGTTCATTATGGCAGGTCGGCGGGCCAGTTTCGGCTGGGCCGTGTCTCTTTGGACGGTTGTTGCAACCCGTTCGGCCTGCCCCCAGATCATTTGCAACTGATTGGGGGCACATGTTTTTATATCCAAAGAGAACCCAACCATGTCCACAACACCTCCGTCTCTCGAATCCATCAAACACGATCTGAACATCACCGCCAACACCCTCTCCGGTGGTCAGGCAATTATCCATATGCTGACCTCACACGATGATGAAAAAACCGCCTCAATCGCCCATGCTGCCTGCGGGTTTTTCGAACACCTGCAACAGCGGCTGAATCAATTATTTGAAGATCTCAATGAATGCGAACGGCAACAGATACAGGCACTACGGGAAGTTAATTCCAGGGATTTAGAAACACTGCATTCCAGTAATAAATTGGACAAAAATACAGAAACTTCACGCTAACCTGAAAGCTACTTTGAACTGGGGAATGCACGCGCTATCCGCCGTCATTTTCAGTACCAGTTCCTTGTACTTCAGATTCAAAATCAGATAATGATCAGCACGCTCGTTTTAGCGAATTTCAGGATGAACACATGAACCTCAAAACACTTATCAGCATCGGCTTCTGCATAGCGACCTTAACTGCCTGCAAGCCAGATCTTAGAACTATTGGCACGGTGGATGATGATAAGCTGATTACGCCGAAGACATTGGCGGATATGGGATATACCGCGTTTCGGGAGAAGTATTTTGGGCAGGAAGTGACAGTGACCGGTTTTTATCAATCGGGTCTCATTGGCACTTATCGAAAAAATGAAGCGCAGTGTGAAGTTGCATTTTCAACCAAAGATAAAAATTCCGGTAAAAAATTTAATATATACATATATACCAATCATTTTCCTGATTTTGTTATCAAGGATGTCATGAAGCGCCATGATAATTTTGACCCTAAATATTTGCACTATGATCAAGAAGTCACATTGCCTGATGAAATCTGTGATGAGTGGTGTGAATATGACTCCAAAACTAAAGCTTGTTTCTATAAAAGTCCTGATCTTAAAATTACAGGAAAAATATTTGAGCTAGTGGGAGATGAGAGAAGTCCTGTTGGAATGCTGTACATGAAAGTTAAAGGCGTCGAGTATTAAGTTTCTTGGGTCTTCAATGATGACTGTCCCCAGGCTGGTACAGTCATCATTTCACAGCCTATTGCAGTAACGGGTGATCCAAGGACACCTTAATTACATCTCGTCCTTCTGTCAGATCCTCCTTAAACAAATACGAATCCCACTTCAAAAGACCAGCATATCCTGTCAGGCTCGTACTGGCAAAATAAGCTAACTCAACCGTTAATTCGACGGTATTTTTCATACGGTCCAAGGTATTCATCGGCTCATCCGCCGTCATTTTCAGTACCAGTTCCTTGCACTTCAGATTCAAAACCAGATAATGATCAGCAATCTTTTCGAGTCGACATTTCAGGATGAAACCATGAACCTCAAAACACTTATCAGCATCGGCCTCTGCATAGCAACCTTAACTGCCTGCAAGCCAGATCTTAGAACTATTGGCACAGTGGATGATGATAAGCTGATTACACCGAAGACATTGGCGGATATGGGATATACCGCGTTTCGGGAGAAGTATTTGGGGCAGGAGGTGACTGTAACGGGGTTTTATCACGCAATGATGACCGGTGCTTACAATATGGACAACTCACAATGTAAAGTTGCCTTTAGAACTAGAGATGAAGAGTCCGTCAAGAAACTAGTTATATATATATATACCAACCACTTTCCTGATTTTGTGCTTAAAGATGCGATGAAACGCCATGATAATTTTGACCCTAAATATTTGCACTATGATAAAGAAGCCACATTGCCTGATGAAATCTGCGATGAATGGTGTGAGTATGATCCTAAAACCAAAGCATGCTTCTATAAAAGCCCTGATTTAAAAATCACCGGAAAAATATTTGAGCTGGTAGGAGACGAGAAAAGCCCTGTTGGGATGCTTTATATGAAAGTCAAAGGCGTCGAGTATTAAGTTTTACTGAGTAGTCAATGAAGACTGTACCAAGACTGGTACAGTCTTCATTTCATGACCGATAGTCTATTGCAGTAGCGGGTGATCCAAGAACACCTTAATTACATCCCGTCCTTCTGTCAGATCCTCTTTAAACAAATACGAATCCCACTTCAAAAGACCAGCATATCCTGTCAGGCTCGTACTGGCAAAATAAGCTAACTCAACCGTTAATTCGACGGTATTTGTTATACTGTCCAAGGTATCCACCGCTTCTTCAATACTGTTTTTATCCAGCCAGCTTAACGGAATATCCAGATAGTAAACGTTGCTGGTATCTCCCTCCCTGTGATGAGTTTCGCTACGGCTTAAACGCATAAAGTTCCAATCCTGGTACTCAGGTTGATCCGACTGACTGTCTTTATCCGGATCTTGTGGTACCGCAAACCGGACAGTGTCATCAATCCCTATTCGATCTCTGTCATATAACCGAACCCAGGCATATTCGTTGTCACGTTTATAATTGTCGATACGAATTGCAAAATGAAGAGTATCTTTATCACCGAGTTCAGAGTGCGCAGAGATACTACGCACTACTGGTAACTTAAGGATAAAGGTATCGTCATTTTCCAGTAATCGATCATTTCGATCACCCGCCTGTGGCGTCACCGCACACTGCAGCTCTAGCTCACTGGCCCCTGCTATATCATTCCAGAGCGCTTTCATTTTTTGATTGTATTTGGATAAATCCAGAATATGTTTTTGCTGCTTTTCCGTGCCTCGAATTTGAGCAAACCGTTCTTCGGCGGCAACATCCAATGTCATACGCATTGCTGTGATTGAGATATTGGTATGCTCACTTAATGCTTTTTTCGTTGCAATATCATCAAATCGATCAATCACTTGATCAGTTTCAACATACTCAAACTGTTCCGAATCCAGCTCTATTAATACCTGATCCGTCCCACCGGATACATAAGTAAATTTGGCGCTCATGTTTGGCTTAAATTCCATATCCGAGTAACCCAGTACCACGCCGATCTCATCACCGATATAGACCTCTCTTTTCTGATTATTGTAATGACGATAGATCACATCAGTAATATCGGTAACCCCCCAACTCACCGTAATCCCTTTATCCCAAAGGTCCTTCCCAAACAGTTTCAGGTCACTTAAAAAACTGGCTTCTTCGGTTCTGACATTGGCCAGTTTGGCTTCTGCTATGTGGTAGCTCCAGGAGAAGACCGATAGCCGGGCATTGATCGGAAATTTGAGGTTGATGTCGCTAAACAGTTGGCTCAGTTCACCGTATAAACGCCCTGGGTTGTTTTCGTGTTGGAACAGATAACCAACCCGCCAGGCCAGTTCGGTTTCCAAGCTAAGTTTTGCGGCGGCCGACAGGCTGATTTCCAGGTAGTCGAGTACGTCGTTGAGCATGGGCCCCCAGGTGACATGATTCAGATCCTGTGTCAGGGAGTTGTGATCGCTTTTGGTCGTCTTGGCTTCGTTGGCTTGCTTGACCGCAGTCCAGGCTGCCATCAGTTGATAAGCATATTCCAGTTCCACTACCTGGGCTTCGCCCTCATCACTATTTTTGGAGCCGAGTTTGATCAACAGGTCCGCATAGGATTGGCCGCTTTCGGCGACGGTGCTCTTGATCGTTTGGGTATCTTCATCGAGTTCCCGGCCATCCACGCTTTGGCGTTCTTCGGCGGTCACGTATTTGCCTTCGACTTCCAGATTGAGCTGGCCTTGCACATGTACTTTACGTGCAAAGAACAGGAACGCCAGCCAACCGGGTAAGGGCCGGCCATACGGTGGTGGACTGAATTTGGTGTCGCTCAGGGAGGCTAATTCGATGGCGCCGGTGCTGGCGGTCAGGTCACCTTCACCCAGTCCTTCGATAAAGGTGTTGCGCAGCTCCTTGAACACATCCTCAAAATTGTCTGCATCGGCCAGTTTGGTTTTGCCCATCAATCGCTTGAAAAAACCGGCATCCGGACTGGCTACTTTACTATCCCGTTTATCCAGTTCTTTCTGGTGAGCGTCTTCCGTAAACGGATTAGTGGGGTCGATTAAGGCAAAACGAAAAATCTGGCTATAAATATTTGCGCTGGCCTCATAGGTCCGCACCAGATTGATTTCAGCTTTGACGTCTTTGATCAGGTCGTCATATGCCTCTTGCAGGTTGGTATAGCTTTTGGCTGAAGCTTCAAAACCAGCACGGGCTTCGTCCGAGATTTCCGGCATCAACCGTTGCATATCGTTAACGGCACGTTCTACGCTGCTCAGATCCACCTGGGAAATGCGATCCTCCAGCGTCTCCAGATCACTGCTTTTTAAAAACTCATGCAAGGGACTGATCGCTTCGATGATTTTATCCAGATCGAACTCATTGCGCAGACCATCCACAGCGATCATGGCCAGTATTTCTTTGAGCTTGAAGTTATCCAGAAATTCCAACACCGCTTTGCCATAGTGGTGCTGCCAGTAGGCAGGCTTCTGTTTGTTGGCCCTGACTGTGGGATCGGTATCTGTATGCCGTTTGCGGGCTTTACGTTCGGCGAGACGGTCCAAGAGTTTGCCCATCAACCAGGCGATACCGCTGACGGCAATGGAGACACCCATCCATACCGGAAAATTCAATTCCCGTGGCTGGCCCGGCTGCTCAGGTTGATCGAGTTTGTTAAGGGCTGATATCAGTTCTGATGGATATAATCCAACGTACAGCATATTGCCGTCGACTCGGCGAATATCACCTTCGGCAAAACTGTCAGTACTGCGACAGACTTTTTTGCCGTCTTTGTCGAAAACCCATTCACCGTCCATAATGCGTTCACGCCGCCAGCTGTGGTTGCAGTACAGCTGCGGGTTGTAGCCAACAGTGCCCAGGCCATGGGTATGAAAATCGATATTGTCCTGGGTCACGGTGTCACGATTTTCCATCCGCACGCGCAGATCTTCGGGATCGTCATCAAGATACTCCGGCTCTTTACTCCAGTGCATATCCAGGTTGCGTACCCAGGCTTTGAGGTAACAACCACATTCGAGGCTGAACAGGTCGGCGTACTTTTTTTGTGCCATCAGACTGTCGCGCTGGTGCTTGAAAGCTTCTCTGGTCAGATTGCTGCGCACTACTGCTTCATATTTGATCAGGGCGATGGAGTTAGGCTGCGCGCCACTTTTAAGCTGTGCATCCTGATTGGCTTCGATTTTGATCCAGGCAACACTGTCTTCAACTTTTTGTGCGTGTTTTTGGGGGGCTTCATGGCCGGAATTCATCTGATACAGGTAGTGGTAGATTTTCATCGGCGCTTTGTACAATCCGGTGGCGCTATCCAGCGTGGCCTGGCTGCCATGGATTTCTGCTTCAAACCAACCTGCTCTCGGTGAGTCATCGACCACCCATTTATTGTGCGCCGCTTTACGATAGGGGTTTTGGCCAATGGTAGGCGGTTGCAAAAAAGCCCAGGTCAGCAGATTGGGTAGCTTGGGGATATCGCTTTCGCCGTTGATTTCATGCATCAACTCCACCCGTGCGATCAGGTATTGGCTGACGGCGGAGGCGATCACGCCGGAGGTATTGAAAAACAGGTCTTCACCATCTGGATCTTTATGGGGACTTTGGACGTGTAAGGTGGCTTTCTGAGAGGCCTTGTAATCGTATAGCAGATCACGCGGCAAGTTGAGGCCTTCCTTTGAAAGTTCACAGGCTACATCTTCAGTCGCTCCGAGTGTACCGCTGTCGATATGTTGTTGTTGAAAGGTTTTGACCGGCACCGGCTGGTCATCTGCGATGGGGTCTGCAGCATTGGGTTCGAAGGCATAGATCTGCACATCATGCTTCAGCTTGGTTGCATCTTTGGCCGGGTATACTAACGGGAATGCTGAAGTGCGTTCAAAAGATGTCTCTTGGTTGTCCCCCCAATACAAACGCACACTGTGCCATTGTCGATGGTCAGGCCGTAGAGTCTGATTACGATCCTGGCTGTAGGCCCGACCGCGAGTCAGCTCTCCCCTCGCCACGGCTTCATGGCGTTCATCAAGCCTGTCAATGTGATTGTCATCGGTATATTGCGGTAAATACAGGCGGTCACCTGGCAGTAATTGTGTCGGTCCCCGCCCCCAGCTTTGCATGCGCTCAACGTTAGCGAATTCCAGGGTCCGCGGCACATAATCAAGAGCAACGTTGAGTTGATAAAGCGTATCTCCAGGCTGGACTTCGTACTCCTGATCCGCTTGTTGCAGTTTTCGTTTCAGCTCTAGCAGAGCTTTAGCTTCCATGGGCATGGTTCAGGCGTCCTTTTCAGATTCATTGGATGGGTTTTGCTCTTCAAACACTAAGCCATCCGGTAAAGGCCGTTCGGTATCGAGCGCGTTCTGGGGAGGCAATTGCAGCCGGTATGGGCCAAGTATTTGTTGCCGGGCGTTTTCCAAAACCTGGTTATTAATCGCAACGCTGAGGTCCTGACCAGCAGGCAGCAATACCATCAATCTATCCGATTGATGGCTGTAGAGATGATAAAACAGATGATAAGGATCATGCCGGTAGGCATTCAGAAACAGACTTCGGGTTTGTTCGGGCTGGTCACCATGAAGGCTGAATGACAGGTAATCTGCCGGAAAAAAGAAGCCTTTCTGAGTCCAGTATCGATCCCGTTCCTGTTGTTCATCGAGCCATTGTAATAGCTCTTCTGCATGGAGTTCCGGGAGGGTCAATTCTGCTCCGGGCTCCAGTTGATCAGGCAGATCAACGCTGTCGGTATTAGCCGCCCATAGTATCGTCCAATAAGGGTAATCCTGAAGTTCGGTAATACGATAAAGGGTGTCACCATCCTGAACGTTATACCGGCTTTCAGTCTTGGGCTGATAACGCTGCAAGGCCTTTTTGACACCGTGTTCCTGGCGGTATTGATCGTAGGCCGCTTTCAAGGTGTCATCAAATTCGGCTTGCTGGTCTTCCGGGTGTAGATCAATTCTGGTGGTATCTATTGTATCGGTCTGTTCATGATCCACCGAACTCCAACGCGGCAGCATCTCATCACTCTGATAATGCCCACTCAGTTGCAGGCACTGCTTTAAAAACGCGACGGAAAAGTACTGTGGACCGTCTTCGTGGACCGGCCACGGAAAGGCATCGAGGTTGCCATTGGCCTCCAGTTGTTCGTCGCTGGCACCTGGCAGTAGCATGAAGCGGCTGGGCATGAGGTTGGGGTCGTTGTCGGCCAGGTCACGGTGATGCACCAGTTTGCATCGTAATCGAGCTGTTTGGCGGCGTAGCGGGCCTGTTCGTAGCCGCGCGCCTGTTCAATCTGTATCAGTTGGTCGGCGATCTGCTGTATGGTCAGCTGGGTCGGTTTGATCATGGTTGCCGGGCCGCTGAATTTGCCTTCACCCAGCAGGCCTTTGACGCTGAATCTCAAGTCACCGACGGCCGGATCAAATACATCTTCGGCTTTCAGGCCGGGTACTTCGAATTCATAACGGTACTGTTCGGCTTTCAGGGTGACGAAGAACTTGCTGACGATACGACGCCCCTGTTCATCGTTATCACCCTTCACAATCACGTTAAGCTGCTTACCTTCATGACCGGCCAGGTGGGCAATGCTGAACCAGCCGCGCAGGGCTTCTTCTTCAAACCGGTACTGCCGCTGGTGCCAGGCCAGGTTGGTGAGTTCGAGTTTGACCGGACGGGCGGTATCGAGGGATTTCAGGATCTGGGCGCTTTCCGCTTCATACTGTTCATAACGCCCGGGACTGGCAGAACCACCGATACCCCGGGTTTGTTTGAAAGCGCCCGGCTTACGGAATACATAAAGCTGCTGATGACCATGCTGAGTCTGCTGATAACGGTCAATGCGGCGGGCGCTGCGACCATCACAGATCACCAGTACCATGCCTGCTGGAGCCGGCTCTCCCGCCCACTGCATACGATTAACGTCGCGCTGCTGCCAGTAATGCTCAAAACCCTGTTTGCGAATGAAGTCACGCACAGGGGTGGGCAGGCGGTATTCATCGATACGTTGATACCCTTCCGGGCGGGTGGCGGATTCGTCGGGTTTGTCTGAGGAGTGGGCATGATCAAAGGGATTCAGCCAGGAATCATCGTCATCCCAGGGGGAATTAGGGCCAGTCATGAGGGCGTTTCCTTACCATTATGAAATGAGCACAATTTGATGCGGGGCGCATCTTCCATTAAGAGGTGAGGGTTATACCAGAAATAACCGGATGAGCGTAATGCTCTGGTTCACAAAATCGATCACCAATGCTCAAAAAACAGGAATAAAAACACAGGTTTCAGCGTCTCAACCGGCAGCGGCGATTACCGAAGTTGCAGCCCTGTGCTGTTCTTCAAGGATAATCAGCCTGGCTTGCCGGGCACACACGCCACAGCGCCTGGCGACCCCACAAACACGCCGTGCCTGACTCAGGGAACACGCGCCATTGCGGACTTCGGCACGCAGCTGCCGTTCGGTCACGTTCTCACAAATACAGATGTACATGTGCTTCTCCTCTGTCGCGTTAATCCTGTGTTTTTTTATTCGAGGCGGCTGCTAAGGGGTCTCTGAAAAACAGGAATAGTTTTGATGCAGGCAAGGAAGCACCACTCGCAACACCGCAGTTTACTGACGTAAATGAGGATGTGTGACTGGGGCTGACAACGTCCTGCGCAAAATAGACCATTTTTCAGAGATTCCTATATCTTCCGCACCCTTATATTCATACTCTGAATCCGATAGGCAATCTGACGCGGTGTCATGCCAAGTAAACGGGCAGCCTTGGCCTGCACCCAACCCGCCTGTTCAAGTGCTGCGACCACGCGCTCCCGCTCATCCATATCGGGATCGTTAATATCCAGACTGGTTTGGGCGATGGAAGGTTTGATCGAGACCGCCGAATCGATGTCCAGACCGCTTAAGAAAATCACATCCCGATCGATGACGCCGTTTTCACACATCACCGCCGCACGCTCCAGGCAGTTGGACAACTCTCTCACATTACCCGGCCAATGATGCGACATCAGCATGCGCTGGGCGTTATCGGTCACAGTGAGCTTACGCCCCTGCTGCTTGCCAAGTTGTGCCAGCAGAAATTCTGTCAACTCCGGAATATCTTCAACCCGCTCCCGCAACGGCGGTATTTTGATGGGCATGACATTCAGCCGATAGTAAAGATCCTCACGAAAATTGCCCTGTTCCACTTCGGCTTCGAGATTCCGGTTGGTGGCGGCGACGATGCGCACATTGACTCTGACAGTCGTGGTGCCCCCTACCCGTTCAAGTTCACCTTCCTGCAATACCCGCAACAGTTTGGCCTGAAATAACGGGGATATCTCGCCGATTTCATCAAGAAACAGAGTGCCGCCATCGGCTTGTTCAAAGCGTCCTTTGCGTTGCCGAACAGCACCGGTAAACGCGCCTTTTTCATGACCGAACAGTTCACTCTCCAACAGAGTCTCCGGCAAAGCTGCACAATTCAGTTTCACAAATGGATTGTTAGCATAGGGTGAGTTGTAATGAATCGCGCTGGCGATCAGTTCTTTACCGGTGCCGGATTCGCCACGAATGAGTACGGTGCTGTCCCATTTGGCAACCCGCCGAACCTGATCAAAGACCCGGCGCATTTGTTCTGTATGGCCGACCACCATGTTATCGAAACCGTATTTGCTGCGGACCTGACGACGCAGTTCATCACGCTCTTCCTTGATATCCTGTTTTTCCGTTTCTACGGTTTGCGCCAGGGTAATCGTCTGCACGATGAGGTTGGCAACCATTTCCATCAGTCGGGTGCAATCGGGTAGCATGACACGGATATCTGAAAGGATCGCCGGCTGAGCAGCCAGTACCCCTATCACTTTGCCATCACTGGATTTGATCGGCACGCTGATGAACGGCAATTCCAGATCATACAGTTCGAGTTTGTCGAGAAATCTCGGCTCAGTGGATATACGGCCAAGTACGATACTTTCCCCACTTTCGAATATACGCCCGATAATGCCTTCTCCGGGTCGATAACGCACAGAGTTGGAGGATCGTTTAATCGCCTCCGACTCGACGTGTATGGAACCGACAGACAAACCGCCATGACTCGGATCAGAGAGTGTTACGATACCATGGTGCATGCCTGCATCGTCATGAAGAATCCTTAACACTTCGGCCAGAGTCTGTTTCATATCCAGGGATTTATTCAACACGCTGGACACCCGGTACAAAACCAGAAGTTGTTTTTCCAGCAGTTGCAATCGGCTGACCACGGTCGTTTCAGTCGCATTCATTCGCTTCACTCACTCGGGCCTAAGGTCTATGGTGATACGGGTAGGGTGACTCTTGCCAATGCTCCAGGACGGTAGTCACGATCAAAATGCACGGTTCCCAGGTGGTCGTTCACAATATCCTGAACCTGAGATAATCCCATGCCACGGCCAATCTTGCCTTTGGGTTTTGAGCTGTAAAACGGCTCAAATACTTTAATCATTAACTCCGGTGCAATCCCCTCACCGGTATCGGCGATGTCAACGATCAGGTTTTGGTTTTCCCAGCGCGTGGAAATGAAAATTTCCCGCACTTTAATACCGCGTGCACTGACAGCATCAATGGCATTATCGAGCAGTTTTTTAAATAACGAACGCAGTCGCTGCTCCTGTCCAATTAAAGACGGCAAATGCATGGCCGGTTGCCAGTCAATTACGATACCGTTAGCCAGAATACGATTGGAGGAGATGCTGATGACTTCGCGCAACAACTGGTTAAGGTTCACGGGGATCTTTTTCTCCACCGGTCTTGCCGGCACCAGATCACGCAAATCCTCCAGTGCTGATATACCGGCGTAGCGGGCTTCTTCCAGTGCTTTTAACAGGGCGCTGTCTTTGTCCTCTTCGCGTCGTTTGAGCATCGTCACGGCGGCATCGATCAGATTGACGGGGCCTTGCAATTGATGAATGGCACCATTAAAAGCTTCCTGCAATCCTTCCAGCAGCTCTTCCTCCGCCATCAACACCCGCAAGGCATTCATCTGGGTTTCCTGCTGCCGGTGTCTTAACCGGGTAATGTCGTTAATAACCAGCAACAGATGTTTGCCAGTGGTCTGGTCAAAAAAATTCTCCGCCCCTTCCATGCCGGCATAAATCCAGTTGCCAAAGCAACTGAAATAACTCTGATCATCACCGCTGCCTTCAAAGCTGACTTCCTTGTTGGCGAAGCCATCTTCGTTATTCAGCAGGTCCGGTTGCTCGGCAATCAGGATATCCAAAATAGCTTCCGCCGGCTCCACCGCACCCAGTTGCTGACATAAAGTCTGATAAGATTTGTTGCTCAGCACCAGATTACGGTCTTCATCAAGCAGCGCCAACGCAGCAGGCGTCTGATTCAAAACCAGTTCCAGCAGTTTATTCTGGTTTGATAATCGCTGTTGCAGAGAATGAACTTCTGTAACATCACGATGCATACCGAGATAGTGCTTAACCTCTCCGTTTTCTGCTTCTACCGGGGCCACCATTAATTCGGCCAGATAACGACTCTGATCCTTACGCCGGTTCACCAGCACACCAGACCATCTTTTTTTCTGTCGCAATCGCCCCCACAGCGCGTGGTACACCAACCTGGGCGTTGTATGATTTGATAAAATGGATTCGTTTTTGCCGAATACCTCATCACTTTCATAACCGGTAACCTGATGAAATGCCAGGTTGGAATAAAGAATGTTGGCATGAAGATCAGTAATGGATATCGCCACAGGTGCATGTTCGACCGCCTGAAAAAAAACCTCCATCGGCAGTTCATGAGATTGATTGTTATTATTTTCATCGACTGAATGATCAACGACCGCATCGGTTTCTGCGTTGATCTTTTTTTCCGGATCTGTTGCCATTTACTTGGTCCTGTCAATCATTAACCGGTTCATCTCGTAACAGTCGAATTGCAAATGTTATGCCCTGTCAGCCTAAAGCCACGAACGGTGCGGTTTGATTGAAAAACGCCTGTCTGTTGTGAGCTTTGTTACAATGCACTCAAAATGATTTGCTAACCAAAATGTAGCAAAACCGACAAAAGCAATGGTTCCGTTGTTTTAGACATCTCTGTGAAGCACTTTCCCGCCCAAAAAGCTGTCTCTGATCGTATGGCATGATTGCTGCACCTGTCCCAAAAAAACTGTAGGGAAGGCAACGATGGAATACTTCTATCTTTTTGTCAGCACCGTCCTGGTTAACAACGTGGTTCTGGTTCGTTTTCTCGGTCTGTGCCCGTTCATGGGGGCATCCAACAATTTGTCCACGGCAATGGGAATGGGACTGGCCACCACATTTGTGCTCACTCTCGCATCCATGAGCAGTTGGTTACTGGAGCATCTGATTCTGGAGCCTTTGCACATTGAATTTCTACGCATTCTGACTTTTATTCTGGTGGTTGCCGCGCTGGTTCAGTTTACCGAAATGGTCATTCGAAAAATCAGCCCGGTGCTCTATAAAACACTGGGGATTTATCTGCCGTTGATCACCACCAATTGTGCGGTTCTGGGTGTGGCATTATTGAATGTCAGTGAAGACCACAGTTTTTCAGAAAGTGTCGTTTATGGCCTCGGCGCTTCAGTTGGTTTTACCCTGGTCATGATTATTTTTGGCGGCCTGCGCCAGCGCCTGGCCATGGCCAATGTGCCCGCGGTGTTTGCCGGTTCCCCGGTTGGTCTGATTACCGCGGGATTGCTGTCAATGATTTTTCTGGGATTTTCCGGACTAATTTAATCGGGGTCGTCAGTACGACCTTACCCAATGGAGGATATCACTATGCTATTCATCTCACTTGTAGGCGTCATGACGGCTCTCGGTCTGATCATTGGAACAATATTAGGTTATGCCAGCCGGTTTTTCGCCGTGGAGGAAAACCCTCTGGTACAGGAAATTCAGGCGCTGTTACCGGGCAGCCAGTGTGGTCAGTGTGGTTTGCCAGGTTGTGGTCAGGCAGCCGAAGCGATTGCCAGCCAGCAGGCTCCAGTGACCTGTTGCCCACCAGGGGGTATGCAGCTGGCCACCCGGCTGGCGGAATTAATGGGTGTGGATCTTGATGCCGAAGCAGTGGTTGCCGAGGTAAAAGTGGCGATGATCGTGGCAGAGAACTGCTCAGGCTGTACACGGTGTTACAAGGTATGCCCAACGGACGCCATCATCGGTGCCAACAAGCAGATTCATCAGGTATTTGCCGATGCCTGTACCGGGTGTCGTAAATGCCTTGACGCCTGTCCCGATGACTGTATCGAAATGGTCAGCATAAAAACCAATGCTGATAACTGGCAATGGCCCAAACCCAAGGCAGCCTGACATGATGTTCAATTTCAGTTTTTTTCGTGGCGGTGTTCATCCGGAAGGACACAAACAATACACCGCTGAAATTCCCATTGCCTCACTCGGCATCCCGGAGCATCTGTACCTGCCTTTACGGCAGCATGCCGGTGCAGCGGCAGAAGTCATAGTTAAACCCGGTATGCGGGTGAAAAAGGGGCAATTACTGGCAACAGCAGCCGGCTCTGTATCTGCACCCGTCCATGCACCCAGTTCCGGTACCATCGTTGCCCTGGGAGATATTCAGGTTCCCCACCCTTCCGGTCTGACGGCGCCAGGCATCGTGCTGCAGTGTGACGGGGAAGATCAATGGTGTGAGTTACCGGAGATTGAAGATCCGTTTAATCTGGCACCTGAAGTGCTGGCACGGAAAATAGCGGAGTCTGGTATTGTCGGTCTCGGTGGCGCGGTATTTCCAGCGGCTGTCAAACTGGATAAAAGCCGAGAAAAAGTCGATCTGCTGATTCTTAATGGCAGCGAGTGCGAACCCTACCTGACCGCCGATGACCGGGTCATGCAGGAATATGCCGAAGCGGTCGTGGATGGCGCGCGATTGATTCAGTACATCAGCGGTGCCCGCAGTACCATTATTGGTATCGAAGATAACAAACCGGCGGCCATTGCCGCCATGACTGACGCCTGTAACAGCCACAGTGATATTCGTGTCAAGGTAGTGCCGGCGCGCTACCCCATGGGATCTGCCAAACAACTCATACAAGCGGTGACTGGCCGGGAGGTGCCCGCTGGTGGGCGTTCTTCTGATATCGGTGTGATCATGCATAATGTTGCCACCGCCCGCGCCATCAGTATGGCTCTGAGAGAAGGTAAACCGTTGATTTCCAGAATTGTTACGGTGGCCGGCGGTCATATTAACCACCCCAGCAATGTTAATGCCCTGATTGGCACTCCGGCGCGTTTTTTGATTGATGCGTGTGGCGGTTTGACCACCGAACCGGAACGGATATTGATCGGCGGCCCGATGATGGGTCATATCATTCACTCACTGGATGTGCCGGTGATCAAAGGAGCATCCGGTCTGCTGGCCCTGACCCGTAACGAAGTCGGCAATACCGACACCATGGAGTGCATACGTTGCGGCCGTTGTGTTTCCGCCTGCCCGATGGGATTGATGCCGAATGCCATGGCCCAACACAGTCAGAACAATGATCTTGACGGCGCTCAGGATTATGGCCTGGGCGATTGTATTCTGTGTGGCTCCTGCTCGTATGTGTGTCCGGCACACATCCCGCTGGTGCATCATTTTCAATACGCCAAGGGTGCATTGAGTCAACGCCAGAACGAACAGAAAAAACTCGACCTCACTCGCCAGCTCAGCGACGCCAAAGCCGCCCGGCAACAACAGGAAGCTGAAGCCAAAGCAGCCGCAAAAGCCGCCAAGGCAGCGAAACGAAAATCAAAATCCAGTCATACTGAAGAGGGCACCGCATGACCATCGTGAATCTGGTTTCCGCTCCCCATGCCCATGATCGCTCCAGCATTAATCGAATTATGGCGCATGTTTGTCTGGCACTGGTGCCCGGAACGGTCTTCTGCTTTTATCTGTTTGGCTGGCCTGCCATCAATCTCTGGCTGTTCAGTGTGGCCACCGCCATCGGGACGGAATATATCATGCTCAGATTGCGGCATCAGAGTGCTACCCGCTTGCTGGATTGGTCCGCTCTGCTCACAGGCTGGTTGCTGGCATTATGCCTGCCCCCCTGGGCGCCCTGGTGGATTGCGGTATTTGGCAGCGTGTTTGCCGTATCCATAGGCAAACATTTATACGGTGGTCTGGGTCAGAATCTGTTTAATCCCGCCATGCTGGCGCGCACTGCGCTGTTAATTTCGTTTCCGGTACCGATGACCACCTGGGCACACGCCACGCCGATATTTTCATCTGACGCTCCGGGATTCTGGCATGGCCTGCAAATCACACTCGGACTATTACCCGTGGCCGATGGCATGACAGGGGCAACGGCGCTGGGTGCACTAAAGACCGCACTGACTCAGAGCATTCCGGCGCAGCAGACGCTACAGCAATTTTCCTTATATTCGTCCGGCCTCGGCCTGACCAGCGGCAGCATGGGTGAGACCTCGGCGTTGTTGATGCTGATTGGTGGGATCTGGTTATTATTGGTCCGGGTGATCAGTTGGCATATCCCGGTCACCATGCTGGCTACGGTCGTTGCACTGGCAACATTTTTTCATCATCTCAATCCGGCGCTTTATCCACCCGCTACGTTTCATTTGCTGTCAGGCGGGCTGATGCTGGGTGCTTTTTTCATTGCCACGGACCCGGTCACTTCCCCTGCCGGAAAAGGCGCACAAACAATATTCGCAGCCGGCTGCGGTGGGCTGACGTTTTTGATCCGCACCTGGGGTGGTTATCCCGAAGCGGTTGCCTTTTCAGTACTGATGATGAATGCCCTGACCCCGCTGCTGGACCAATATCTGCGCCCACGCATTTATGGCCGCAGGCGCGGTGGCCGGCCATTAACACAAAGGCAAAAGAGGTAACGCGATGCATCAGGATGTTATCAAAGGGCAGGCCGATCCAAGTTACCGCGCTCAGGTTAGCTACCAGGCCGGCATGCTCGCCGGGCTATGTTGCATGATCAGCATCATCATTTATATGGGCTATCACTCCACCATGGAAGATATTCGTTTGCGGATGACTGAAGATCGTCAGGCGTTGTTACAACAGGTATTGCCAGCTGGTGTTTATGATAACCATCCTGATCAGGAAACGTTTCAACTGACGGATGCCGATTATTTACCGGAGCCGGTGATCATTTATCCGGCCCGACAAAACGGTCATCTGATGGCGGTTGCCTTTCAGACTGCGGCCAAAGGCTATAGCGGTGATATTCACTTGATGATAGGGGTCACTCTGAGTGGTGAACTGCTTGGAGTCAGAGTGATCAGCCATACGGAAACACCTGGATTGGGTGACAAAATCGAGGTGGCCAAAGATGACTGGATCACCCGGTTTAAAGGCCACTCACTGAACAATACCACTGCCCAACAATGGCAGGTGAAAAAAGATGGTGGAGAATTTGATCAGTTTACCGGTGCGACCATTACCCCCAGGGCAGTGGTCAAGGCCGTTTATGAAGCACTTCTGTTTGTCCAAAAACATGAACAGGCGATGATGATCGATCTGCCTGCCAGCGAGGAACCATAAATGAGCGACCACACCTATGCACAGATATTCAGTGACGGCCTATGGCGTAATAATGTCGCCCTTGAACAGATGCTGGCCCTGTGTCCGTTACTGGCGGTCACCACCACGGCCACTAACGGGCTCGGCATGGGCCTTGCCACCATTGCGGTGATGATCGCCGCCAGCTTGTTATCATCATTACTGAAAGGTGTGATTACACCACAGGTGCGAATTCCGGCATTTATTGTATTGATTGCGTCGGTGGTCACCGTGGTAGAGATGTTTATCAATGCCTGGATGCACGAGCTGTACAAGGTCTTGGGACTGTTTATTCCGTTGATCGTGACCAACTGTGCCATTCTTGGCCGGGTTGAAGCATTCGCTTCCAAACAGACCGCCAGAGCATCTCTGGCCGATGCATTGGCCATGGGACTCGGTTTTACCTGGGTGCTGGTCGTCGTCGGTGCCATACGCGAACTCATCGCCAACGGCACGTTGTTTCACAATGCATCGTTATTGTTGGGCGAGCATCTGCACTGGCTGGATACTACGGTTGTGGATAACTATCAGGGCGCACTGTTGATGGCGCTACCACCTGGCGGTTTTATCATGTTGGGGTTTTTATTGTCGATCAAACGGCTGATTGACCAACATCGGAGGAAGCCGGCCACGAATACCACTCTGACTCAATTACAGGAGGCATAATGAAAATTTCCGTTGCTTACAATGAACAGGTCCGCAGTGCCTGGATTCCCATTCAGGTGGCGGAGGATATCAATGTGCAGCAGGCGATAGAGCAATCGGGTATTTTGCAGCGCTTTCCGGATATTGATCTCAACAAACAGCGGGTCGGTATTTTTGGCAGACTGGTGAAACTGGATACTCCGTTACACGATGGCGACCGGGTCGAAATTTACCGTCAAATCATCAAAATCCAGGACGATGATGATGACGAAGATGACGATTAAAAGATTGGCAGCTGCCTCAAGTCCGTTCCTATTTGATAACAGCCAGTTAAGCAGATCTGCAATGACTGAATGGCCCACCGGGCATGAATAAATCGGTTAAGGGACTTTATCCATTGTATGTTTGTTACTACGATTAGGCGGCCCGCGAATCTCATCAGATTTTTATTTTCATGGGGCGCGGGCGCAAAAAACTCTTAATACCTACAAAGATATATTAAAAAACCGTCATCGTAACTATTAATAGGTATTGCAAAAAAACTTATTTAATAGTCTAAAATCAAGAGTCAACTTTATCTCTATCATTTCTTGACTCAGGTCAAATCAGATACCTCCGAATGAACCAGAAGTCCTCTAAGATAATTGCTCATCGTCAGCTAAGCTAAAAACAAAATTCAAAAAATACTGCCCCTGGCTGTTTACTGAGTAATGCCTGTCCAGTTTTCAGATGGGACTACCGTTAAAAGGAATACGCCCCGATGAAATCGAAAATACATTTACTACTCCCCTGGGCCATCCTGATGGTTCTGACAATAACTTTCTCCGGACAGGTGAGTGCCAAAGCCTTGATGCTCAAACCCTTCAAAAGTCTGAGTGATCAAAGCAAGGAATGTGTAGCCTGCCACAAACAGGAAGATCCCAGCATCTATGCTCAGTGGGGCCGCTCCAAACACTTTGGCGCCAATGTCGGTTGTTATGAGTGCCATCAGGCCAACAATGATGATCCAGACGCCATTCACCATGAAGGCTATACCATTTCAGTCATTGTCTCTCCTAAAGACTGTTCAGCCTGTCATAACGAAGAGGTTGCGGAGTTTTCTGCCAGTCATCATGCCAATGCCGGAAGAATTATTGGTTCGCTTGATAACATGTTGGCGGAAGTGGTCGAAGGTGCCATGACGATGAACGGACAATCACCGGCAGCAGTTAATGGTTGCTGGCAATGCCACGGTTCGGAAGTAAAAGTCATGGCCAATGGCGATCTGGACCCGACCACCTGGCCGAATACCGGCATAGGTCGTCTCAATCCGGATGGTTCTGTGGGTGCCTGCACCGCCTGCCATCAGCGGCACGAATTTTCCATGATACAGGCTCGCCGTCCGGAAGCCTGTGGAAAGTGTCACCTGGGTCCGGATCATCCGCAAAAAGAAGTTTACGACGAATCCAAACACGGCATTAATTTTTATGCCAACGTCGACCGTATGAATATGGAATCGGCAAAATGGATCGTCGGTGAAGACTATGACGCTGCTCCCACCTGTGCCACCTGCCATATGTCGGCCACTCGCGAACTGCCGGTTACCCATGATGTCGGCAACCGGATTTCCTGGACTCTGCGCCCGGCGGTATCGGAGAAAATTGATGCCACAGCAATAAAACAGGGCCAGACCGTCAAAACCTGGCAGGAGCGTCGACGTGATATGAGTGCGGTGTGTGATGCTTGCCATACCAGTTCCATGATCGATTCGTTCTATACCCAGTTTGACAGTCTGGTCGAACTGTATAACACCAAATTCGCCATCCCCGGCAAACGCATGATGGCAACGCTACAGGAACAAGGTTTGATGACTGATGTTGCCTTTGACGAAAAGATCGAGTGGACCTGGTTCTATCTATGGCACCACGAAGGTCGTCGCGCCCGTCATGGTGCAGCCATGATGGCACCGGACTATACCCAATGGCACGGTCTCTACGAAGTCGCAGAACGGTTTTATATGGAACTGATTCCGGAATACAACGAATACGTCGAAAAGGCGGAAAAAGAGGGTAAACACGAAGCAGCAGAAGCCGCCCGAAAGGTATTGGCTGAGATTCTGGAAAGTCCTGAACACCTATGGTTCACCGGTAATGAACCGAAAGAAGTGACGGAAGCCCGCCAAAAAGCCCAGGCGGAATTCAAAAAACGTTATGCCAACGAAGATTAATACATGACCGCCCTCCGTCTTTCCGGCGGAGGGATCA
Organism: Gynuella sunshinyii YC6258; assembly: GCF_000940805.1. Classification (GTDB taxonomy): domain Bacteria; phylum Pseudomonadota; class Gammaproteobacteria; order Pseudomonadales; family Natronospirillaceae; genus Gynuella; species Gynuella sunshinyii. The sequence continues at coordinate 1,990,435 of NZ_CP007142.1, read as the reverse complement.
CGAGGTGTTTATGAATCAGACACAATCATTCTGGCGGCGACTTTGGATTCCTTCACGAAGAAAATGGTTACTGGGTATTCCGATGGGTGGTTTCGCAGCCGTGGCAGTGGGCGCACTGAGTTTGAGTGCTTTTCATGGTGCCATCAACGCCACCAATGCCAATGCCTTTTGTTACAGCTGCCATATCGGTATGGATACCATTGTTGAGGAGTATCAACAGTCCATCCACTTTAATAATGAAACCGGTGTTCAGGCGCAGTGCGCGGACTGCCATGTCCCCAAAGAATTTTTCCCCAAAATGTTGGTTAAAATCCGGGCCACCAAAGATATCTATCATCAATTGAAAGGCACGGTGAACCTGGAAAACTTTGAGCAGTTACGGGTACATCAGGCTGAAGTGGTTTTCAACACGATGAAAAACCGGGACTCCAAGGAATGTAAAAACTGCCACAACCCACAGCAATGGAACATCAGCATGCAGAGTATCCGGGCCAGAAATCATCATGATCCGGCAGCGTGGCAGGAAAACAATGAAACCTGCGTGGACTGTCACCTTGGTGTGGCCCATAAAAAGCCTGCGATTTATTGATGTAAATGAAATCAAAGCATGACCGCCGCTGATGCAATTAAGCCGTTTTTACACGGCACTTTTGTTATAAAGCCGACACAGCGGCTTTTTTTTCACCCGAAACGGATTGTCGCATTCGTGACATTTTGATCGCCACGGTTTAAGGCGCGTCTAAATACTCTTTATTTTTCAAGCAGTTAACATCTTTCATCTAAATAGACCACTGGCACACAGTGTGCAAAACCTCTGCTGCACCTACATGAAACAGCCATTGGAGGAACATAGCATGGCTCGCATTGGTTTATTTTTTGGTACAGATACCGGTAAAACCCGCAAAGTTGCCAAGATGATTAAAAAACTGTTCGACGATGACACGATGGACAAGCCGGTGAATGTCAACCGTTGCAGCGTTGAAGAAGTCATGGCCTATGATTATCTGATTTTTGGCACACCGACCCTGGGCGAAGGTGAGCTGCCCGGACTCTCCGCGGAATGTGAAAATGAAAGCTGGGAGGAGTTTTTACCACAACTGGAGGATCAGGACTTCAGTGGTAAGACCGTTGCGATTTTTGGCCTCGGCGACCAGGTGGGTTATCCCCAGGAATACGTTGATGCCATGAAGGAAATTTATGACGTCGTGACAGAACAGGGAGCCAAGGTCGTTGGTGCCTGGCCAACCGAGGGTTATGAATTCGAACACTCTGAAGCGGTTGTCGACAATCAATTTATTGGATTGGCATTGGATCTGGATAATCAGGCCAACCTCACAGAAGAACGTCTGAATCGCTGGTTGAAAAGTATCGCCGCGGATTTTGATCTGAATCTTTAACCTGGCATCCTCGGCTCTACCAACCCACCGGTCCCTGTTTATGACAGAACACTTGAACAGGTTATCCGGTGGGTGGGGAGTTTTTTGTTTATGACTGCGTCGAATATGTCGACAACCGCTCCCATCATTATTTGGAAAAGTCTGCCCAACTGTTTTCGATACTCATTATTATCTTGTTAACCGAATGATTAAAAAAATTCTATTTTTAGGTTACTTTTTATGCCCTCAACAATATCCGCCTAATGGACATTGGCCGTTTTTGAACTACGCTGAGATAATGATTCTTTTGTGTCAGCCTGTTCGATCATCGCCGGCAGACGACCACTTGAAGGTATATCAAATATGTCGTGGTTTTTTAACAAAAATAAACAAGAAACGTTCACCGCCTATCAGGCAAGTCAATACATTCGGGTTAAATCGATCAGCAGCAGGGACATCAGTCAGAACACTCTTTCAACACTTGATTTTGGCAAAACCGGAACAGCTCTGGTGCTGGCCTTTGTTTCACCTCACCTCGAATTTGAAAACACCCTTAGTCGCCTTAAACAGGCAATGCCTTTTGTCAGTAACGTTATCGGCATCATGACCGCCGGGGAGCTGAGTTCCTGCCAGCAACACCTGTATCATTCCGCTGACGGCAGCTGGGACAATATTGTGCTGCAAAGCTTCAGTCACGATATCGTTACCAATGTGGAAGTCCATTCCGTTCCATTATTCAGCGAAGATATTTTATCCGGAAAGGTTAAGTTCAGTCTCGACGAACGGATCCGTAAAATTCGAGCCGAAATTAAAAATCTGAAAGTAACGTTACCGGTCAGCTATCAGGACACCATAGCACTGACATTTTTTGATGGTCTGTCACGAAGCGAAAATTTCTTTATGCAGGGGCTTTATGCCGCCGATCGTTTTCCATGCTACTTCATTGGTGGCTCCGCTGGCGGCAAACTCGATTTTAAAAACGCGCTGATATATGACGGTAAAGAGGTCGCGAAAAACAAAGCCATCGTCATTTTTCTGAAGTTGGCCAAAGATATTCGCTATGGCATTATGAAATCCCATAATTTCGAAAAGACCGGCATGTCGTTTATTATCGCCGACTCTGACCCCCACACCCGCGAAGTTCATACCGTCATCCATAACAACGAAGTCATCTCCATCGTCGATGCACTCTGTAATTTGTTGAAATGTTCTGCTTCTGCTCTGACGGAAAAGATGAACGATTACACTTTCGGCGTGGAAATCGGCAACGAAATATTTATTCGTTCGGTTGCGTCGATTAATTCAGACGAACGCAGCATTAACTTTTTCTCGGATCTCGGATTCGGCGACCAACTGTTCCTCGTCAAAGCCAAAAATTTTGCTGCCAGCACCACTTCGGCGTTTAGTGATTTCATGCGTGGAAAATCCGGAAAGCCAATTGCCATGCTGGCCAACGATTGTATTTTACGGCGCCTGAATAATGCTACCCATCTGAATGAGATAACGGCATTCAAGGACTTCACTATCGCCGGCTTTTCAACCTTCGGAGAGTTGCTCGGGGTTCATATGAATCAGACTCTGACAGCGTTGTTTTTCTTCAAAGTCGCTGAAGGTGAACAGTTTTCAGATGACTACGCCGACCGCTTTCCATTCCAATACAGTCATTTCCGCGAGTATTTTTTAAAAGCCCGGATCAACAGCCTGACCCATATTAATCAGATGCAACAAAATTCCGGGACCATTTTGCGGGACTACAAAACGATGACCGGGCATCTGATTGAAAACTATAACCGTCTATCGCAACACGCGTTATCCAATAATGGGTTACTGGAAACCATTCAGCAGCAGCTGCTCGAATATGTTCAAAACATCGGATCACGGGCCAGCAGCCGCCAGAACCTGCACACCCAGGTAGAGGATCTGCAAAAAAGCTCCGATGAAGTGCTGAGTATTCTGAAAGTTATCTCCGGCATCGCCGATCAGACCAATCTGCTGGCTCTGAATGCCGCCATTGAGGCGGCCCGTGCCGGGGATGCCGGTCGCGGCTTTGCTGTCGTTGCCGATGAAGTTCGCCAGCTGTCACATAATACTCAGGAAAGTCTGGCAAAAACCGGCGATACCATCAATGCCGTGTCTGCTGCGGTGGAGCAGATTTGGACGGCCATTAACGATACCGAAGAATTTATGAGCTGGATTACCTCGGGTTCAACGTCACTGAATGAACACCTGAATCAGGTGCTGACGTCTTCTGCCCAGGCAACCCAGCAAATCGAGGAGTGTACTCGGTACATTAATGAAATTCAGGGAGAGATTGAGCATATTGAAGAGAAATCAATCGTGGTTGACCGTCTGTTCGAGCTGGTGAACGGCAAGTAAGCCATTCACTTCAAACATCAACTGCGGTCATACAGCCAGACTCAGGCTCAGCCGCATATACGTTGTCGACCACCAGCTCCTCAGCCCCATCTGTTAGCCGGGTGTCCACCCGGCACAGCTGTACTTCAGGCAAAGACGGCAGATGATACATGGTGTCACGCAAACAGGCTTCCATGACTCCCCGCAGTCCTCTGGCACCGGTTTTTCGGGAGACAGCCTGATGGGCAATATACTGTAACGCCGCACTGGAAAACTCCAACCCCACGCCCTGATAGGCAAATAACTGCTGGTACTGTTTGATCAACGCATCCTTGGGTTCCTGCAGCACCCGGATCAAATCTGCACTATCCAGTTCCTGCAAAAACGTAATAACCGGAAAGCGACCAATAAACTCGGGAATTAAACCAAACTGCTGCAGATCTTCCGGCAACAGCGCTGCGAGCAAATCATTCACAGAAGGCTTTTTACGTTCCAGTGTTGGAACATTAAAACCAATGCCCTGTTTTTCCGGTTGTATTCTACGCGCGATCAGTTCTTCCAAACCGGCAAAAGCACCACCCGCAATAAACAGGATATTTCGCGTATCGACCGTTTTTTCGCCTCCCTGGGACTGGCGGCCCTGGCGCGGGTTTCTGTTGATTTTGACTTCTGAGCCTTCCACCATTTTCAGTAGTGCCTGCTGAACACCTTCACCCGAGACATCTCTGCCTGAAGATGGTCCGGCCGACTTGCGGGCGAGCTTATCCACCTCGTCAATGTACACCATGCCCCACTGCGCCTGATCAATATCGCCATCGGCCACGTCCACCAACCGCTGAATCATGGAATCGACATCCTCTCCAACATAGCCAGCCTGAGTCAGTGTCGTGGCATCCACCACGACACAGGGAACACCAATTATTTTCGCCAGCGTTCTGACCAGTAATGTCTTACCAGTACCGGACGGCCCGGCCAGCAGCACATTGGACTTTTCCACCTCGACGCCACCATCTCCGCAGAAGGTTACGTTTTTGTCCAGATTAGTGACACGCAGATAATGATTGAAGGCCGCTACCGCCAATGTCGATTTGGCGGCATCCTGACCAATGACGAACTGATCGAGAAACGCCTTTATTTCCACCGGTGTTTTAATCTGCTGTTGCAGATTTTTAGCCTGTTTACGCTTCCCCCAACTACTGACCACCTGAAACGCCAGCAGCGCACAGGCTTCACAGATTCTACCCTCATTACCGGCAATCAAGGGGACTTCCAGGCTTTGCGCCACACCGCAGAAAGAACAACAGACATTTTCCTGAATTGCATTTTCATCCATATGGTTACCCTCCAAACGATCAGTTGCGTAGTGACAGCAACCATTGTTTTTGATGCATTTTACGACGTTGTTCGGTCAGATGAGTCCGCAAAGTATCGGCCACCTGAGACAACGATATGACACCGGCAGCATGGATTTGTTCACACAATAACAGATGCCAGCCCAGTTCCGATTCCACCACCGGACTTAAATGACCCTCCGGCAGCTGAAACAATGTCTGGTCCAGTTGCGGATACAGTAAACCAGGCTTTATCTCCCCCAGCAGCCCACCGTTCAAAGCGGTGGGACACTCGGAATGTTTGGCCGCCTGTTCCTGAAAACGGTTGATTTTCTTTTGCAGTCTCCGGGCAATGGCGGTTATTTTTGCGAATGCCTGCTCGCGTCTGCTGCCATCCAGTTGCTCATTGATAGTGATCAATATATGCCGGGCGATACGGGTTTCGGGTTTTTTGAATTGCCGGGGATGCATGTAGTAGTAAAGCTCAACATCGGTATCATCAACCTCGGCCACCTCTCCACCGACACGGTCCAGTACCGCATCAACCCACAATTCACGGGTCAACGCTTCAACAAAGCTGTCGTCGTCCAGTCCATGTTGTGCCAGCGCAGCGGAAAAATCCTCTGGTTGCTCGTAACGCTGCTGGATTTCCTGTAATGCCTTTTGAATTTCTGTTTCCGGAACGGTCAGACCCATGGCCTGATCACTTGCCAGTACTTTATGTTCCAGCTCGTACTTACGCACGACTACGGTTTCGACCCGCTCGCGCTGTTGTTGATCGAGTTCATCATAGGTGCACTCAAACAACTGTTGAACCACACTCAAACGATGATAGGCCAGACTGTACTCACTGGATTGATTCGCTGGTGCAGGTTTCATAGCTCAACCTCCTCCAGTACAGATTCGGGCAACTGAAACGTGCGGGCCCGAAAACGCACATGGTAGTGGAACGCGGTATGACTTTCTCTGACCACCTTAACGATCTCCCCCTGCTCTCCCTGTTCGGCAATGATTTCACCATTGACCGACAACGGCCGGATAGTCTGTACCGGATCGCGAAACTCAAAACGGTTTGGCAACCACTCTACATCCACGGGTATCAATTCCTCACCGCGGCAACCGATAGTGCGGTTTTCCCTGAGGAAATGTACCCGATAGATCAGTTGATCCTGAAGGTAAGTGCCGACGTCATACACACACCCAACAGCCCCTCGTCGAATCAACAATTCCCCGACTTCCTTTCCGGGGTAAGTGCCGTCATTACGAACATTTCTGATCAGCCTGACTTCTGAACCATATTCAAATTCCGGGCGCATGGTTATGAACCTAACAATTGTTCGACCGATACAAAACCTGGTTGTGATTGTTTAAAAACTTTAAACACTTTTTCCGTCTGTGCATCGGAATGAACAAAGTCATCGTAGGCACGACTCAACAGTCGCTGATACACAGCTCTGAGCGCTTCGTCCGACTCCGGCAGCTGGGCTTCAACCTGGGCCAGATAATCATGAAACCGTTGCATGATATGCAGACGGTTGATGTGGACGATGGACTGGTCAAATCCGATTCCAAAAAAACTCAGAAAATCCTCGGCAGAACTCAGTTCTTCCATCGCCTCTGTCAAGCTAAGATCATTCATCAATAACCCTCCAATACCAAACATTCAACGCCTCTTTCGCGCAGTCGCTGATGTTCAGCAACGGTCAGCAATACCTGCGCGCCAATACGGTCACGGCTGTCCAGTTCCACCACTTTGGTCAGCATGGCAGCCGCTTCGTCGATCCGTCCCTGGCGTAAATTTAAATAACCGGCACCTTTCAGCGCGTAGAGGTACAACCTGACCAACTGAAAGGATTGCATGATGCCCCAGCCCAGATCGTTCATATTGATATCCTGCCACTTAGGCGGGAAACCAATTCGGGCGGCGATGACCCGCAACACTTTTGCGGTAATCGTCAGAGCGTCTTCATATCGATGCTGGTAAAAATAATAACGATACAGAGCCACTAGCACGGTCAGGTTTTCCGGTGCCATAAACAAGGCTTTCATCAACAGATCCTCAGCCTGAGGCGAACCGTATTGTTCGGCTGCCTGTTCAATCAACCCCAGTACGTCCGCTCTGGTCTGCTCTTCGAAATAGAGTTGTCCACCATCAAATGCCAATAAGTCCATCAGAGACTCCCGATACATTTTTGTTCACAAATTTCGTTATCCGGCTGACAACTGGCGATAATTTCATCCGCTCGTGCAGGAGATTGGTTACGTGCCAGTGCCACTTCTGTTTCCAGCCGTTCGATACGTTCCAACAAACAACCCATGACTTTTCCCACCGGATCGGGAATAAGATGATGATCAAGATCAAAACCATATGGGTTCTGTTGTCCTGCCGGTCGAACCTTAACGACCTTTCCGGGAATACCCACCACTGTGCAGGCATCCGGCACATCCGACACCACAACAGAATTGGCTCCAACCCGACATTGCCTGCCGATAACGATGGGCCCCAATATCTTGGCACCAGCACCCACCATGACTCCATCTCCCAAAGTCGGATGACGCTTGCCTTTTTTCCAGCTGGTGCCACCTAATGTCACACCATGATAGAGCGTCACGTTATTGCCCAATACGGCGGTTTCGCCAATCACCACACCGGCACCGTGGTCGATAAAACAGCTCTCGCCAATCTGCGCTCCCGGATGAATATCCACATTGGTAATCATGCGCATTAAAAATGCGCAAAACCGGGCCGCAAAACGAAATCCCCCATGCCATAGCCGATGATTTAACCGATGCACCAGAATGGCGTGGACCCCAGGATAAATCAGCAGTACTTCCAGAGCACTGCGGGCAGCAGGATCACGTTCCAGTGCGGATTTCAAATCTCGCCGCCACTGCTGCCACAGAGAGGTGGCTTGAGAGGTGCGGACATTGCTGTGCGAGGTCATTGGATACCTCCCGGATAATCGGAGTTATACAATGGTTCAGACATCTGGATCTCTTCATGGTTCAGCAGGGTTGCTGCCACCAGGTCGTGATAAAACGCTTGCAGATCCAGCGTTAACGGAGAGCGTTTATGGTCAGTCGAGAAACGCCGCACCTGCTGTAACAGTGGTGCCACCTGCCAGTCGCTCAGTTCTATGCCCAGTTCCCGATAGGCATTCCTGATCATTTTGCCACCGGAATGTTTGCCTAATACCAGTTGATGTGAGCGTCCCAACAAATGGGGATCGAGCCCTTGATAGTTGAGCGGATCTTTTAACAGTCCATCCACATGAATGCCGGCTTCGTGAGTAAAGACCCCTTCCCCCACCACACTTTTCTGCCAGCCTACCTGACGACCAGAGGCCCGTTGCACAAGCAGGGAAAGATGAGTCAGGTGACGGCTGTCGACTCCGGTTTCGATCTGATAAAGATGACGCAGAGCCAGCACAGACTCTTCCAAAGCTGCATTGCCGGCACGTTCTCCCAGTCCGTTGACAGTGGTATTGATATGGGTTGCGCCGCCTTTGACTGCTGCCAGAGTGTTGGCAGTCGCCAGGCCAAAATCATTGTGAGCATGCATCTCCAGTTCGATATCATGACGACGGCGCAAAGCCTGGAATGTTTTGGTCACCTGGAAAGGCTCTAAAATGCCGACCGTATCAGCATAACGGATACGTCTGGCTCCGGCCGTTGCCGCGATTTCAATCACCTGGTGCAGAAAATCCGGGTCTGCCCGCGAGGCATCCTCGCACCCCAGACAAACATCCAGACCTGCATCCAGCGCCTGCGGCACGATCGTCTGAATCTGTTTGATTACATAGTCCCGGTCACGACCGAGCTTACGGGTAATCTGTTGAGTGGATACCGGTACTGACAGGTCCACCATGTTTACTCCGGTATTCACGGCGGCATCGAGATCAAAACGGCTTAAACGACACCAGGCCAACATGCTGGCCGGCAGTTTCAATCCGGTAATCGCACGCATGACTTCCTGTTCTTCAGGCCCCATGGCCGGAATACCGATTTCCAGCTCTGGAACACCGGCGGCGACCAACCCCTGTGCAATGGCAATTTTTTCTTCAGCACTGAACGCCACCCCGGCACTCTGCTCTCCATCACGCAGGGTCGTGTCGTCAATGATGACCTGATGACCGATTGTTTGATTCATGGCCCGCTCCCGGCAGTTCTTCCGAGAGTACTGATGCAGTCACCGTTCCAGTTTTTTTTATCTTTAAAATCAGCAGGTTAACAATTCAGCGTCGTTATCCGACCACGACAAACTGAACATTGAAAGCAGCATTGTTGGGAATACGACAACAGCGCTGACATGCTGTGGCACGTGCAAGGCTTAATTCAGATCACTGGCAAATTGTTTGAGAATATCCATTGGTATTACATCGAGAGCCCGTTTATGGGTGGCCTGTAACACTAACTTGGGTGCCATGCCCATATCAAAAGCTTCTTTCCAGCGTGCAGCACAGAGACACCAGTGATCTCCAGGTCTTAAGCCAGGAAAACCAAATTCGGGGTTTGGAGTGCTTAGGTCATTGCCACGAAAACGCGAAAATTCCAGAAACTCACGATTAACCACCACACAAACCGTGTGCGAACCATAGTCTTCTATACAGGTGTTACAGCAGCCATCTCGAAAAAAGCCGGTCAGCGGATCCATGGCACATGGAATCAATGGCTGATCAAATACATTGAGAGATTCTTCCTGTTGCATATCACTCTCCTGGCAAAAAGGATGATTAATACAAATCATCCTTTCCAAGTCACACATTTTGATACGGCATCATATTTTCGGACAAAAAAAAGGCATGTTTACACATGCCTTATGGTTTGCCACTTTTTCTCGCTCTGGGCAGAAACTAATCAGTCTTCTTTAAACTTCTTATGGCAACCACCGCATGCATCACCCACTGCACCGATGTTTTTCCGTAATTCGTCCAACCCGTTTCCAGCAGCACTGGCCAGTGTTTCACTGCCTTTTTTCAGGTCGTCCAGATAACCGGCAGCCTGAGAGAAGTTTTTCCACAAATCAGCTTTGGCTTCAGTCTTGTCTCCAAGCGCATCCATATCTGATCCTGCGGGCCACATAGAGCCATTATTCATCATGGCTGCGTACTTCAGGTTATTCGCCGCCGCTGACGCCAAGTCAGCATCATAATCCATTTTTCCCCGTGCCATCGCACCAAGGATGCCCATATTATAGCCCAGGACTTCCATATACGCCTGACGGGCTTCTACTTGCTTTTCAAAATCAGCCGCAGATGCCATACCTGAAAGGGCCAAAGCAGCAGCAATCGGGACTACTTTTAAAATTGTTTTCATATGTTCTCCATTAATCTCTCTAAGTGTGGGGTGAAAACGAAATATAGCTGTGCAAAAATTCAGGTCAATTAGCGAAAAATGCAGAATAGGTGTGCAATGAAGCACAACATCGATTGGAACGACCTCAGATATCTCTTACTAGTGGCCAGACATGGCTCGGTTTCCGCAGCCGCACGCGAACTCGGGGTTAATCACACCACCGTATTACGTCGCATCAACTCCTTCGAGGAAGCCAACAAACTGAGATTTTTTATAAAAAAATCAACAGGTTACAAGCCAACACCCGAAGGATTACAACTGCTTGAGGCAGCCTGCGCAGTCGAGGAAAAGATCAACGACCTGGAGCGTAAGATCAAAGGCGCTGAAAACGAGATGTCAGGACAGGTGAGAATCACAGCCGTGGACTCTTTATGTCATCCTCTGCTACTGAAACACATTAATAGTTTTACACATTCTTTTCCTGAGATTGAGGTCCTGTTTTCTGCCACTAATCAGGTGTTGGATCTGGGTAATCGTGATTCCGACATTGCCGTCCGTCCGGGACTGGATCTGCCTGAACATCTGCATGGCTATCGGGTTGCAGATATGGCCTGCCACGTCTATCTGCATGAGGCCTTATCGGAACACGACCCTGATAGCCTGCCATGGCTCGGACTTGACCGGCCAATCAGTACCACCTATATCGGTCAGCAATACGAACAGATGATTCAGAATAAGTCGGTAGCATTTCGCGCCAATTCATTTAAAGCACTGCAGATGGCGGCAGAACAACTTGCAGGCTGTACCCTGCTACCTTGTTTTCTGGGGGATACTTCCGACTCTCTACAGCGCCTTCCGGGTTCGCAATATACGTTTACCACCGGCTTATGGGTGGTTTCCCACAAGGATCTGGCGCTATCCAAACCAATCAGCCGTTTGATGGAACATATCCATGCCGGGCTACAACAGGATGAAGATTTGTTCGCAGGACAACGATCAAGATGTTTTTAGACGTTTGAACCGTTCGAGTGTTTCCAGTCGCGCCTGTTTATGCTCAACGATGGCCTGCGGATATCCACATTGTGTCCGCTGGAGTGCCGACGGCCAGTGAATGTCCCGCCCGGAAAGACCCGATAGCTCCGGCACCCAGAGACGAATGAAGTCACCATCGGGATCAAACTTTTTAGATTGTTCCACTGGATTGAAAATCCGGAAATAGGGCGCCGCATCAACCCCCGTTGATGCACTCCACTGCCAGCCTCCGTTGTTGGCAGAAAAGTCGCCATCTGCGAGTTGCTGCATGAACCATCGCTCTCCGGCCCGCCAGTCGAGCCCGAGATCCTTGGTCAGGAACATGGCTGTCACCATACGCAGCCGGTTTGGCATAAAGCCGCTGACCAGCAAACAACGCTGGGCGGCATCCACCGCCGGATATCCCGTTTGTCCATTCTGCCAGGCATCCAGCCAATCTGAATTGTCATTCCATGACAAGGCATCATATTCGCGTCGAAAACTGTTTCCGCGGCATACGTGGGGAAAGTGATAGCTGATGTATTTGTAGAACTCGCGCCAGATCAACTCGTTACGCCATTTCTCTACCGCTTCAGTGTTGTAATCGTGACGAGCGGCCATGGCCACGACATGACATTGCCGGGTACTCAGCAGGCCAATGGCCAGGGCCGATGATACTTCCGCTGTAGCCGACCGGGCATAAAAATCACGCCCCTGGGAATAGCCATCCAATCGCTCGGCCACAAACTGCTGCAACCGCATCTGCGCCTGCCGCTCCAACGAATCTGGTAGTGGTTCAGGCAAAGAGTCCGGCAACGGAGCCAACTGCCCCGGATGATCCAGCAGGGAGCGCCAACATTTCATGAATGGGGTATAGACTTTAAATGGCTGATCAGCCTTGGTACGGATTTTTTCCGGATTGATCATGATCTGATCGTGAAAGATCCTCAAACGCACTCCACGCTGGCGACAGATATCCGCCACCTGACAGTCGCGCTGATACTCGTTCAATTCATACTCAGCATGCAATGCAAGTTCGGCAGGCTGGATACGTTCGATCAGTCGGTGCAGGTGTTCGATTGACTGCTCATAGGTGCCTGCGACTTGGAGATGAAACTCCAGTCCCGCTTGACGATAACTCCGCTGCAATTCATCAGCGGCGCGTCGATACAGCTCTAGTTTGCGGTCGCCATGATCATGAGCGCGCCATTGCGATTCGACATCCAAAAAACAGCCAATGATCCGAAAGCCATGTTCGCGGGCATACGCCAGTGCAGCATGACTTTGCACCCGTAGATCATTTCGATGCCAGATAAGTAACGTTTGTTCAGTCATCAGGTACGATTGGTGAATCCAAGCTCTTTTGGCACAGGTTCCAGAAAGCTTTGTTGTTGAAGATAAGTGTGATCGCTCAGATGAACATTGATCAGGTGATGAATCATGGTCAGTGGTACGACAAACGGAATCTGGTCATTCCGATAATCTTCGATGATCTGTTGCAGCAAACGCTTTTCCTTTGCGCTCAGGTGGTTCTTCAGATACCCCTTGACGTGCTCCAGTGCATTGATCTTCTGACCACGACTGGCCGGTCGGGCCAGAATCTGCATCAGCAATTGCCGGTAACGGGGTAAAAACGCTTCCAGTTCATCCCGTTTTACCGCCGCCAGTTCTGCGCCCAACTGCTTGGCCAGTTCCGGGTTGTGCGCCATCAGCAGGTATTTGTTACGAGACTGAAACTCCATCAACCTGGCAATGGATGGCACAGCCTGAACATTTTTTCGCCAGTCCGACAGAGTGAATACTCTGGTCAGAAAATTTTCACCCAAGTGGCTGTCATGTAGTCGGCCCGCTTCCTCAATCGGTAACCAGGGCAAAAGTTGCTGCACCCTGGCAGCGAATACCCCTTGGCCTTTAGGATCGGGGATACCACTCTGCTGATGATAGCTTTTGACCCGGAAAACCCCGCAACTTGGACTCTTCTGCATGAAGATATAACCGCACAAACCCTGTAATGAGGGGAGGAGCTCATCAGCCAGCCCTGTCAGCACGTCAGTGTGATCTAAGCTGTAGTCACCACTGTTGACGGCCCGATCGCCACGGTCAGTCTGAATCAACCGAATTACTTGACGAGGGATGCCGAGACCGGCTTCCACCTCCGGGCAGAATGGCTGATAGTCAAAATAACGGCTAAGTTCATTGGTCACAAAGGTGTCGCGTTTATGGCCGCCATTAAAGCGAACCTCTTGTCCCAGCAGACAGCTGCTAATACCCACTCTGACCTTTCCATCGAACATGTTTTCCACAGTTACGCTCCGATTAATGTAATACGTCGCGATCCCTGAAACCGAGCAAATACAGTATGCCGTCCAGACCAAGCGTCGACAGCGATTGCTTGGCGTTTTCCTTGACAATATTTTTGGCTCTAAATGCAATCCCCAACCCGGCAATGTTTAACATGGGCAGATCATTGGCACCGTCGCCTACGGCAATGGCCTGTTCTAAATGAATACCTTCCCGCGCAACCAGTTCGCGTAATAATTCAGCTTTGCGTTGGCCATCGACGATCGTACCAACAACGTTGCCAGTCACTTTGCCATCGACAATTTCAAGCTCATTGGCATAAACATAGTCTATTCCAAGTTTTTTCTGCAAATAACGGCCAAAATAATTGAAACCACCAGATAAGATGGCGGTTTTATAGCCCAGTGATTTAAGGTTCTGAATAAGCCGTTCAGCTCCTTCAGTAATCGGCAGGCGTTCGGCAATACCCGCCAGGACAGACTCATCCAGCCCTTTAAGCAATGCCATCCGGCGCACGAAACTTTCTTTGAAGTCCAGCTGTCCCTGCATCGCCAGTTCGGTAATTTCGGCAACCTGTTCACCCACACCAGCTTCCCGCGCCAGCTCGTCGATCACTTCGGTTTCGATCAGGGTGGAGTCCATATCGAATGCTACCAACCGACGGTTGCGACGATAAACATCGTCCTTTTGAAAGGCGATATCCACATCCAGTTCGTTAGCCGCCACCAGAAATGCCTGGCGCATTTGTTCAGTATTAATCGGGGTACCGCGAATGGAAAACTGCACACTGGCCTTATCGGTATCGCTTACTTTGGAATCCAGCGGTAAGCGGCCGCTCAGACGGGTAATGTCATCGATGTTCAAACCCTGCTCGGCGACGATAGCGGTCACTTTGGCAATGTGCGCGGCACTGATCCGGCGCGCCAGCAAGGTAACAATGTGTCGCTGTTTTCCCTGCTCGGCCACCCAGTGATCGTAGCTTTCTGCTGACACCGGCTTGAAGGTCACAGTCATGCCAAGTTCATGGCCTTTGTAGAGGATATCCAGCATGGCCTGTGACGCCTGCTCGCCGGTTGGAAGTTGCACCAGCAGCCCAAGGGACAGATTGTTATGAATGACGGACTGGCCGATATCCAGGACGTTAATACCGGCACGGGCAAGAATAGTGGTCAGAGCAGTTGTGACTCCCTGACGATCAGGACCGGTGACGGTCATCAGAACGACTTCGTTCAAGTGATCGACTCCTTCGGTGAATAAAACAAAAGCTCCCGATTCCGGTGATACTGGTTTGGCAATATCACCCTCGGAAGCTTTTACGGATAAATGATCAGCCTTTCAGCTTGGCCACGTTGTTCAACGCATCAACGGTGGTTTTTTCAAGTTTTACGATCAAGTCGTCAGTCTCATGAGTCGACAGCGCCCGGATGCGCTCTGGCCCCATTCTGAACAGTCCGGATTGAATGGTTTTTAATTGTTCTTCCAATTGAGTCAAGGTGTCACTCATCGCATATCCTCTAAGCAGGTTAAGAGTGGTGAAAAGGCTGTCATCATCTGGCATAAAACACCTCGCAAAAGCTCACTGAAACGCCCACTGGGTCTCAGCAGATCAGGTCATTGCATGGTGTCTTGACCGGTAAAAGACGTTAACATAAACCGCTATTGTAACGTGGTAGTTTAAAAAAGGCAGTGCCGTTATGGTGGCTGTCGGAAAGTACCTGCCTGAAACCCCAATGGATATCAAATAAGTGCTTCAATCTCATCGCCGTACACTTGTGGAACAAACTGTCAGGTCCAAGCTTTTTCTCAGCGGATTATTTTCCGTTCTTTTTATCTCCGGCATCATGTTTTGGGGCAGCCTCAGTTGGCACAACAGTCTCGCCCGACAGGCTTTTCAACAGAATGCTCAACTGCTGTTACGGCAAACCGCCGAACATGCCAGTCCATTTCTGCAAACCAATAATGTGATCAGTCTGAATCTGATGCTGAAAAGCCTGTTGGCTGAATCGGGAATTAATTACGCAGCGTTCCGGGATGCCAGTGGCAATGTGCTCACGGAACTGAAACAAAACGAAGGTCACGGCGTCGATTTTCGCCAGTCGGTTATTTTTGAAAACGCGGTGATCGGCGATATTCTGCTGACCATTGAAATGCCCACCAATCATCACACCATCTGGTTATGGCTATTGGTCGTCTGGGCCCTGGGAATTGCACTGTGGCTGGCTTTCTGTATTTATCTGACGATGGATGAACGTGAACAAGTGAGGGTTTTTAATCAGCACATGCATGATTTTTTCGCTACCGACAGTCACAACCTGCGTCAGTGGAACGATATCCTGGATCAACAGCTGCGTCCGGCCATGTCGCTGGCCGGCTGTTTTCATAACCATTACAGCTCAGCCCGGATTCATCATTGTCTCGACAAAGTGAATGTGGTCCCCAGAGCTGGTTACCAAAGCAACTTGTTTTTACTGTACCTGACCCCCACCGAACTGAGCGATCAGTCAGACAGCCGCCAGGTTCACAACTGGCTGGAGCAGCAAAACCATTATCTGCATCAGGTTGCCAGTCTATACAACGGCGAAATCACCCAGGACCGTAACTGCCTGGTATTCGGTCTGGAAGATGAGCCGGATCAGGCGGTTGTTAATGTCCTATGCGCCGCGACAGTACTGCACCATGTCTGCAGTTCGATGACTCCGTACTCCATCTCAGTGACCACTGGAACGCTCTGGGTCAATAACAGCAGCGACCTGCCACCGGCCGTTCAGGTGTGCGGTCAGGCAGTGAACCAATTACAACTGATGCATTTGCATAACCGCTCCAATGCGATCTTAATCGCCGAAAATATTTTTCAGTACTCCAGGACCAGTACTCTGGTGAATGCGCACATTTATCGTGACCTGACCATGCCCGATGGAGAACGACTGGAAGTCTGGCAGCTCGACAGTCTCAGTGATCATTATGATCAATTACTCCGGACCCAATCAGAAAACCTGAAGCAGAACAACACCGAAACCCTATGAAACCACGCCGCGCCCAACTTTGGCATCATGTCCTGTTATTGGTATTGCTGATGGTATTGATGGGCTTTGCGCTCACTATCGGCAGCTCAGGCATTGCACTGGGTGAAGTCTTACAGACATTGTTTTCCTCCAATCCGGTATCTGATGATATCCGCGTGATTATCCTGCAGGTGCGCCTGCCCAGAGTCTGTCTGGCTGCAATCATCGGTGCGTTGCTGGGTATATCGGGTACCGCCATTCAGGGCCTGTTTCGCAACCCTCTGGCTGAACCCAGCATTCTCGGAGTGACCAGCGGGGCCTCACTGGTGACGATGATCATGCTAATCATGTTTCCGAGCCTGATTACTACGCTTGGACAATGGCTGGGAACATTTGTCATTCCGCTGATTGCCTGTACCGGTGCTTTGATTGCCATGCTGATGGTTTTACTGATACAAGGACAGCAATCCGGCAGTTCCGCCAATCTGATCCTGGCCGGTATCGCGGTCAATTTGATCGCCGGCGCCGGCATCAGTTTAAGCGCCTATCTGGCAACAGATCATCAGCTGCGGTCATTGACCTTCTGGGCATTAGGTACGTTGTCTGCCGCGTCGTGGCCACGCGTACTCGTCACCGGACTCACCCTGGCCATGGTATTACCCGCACTGATACTGTCTGCCAAGGCGTTGAATGTGATGTTACTGGGTGACTCAGAAGCCAGACATATGGGGTTTAATATTCAAAGAACCCGCCGGGTGATTATCGTTTTATCGTCTCTGGCCATTGCCAGTGCTGTTGGCTTTACCGGTAACATTGGCTTCATCGGACTGGTGATCCCCCATATCAACCGCATGATGTTCGGCCCCCAACATCAACATCTGTTTCCACTGACGGCTCTTACCGGAGCTGCGTTGCTGGTACTGGCGGATTGTCTGGCACGGGTGATCATTGCACCGGCTGAAATACCGGTCGGCATCATTACGGCCTGCATCGGCGGACCATTTTTTATTTTTCTGCTGATCAAAAACCGGAGGCTGACAGTATGAGCCTGCAGGTGGAAAACATTAGCTATGAGGTTCAGGGCAAACACATACTCAAACAGGTATCGCTGCAACTGGAGGCCGGACAATCTCTTGCACTGGTCGGCAACAATGGCAGTGGCAAAAGTACATTACTGAAAGCCATTACTGGCGAACTGTTACCTCAGTCCAATGCCATTCGACTGGAACAGCGTCCAAGGCATTTATGGCCAAGACAAACACTGGCGCGGAAAATGGCCTTCCTTCCGCAACATTCCCAGATCAATTTCAACTTTACCTGCGAAGAACTGGTCGCCATGGGACGTTACCCACACAGTACCGGCCAACAACGTGATCAGGAAATTATCGATGCTGCCATGACCCTGACAGACGTGTATCAGTTCCGTTATGATCTGGTTACGCATATGTCCGGTGGCGAATTACAGCGCAGCCAGTTGGCAAGAGTGCTGGCGCAGATCTGGGAACCATTGGATGGCTTCCGTCTGCTGGTACTCGACGAACCGACCAACGGCCTTGACCTGATACACCAGCACTCAGTTTTTCAGGCCATACAGGCTTTCAAAGCACAGCAACTGGCCATCATCTTTGTCGTCCACGATCTCAACCTTGCCGCCCGTTATGGGGATCGGGTAATGGTAATGGATCAGGGGCAGGTCGCCGTCAGCGGTACCCCTGCTGAAGTGTTTACCAAAACCAATATCAAACAATATTTCGGCCTGGATGTGTGTATACAAACGCATCCGGTTTTTTCGATCCCCAACATTATTCCGGTATAACCCCGAGGACTTCCCATATGACCAAAACATTTACCCTGGGTCCTGAACACGACATTGAAGAAAACCAATCGAAAGGTTATGAACTGCCGCATCTACAGGTATTTGCCGTTCGTCGTGATGGGCTGCTGTACGTCTATAAAAACGATTGCCCACACCTGAACATCAATCTCGAATGGCAGGAAGATCAGTTTCTGGATATGGATGCGGCTTTTATTCAGTGTTCAGGACACGGTGCTCTGTTCGAAATCGAAACCGGATTATGTATTTCCGGTCCGTGTCAGGGAGAACACCTGACTGCAATCGCTCATGAAATTGATGCACACGGGCAAATCGTTATCAACGTACCGGAAGAAATGCTGGATAACTGATAAGTGCAGCGAGGCATGCTCGCTGCTAGACGGGGTGAGGTTCTTGGATAAACCATCCATGGTGGTGTATTCCAGCCCGGCCAGAGGCGCTGTACATACCTGTACAACTGTCTGTCCAGCTTCGGCATCCATGCCTTCGCGTTCAGCGGAACAAAGCTGCGCTTTGTTTGACCCCGCTTCACCCATGGCCGGGCGCTCGGCCCTCAGCGAGGCATGCTCGCTGCTAGACGGGGTGATGTTCTTGGATAAACCATCCATGGTGGTGTATTCCAGCCCGGCCTTCCGTGGCCGGGCGTTCGGCCCTCAGCGAGACATGCTCGCTGCTAGACGGGCCTCACCCAATTTTTAGGGAGAGGTTGGATTTTGGGACGCAGCAGCATGGCAGTACTTCACCGTCATTCAACCAAGCCATGGGTTCCTGAAGGTAGGCCACTTCACCAGCCAGCAGCGTGGTCCGGCAACTGCCGCAATATCCATCCCGACATTGATAGGGAACCTGAACCCCCTGGGCTTCGAGGGA
Organism: Gynuella sunshinyii YC6258; assembly: GCF_000940805.1. Classification (GTDB taxonomy): domain Bacteria; phylum Pseudomonadota; class Gammaproteobacteria; order Pseudomonadales; family Natronospirillaceae; genus Gynuella; species Gynuella sunshinyii. The sequence continues at coordinate 1,971,060 of NZ_CP007142.1, read as the reverse complement.
TTCCAGCAAGGTGCTGGCGTATTGGAATTTTACTTTTTGCGGTTGTCCCGAGACTTCGACCCAATGAACCGGCCGCGGTATTTCAAATTCCAGCTGAGGATTTGCTTCCGGTTGTTCCGGGTTCTGCAGCGGCAAATATATTTCAAACTGTCGGGCTTTGAAGCTGTCGGTTTCAACTACTTCTGCCTCAAGTGCAAACTCTTCATCAGAGCCGGCACCGTCCAGTTCAAAATCTGTATCTTGGCCCTCGGGTTCGAAATCGTATTCTGCGTACCGGGCTTTAGCCTGAGTCATTGGCATCCTTTATCGTTCACAGTTCAAAACCACCCAAATCATCCGTATCGATCTGGCTATCGATAGCCCCTACCAGATAGGAGCTGATTTCTGCTTCCTGCGGCGCCACCTGGACATTGTCTGAGACCAGCCAGCTGTTCATCCACGGTAATGGGTTCTGCCGTATGTTGAAGATGGGTTCCAAGCCAATCGCAGTCATCCGCTGGTTGGTAATGTACTCAACATACTGACTGAGGATGTCTTTATTCATGCCAATCATGGAGCCATCTTTAAACAGATATTCCGACCATTGTTTTTCCTGCTCGGCGGCTTCCCTGAATATACCGATGACTTCATCACGACACTCTCTGGCAATATCAGCCATATCCGGATCATCCTTGCCACTGGCAAGAATATTCATCATGTGTTGAGTTCCGGTCAGGTGCAGAGCTTCATCACGTGCAATGAGGCGAATAATCTTGGCATTACCTTCCATTTTGGTACGCTCGGCAAATGCAAAACTGCACGCAAAACTGACGTAGAAACGGATGGCTTCCAATACATTGACAGAGGCTATGGTCAGGTACAGTTTTTTCTTGATATCCCGAAGGTCAACGACAATCTTTCTGCCATTGACTTCATGCTCACCCAAACCAAACTGGTTATAAAGGTTAGCCACCGAGATCAGCTGATCGTAGTACTGGGTCACACTGATGGCCCGTCTGACGATGTGTTCATTGTGAATGATATCGTCAAAAATCACCCCCGGATTAGGGATGATGTTACGGATGATGTGGGTGTAGGAGCGTGAGTGTATGGTTTCACTGAATGCCCAGGTCTCGATCCAGGTTTCAACCTCCGGTAACGATACCAACGGCAAAAACGCTACATTGGGCGAACGCCCCTGAACGCTGTCCAGCAGCGTCTGATATTTCAGGTTACTCAGAAAAATATGTTTTTCATGATCCGGCAATTCAATGAAATCCTTTCTGTCTTTGGAAAGGTCCACTTCTTCCGGACGCCAGAAGAACGACAACTGCTTTTCGATCAACTGTTCGAAAATTTTATATTTCTGGGTGTCATAACGTGACACGTTGACGTTCTCACCCATGAACATGGGTTGCTTGAACGTCTCAAACTGATTGCGATTAAAAGTTTTGTAACTCATGGCCGTCTTGTATCAAATCTTACAGGCGCCGCTTTCGCAGCCATCATCACTTTGATCGTTCTGGGCATCTTCTGCACCGTCCCGGGTATTGTGGTAATACAGAGTTTTCACTCCGTTTTTATACGCACTCAAGAGATCCTTTAACAATACCTGCATGGGTACCTTACCATCGGAAAATCTGGCTGGATCGTAGTTGGTATTGGCAGAGATGGCCTGATCGATAAATTTCTGCATGACACCAACCAATTGCAGATAACCATTGTTATCGGGAATTCGCCACAATAGTTCGTACTGGTCCTTCAATCGTTCAAACTCTGGTACGACCTGCTTCAGAATGCCGTCTTTTGAAGCTTTGACGCTGATATAGCCTCTGGGCGGCTCGATACCATTGGTGGCATTACTGATTTGAGATGAGGTCTCAGATGGCATCAGTGCGGTCAGCGTTGAATTTCTCAGACCATAAGTTTTGATTTCTTCTCGCAAAGTCTCCCAGTCCAGCTGCAGGGGCTCCTGACAGTAACCATCGACATCTTTTTTATAGGTGTCGATTGGCAGGATACCCTGTGCATATTTGGTTTCAGAGAATTTACTACAGGCGCCTTTTTCTTTGGCCAGCAGGTTGGATGCTTTCAGCAGATAAAACTGAATAGCTTCAAAAGTACGGTGCGTCAGCCCCAATGCAGAACCATCGGAGTATCTGACCCCGTTCTTAGCCAGATAGTAAGCATAGTTAATAACACCGACACCCAATGTACGGCGAGCCATTGAGCCAAGCTCTGCGGCAGGGACCGGATAATTCTGATAGTCCAACAGACTGTCGAGTGCCCTGACAATCAGTTCGGACATTTCTTCCAGTTCAGACAGATTTTCCATGGCACCGAGGTTAAATGCGGCCAGAGTACACAAGGCGATTTCACCATTAGTATCGTTAATGTCCTCAAGCGGTTTGGTCGGCAGAGCAATTTCCAGACATAGGTTTGACTGACGAACCGGTGCCACTTTTTCATCGAATGGACTGTGAGTATTACAGTGATCGACGTTTTGAATATAGATTCGACCAGTTGACGCGCGTTCCTGCATCAGCATGGAAAACAGATCGACGGCCTTAATGGTTTTCTTGCGTATGGCGGTATCTGCTTCGTACTGAACATAGAGCTGTTCGAAACGGGCCTGATCTTCAAAGAATGCGTCATATAACCCAGGAACATCGCTTGGACTGAACAGGGAAATGGAGCCGTTTTTGATCAGGCGCTCATACATCAGTTTGTTGATCTGTACGCCATAATCCAGATGGCGAACGCGGTTCTCTTCAACACCGCGATTGTTTTTCAATACCAGTAACTCTTCCACTTCGTAATGCCAGATCGGATAGAACAGTGTTGCCGCACCACCCCGGACACCACCTTGGGAGCAGCATTTGACCGCAGTCTGGAAATGTTTGAAAAATGGAATACAGCCTGTATGGAAAGCTTCTCCCTGACGAATTGGCGAACCAATGGCGCGGATACGACCAGCGTTGATACCGATACCGGCGCGCTGGGAAACGTAGCGAACAATCGCCGAGGAAGTGGCATTAATGGAATCCAGTGAATCTCCAGACTCAATCAGCACACAGGAGCTGAACTGACGTGTCGGAGTCCGCACGCCTGCCATGATCGGTGTTGGCAAAGACAACTTAAACAATGACACCGCATCATAAAAACGCTTGATGTAGTCCATCCGGCGTTCTTTGTCATAATGAGCAAACAGACATGCACCAATCAGTACATACAAAAACTGGGGACTCTCAAAGACTTCTCCGGTTACCCGGTTTTGAACCAGATATTTTCCTTCCAGCTGTTTTACTGCTGCATAAGAGAAATTTAGATCGCGGCTATGATCGATAAAACTGTCCATCTGATCAAAATCAGTCGCACTGTAATCCTGCAGTAGTCCTTCATCATAACGCTTCATGTCAACCAGTCTGGAAACATGATCAAACAGACGAGGTGGCTCAAACTGTCCATACGCTTTTTTACGCAAATGAAAGATGTTCAATCGGGCGGCAAGATATTGATAATCCGGTGCCTGTTCAGAAATCAGGTCTGCGGCAGATTTGATGATGGTTTCATGAATATCCGAGGTGCGGATGCCATCATGAAACTGGAGATGGGCTTTAAGCTCTACTTGGGAGACAGAAACATTTTCCAATCCTTCTGCTGCCCAGGAAATGACACGGTGAATTTTTTCAAGATCAATGGTCTCCTGACGACCATCTCGCTTGGTTACTGCTAAATTTTTGGTATTCATTATTGGCCCGACGTCCAGTGTTGTTCGTGCAGGAAAGCCCTACAAGATATGGTGGTAGATATAAAGGAATGATCACAAGATATGGGAAAAACCATTATCATTCAATATTGATTTTAGGTGGATTTTCCAGTAGCGGAAGGACCCCGAAAGCATGCTATCCGGTTCCAGTCCGCGCCCTAGAGCGGTACAGCCCAGCTTCAAATTCTGGTAACAATTTTCTTGAGTATCAGGAAAAAATTCTTCCGTTAATGGCGGCCGGTCTGTGTGATGGAGTCGCCTGCCATTGATGCACAATCTGCTGACTTGCCAGCCGCCCCCATGCCATAGTCGGCAACACCGGAGAGCCGGCTCCCATCCAGGGCACTGCAGCCGTATCGAGACAACTCAAATTATAGATGCTATGACACTGTCCCCAGATATCCAGTATCCCCTGGTTGGAATCATTTGAGATCGACAGTGTTCCACATTCATGGACAGAGCTTCCTACCGCAAGCCTTACCAAACCGGTGGTTTTAGGTGCTTCCGTCAGCCACTGTTCACCATGGCGCCAGTACACACTACCTTCCGGAGCTTTATTGCCTGTCAACATTCCCAGCAATCGTACTGCCAGACGATCATTATTCTGCCAGCAATCCATCTCCTTCTGACCTACATAATAACGGGCCATTGGGGTTGCACCGGTGAGACTTTTTTCTGATTCCAGTACCAGCCGACTACGATGCCCCGACAACGCTGTTTGAGCAACCAGACTGAGTGTTATCCAGCGAGAATTCTGCTCTGGTACCGGAGTGCCGACGGGATGATGCATCCCCACCATGCCACTTGCGACTCTGCCCGGACAGGCATAAATCTGAAATAAATAATCTTTGCCCTGCACTACAATGCCGGCATTATGTCTGAAACTGGTTTGAGCCATCCCCAATAATTCTCTGCGGATCTGCAGATGAAACACTGAACGCAGATGCGAGTTCAGATTTCGACCGATGTGACTGAAGCTACGGTGATTCTGATCGAAGCTATGCAGAAACAGCGCTGTACTTTCGCGACACCCCATGGTGCTGATCACCTGAGTACGCGATGGCACATCAATCAGCCTGATCTGATTGCGGTTTTCATCCATAACTTTAATTTGGGTAACATACTTACCAGTCATCATCAGTTGTTTGACTTTACAGCCTGACACTAAATGTATGTCCTGGCGGGCATCCCTGGACAAATGTTCCAGCAGATTGTTGATCGGGGAATAAGGACCTCTGCTCAACTGCCCCGAATATGGACTGGACGTCTGAATGGCCATCGGCGCCCCGCTGACATATTGTACGGAATCCCACTGACTGGTGACCTGACTGACCCGCTCGATCATCCGTTCCTGCAGTGCACCACGCCAATATCCAGGCTGAGAACGCACCCCCAATTGCTGCTCGGCCTCAATCAGGTTTTCTTCCAGAGTCTCAGCCATACCAGAAGGCCATTTTGACATATCATCGAGGCTGGGTCGGGGCACGCATAAATCCCAGAAATGAGAATCTCCTCCCACCACATTGTAAACCCGGTGTCCGCGCTCCTCACGCACCAGATCTTTGGATTCATAATAGACACGAGCCCCCTGCCAGCTGCCGTTTACAGCTGCCAGATCGGCCTTTGTTAAATAGGGGTAAGTGGTGTAGTGATGAGGTAATCCGAAATGCCCCTGCTCAATTAACAGAATTCTTGGTTTGCGGGGATAGCTTTGTTCAATTAACTGGCAGGCGGTATAGGCACCGAAAAAACCTGCTCCTAGAATAATAAAATCAAATGCCCCGGAATTAAGAGCATCATCCAGCCGACTATTAAATTGTCGAGATAACCATTCCATGTTGCACTCCCGCTGGTAATTGCGAACGCTTTTTTTGTTATGTATATAGAATTTTGGAAAAACAAAGTAAGCAAAATAACCAATCTTATCAAGTATTATAAATATTATAGTCAGACCATCAGGTCCAGGTTATTTCCAAGACCGGATTTTTTTTGCTGATAATTGTCCATACTGCCCAATGAATCATTGAATTTTCGGGGACTTTTAAACAGCCCTTGATAGGCTTCGGTCAAGTCACTGCCAGACGTCTCTGCAGACTTATCGTTATCGACAGTATTTTGTTGCTCTTCTGCCGGTTCTGACGACATTGATTCGCTAACTTTCTGCTGCCGCAGCTGTTGTTCTGCTTCTACAATCATTTGTGTGGCCTGTAACGCCACGGATCGGTCTTGTTGGGAAGGGGTTGCCGGTGCAAGTGCAGCACGTCTGATTTGTTCAGCTTTCACAATTGTCGCTTCAGGATCGTCAGAAACCTTCGACACATTTACCTGCACTTCACCGGCTACGGCATAGTTTACGCCATCTGGTCCACGCTCATAGGTCAGAGTCATGGGACCGGCATACTTGCCGCCGATGGCCCTATGGGCCTGTTCGTGATCTTTAACTTCACGATCTAGTTGTTTCAGGGAGCGCAGTTGCTGCTGCTCGGCCTGTAAGTCTGCATCGTCCTGTTCAGCATCCCGCTGGTTGTCCTGCTGTTGCTGATCCGATTTTGCCTGAACCTGTCTGTCTGCATCGCGAGAAGGTTGCTCACCGGCTCGGTTACGACCTTTATCTGTTTCTTCTGTCTCGGTAATCGGAGCAAACGAGGTTCTGTCATTATCGAGATTAACGGAAACAACCGGCCCTGCAGCCGGAACTGCAAGATGCACTGAATTTAATGATGCTCCCGTAACCACACTCATGGCTCAACCTGCAAGGCTCAGACTTTTATATCAACGATGCTTCCTATCGTCTGTGAACCGGCCTCGACAACCTTTGCACTGGCCTGTACCTGATTTTGTGCGGACGTCAGATCTGACAGAGCCTCTTCAACATTAACCGGTTTTTCCGGTATGTTTGCTTCGGCGATTTTCTGCCCTGCCTGTTCGGCATTGGTCAGTCCGGTCTGAATACCCGCAACTCCTGTACTTAAGACACTACCAATCACTCCAGCCTCCTCTGTTCATTGAAACTCTACACCTATAATTAAACCACAAGACCGGCAAAATATTGCCGATCTTTAAGATTTTTTTGAAATAACCTCAGACTGGATATAGCGAAAGGAGTGTGTACTTCTATTTTTACCGGGAATACCCATCCGGTATGCGTTAGAATCGCACTGTTTGCACATCAGGGAATGGAATCTTTACCAATGGAATTGCTGCATTTTGAATCCTGCCATGTCTGTCGGAAGCCAATTGGTAATCATGCCAACGGGTTATGCCGGCAATGCTGGTCTCTCTGGCCTGAGTTATCGAATTTCTGTCAGATCTGTGCAATACCGTTGAACATCGGGCACCACATCTGTGGGAATTGTTTGAAGCATATCCCTGCGTTTGATCAGATCATCAGTAGTGGTCGTTACGAAGGGATTCTGGCCTGGCTGATTAAGCAATTGAAATATCACAATCGTCACCAACATGTTCGTCCATTGGCTGAAGCAATGACCAATACTGTCCGACAGTTTGAGATCACGGTCCCGGAAGTACTGATTCCCATGCCTTTACACTGGAGCCGACAATGGGCCAGAGGTTTCAATCAATCTGATTTGCTGGCCAGAGCCATTGGTCAGAATTTGAATATCCCGGTACGCTCAGACTTGGTCACACGATACCGACGAACCCCCGCGCTCGAAGGTCTGAATCGCAAAAGCAGACTGAAACTGCTGAACAAGGTATTCAAAGTTAAAACAGATGGCCTGGAAAATGTCGCTGTAATAGATGACGTTGTGACCACTGCCGCCAGCGTTCAATCCCTGGCAGCCACGTTAAAAAAACATGGTGTCAGGCATGTACAGGTCTGGACCATAGCCCGTACACCCGAACATGCTGCCTATTAACCTATTTCAGTATTTTTGTAGTGAAACTTCCTGCAACATCTCTACACTATGGTGCTTCCACCACTTAATTTTTTACCTCCACGGACATATATGCATCAACCTTTTGCCAATCTGACCCCTGATCTTATGCTGGACATGCTGGAACTGGGAGGGTTTACAGTGGATGGGCGACTGACGGCTCTAAACAGCTACGAAAACCGGGTAATACTGGCAGGTGTTGAGGACCAACCGGAAATCGTAGCGAAATTTTATCGCCCGGAGCGTTGGAGCAATGAGCAGATTCTGGAAGAACATACTTTTACTCAACGACTGCTTGATGCAGAGGTTGAAGTTGTAGCACCGCAGGCATTCACTCAGACACAACATTGTATTGCCAGTACGTTGATCGAGCATGAAGGCTATCGGCTCGCAGTCTTTCCCAAACGCTGGGGACAGCCGATTGAACTGGACAACCTGAATCAACTGGAAATGATTGGTCGTGTGTTGGGTCGTCTGCATGCCATGGGCATGGACGAGACTTTTCAACACAGAGTCACCTTTACCCCTGAAAAATTTGGCTGGCAGGCCAGGCAGATCTGCCTGCAATCGGACATGATTCCCCTAGAACTGATACCAGCTTATGAGTCGGTATCAGAACAGTTATTACACAAAATTGATCAGCAATGGAGTGCCAGCGAAATTTTTAACATATCTCTGCATGGGGATTTTCATCCGGGAAATATTCTGATCAGAGATGACCAGCCGCTGCTGGTGGATTTTGATGACTGTGTCAGCGGACCGGCCATTCAAGACATATGGATGTTACTGTCTGGGGATCATGAACTTCAACTGCAACAACTGGCGAGAATTGCCAAAGGTTATTCCATGTTCTGTCATTTTCCCATGTCAGAGCTGGGCCTGATTGAATGCTGTCGCAGTCTGCGTATGATTCATTATGCCGCCTGGCTTTCCAGTCGCTGGAATGACCCCGCATTTCCAAGAGCATTTCCCTGGTTTGAGTCTCCCCGTTTCTGGTCTGATCATGTATTACAGCTGAGAGAACAATTGGCGGCCATGGACTTGCCAGTACCATCACTCGCCCATCTTCTGTAAGCAGAAAGTATAGTTCGATTGGCGTGAAGGCAGGCAACCATCACTGCCGGAATACCTGACGACACCCAAACATTGCTCAAACAATGGACCGGCAGTTCCGATTCGACAAAAGGTTTTAATTAGCGGTACAGTCACCGATGATCATCAGGTCCTGCAAACCAATAGAAACTGAATGTTGAGTATGCTGCTACAATTGATTTCAGGCTTTTCTTCATACCGCAAAAGTAAAAGGAATCCGGATTAGGATGAAATTAAGAACCAGGTATTCTTTTTTTATTCTGGGTCTGACGACTGGTAGTTTACTGATCCTGTCTATCTCATTGATCCTGTTGTTTGAAAATGCGTCAGCAGAACTGAACCGCTTGAATGTCAATGATTTAAAAGCCGAACTGACAGAGCGAATGCTCAATCGTTCCCAAACGATTTCCCGGCAATTTGCCAAAAACCTGGCCCGCCCTTTATACAACTACGACTATGAAACCATCCTTGATCTGACTAACGTAACGCTGGCCAATGACGAAGTCGAAACCATTCATATCTTTGATTTGAAAAATAATTATTTTGGCCACAGCGAAGGGATTGCCGATATTTTTGTTTCGACGGAACAGGTTGACAAACAGCTTCTACAAACGGTCAAACGTGGCATGACCTATAAAGAACCCTCTGAAGACCAACTGTTTATCGCTCAACCGATTCTGGTCGAAAACCGCGTTATCGGAGGAGTGGAGATGCTGTTTTCCCAAACCGATGTCATTAATGAAATCAAAGCGTTGGGAGATAAAGCCACTGAGCGCCGCATCCATAAAATATTCGAGTTTTTGAATATTGCCCTCGGCATTACCATCGCACTGACCATTGCGGTCATCTCTGTTGGCGATCACATTGCAAAACGTCTGGTTCACCCGATTGCCAAACTGGTTAAGTTCGCCAATGATATCGGTCAGGGCCGTTATCGTGAACATCTCAGTATCAAAGCAGATGACGAAATTGTTGCCCTCGCAAATACTATGAACCAAATGGTGGCAAACCTTGAAGAAAGGTCCCTTCGTATTCAGCATCTGGCCTATCACGACTCTTTAACAGATTTACCAAACCGCCTGTTTTTCAGCGAAATTCTGGAACGTTGGATCGATATTTCCTACAGCCATAAAAAGTCCTTTTGTTTGATGTTCATGGACCTGGATGGTTTTAAACGGGTGAACGATACCTATGGTCATGAACTTGGGGACGAGTTGATTCACCATGTTTCAAGCAGGATAAAAGCCCAACTGTCTTCTGTCATTCAGGAGGACAGTGATCGTCAGAAACCGTTCCTGGCACGGCTTGGCGGCGATGAATTCGTGTGTGTGCTGGAAATCAGCAGTCCGGCAGAGGCCGCGCACAATGCCACTGCACTGATCAAGATGATCAGCCAGCCCTATCACATTCTGAATTTTGATATTTATATCAGCTGCAGTATTGGCGTGGCGATCTATCCTGATGACGGCAACACCGGCAGCAATCTAATGAAACGAGCCGACATCGCCATGTATAGCGCTAAAAATGCCGGCAAAAACGACTTCCATTTTTTCTCTCATGAAATGGATCAGCAGGCCCATGACCGGGTAGCTTTAGAGAACGAGCTTCGCATGGCGCTGAGCCACAATGAACTTGGCGTCTGGTATCAACCATTGGTTAACCTCAAAGACAATAATATCTGTGGAGTGGAAGCGCTGGTGCGCTGGAAAAACCCGGTCCGGGGCTTCGTGGGGCCGGATATATTTATTCCAATTGCGGAAGAGTCCGGTCTGATTCTGCCGATCGGTGACTGGATCATAGAGACCATCTGTCATCAGTTAAGCGAATGGGAACCTCACCTGAAAGACGACTTCCATGTCGCTATTAATCTGTCTCCTATACAGATACGTCATTCTGCGTTGGAGAAAACACTGCTCAAGGCGATTTCTTCGCATCGCATCAAAAACGACAGGATTCATATAGAAATTACCGAGACCGCACTCGTGGAAAATGAGGCGGCAACCCTCAGGACTCTGAGTCAGTTGAATCAGGCGGGCATCAAAATATGGCTGGATGACTTTGGTACTGGCTTTTCCTCTCTGAGCCATTTGAAACAATTTCCAGTCTCTGGCGTCAAAATTGATCGCAGTTTTGTTGCTGATTTAGAACAGGATGTTGATGATCGTGCACTGATCAGCGCTATGATCGTTTTAGCCAATGCCATGACTCTGGACGTAATTGCCGAAGGCATAGAAACAGAGGCTCAGTGCTTATTGCTCAATGAACTGCAATGTCCGAAGGGGCAAGGGTATTTTTATAGCCGACCATTGCCGGGAGACCAACTCCTGGATTTATACAGATGGTGGCCAGGTAAATAATTCCCGGGTATTGGACAGTACCGCCCGCTGTATGGACTCAGGGTCCTGTTGCCGCAACTCCGCCAGACAATTCAGGATCAAAACCAGGTTTTCCGGGCTGTTACGAGAACCTTCGTGACCATAAAGACCCATATCCGGAGCGTCTGTCTCCAGCACCATTGAATGTAATGGCAATCGAGTCACGGCCGCCCGGATTTTACGGGCATTGGGTCGAGTGATCAGACCACCAATTCCCACCTTAAAACCGATATCGATAAACCTCATCGCATCTTCATAGCTGCCAGAAAAACCATGCACCACACCACGTACTCCTGGATAATCACGCAAGATATCCTGCAATCTGGCATGGGTTTTCACACTATGAAGTATGACTGGTTTATCGAGCTCCTGTGCTACACCCAGCTGATATTTAAGACTCAACAGCTGTAGCTCCGGATTGCCTTTGAGCTTATCAAGACCAGTTTCACCAATTGCCAGAACCGGAGCCGGTGAACTATCAAGGACTTTCGCAAGATCACGCAACGACTCAATCGCAGCCTCGCTTACATACCAGGGGTGTAACCCCAGAGCCAGAGCCACCTCTGGATACTCAGATGCCAGTCGCAGTTGTCTTGGCCAAAACCGGGGAGCCACTGACGGGACCATAAATCCACAGATATTGTGCTGCCGGCAGGATTCGATAATTCGTTGACGATCAGAATCAAAAGTTTCGAAATCAAGGTGACAGTGGCTGTCAATCAACATAAAAGCTCCTGTCATTCGGCAGAACAGTTCAGTGGATTACCAGTTCCAGTCTATTGACTGGCAATAGCTTTTCCAAGCAACAGTTTGTCCACATAAACAAATGTCACAAGCTCGTACTGCTGGGCCAGCGGCAGGCGCATACGCAGAAATCTCAGAGTCTCGGGATGAGGATGTGCTATGGCAATGGCACTGCCATTTTTCCTGGCTTTTTCCATTAGAACTTCAAACTGTCGATCCAGACTCTGACTGTCAAGATCATTATCCAGAAAGACTGTGCGGGTAGCGTAAGGAGTATTCGTCGACTCAGCGGTCTTCCAACCCAGGGAATCGGCTACCGTCAGACTGTCGACAAAAAACAGCTGGTGGCGGTTTAACTCTTCCATTAACCAGGACATGCTTTCCTGATCACGGGTCATCCGGCTGCCCATATGGTTGTTAACTCCAGTTGCATAAGGCACAGCAGCAAGAGCTTCATCCAACTTCTGGCGCTTTTGCTCGTCAGACATATCAACCTTCAACCCATACTCCCCCATAGGAAAACCACTCTCACTTTCCATTGGCAGATGTAACATGATTGCCTTGCCTTTACTGTGAGCATATCTGGCCAGGACCTGGGTGTAGTTTCGATCAGGTAGAAAAGCAAGAGTCACAGGAACAGGGAGGTCAATAGCCTGACGATCACGGCTCAGGTTATAACCGAGATCGTCAATAATAATGGCTACTTTAGCCTTTGATATCTGCGCCTCAGTGGCATGTACCAGACATGCCACTGAATACAGCAGACAAAACAGAACTAGCCGCATCGCATTACTTCATTATGGATACGATGTGCATACCTTTGAGCATATTAAGAGCTTCATAGAGCTGATAATCGGTTTCTGCCAGATTCTTTTCCGCTTCAGGGTCACCATTGGCTTTACCTGCTTCCGTCGAAGTTGCAGTGTTATTTTCCAGATGCCCCTGCAAATCAGATTCTTTAAAGAAACGGCTTTCTTCCAGATTCAGTTTTCCACGCTCAACCACGATATCAGGCACAATTCCCTGGGCCTGAATAGAACGGCCACTCGGAGTGTAGTAACGGGCGGTGGTCAGTTTCAGAGCACGGTTCTCACCCAATGGCAATATAGTCTGCACAGAACCTTTACCAAAACTCTGTGTCCCCATGATCACGGCACGTTTGTGATCCTGAAGAGCGCCCGCCACAATTTCAGATGCCGAGGCTGAACCGCCATTTATCAACACAACCAGATTCACACTATCAGAAGCGTCACCAGAGGTTGCACTGTACTTAAACTCAGAATCAGGCAGACGGCCTTCGGTATAAACGATCAAGCCTTCAGAGATCAACGCATCCACAACATCCACTGCAGCGTTTAACACGCCACCTGGGTTATTGCGCAGATCCAGTACCAGTCCGTTCAACTTATCGCCATTCTCATCGCGCAGTTTCTTCATTGCACTGACAAAATCAGGGCCGGTGCGTTGCTGGAACTGACTGATCCGAACATATCCATATCCAGACTCCAGCATCCGCTGACGAATACTGGTTACTTTAATGACGTCGCGTTTTATTTTGATTTCCAGCGGCTTGGATTCTCCAGAACGTACGACTGTCAGTAAAATCGTTGAGCCAGGCTCACCACGCATAATGTCGACAGCCTGACTGAGCGACAAACCTTTTACTGGTTTATCATCCAACACTGTAATCAGGTCTCCGGCCTGTATGCCGGCCCGAAAAGCGGGCGTATCATCTATCGGAGATACAACCCTAACGAATCCGGTTTCATCCATTGAAACTTCAATACCCAGGCCACCAAATTTACCACTGGTATCTTCTTTTAAGTCAGCAAAATCCTGGGGAGTCAGATAACTTGAATGAGGATCCAGTCCTGCCAGCATGCCGCGAATGGCATCTTCAAGCAGTTTTTGATCGTCCACTTCTTCAACATAAGAACGCTTTACGTGATCGATCACCTGAGCGAGGTTACGAATGTCATCGATTGGCAGACGGGTTTCAGGCCCTTTGCCTGCCTCAACCGAAGTACCAATGCCAATAAAAAGGCCCAAAAGACCTGCAGCAATAAATCCAATCCAAGTTTTCTTCATTGTGTTCATTCAATCAATCCACTTATAGTCACTTCGTATTTTACGCAGCAGTTTATTCTCTAGACTACCCGCTCCCTAAAGGACAATCATTATTTACGTGCTTTTTATGATGCCAATGTATTGGCTTCGTAGCTGCGATTATTGCTTTGCCAGCCACTTGGCAGGGTTTCTTGGCTTACCCTGATAACGAATTTCAAAGTAAACACCAGGCTCCTCCAGACCACTGTCACCAGCACGCGCCAGCAAATCGCCTTTGTTTACCCACTCACCCACAGATCGCAGCAACACTTCGTTTCGTCCATACAAACTCATGAAGCCATCGCCATGATCCAGAATGATCAATAACCCGAATCCCTTCAACCAGTCCGCAAACACGACTCTGCCATGATGTACGGCTGTCACACCAGCACCCTCTTTGGCTGCGATCAGGATTCCATCCCAAGTCAGCGGGCCAGCTCCCAATCGTTCACCAAAACGATGAGTCACTTTGCCCTGTGCAGGCCAGCCGAGTTGTCCCTGAACATTGGCAAATGGCACATCCATCTCAATCGGCACCAGCGACTGCAGAGACTCATTCATACGCTTCAGCAATTCTTCCAGCCGGGCACGATCCTCTTTCATCGTCACCAGCCGTTGTGAACCACTGGCAATCTGCTGATTCAGCTTGGCCAACAATTGGGTTCTTTCATTTTGCTGTTGCTTAAGGCGTTGATTGTCCTCCACCAGACGCTGATTGCTCTTGCGCAACTGCTCAGATTTATCATCCAGCGCCTGTTCAGTATGTTGCAACTCTGTGAGATCACTTTGATATTGAGTTAACAGGTGTTGCTGGGATTCACTCAGCCAGGTGGCATAATTGAGCATACGGCGCAGGTCATTTGGATTCTGTTGACTCAGAAGCATCTTCAATTGACTTTGTCGTCCCTGCTGGTAACTCGCAACCACTAGCTGTTCGATGTTCTGACGCTTCTTTTCCAGTGCCTGGCGGAGTTGAGTCTGGTTGCTCTGCAACTCCGCAATTTGCTTTTTTAGCTGCTCAAGCTCCTGCTGTAATCGTTCAATTTCAGCCAGATTATCGGAAATGGATATCTCGGTACTTTTTAATTTTTCTTGTAGACCGTCTTTTTGCTTGGAAACCTGCTGCAACCATTGGTTCAGCTTATCCATTTCCTGTTTCAATACTTTAAGATCTTCTTCAGTCGCCTGACGATCCTCTGCCAACGCAAAAGAGCAGAAAGATCCAATTAATACACACATAAGCAACAGAAACTTCATTTCGCTTTCCGTATCAAATCAAACAGCGTCTTTAAGACCATATCAAACATCATCACCTTCCTGCTCTCGATTCAGTAATGGAACTATGGTCATTACAGCAGGCAGGCACAAATAACCAATCACAACTGCATCCCCTCTCCTGCACATCCATGTGCCCGAGGGATACCGTTCATCCCACATATCCCTCTCCTGCACATCCATGTGCCCGAGGGATACCGTTCATCCCACATATCCCTCTCCTGCACATCCATGTGCCCGAGGGATACCGTTCATCCCACATATCCCTCTCCTGCACATCCATGTGCCCGAGGGATACCGTTCATCCCTGAACATAAAAAAGCCAGCTTGTTGCTGGCTTTTGGCATCAGTCTTGTCTGTAGTCTAGACGATCAGGTTTTCTCCCGTCATCTCTTCCGGAGCATTTTCACCCATCATCGACAATAAAGTTGGAGCAATATCACACAAACGACCATCGTTCAGTGATTTACCCTTGCCATGACCACTGACGTAAACCAGAGGCACCGGGAAAGTCGTATGGCTGGTCACCGGCCCACCTGTCTCAGGATCGACCATCAATTCAACATTACCATGGTCAGCAGTAATCAGGCAGTCTCCACCTGCTGCCAATATCGCATCAGTAACAGCTTTCAAACTGACATCCAGTGCTTCCACCGCCTTAATGGCCGCATCCATCTTGCCAGTATGACCCACCATATCACCGTTAGCATAATTACATACAATCAGATCATAAGCGCCACTTTCAATGGCTGCCACCAGTTTTTCGGTAACTTCCGGTGCACTCATTTCCGGTTTCATATCATATGTGGCAACTTTCGGAGAGGGCACCAGAATACGACTTTCACCCTCAAACTCATCCTCGCGACCACCAGAGAAAAAGAAGGTTACATGGGCATATTTTTCAGTCTCGGCAATACGCAATTGAGTTTTGCCAAGGTTGGCAGTCACCTCCCCGATAGAATTGACCAGATCCTGGGAAGGATAGGCGCAGCTGCACTTAATATCCGCAGCATATTCTGTCAGCATGACAAAATCAGCCAACTGAGGCCGAACTGTACGGTCCAGCGTTGAATCCAGATCTTCCTGAACAAAAGCCCGAGTAATCTCACGAGCACGGTCAGGGCGGAAGTTCATGAATATAACCGAATCCCCATCTTCAATTTTAACAGCCTCTGTACTGTTAGGGCGCACAGAAGTCGGGGGTACAAACTCGTCATCTTTATCCTGTTCATAAGCGGCACGCAATCCATCCACCGCTGTGGCAGCAACAATATCAGCATTGCCGCGCACCATAAGGTCATAAGCCTGCTGAACCCGTTCCCAACGGTTGTCACGATCCATGGCGTAGTAGCGACCGATTAACGAGGCAACATAACCAACATTCAGCTCTGCCAGCTTGGCATCCAGCTTCTTCAGAGTGGCTTCTGCACTACGCGGCGGGGTATCACGACCATCCAGAAAGGCATGAACATAAATTTTTCCGGCACCTCGTTTGGCAGCCATTTCAATGGCAGCAACCAAGTGATCCTCATGACTGTGAACCCCTCCTGGAGATGCAAGCCCCATAATGTGAACAGCACCATTATTGGCAATAGCCTTATCAACAGCACCGGTCAAAGCGACGTTGTCGAAAAAATCACCATCTTCAATAGACTTGGATACCCGGGTAAAACTCTGATAAACAATACGACCTGCGCCAAGATTCATATGACCCACTTCAGAATTTCCCATCTGACCCTCGGGCAAACCGACAGCCATTCCTGAGGTCTGTATCAGACTATGGGGATACTCGGCCCATAGACGTTTCCAGGTAGGACAGTCTGCTTTTTCTATGGCATTGGACTGGGAGGTTTCGCTGTATCCAAAACCATCGAGAATAATCAAGGCATGAGGTATTTTTTTGGACATTGGACTTTCGCCTGTAAGTTGAAAAACTGAATTGGAATATCACTATTCTACCTTGGTCGTATATAGGGTGCGAGGAAAGAAAACTAATTCACTCGATAGCATTGACCTGCACGTGTATACTCCACGCCTTCTTTTCAACCCTGTATTACGATTATTAAGTATGGAACAGTTTCTCGTCTTCATCATGAACCATTGGATCTTATCCGCAGTCTGGTTAGTCTTTTTCATTCTGGTCATTGTTAATGAAAGTGCCAGAGGCGGGGCTCAACTCAGCCCTCAGCAGGCGACTCGCCTGATCAACAGTGAAAATGCTGTGGTGCTCGACGTCCGCAAAAAAGATGAATTCAAAACCGGCCATTTGCCCAACTCACTGAATATTCCCGCAACGAATATCAGCAACAGACTTGGAGAACTGGAGCCCTACCGCAATAAGCCCATCATTCTGGTTTGCAAGACCGGTACCACGACAGGCGCGGTTGGAGCTACATTGAAGAAAGCCGGATTTGAAAACGTCGCTCGCCTCAAAGGAGGGATTACCGAGTGGCTCAGCAATAACCTTCCCCTGGTTAAATCCTGAAGCAGGCGATGAATATGGCAAACGTTACGATTTATTCATCCAACTACTGCCCGTTTTGCATGCAGGCAAAGCATCTACTGCAACAAAAAGGTGTTCAGTTCAATGAGATCGTAGTTGATGGAAAAGCCGACCTGCGCCGCGAAATGACTGCCAAAGCAGGTCGCCATACCGTTCCACAGATATGGATAAACGATACCCATGTCGGTGGTTGCGATGATCTTTACGCCCTGGAACGGGCTGGCAAACTTGACCCATTGCTTGGATAGTCTGCTTCTGATTACCGATTATTGATAGGAATACACAAGTCATGACAGAACAAAAAAAGCCGGTTTTCGGCATTCAAAGACTCTATATCAAGGATTCTTCGTTCGAGTCTCCTAATAGTCCACAGATTTTTCGTCACCCCTGGGAACCAAAAATCAATCTGGATATGAACACCAAAACCAAACAGCTAGATGCAGCCGTTTACGAAGTGGTTTTGATGTTGACCGTAACAACCAAAGTGAATGATGAAGTGGCGTTTGTTGCAGAAGTCCAGCAGTGCGGCATTTTCAACATGGAAAATTTTGAAGAAGAAGTCAAAAACCAGATGTTAGGTGCCTATTGCCCGAACCTGTTGTTTCCGTATGCACGGGCATATATTGATAATCTGGTGGTACAAGGCAGCTTCCCGCCTGTTCATCTGGCACCGATCAACTTTGATGCAATTTATCAGCAAAAACTCGCAGAGCTGAATGCCAATAGCGACAGCAGCTCCGAAACAGAATCGTCAATGCACTGATCCTGCTATAAAGTCTTGCCGGTAACCATTCCGGCAAGAATCGTTATAGCCACTCACCCTTCCCCATATACTGAGACGTTTTCAAACCCCTGCTCGCGCAAATAAAGCACCTGCATCTTGCTCATTACACCCTTGTCGCAATACAGCACATATGATTTGCTTTGATCCAGCTCAGGATATGCCTGACGGAGACGATAAAACGGAATCTCAAGAGTATTGATCGCCTTGGGAGGGGCTTTCAAGTCAATTTCATCAGGATGCCGGATATCGATCAGTATGTCGTCATCTGACAGATTAGAGCGATAAGGCACCTTATAATCGTTGGCATTTGTTACGTACAATTCATCGATGTTTCTGACAACCGTATTTTTGAGCGCAGCATCCAGCACAGCAAAGTCGAATTTCTGTTCTTCCGCCAATACTTTTTCGAGTCTGGCGCGAGTGGTCGGTTTTCTGGATATCACACCGCAGTATTCTGGCATCGTTTCAGCAAACCCAGCCGTACCGATTCGGCGGGCCTGATCAATAATCTCCTGCTTGTCCGATACAACCAACGGGCGAAATACCAGCTTATCAGTCACTTCTTCAATGACCTTGAGATTTATCATGGTCTGGCTGGAAACCTGGGCAATAGCTTCACCCGTTACAAATGATTCCAGATTGAAGCGTTCTGCAACCTGGTCTGCCGCCCGGTACATCATCCGCTTCAAAATAACACCCATATGGGAGTTATCGACTTTAGTTAAAATCTCGGCAACCACTCCCTCAAACGGTACGGCAATAAACAGCACCCGGTGACTGGAACCAAATTTCCGCCAAATGTATTCGGCCACCTGTTTAACACCATTTTCATGGGCTGAACCACCCAGATTGAAAAACAGGAAATGGGTACGAATACCACGTTTCATAATCTGATAGGCCGCGACTCCGGAATCAAACCCACCAGAGAGCAGAGTCAAAGTGGTTTCCTGGGTTCCGATCGGAAATCCCCGCAATCCATTGATACGGCGGGTAACCAGAAAAAGATCCTGATCGCGAATTTCTATTTTTATGACGATATCCGGATCATTCAGCTTTACACCTTTTGCCTCAGTATGCTGATTAAGCCCGCCACCAACATAACGCTCAACATCCAGGGAGGTGAAGTCATGCTTTCCGACCCGCTTGACCCTGACAGAAAATGTTTTGCCCTTCAGTTCCTCACGGTACAAGTCTTTAGCCTTTAAAAAGATATCTTCCAGACTTTGCAGCTGGAAACTTTCAACCTGAAGAATGTGTGCAATACCTGGCGTACAAGCCAGGGATTCAGCAATGGCATCACATTGATATTGACTGGCCTGACTCGACGGCTGAACGAAAAGATTGTCCCAAACGCCGCTAACGGCGACATTTGTATCAATCTTTTGCAGAATGTTTCTGATATTCTGCCGGAGTTGCTGAGTAAACCTTTTTCGCACCGGTTTGCTCTTGATGGTAACTTCTGGTGCCAGTTTGATAATAAATTTCATGACAACGTGCTTAGCTGGTTCTTTGGGCGCGCAATTATAGCGGTTTTGCGCCAAACACGAAGGAATGAGTTAAAAAAAATTCAATGCACCAAAAAAGAACACAAAAAAATCACAAAGCACAGTTACGATGCATGTGATTTTTTGCAGAGCAGAAAAACGCTAAGCTATAAGGTTTTCCTGCCATGGCACAGGCTTTGCTTTTTTGTGCACAGATACAGTGCGAACCGATACTCAGCAGCTCGGTTAAAAACATAACGTGGCGATAAGCCAATCAACTTCGGAGACTGAATAATGTCAGAAAAAACCCTTACTTTGATCAAGGAGTCTGAGGCTAAATGGGTTGACCTGCGCTTCACTGACACCAAGGGTAAAGAGCAACACGTCACCATCCCCTCATCCAGTGTTGACGAAGATTTCTTTGAAAATGGCCAGATGTTTGACGGTTCGTCCATTGCCGGCTGGAAAGGCATTAACGAATCAGACATGATCCTGATGCCTGACGATGAAACAAGTGTTCTGGATCCATTTACAGAAGACACAACCGTTATCATCCGTTGCAACATCATCGAACCCTCCACCATGCAGGGCTATGAGCGCGATCCTCGCTCCATCGCCATGCGTGCTGAAGAATATCTGAAATCAACCGGTCTGGGCGATACTGCTTTCTTCGGTCCTGAACCCGAGTTTTTTGTCTTTGACAGTGTTAACTGGCACACCGACATGAGCGGTTCCGGTTACAAAATTTCTTCTGAAGAAGCCGCCTGGTCTACTAACGAGTTGTATGAAGACGGTAACCTGGGTCACCGCCCAAGAGTCAAAGGTGGTTACTTCCCTGTACCGCCAGTCGACAGTCTGCATGACCTTCGTTCTGCCATGTGTTCTGCAATGCAGGCTATGGGCCTGGAAGTTGAAGTACACCACCACGAAGTAGCCACTGCAGGTCAGTGTGAGATTGGTGTTAAATTCAATACTCTGGTTAAAAAAGCCGACGAAACCCAGATTCTGAAGTACTGTGTGCACAACGTTGCTGCTGCTTACGGAAAAACAGCCACCTTTATGCCAAAACCAATCGTTGGCGATAACGGTTCTGGTATGCACTGCCACCAGTCTTTCTGGAAAGATGGCGAAAACCAGTTTGCAGGCGATGGATATGCAGGATTATCTGAAACAGCACTGTATTATATCGGCGGTATCATCAAGCATGCCAAAGCACTGAACGCTTTCACCAACCCTGGAACCAACTCTTATAAGCGTCTGATTCCTGGTTTCGAAGCACCTGTTATGCTGGCTTATTCTGCCCGTAACCGTTCGGCGTCTATCCGTATTCCTTACACTGCGTCACCTAAAGGCAAACGTATCGAAGCCCGTTTCCCGGATCCGATTGCGAACCCTTATCTGGCATTCGCAGCTATGCTGATGGCCGGCCTTGATGGTGTTAAGAACAAAATCCATCCTGGCGATTCAGCCGACAAAGACCTGTACGACCTGCCCCCGGAAGAAGCGGCAGCTATTCCACAAGTCTGTGGCAGCCTACGTGAAGCATTGTCCAGCCTGGATGCTGACCGTGAGTTCCTGACAGCCGGCGGTGTATTTACAGATGACACGATCGACGCGTATATCGAACTGAAAATGGAAGAAGTCTACCGCGTTGAGCACACCACTCACCCGGTTGAGTTTGATATGTATTATTCAGTTTAATCATCGCTCTATTTTTAAAAAGCGGCACAATGCCGCTTTTTTTATTTACTGTTTCCATCCCTTCTGCATATGCCCAAAAGCTCCCGGGTTTAAATAGCGCATACAATATAAAACAATTAATATGAGCGAGGCATTCTGACAGTGCCGTTTATTAAAATAATCTAAATCAGAAGGAACGATGATGAAACTTTACTTACTATCGCTAAAATCAATAACACTGCTTTTTACCTTGTTCTTGCTGGCCGGATGTGGAGGTGGAGATGGAGATGACTCCTCAGGAGGATCTTCAACCGCAAGCTATCAAGGAAAAACATCCGCAGCCACTGCCAGTGACAGCAACTACAAAGATCTTGCGTTGGCTGGTAGCTATGGTTCTGAGATGGCTGTAACATCCAATAACGTACCATCCATTGGTGGCCGATCTTTGGATCAAACGAGTATTCTTCCAAACCAATTAGTCATTCAGCTTACCAAAACGCCATCTTCAATATCCAGAAGCACTCGCGCCACGCAAGATATGTCTGCTGAAATCTGTGACAGCGGATCTGCTGTTGCCAACGGACAAGGCGATGAAAATTCTGGCGACTTCACGATTACTTTCACCAACTGCGCCATTGATGTCGGTGACGGCACGACCGCAGTCTATAATGGTGTTGCTCATTCGGTCTATTCGTCAGATGGTTCCTTCACTATCTCTTATCAGAATTTTACCATCCGATACAATGGAACCACTTCCAGTTTGAATATGACCTTCAGTTGCGATAGCAACTCAAATTGCACCTCCTATAACGATTTCTCTGAAGATGGGGTAACCTACCGGGTCAGTGATGCCAGCGTATACGGCGACAGCTCGTCTGGCTGGAATGTATCCGCTCGGGTCTATCACGAGAATTACGGCTACATCAACATTCAGGCTTCTAACCTCATTATGTGTAATAGCGGTGGTTTTAGCAGCGGATCTATCAGTGTCACAGACAGCACTAACACTGAAGTAATCAGTATCGTCTTTGATAGTTGCTCATCAATGACCGTCAGCTATAACGGTAACTCAGAAACAGTTAGTCAGTAAGACGACTTCCAGGTGCCGAAAGCACTTTTTCGGCACCCTCTTGCTTTGAGCACGACTCATCCCTACACCATCATTCACGCCAACATATCTTTGTAGTAAGCTCTCCGACCACTATATATGAACTCACAGGGCTATATCTTTGAAAATCAGCGTTATCTTCACTACCTACAACTCACCCGTCTGGCTGGAAAAAGTCCTCTGGGGCTTTAATTGCCAGACTGATCAGAACTTTGAGCTACTGATTGCTGATGATGGTTCTGGTGAAGAAACCCGACAGCTGATTTCCAGGTTCCAGCAGGAAGCTCGTTTTGAAATACATCATATCTGGCAACCGGACGAAGGTTTTCAAAAATGTAGAATCCTTAACAAAGCCATTGTTGCCGCGACGGGTGAATATATTGTCATGACAGACGGTGATTGCATTCCCCGCAACGATTTTGTCGCTGCTCATCGTCAAGCGGCCAAACCTGGATGTTTTCTTTCGGGTGGCTATTTTAAACTGCCCATGGAAACCAGTAAGGCAATTACCCGCCAGGACATTGAAGCAGGTAATTGTTTTGACAGAGAGTGGCTGGCCAAACATGGCGTAAAGCCCAGCATTAAGTTTATGAAGCTAACCAAGCAACCAACGCTGGCCAGCCTCTATAACACTCTGACAATGACGAAAAGATCCTGGAATGGCCATAACGCCTCTTGCTGGAAACAAGACGCTGTTAAAGTAAATGGCTTTGATGAAAGAATGAAATATGGCGGTCTGGATTGTGAATTTGGTGGTCGTCTACTGAATGCAGGCATTAAAGCAAAGCAAATCCGCTATAGGGCAATCTGCATACATCTTGACCATTCCCGTGGTTACGTTAACGAAGAAGACTGGAAAAGAAACCGAATCATCCGCAAAACGTCCATTCAGGAAAAATTGATTGAAACTCCGGCGGGCATCAAACAGTCGCAATGATAAATTTTCAGTGCTTTTTGCCGGCAATCAACTGACGATAAAACCCCACAATGGCCTGATTCGCATTTTCGAGATAATGGGCACTCAGATCCGGGTAATAACACTCGGGTCTTGATTGCAACCGTAACGACAGAACCCTGGAAAGATCATCAATATCATCCACTCGAAACAGGTCTCCCCCATAATCATCAACCAGCTCTTTACACCCTCCGACATCCGAAGCGATAACAGGTATACCAGCATCCATTGCTTCCAACATAACCCTGGGTAGCGGCTCATAGCGTGAAGGGCAGACCAAGAGATCAAAACATTGATATATGTCTTTAATATCTGTTCTATAAGAATGAAATGTAATGCGGGTATCGCCCTTGGCAAGCTCTTTTAATTGTTGTTCCTGATGACCGCTGCCAAAGAACGCGAGTTTGACCGGTAACGAGGTTTGCAGTTGTTTAAATGCAGGAATCAAAATATCCCAGGCCTTGCTTTCATGATAACGCCCGACAGCCCCGACAAGAATATCTTCAGGCCGATACCCCAAAGAAGCTCTTAATTCCATAAGTTTCTGATCAGGTAGCGCAGGATGATGCTGCAAGGAATTGTTGGCCTTAAACGTTTGCCCTTGATAAGCCGTCGGAATTTTTTCTATCTGCCAGCGGGCATTACAAATCAACCCATCCATCTGCAGAAAATGCGGACCATTGACTTCGATATGCAATGTGGAAACCGTGGCTGCAGCTGGATTTATTTTGGCTACTAATCGCGTTGAGCGTCGCAAGTGGGCATGAATAACATCAGGCTTAAAATCATTTATGGCTTTTTTCAATTGCCACTTGGTGAGAAATTTGGCGGGGATCTCTATTACCTTGACACGTCCGTCGAGATGATCCCGAATGGACACACCATGTCGACGATGATCCTTACGTATTACCACGCAAACCTGATGCTCTATACACTGTTGATTACTGGACTCCGCCGTGGAGCGCTCGGATCCAGCAAAACCTCGCGACAACAGAACATGCATAATTCGCAGGGAAGATCGGTTATTGGACATACCATCAAATAATTATTGAGAAAACAGTATCTTAATCGAGAATGACAGTGAATGCGACACTGTCACTTGCAACTCCGTTCCTCAAAATATCAACAACCCAAAAAAAAGCCTCACGAAGCTCGTAAGGCTTAACATCAGCTGTGTGTATGGACTTTAATGATATTTAATAAATATAACCAACTTTGGCTGTCAAACCTTTTATATCATCGCTTTTACTTCGAAAGCCAGCACCACTAATGACCCCATGATCTGTATCAAAAAACGAGTCAAGACCCGTAGGGCCATGGATCCTCAAGTCAAGCATCATTTCATAATTATCGCCGCTGTGGAAAGTTCGCGTATCACCTACCAACATACGCTGCTCTGAATCCCAGCGACGAGCCAAAGCATATACAGACTGCAAATCACTACTCTTAACGCGACCTCCAAAGCCTGTCACGATATACCCATCAGGTACTTCAACAAAGTTTTTTGGTGCTTCACTCCCGCATTGAACATAATGAGGCGAACCAAGTGAACCATCAACATTTACAGTACGGTACTTAAGCTTAACACCAACTGCATTTCCATGACGAATTCTTGTACCCAATCCAACAACGACAGATGACTCCGGTACAGAGCAATACGATTCAGCATCCAGACCCACTGTTACCTTAGAAACATCATAAACAGCGGATGGATCCCTGGGAAAAGAAATCTCATTGAGATTGGCAACCGCATTAACTTTAGCAGCAAGACAAAGGTCAAAATTTTCATAACATATAGATAACGCTTCCGCCAGGGTGTTGATATTTTCTTCAACAAGAACTTTCAAAGCTTTGTATTCAGGGACAATTGCATCCCATCTTTTTTGAATCATTGGTGTAAACGTTGATTTCAGTACAGACTCAATTTGGTTGATATTCTGGTACTGATCTTTTAATTGAACATACAATTCAGACCGGGCTTGGTTAATTTCCGGTGTCACTTGGCTTTCCCAGGAAAATTCAGGATCATCCACCAAAATATCCCGATAATTAACCGGTGTAATTCCGATCACTGCTGGACGTTCTTTCCAGGACGTATGTAATGGCCCATCTTCTCTCAAATAATTTATCAAGCTATCCAAGATCGAAAAACAGTTAGCAGTATCACATGCTTGAACATCGCTATTATCAACAGCCCCCAATATTGACCCCAATGCAGATGGATCACCACCTAATTGAGAAGCTGTAATAAAGATCTGAAGGTTTTGTTTATATTTTTCTTTAGTGGTATTAAGAAGTATTTTTAAGTCCTGAATTCCTCCAAGACTTACCCCCATCTCACTCTCAAATTTGTTTTTGAAAGCCTGGTTCGAAAAGCTCATACGAATAACAATATCAAGTACCCCACCACGCTTTAAATATCCGGCATAACTATCACCACAAATACTATAGAAAGTATTAATGCCTTTTGTATAAGCTGCCAACCCACGATTATTCAGGGGCATAGCAGAGTCAACGGGGACGAAACGAACACTGGGCGCTTCATACTTAGCTCTCAAGATAATTGTTGAATCAATATTGGTATTTTTCTCTTGCGAAGTGGAAGAAAGCTTGGCACTGGCATTAAGCCAGCTCGACTTGCCATTAATTTTAATTGTTAAGTCATCAAATGTACTATGGTAGTTAGAACTACTATCAAAACTCAGGCTACCAAAAGTATTGCCACTATTGTCAACTTCTGGCGAACCATCAATACAGGATACTATTTTTGGAACCTCGTTATCGCTTACATAACCGGCTCCGGCAAAAACGTCATCAAGAGAAATCTGACTCGTCTGACTGATAACCCCACTATTTTCGAAAAATGAATGAGAGGAGCTATTTTCTACTAGAGTATTGCTTGGTTTTGCGAGAGCATCAAAATGGTGAGTGATGGCTGATGAATATCCGGCGTATGATACTGCTAACATAGAAAACGTAAAACTTACTATTTTATTAAACATTACACATCCTTATTTATCTTTAGTTATTCAATCTAAATAGAATTTCAAAGTGCTATCTAAGATGTTCCAGAAACATTCATATTTTTTTGTATAGAAAAAGCTCCATATCAAAATATTATGGAAAAATCCCATTTGATAGAAAAACTTCTTTACAAGAAATTCAAATAGTCATTGAAAATCGTTTTATTTTCAACATGCTCTCATCATACTTTCGCTCTATCCCGAATATTTCATCAAACCCAGAATTCATTGCAATAAAACATTTTCGTTCAAGGATGAGCAGCACTTCTCTGATTCCTCAAACTTTGAATACAGTCTCCCCTGCGTTGATCAGCAACCGGTGACAGCACACTACGCGGCTTAAGGGCAAACAACTTTTTGATGCAGCACCCAATAGGAATACGCACGACTTAAAAGATGCGAATTCTCCGGCTATCGACCATACCGATCTTGAGTAACCTCAGACAAATGGTATCCATCTGCAAGAGTGCTTGTTCAATATTCTGCAACACCGGTTCCCGAATACGCTCCATCAGCGTATGAGCGAATTCCGCCAGCTATAACCGGAACTGATTGGCCACTACTCATGCCTGGAAATTCGTGTGGAAAACAAGAGCTTTTGTGCTTTAACTCGATTTTCAATGTCACCATGGGCGTAATAGGCTTTGCTATACGGAATTTACAACAGCTAACATCGGCGATGTGATTCTATGTACAGAATTGAGTAGCAAATAAGCCGGATTGCCAAAAACAGAATCCATTTTGGAAGTGATAATGATGGCTGATCATAAAGTGTTACCTACCCCTGATCAGTACAACTACCAGTCGTTTGTGTAGTCTCTGCTACCACAGTCTGTACCCATTAAAAAATTTCGTTTAAGTCACACCACCGTAAATAAGCAGAGGACTGTACCAGAGTGAAATCAACTCCTGCCTCCCGATGGTATTTACCCATGTGTCAGGTTACATACCACGTAAGGCTCATTAACCCTGACATCATCAAAGGAACGGAGTTATATTGCTAAGCCACTCAACACGCTCGAACCTCACTGACAACGGTCAGTACCATTATCAGGAAGTGAAAAGATGATCACGGTGATTTCCCGGCAACATAGCATTCATAACCCGAAGTTTGAGTTTTATCGGGGCGAAAAGGTTCCCTGCTTTGAATCTCCTCAACGGTTGGAGTATGTCATTCAGGCGTTGCATGACAGAGGCCATGACGTGCGAGAGGCAGAACAACTGTCTGATCGGGTGCTACCAACGGTACACAGCCAGAGGTACTTGCAGTTTCTGGCATCCGCATGGGATCAATGGACTGCTCTTGCAGCGGACAACATTGACAAACAACCCTTTCCATCCGTCTGGCCAGTCCGCAGCCTGCGCAGCGATATAGAACCAAAGAATTTTATTGCCCGGCTGGGACTTTACTCCATGGATAATGGCACACCGATGGCTGCTGGCACCTGGGTAGCCGCCAAAGCAGGGGCTGATGCCGCCGTCAGTGCGGTCGCTCTGTTG